>JBAXWY010000001.1:0-177899 GCA_037128175.1 Methanothrix sp.
TCTGCCCGAATACGGAGTTTATCTGGACTGCCGATCTAACCCCGTATTGAATGACGAAGGGGGAGTAGAATTCATTGTCGAGCAGTTGCAGGACATCACCGAGCGCAAGCGTGCCGAGCAGGCACTGGTCAAGAATTCGGAAGATCTGGCCAGGTCCAACGCCGACCTGGCGCAGTTCGCCTATGTCGCCTCCCACGATCTGCAAGAGCCGCTTCGCACCATAACCCGCTTTGTACAGCTTCTGGAGAAACGTTATCAAGGAAAGCTAGATCAGGATGCGGACGAGTTCATAGGCTTTATCGTCAGCGGAACGAAACGAATGCAGCAGCTCATTAACGATCTACTGGCATATTCAAGAGTAAACACGAGGAAAGAGCCGCCAAACATAATGAAAATTGAGGATGCCATACAAAGAGCAATGCAAAATATCCAGTATGTTCTGGAGGATACAAGAGGCACAATTATATACGGTGAAATGCCATCAATCATTGCAGATGAACCGCAAATGACTCAACTATTTCAAAATCTGATAGGGAATGCCCTAAAATTTCATGGAGAAGAAGCACCCCGGGTGGAGATATCCGCCGCTCGGAAGGGAAATGATTGGATTTTTTCCGTTCGGGACAACGGCATCGGAATTGACCCCCAATACAAGGATCGCATATTCGAGATATTTCAACGTCTCCATACCTGTGAGGAGTACGCGGGCACTGGCATTGGCCTGGCCATTGCCAAAAAGATAGTGGAGCGACACGAGGGTCACATCTGGGTGGAATCTCAATCGGGGAAAGGCTCCACATTCAACTTCACTCTGCCAGTGGATGCGAAAAACGCCTGAGAGATCTTGCAAAGGACAACGTGGGACAAAATGGATATTCTACTGGTAGAAGATAACCCGGCTGATGCGCGTCTGACCGAGCTGGCGCTCAGAGACGGAAAAATTTGCATCAATCTTAGCATTGCCAGAGACGGAATGGAAGCGATGGCCTTTTTGCATAAAGAGGGAATTCATGCCCAGGCGAGGAGCCCCGACTTTATATTACTCGACCTTAATCTGCCCAAAAAAGACGGACGCGAGGTGCTCAGGGAGATTAAAAGTGATGCGTTGATCAAACATATTCCCGTGGCGATCTTGACCACCTCAGATTCAGAGAGCGACATTTTGTACTCATACCAGATGCAAGCCAATTGTTATATGGTCAAACCGCTGGAACTGGATAGGTTCGTAGAAATGATGAATTCCATAAAGAGATTCTGGTTCGAGACGACCAGATTGCCCCAAAGAGATGAGATACGTGAGCCGTAATACCATTAAAATTCTTCTAATTGAAGATAATGATGCAGATGCAAGGCTGATCAGGGAGTATTTACGGGATGTATCAGGCACAGAAGACGGCGTTTCCTCTGTAATGTTTGATTTGACTATGAAAAATAGTCTTTTTTCGGGGCTTGAATTCCTGACCGTTGTAGATGTGGACGCCGTGCTCCTGGATTTGAATTTGCCAGACAGCGTTGGTTTGGATACGTTCTACAAAATTCATAAAAAAACACCCAAAATACCCATACTGATATTAACCGGCCTGAGCGATCGAGAGCTGGCTGTGAAAGCGGTCCGGGAAGGCGCAGGGGACTATCTGGTGAAAGGAGAAGTGGACGACAGACTGCTCCGCCGTTCCATCAGCTACGCCATCGAGCGCAAAAAATCGGAAGAAGAACTTCTCTTAGCCCAGAACAATCTGGAGAAGAAGGTCCAAGAGAGAACCTTGGAGTTGAAGGTGAGGTATGATGAGATTGAACAGCTGGTCTATGCCATCTCTCATGACCTCATTTTGCCCCTGGTGACCATCAAGGGATTTCTTGGTTATCTCAAGAAGGATATCGCAACCGGCGGCCGGCAGAGGATTGAAATAGATCTGGGTCTGGTCGGAGATGCCGTTGAGAGAATGGAGACCCTTTTGGTCAGGGCCCTGGACATATCGAGCATTGGAAAGCTATCGAATACCAGAGAATTGGTTCTCTATGGCGAGATTGTTCGGGAAGCCTTGAGTCTGGCAGCAGATAAGATCAGCACCATCAAAGCCAGGATCACCGTAGCCAATGATTTTCCCCTGGTGAACGTGGATCGTCCCAGGATTGTGGATGTCCTGGTGAATCTGATCGAGAATTGTATCCGGTATGCAGGTAATACTGGGCCGCTACAGATCGAAATCGGATATCAGGTCAAAGATGGCGAGACCGTATTTTTTGTCAAGGATGACGGCAAGGGCATAGATCCGGTAATGCAAAAAGATATATTCCGGTTATTTTACAGGGGCAGCGAGGAGGATAAAACCCATGCGGGACTGGCCCTCTCCAGGAGGATTATCGAGGTCCATGGGGGAAGAATGTGGATAGAATCGATTGTGGACAAAGGCTGCGCTGTGTACTTCACAATTCCTTAGATTTAGAGTGAACGCTCCCCGCCCTAAAGGATGGGGACTTCACACTTCGTACTTCGCGATCCTACAAGTTAAAAAAAATTGGTGATCATGGCTTACGTTCAAAATTTATCGTCTTCTCGGGCATCCTTTCCATTCCTTCTTGCGCCTTTTGCAGATTGTCCTGGAAAATTCGGTTGGACGGTTCCAAAGCCACAGCCTTCTTAAAGCAGCTTTGCGCCTTCTCCGCAGAATTCAACTCCATTAAAACCAATCCTTTGGTGTTCCAGGCATCAGCGTTCTTGGAATTGAGTTCAATCGCCTTGTCCAGCAGAGGAATGGACTCGTTGAAACTACCCTGCATAGCCAAGATCAGACCTTGCCGATACCAGGCCATATCAAGTGACGGGTTTAAGGCAGAGGCCTGGCTGTAGGCCTCCAATGCCTCCTCAGATCGTTCCGTTTCCTCCAATATCATGCCTTTATTAAACCAATAATTGGCATTTTTGGGGTTGATCTGCAAGGCTGTCTCCAGTGAATTTAAGGCCTCATCATGTTGCCTCATGCCACCGGAAAGGACCAGGGCCCGGTCATTGTAAGCCTCTGCATTGGAGCCGTCCAGGAGGATGAGCTGGTCAAAGCTGTCTACGGCTTCACTGTATCTTTTCATAATGCGGAGAATATTGGCTTTGAAGCTCCAGGCCCAGGTATCGCTGGAGTTCAGATCCAGGTATTCATCGATGTCCTGCAAAGCCAGGGAGTAGGATTTGTTGTTGTAATCGCTCTGGGTCTGAATAAGCCAATAATTGGCATCCTGATCCTGGCTTACGACGGACGGAATGGTTACCAGGAAAAAGGCCAGTAGAAGGAGTGCTATGGACTTCATGCATTCTAATGTATTCTAGGAAGTGGATATAGCTTGCGGTCGAATTTCTGTATTATTATCTTACAAACTTCAATAAAATAGTGAAGATCGCTTAAAGTGCGACCTTCTCCGCTTCCTCTGCCGTGTAGCCCATATGAACCACGGTGCATAGCTTCTTGACCAGAAGCGTGGGATTTTTCGCCTGGAAGATGTTTCTGCCGAAGGCGACGCCGGTCGCTCCGACCGATATTGCGTCATAGACCATCTGCAAGAGGTCCATTTCCGTGTCCATCTTGGGTCCTCCGGCGATAACTACCGGCACGCTGCAGCCCTCTACAACCTCTTTGAAGGTATCAGGAGAGCCGGTGTAGTTGGTCTTGACAATATCCGCCCCTAGCTCAGAACCGATTCGGGCGGCAAGCTTGACGAACTCCACATTGTGCTCGGACTTGACCTTCGGTCCGCGAGGATACATCATGGCAATGAGAGGCATGCCCCACAGATCGCAGGTTCGGGCTACTCTGCCCAAATCATGCAGCATTTCCGCTTCATCCTCTGCACCCACATTAACGTGAATGCTTACCGCATCAGCGCCGATTCTTATAGCGTCCTCCACCTCAGTCACAAGAACCTTGTGATTGGGATCAGGACCAATAGAACTGGATGCAGAGAGATGGATGATCAACCCGATATCGCGTCCATACCCCCGGTGGCCGTGCAGCGGCAGGCCCATGTGCCCTAAAACCGCATTGGCGCCGCCCTCAGCTACCTTGTCCACCGTGGCGGGCATGTTCGTCAGACCGGCGATGGGGCCTACGGAGATGCCGTGATCCATGGGTACAATGACTGTTCTGTGAGTCTTGCGATCCAAAATACGCTCCAGCCTTATCGCCTTTCCGATCTTGCTCATGACCAGTATCGATGTGAATACTAAAATTAAAGATGATGGTCGAGGAAGGGCATTTGCCCTAACGGCTCGATCCCTTGTCGATCAGGATACCTCTTTGCCATCCAGGTAGAGCAATGTGGCCAGGCCGTAGATGTAGGGCAGGGAGAGCAGAGAGAGCAAGGCACCGATGAAAGGAATGGTGGGAAGCACTGCGCCGATGGCCAGGGAGGCGAGGACTATTATCAGAGCATCGGATAGGTTGGCCTCGACAAAACGGTAGCTTTCTTTCAGGGCCTGTGTGCCGGATTTGCCTTCAATCATTACCGTTTGGGCAACGAAGTAGAAGGCGAAGCTCAGGATCAATCCCGGGATGAGGAAAAGCACATATCCAAACGCCACAATTATGCCGGCCAGGAGGGAGGTGAGGACGAGGGGCTCCATCTTGGCTAAAGTGGCCTGCCAGGCGCGGGAGAGATCGGCCTTTTTGCCTGTGGACGCCTCTCGAATCATCTCTATTGTCATGCCTTCCGCCAGGAAGAAGAGTACGATCATCAGTACTATGAACAGGAAAATTCCTGCCAGGGCCGAGAACGCGACGAATCCTTCTTCTCCGAAGACTGCTATTAGCCCCATGTAGCCCGCGAAGATCACCATACCCAAGACGAGTGCTGCGATGGGAATAAGTGACGGCACAATCATAATGGGATTGTCTCTGTAGATCTCAAAGGCACGGGAGAATAACTCGCCTAGCGCCCTTTTCTTCGGGCTTTTTGTCTTTGCCACTTCCATGATTGGGGCAAGAACATAAGATTGAGGATCTAGCTGATCTGATTCTGAATTCATGCATTATGTTTTTGATTCGAATCTATATAAAATTTTGCTGAATCAAAGGCAAAAGACCCATTCTCCAAAAAGGCTCTTCGCTATTTCCAGTTGCTAACCCCAGGTTACTATGTTTTTCCAGTTGTTAGTTAGTCGCTCTGTGCGTTCTCTGTGAACTCTGTGTCTCTGTGGTGAAAACGTCGTTAGCCACTGGTTATAACCAATGGTTTACGGACTACCACCACAGAGACACAGAGCGCACGGAGGACTCACAGAGGACTCGATTATTCTATTACCCACGCGAAACAGCGAGGAACCTCCAAAAACCATCCTTCGAAGTCCTCATTCGCCAAGCGATCCCTTAATATCTTTGGAAACTATCGCCTATTGGGGATTAAAAATGAAGTGGTTAGTTCTGATATTTGGCATCATGATCACTGCCCTGCACCCAGCGATGGCAGTGGGCACTAATCCCACTTTGACCATTGTGGGCGAGGGAACAGTGACAGTTCCTGCGGATACGGCGACTGTCTCCATCTCTGTGGAGAGCAACGTTAATAATATGACACAAGCCCAGGCGGCTGTCCAGGAGAAGATGGGCAGGGTAATCGATGCTCTGAAGGCGGCAGGCGTCAAAGATGAGGAGATTTTGCCGGGCCAGTCCAGCGGGGTTTCCAGCTTTCAGTCCACCAGCAAGGTCTGCAAGCGAGTTAACAACAGCACGGTATGCGAGAATAACACCGCTCAGGCCTCTTCCTTAGAGCGATCATTGATCGTCCGTCTCAAGAGCACCGATTCGTCCAGGATCAAACAGGTACTGGAAGCGGCCCGCTCCGCCGGGGCCCAGGCTGATGTCGCGGGATACGGTCTAAGCGATGCCGGCAAGGCCGCAGCAGCGGCTCGCCAAAAAGCGGTGGCCAATGCCAAAGAGAATGCCGCAGGAATGGCAGCCGCGGAGGGATTGCGTTTAGGAAAGGTGCTGGACATATCAGATTACGGCTATCCGCTTGCCCTTAACGATTACTACGGCAGCTCGGCACAGCTCGGAATGGTCGATGTCACGTCCTACGTAATAGTAACCTATGAGTTCGAAATATAAATATTATTACTATTTTTTTGAAAATCACAAATCAGGAAGCATTGATCAATCAAACGTTTGCCGGGCATAATCTATAAAGCTTTTTAGACCGATTCTATTATCATGAAAAATATACGCATAGTATTTCTGGGAATTTTGCTCCTGTTCCTGGTAGCCGCGTCAGCTAACGCCGTAGAGAATAATGTGTCCAAGCTGATAGTGCAGGGTGAAGGCAAAGCGAGTGCCGCTCCGGACAGGGCGACGATTGTGCTGGGCGTGCAGACACGAGACGCCAGCGCGGCCGTTGCTGCAACGGAAAATGCCAGGCAAATGAATGAGACCATAACCGCATTGCTAACTGCCGGAATTACCGAAAGTGAAATTCAGACCAGCGGCTATACTCTGGGCACGGAGCCTCAGGATGTGCCGGTCACGGCAGGAGAGAAGCAAAAAGCCCCGCTGTTTGTAGCCTCGAATACAGTAACCGTGAACCTGAACAATACCACAGACGTGGGATGGGTACTGGATGCCGCCGTATCGGCAGGCTCAAACAGCATCCAGGAGGTTACATTCGACCTGCAAAATCCCGGGCCGCAAAAAGACCTGGCCCTGACTTTGGCCATCCAGGACGCCCAGAGGAAAGCAGAGATTGCCGCCAAGGCAGCAAAGGTGAAGCTGGGAATGGTGCTGGAGATATCGGAGGGCTACGGATATGTTGGTGCCGCATCCAGGAGCGCGGCGTTTGACGTTGCCACACCAATTTTGCCAGGCAAGATGGAGATCACAGCCAGCGTGACTGTGACCTACGAGATATCTTAGCTGTACATCGGCTCGGGCGGGCCCGCAATCCTGTTTGTCGGCCCTCCCCCAAAGATCTCCTGAAACTTCCAGACCACATAAAGCTCGCATTTGAAGTTATTCCTAATGGCCTGCATCAACTCGTTCTTGGTGAGACCATCATAATAGATCTCTCGCGTGAAACGAATGCTCTGCATATCGCTTCCTGCCGGCTCTATCTCAAAGCTTGCATCCTGGAAGAGCAGATCATAGCGCATCTGCCAGAGCAATCGCTCTTTCTCCTTGGGAGGCATAGCGGACAGAGCCATCTGGTGCGCATCGGCCAGCCTTATCCGGCTGAAGACTACGATCATGTCCTCGTGGTTTTTAGGCTGAATAATGGACAAATGCCGGCCGGACTGTGCGGGAAACTCTGCTGCAAGCTGAAAGTAAAGATTCTCCGGCTGATCCTCTGCCTTGAATAGCCCTTCCTGGACCAGCCAGTTCTTTATCTTTTCCTTGGTATCAATGACCTCTTGAATTGCCATTCGCTTATCTCATCTACTCCAGCACCACACATAGCGGGAACTGGTGAGTACCGAGCTTGCCTTCGTAGTTGGCGGCACTGATCTTTAGGACACCGGGCACATGGCAGGCGGCATTGATGCCCGCCTTCATGGCTGCGGAAATGGCCTCTTTACTAACGCCATTTATTACTATCTCAAAGACGGCAGAGACATCCTCGGCTAAAGTGCAGACCCCGTCCTCGCGTAGCGACGTGCAGAAGGCTGTGTTGGTGGAGGCTTTCAGGAACTTGTACTTGGAGCCCACCTTGGAGCCGCTGGCCACAATGCCTCCGGGAAATGGAGTTATGGTGCCCTTGATTTTGCCGATGGCATTTACGGCCGCCTCCGCCGCCAGCAAGCCTGCCGCCTGATTTTGGGCGAAAATGAGGAAATTGCCGCCCGCAATTGCGTCCACTGCCCCGAAATTCTGCTCGACGATGAAGTCTCCCGACATGAGGGGAATCTTCCAGACGCTGCGGCCAAACAGCTCGACTTGCTTTTGGTAGCCGTCACCAAAGAAGCTGAGCTTTTTGCCGGTATCAAACTGTTTCTCCGCATCCGGCATGCCGGAAAAAGCCGCTGCCGTAGGTGCGGTCAGCACGCACTGGCCCAGGCGAAAGAGCAGTGAGTTCTCCAGGTTCTTGTAGCCCATATTGCATATCAGGATATTGACCCCGGGTCTACCGTCCGGCGTCTCGTCTCCACTTGCAATGCATTCGATGCCAGCTTCTGCCGAGCATCCTATCACGGACGTGCCAAATCCCGTGGCTTCACGAGCCGCTTCCAGAGCCCAGCGCTCCGTCACTGCTGTGATTTGCACCCTTGCCATCTTTATGGGAAAGCCTTCGGCAAAGGTGTCTTCAATCAGAACACCATTGATTTCCATAACATCCCTCAACTACATCATCTATTTCGGATTGTAAACCGCCAGATCATATCCGCTGCCCTGCCCCTCTGGCAGGGCACAGGCCGCCGCCGCACAGACCGGCCTCTCCAGGGGCAGATCAAACGCCAGGCGGGCAATCTCACCGGCACTGCTGCCCCCCAGGGCGGTGGCCTCAAAGTCGGTCTTCTCATAAGTCGCAACCATTAAGGCCAAGGCCCCCTCCAGCTTGAACTCCTTAACGCGAAGCTCATCCCTCTTGGCAATGCCCAGCCAGCATCGATCCCCTCGCACCGCGCCCGCTATGCGTGGGGTGTCAAGCTCGTCCCTCTCATAGCCGTAAGCTGCTAGACTCAGAGCCAGGGCGTCCATTGGCCGCTGACCATCCTGGATTCTCTCCATAATCATGTCGGTATGAGTGCCATTGCTTACAACCGCAAAATCGCCTGCATTGTTGCTGCCGACGCGAATGCAGTTGTAGGCGATGTAGGGATTACGGGCCAAGTCGGCGCTGTCCTGGGGCGAGACCATGATGCTCCGGCCGCGCACCTCTGCCCTGCGATTGGGAAAAGAGCGGGAGGAGACTCTGTAGGCGACAAAGCTCCTTCCCTGGCATTGGCCTACTACAACAATTCGGCCCACATACATGTTCAGTCAACCAGCTTGTACTTGGCGATATTCGCATCCGCCATGGCCTGGATCTGGCCCAGCATACCCGCACATTCTCCTTTTTTGAAGAGGTGCTTGTAGCGGCCCTGCAGCTTGAGGTACTCCTCCGTAGGCTTGGGCCTATGCACCTTCTTGACACCAGTCAGCTCTCCGTTCTCATATTCCAGGAGCGGCCACAGACTGGTCTCCACGGCCAGGCGCGCCAGCTCGATCATGAGTCCGGCTTCAAAGGTCCAGCCGGTGATGCAGGGCGCATTGACCTGAATATAGGATGGCCCATTCACCTGCAAGGCCTTCTTGACCTTTCGTCTCAGGTCCACAGGATAGGCCACGGAAGCGGTTGCCACGTAGGGAACCTTGTGAGCTAAGGCGATGGCCGGCATGTCCTTCTTGGGCCGGGGATTGCCCTGGCTCTGGCTGCCCGACGGCGTTGTGGTGGTATGCGCGCAAAAGGGCGTGGAGCCGCTTCTCTGCACTCCCGTATTCATGTAGGCCTCGTTGTCGTAGCAGACATATAGAATCTTATGGCCACGCTCGAACATGCCCGAATTGGAACCCATACCGATATCGAAGGTGCTTCCATCTCCACCAATGATGACCAGGTTGGTGTCCAAACCCTTGCGCTTCTGCATGACCTCAACGCCGGAGGCTACTGCTGCCGCATTCTCGAATAAGGAGTGAATCCAGGGAACACACCAGGCGCTTTCCGGGAAGGGAGTGGTAGTAACCTCCAGGCAGCTCGTGGGCGAGACCACGATGGTGTTGGGTCCGGCTGCGTCCAAAACCAGCCTGATGGTAGTAGGCATAGCGCATCCTGCACAGGCCCTATGTCCTGGTGCCAGCAAAGATTTTTCCATTCTTTTAGCCTCCTAAAGGATCTCCGTCCGGAGATTCAGGAACTCGAACTCGAATTCTATTCCCTTGCGGGCAGTCTCTGCCTTATCTACGATCTTGCGGATATCCTTAACAGTGATGTCCCGGCCACCAAGGCCCGCCGTAAAGCCGATGATGGGCGTTCTGATTTTGCTGTTGTAGAAGGCTGCCTTAAGATCCGTAACCAGACCTGCTTCGCTTCCGATAGAGACATCCTTCTCAATAACCGCGATTACGCTGGCGTCTTTCAAGGCTTTACGCAGAGCTTGCACCGGGAAGGGTCGGTAGCTACGCACCTTGAGCAGGCCGACTTTCTTGCCTTCGGAGCGCATGGCATCTATGGCATCCTTGATGGTACCGATGACCGAGCCCAAGGTAACTATTACTATCTCAGCGTCCTTTGCGTGGTAGCTGTCGATGAGCCCACCATAATACCTTCCAAAGGTCTCCTCGAATTCGCGAGCAACCTTTTCAATCTTATCCAGAGCCTTTAGCTGAGCCTCGAACTGCTGGTAGCGAAACTCCGTATAAGTGGAGGGATCGGCGAAGGCTCCAAAGGTCTTGGGGTTGGCCGGGTCCAGGATATTGGCAGGCTGGTAGGCGGGCAAAAACTCCCTGGCCTTTTCCTTGTCTAAAAGCTCTACCGGCTCATAGACGTGGGTTAAAACGAATCCATCCATGCAGACCATGATGGGTGTTCGAATCTCTTTGTCCTCGGCGATCTTGTAGGCCTGCAGCGTGGCGTCCACTGCTTCCTGGACATCCTCCACGTAAATTTGCAGCCAGCCCACATCGCGAGCGCCTATGGCATCTTGCTGATCGTTCCAGATGTTGAGCGGCGCGCCCAAGGCCCGGTTGGCGACGTTCATGACTATAGGCAGCCTCATTCCGGAAACATTGTACAAAACCTCATACATCAGGGCCAGGCCCTGGCTCGTGGTCGAGGAGTAGCTTCTGGCACCGGCCGCGCTTGAGCCGATTAAAACCGACAGGGCTGAGAACTCGGAATCCACCGTCAAAAATTCGCTGTCAAGCTCGCCATCCGCCACCATCTGGGAGAGGTTCTCCACGATGTGAGTCTGAGGCGTTATGGGATAGGCTGAGATCACATCCGGCCGGCAGCACATGACCGCGTGAGCCACCGCATAAGAGCCCTCTACCACTTTCATATTAGCAGTCTTCTCGCTCATCACTTCTCCTCCAAGACCATTTGTACCGCCATGCGTGGGCACTCGTTAGCGCACACGCTGCAGCCTTTGCAGTAGTCCAGGTCAGGGACAAAGAGCCCTTCTTCCTGGTGGATGCAGCCCTCGGGGCAGTAAATCTCGCAGAGGCTGCATTTTATGCATTTCTCATGATCGAATACGGGCACGAACGTTCGCCAGGCACCGGTCTTTGTCATGCGGGTGCTGCACGCTTCTACCAAACTTCCGGCTTTAATTGCCATTAAGATACCCTCTCGAAGGCAGCTTTAATGGCGAGCAGGTTCTTCTTGCCAAGTTCCCCTTTAAAGCGTTCTGAAATAGCTTTGTTCATGCTCTCCAGCCCCACCTCTTTGCTCGCTCCGCAAAATGCTCCCAGCATGGTGGTGTTGACAATAGGCCGCTTTAGGATCTCCATAGCGATCTTGGTAGCGTCGATAGTGATGACCTCGGCATCTGTTTTAAGCTTGAGCGCCTCACGGGTCCGGTCGGTGTTTATTATTATCTTCCCGGTCGGTTTAAGTCCTGCTGCCACATCCACCACATCGAGCAAGGTTACATCCTGCACAATGACGTAATCCGGCTCATAGATCTGACTTCTGATCCTGATGGGCGTGTCGGCAATTCTGGCAAAGGCCATTACCGGCGCACCTCTCCGTTCTACTCCGAAGGCCGGAAATGCCTGAGAGAACCTTTTGTCCTCAAAAGCCGCAACGGCTATCATTTCGGCTGCAGTGACAGATCCCTGACCGCCACGACCATGTAAGCGTATTTCTTTCAAGGGCTGACCTCCAATTATTAGCGAGCTGATCTACTCTTCTCCGCGAAAAAGTGATGAGTAAATATATCTCTTTCGGAGCCACGGCAAGTTCTTATGTATGATGCTCTTCTTACACCCCAGTTCATGCCGCCCGGGCACCAGGCTCTCGGCGTATGAGGATAGCCTATGGATAACAGGAATGAAATACTCTTTGCGGTCCGAGAAGCCAGGAAGTTCCTTGGAGAGGCAGCAGACTTTCGCGTCGCAGATGCTCTGGTCATCTTAGAGGGCATCGCGCCGTTCCTGAATAAGGAAGTTGTCATAGGGATGAAGTGCAAAAGCTGCGACAATTATGCAACGGCCACATTCCCTTTGAGCCGGGATTTCTGGGCGGTAGATGACAGTGAATACTGCCATGCCAAGGATGCGTCCTTAAAAAACCTCACGGCATCTAAGCTGGCCGGCTGCCCCCAATACTCCTCTGTGGCTACCCAGGATCTGATCACTTTAGGCACGGTCATAATGGAAGAAGATCTGCGGCCTGCTTTCCAGGAGAGAAAGCTCTATGATCGGAGCAAATTTGCCAGCTACAGCGTAGCCTTTCGGCTGCAATCCTCGCAGGGAAAAACCTGCATCGAACTGGGGCATAGAACCGATGAAGGCTTTGCCTGCAGCGACATAAAGCTCCACATCTTAAGAAGGCTAGATCCCGGGTTTGGGGCAGTGGCCTCTCAGAAGATATCCGAGGCTATGAAGAGCAGTCCCATCATGGTGGTACAATCCAGTCTGCAGACCAGAAGACAACTGGATATAGACTACGTGCTGGAATGGATAGCTGAAAAGCGAAAGATGGATATAGTCTATCTCTAGCTTTATTTCTAGATGATAATTGATGATTAAAGGATGTTTTCGACAATGGCGCAACCGTTAGTGCCAGATACCAGCGTGGTAATTGATGGCAGAGTCTCTGCCAAGATTAAAGCCGGTGAGCTGCAGGGCCGCAGGATCGTTGTACCTGAAGCTGTGGTAGCCGAGCTGGAGGCTCAGGCCAACCACGGGCGAGATATTGGTCTTAGAGGATTGGAGGAGTTAAGGAAGCTCTCTGAACTTGCCAAGACGGGCAAGATCGAGCTGGAATATGTGGGCATCAGGCCCAATTTAGACCAGATCAAGCTCGCCGGTGGGGGAGAGATAGACGCCATGATTCGGGATGTAGCCCTGGAACTTGGCGCCTCCTTCCTTACCAGCGATCAGGTTCAGTTCCGGGTGGCTGAGGCTATGGGCCTGGACGTGGAGTATGTCCGGCCGCAGCGCGAGCCTATCAAACCCTTATCCCTGGAGAAATACTTCACAGAGGATACTCTCTCCGTGCATCTCAAAGAGGGTGCCATCCCCATGGCCAAACGCGGCCATGTGGGAGACTTTTCCCTGGTTCGAATTGGAGAGAGGCCGCTATCGGAAAGGGAGCTAAGAGACCTCTCTCGCGAGATCTTCGAAAGGGCCAAGGCTGATCCGGAAGGCTATGTGGAGATGGAGAAGATTGGTGCCGCCGTAATTCAGATCGGGCCCATGAGAATCGCCATAGCCAAGCCCCCGTTCTCGGACGGTCTGGAGATAACGGCCGTGCGACCGGTGGCCAAGGTGAGCTTTGACTCTTACCGGCATAGCAGCATGCTAAAAGAGAGGCTGAAGGAGAGTCAGAGAGGCATTCTCATCGCCGGTCCGCCCGGATCGGGAAAGTCCACCTTTGCCGCAGGAGTTGCCGAGTATCTCTTAAGCTGCAACTATGTGGTCAAGACCCTGGAGTCTCCTCGCGATCTGCAAGTTCCCCCGGAGATCACCCAGTACGGGCCGCTGGAAGGCAGCATGGAAGCCTCGGCTGATATTTTGCTCCTGGTCAGGCCCGACTACACCATCTACGACGAGGTGCGAAAGACGCGCGACTTCCAGGTCTTCGCAGATATGCGTCTGGCAGGCGTGGGCATGATCGGCGTGGTGCATGCCAACAAGCCCATCGATGCCTTGCAGCGTCTTCTCGGTCGCGTGGACATGGGCATGATCCCCCAGGTGGTAGACACGGTGGTCTTCATCGAGAAGGGCGAGGTCACCCATGTCCTGGATGTGGAGTTCGTGGTCAAGGTTCCCGCCGGCATGGTGGAAGCGGACCTGGCCCGGCCGGTGATTGTGGTCAAGGACTTTGAGACGGGCCAGGCGGAGTATGAGCTATACTCCTATGGCGAGCAGATTGTGGTCATGCCCGTGTCCAAGGAGAGTCGCAAGCCCTCTCCATCCTGGAGACTGGCCAGTCGCGAGATTGAGAAGGAGATAGCGCATCATGTGCGTGGCCCTTTCCAGGTGGAGATGCTCACCGACTCATCTGCGGTCATCCACGTTCCCCAGGATGAGGCGGCAAGAGTGATAGGCAAGGCCGGCAAGAACATCGATCAGATCGAGAAGAACCTGGGACTGCACATCGACGTGCGCACTCAGGATGCGCCCGTCCTGGCAATGCCCAAGGTGGAGGAGACGGCCAAGCATCTCATCATCTGGCTGGATGGCATGGCCGGAGAGTCGGTGGAGGTCTTCGTAGGCGTAGAGCCGATCTTCACGGCCACCGTGGGCCGCAGAGGAGATATCCGGGTGGCCAAGTCCTCGGAGATGGCCAAACGCATCATCAAGCGCATGAAGACGGGAGAGAAGATCGAGGTGCAAAAGGCAAGCTCTGAATGAGCCTGCTATTGACTTAATGATCAACTCTTTATGTTTTATTTTTTTTTTTCTCTGTTTTTGCAAGTGCATTATTATCGGACTTAATGGGAGGCAAAAAATGAAATATACTAATATCAAATATCTGGCCAGCATTTTGATGCTTATTTTCCTGGCAGCCTGCGTTGCTGCACAAGATGATCCTTTGAATCCAATGCAGGACATAAAAAAGACCATGGGGGATGAACTCTTCAGCCCGAATCAGCAAGACCAGTTAGGCAATGCCACGCCGGTGATAATGGGAAAGAATCTGCCGCCCGGCTCTATTGCAAACTCAGAGCCCTCCCAGCCCAAGGCGAGGCTCCTCAGTCCCACCAGTACCTGGAGCCTGAATCTGCTGGACAGCCTGGAGCGATCTGTCGCTTTAGAGATGTACCAGTCTAATGATGTCGTTTTCGGCAAGGGCACAATTGTCGTGGGAAGCAGCTTTCAAAATGCCACGGCAACCGGGACCGTCACCGGGAACAAGCTGAATTTAGACGTCCTCTCCGACGACCTAACGCTCTTCCACCTTTCTCTGACCATGAACGGCAAATCCCTGTCAGGCGACTATCATGGCTACAGTGTCAGATATGTGCCCTGGAAAGGAATCGCTATGGGAAAGATCAACTAAATAATAATCCATTTTTTAAGATAATACAACGTTGTTTGTCGTACAACCATTAAGCTTATCAACTAATAAACTGCATGGCAATGCGAATGGCGGCAGAATGGAACATAAGCCAGGTCAACCCGACCGGAAAGCATCCATTCATGAGGACTAGAAAAACCATTCCTAAGAAGGTCGATATGTCATGAGATTTAAAATTCTAATATTATCATCATTGCTTTTCATTGCCTTCCTGGCTGTGACGGCTCTTTGCGTCGATTGGAGTAATCCTAGTTACAACGCAGATGAAATGATAAGCGCTGAAGGGGTAACAGTATATAAGAATCCATCAGGCTTTGCACCGACACCCCAGGCACAAAGAGATCTCGATAAAAATAAGAGTTCACTGGACTGGACCATGCCCAGCACATTAACTGGTGGCGGGGCCAGCGCCAAGTCATCCAGAACTCAAGCGGAGGCGTCCAGCGAAGTAGCAGTAGCCAGTACTGCGGCAGAACAGGCAGAACCCGCCGCGAACACATCCAATGCCACAGATACTGAGCTGCCTCCCGTCCAGCCGGAAGTAGCAAATGCTGGCGGAAGCTGGTATTTTACCCTGAACGATAGCGTTGAGAGGGATCTGAACCTGGCCATCTTCCAAAAGGGAAATGATGTATTTGGAGCCGGCAAGATCAAAGAGGGCAACAACACCCAGGATGTGACGGTATCGGGAGCCGTTGCCGATGCAACCCTGGAGCTGAATCTGGTCACTTCTAATCCCATCGTCCAATACAAGCTCAATCTCGAGCTGAGCGGAGACTATGCCACGGGAGAGTACCTGGCATTTTCCACGAGCGGCGACTCCTGGACAGGAAGCGCCGAGGGCGAGAAGACGGCTTAGGGCAAATCAAGTGCAGGGAAACCGGCACTTGTGTAACTATTTTTAATATTTTTATTGAATTGAATTGAGCGATTTTGTTATTTGTGGTTGGAAAATCGTAAGGCATGCAAAGAGACGGCAAGCACGCACCGAAAGCGATATGATAAGAGAAGCACGAGCATAAGCGGATTATGTCCAAGCTATCTCCCCTCATGGAGCAGTATTACCGGGAAAAAAAACTGTACCCGGATACATTGCTGCTATTTCGGGTGGGCGACTTTTACGAGACCTTTGCCGAGGATGCCGTAGTCGTCGCCCGCGACCTGAACATCACCCTTACCTCCCGCCAAAAGGACGATGAGGGCAATAAGATTCCTCTAGCAGGTGTGCCCTACCATGCCCTGGAGGTCTACCTGGCCAAGCTCATCCGGGCCGGGCACAAGGTGGCCATCTGCGATCAGGTGGAAGACCCAAGGCTTGCCAAGGGTCTCGTGAAAAGGGAGATCACTCGTGTGGTGACACCAGGCACCATCATTGAGCAGGCATTGCTTGACGAGTCCTGCAACAATTTTCTCGCCTCCGTAGTGCAAGATGGAGACAGGATGGGGCTGGCTTTTGTGGACGTCTCCACTGGAGAGTTCCTGACCACGGAGATTGCCAGAGAGCGGCTGACTGCCGAGCTGGCCAAGTTTCGACCGGCGGAGTGCATTGCGTCCTTTCCCATTGACTGGCAGGGCAGCAGCCTGCAGATCCTGGATGAGGCGGCCTTCTCAGTGGAGAGCACATCCGCGGCCCTGGTGAATCGCTTTGGCCCCGACTGGAGGGTGCAGCAGCACCTGGCCGACAAGCCCCTTTCAGCGCGCGCCTGTGGAGCCGTTCTCACCTATCTGCACGCCGCTCACTTCGACGCACTGGGACACCTGCATGACATTCGTATCTACAGCGCCGCCGAGTTCATGGTTTTGGATGAAGTCACCTTACGAAATTTAGAGATCTTGAGGAACATCCGGGACCGCTCCAGGCGAGGAACGCTCCTGGAGTTCCTGTCCCGGACAAAGACGGCCATGGGCGCACGCACCCTGGCCCGCTGGATTCAGATGCCACTGCTTTCAGAGGAAGCGATTACCAGAAGGCATTTTGCAGTAGAAGAGCTGAACAATAATTCCGTACTGCGGGAAAGCCTGACCGAAGAACTGAAGGGCGTGTGTGATCTGGAGAGGCTGATGAGCCGGGTCTCCTGCGATTCTGCCAGTCCCAAAGAGCTGGTGGTACTGAAAAGCACTCTGGCGAGACTGCCTGTAATGCAAGGGATCCTGGAAAATGCCGTCGCTCCCTATTTGGTCGAGCTTCAAAGCCTGCTTGGCCCCTGTGAAGATATCGTCTCTCTCCTGGAAAGATCGATAGTTGAAGATCCGCCCACCCACCTAAGAGAGGGGGGCGTGATCAAAGACGGCTTTAACACCGAGATCGACCAGCTCCACTCCCTCTTGCGGGACGGGCGGGGCTGGATGGCCCGCCTGGAAGCAACGGAACGAGAGAAGACCGGCATCAAGTCCCTCAAGATATCTTACAACAACGTCTTTGGCTATTATCTGGAGATCTCCCGAGCCAACCTGCATCTTGTGCCGCAGGATTACATCCGCAAGCAGACCCTTGCCAACGCGGAGCGTTTCATCACCCCAGAGCTAAAAGAGATGGAATCCAAGGTTCTGTCGGCCCAGGAGAGGTCCATATCTCTCGAGCAGGAGATCTTTGCCGGCCTGTGCAAAAAGATAGCATCTGAGGCGCGCACCGTCCAGGAGAGAGCCGCGGCCCTGGCAAAGCTGGATGTACTTGTGGCTCTTGCCAATGTTGCTGCGGAAAGCGGCCTGGTGAGACCACAGTTCAACAGGGATGGTAAACTGTTCCTGCGCGGCGCAAAGCATCCCGTCCTGGACAAGGCCATGCGAGGCGGCTTTGTGCCCAACGATGTGCTCCTGGATAATGATCATAACCGGTTCATCATTCTCACCGGTCCCAACATGGCCGGAAAATCCACCTTCATGCGCCAAATCGCGCTATGCGCCATCATGGCCCAGGCAGGCTCCTTTGTGCCGGCGGCCTATGCCTCGCTCTCCCTGGTGGACCGCATCTTCACCCGCGTGGGAGCTTACGATGATCTATCAGCCGGCCAGAGCACCTTCATGGTGGAGATGACGGAGATTGCCACCATTCTAGGCGCGGCCAGCAAAGACAGCCTGGTCTTGCTCGACGAGGTGGGGCGCGGCACCAGCACCTTTGACGGACTCTCTTTGGCCTGGGCCATATCCGAGTATCTGCACAGCAACATCAAATGCAAATGCGTCTTTGCCACCCACTACCACCAGCTGACGCAGCTGGAAGGCATCCTGCCGGGAGTGAAAAACTACAGCATCGCCGTAAAAGAGGAGAAAGGGACCATCACCTTCCTGCGCACCGTGGTGCCGGGAGCCACAGACAAGAGCTACGGCGTGCATGTGGCCCGCCTGGCCGGAGTGCCCGAGGCCGTGACCAGGCGGGCGGACCAGATCCTGAAGGAGATCGAGAAAGAGGCGGTAATTGAGCCCCTTTCCGGTAATAAAAAACTCCGGAAATCCTCCCAGTACACCCAGCTCATATTCTTCGATGCGCCCGCACCAGACGGAAAAGAAGCGGAGGGAAAAACGGAAATGATACTCAGGCCCCAGAAGGATGATGTGATCATGCAAGATATCCTGGCCTTGAACATCGATTCCCTGACGCCCATCCAGGCGCTGAGCTGTCTAGCCGAATACCAGAAGAGGTTGGGCGAGAGACGTAACGAGAGACAGGGCAGGAGCAGAGGTGAGAGCGATGGCCAGGATTAAACTTCTTGATGCAGATACCATCAACAAGATCGCCGCCGGAGAGGTCATCGAGCGGCCCGCTTCCGTGGTCAAGGAGCTGGTGGAAAACTCCATAGACGCCGGAGCCGGCAAGGTGCTAATTGAGCTTGGGGACGGCGGAAAGAGCTTCATCAAGATAACCGATGACGGCTGCGGCATCGATTCCCAGGATCTGCCCCTGGCCTTTCAAAAGCATGCCACCTCCAAGATCAGCGAAGCCAAGGACCTGGAGAATATTGCCACATTGGGCTTCCGGGGCGAGGCCCTGGCCAGCATCGCCAGCGTCTCTCGGAGCGTCGAGGTAAAAACCAAGACGAAAGGGTCGCTCTCCGGCACCTACCAACGCACTGAGGGCGGCAAGATTGTAGAAACAAAAGAGGTCGGTTCACCAGTGGGCACCACCATCACTGTGTGGGACCTCTTCTACAATGTTCCGGCCAGAAAAAAGCACCTCAAAGGGGTGGAAGCGGAAACCGTGCACATCACAGACATGGTCACCGAGCTGGCCATCATCCACTACGACATCTCTTTTGAGCTATTCTCCGGCAAACGCACCATCTTCAAATCGATAAAATCGTCAAGCTGGGACGATGTGCTCTTTCGCCTCTTCGGCCTGAAGACTTTGAAAGGATTGTCCCGGCTGGAGGAGCCGGGCCGGGGCTGGACCCTCACCGGCGTCATTGGAGATCCTCTGGCGGTACGAAGCAGCACGGATCGGATATTCATCTTCGTCAACGGAAGAGCGGTGTCTTCCCGAACTCTTTCGGCGGCACTGCGAGAGGCTTACCGGAACATCATCCCCCTGGGAAAGAGCCCGGTGGCCGTCATCTCCCTGCAAATAAGTCCTGAGCTTGTAGACGTGAACGTTCACCCCGCCAAAAGAGAGATCCGCCTCTTACATGAGCAGGAGATCGCCTCGGCACTCACCCGGGCCGCGGCCAGAGCTTTGGAAGAGCATGCTCGCTGCGTACCGGCGGGGATCTCGGGGGGGATGTCGGATGGAATGACAACCTGGGGGCCGACAACCCCGGTCAGTCAGTCCACCATAGCAGAAAACTGCGAGCAGAGTACTCTTCCTCTGAGCGAGGCGAAGGAGATGCCGAAGACACAGCCGCGTCCAAATCTTCGCATCCTGGGCCAGATCAAGAAGCTTTACATCGTGGCGGAAAGCGAGGACGGGCTGGTGCTCATCGACCAACACGCAGCTGCAGAGCGCATCCGTTTCGAGATGCTGCAAGAACGCTACAAGAGCAAAAAGATCCGCCAGGAGCTGGCAGAGCCCATCTCCCTGGAAATGTCTCCCAGCGAGATGATCATGATGGCCTCCTGGCAGGAGACGCTGCAAGACATTGGCTTTGAAGTCTCGCCCTTTGGGGGAAACTCCTACACGGTCAGAGCCGTTCCGGCGCTGGGCCGCCGGCTGGAGAGCGCCGAGGCAGTGCACGACATCTTAAGAGATCTTTTTTCAGAGGGAAAAGTCAGCCCTGCTTCGACCAACAAAGATGAGATACTCAAGCTCCTGGCCTGCCGGGGATCCATAAAATCAGGAAAAGAGCTTACATTTGCTGAAATGAGAAAGCTTGTTGAAGATCTCCACAACTGCAATAATCCCCTCACCTGCCCGCACGGAAGGCCGGTGGTGGTAACAATAGATCAGAATCAATTAGAAAGGCTCTTCGCAAGGAGATGAAGTGCTGGTGGGGCTCAATTATCCTCCACCGGACCTTTGCCAAGCACCTTCTTGACGATGGCGAGAATCATATCCAGGTTGTAGAAGTCCATCAATCGCTCCACCCGACGGATGCTTTCGGTTTGAACTAACCGGAATTTCCGGATAGTTGCCTCTGGGGAAGAGTTCATGATCGCTGTAGATTTTGATGATAATGCTCGCTAATTGTCATGGGCAAAATCACATCGCGGTACTTGCATCAGCACAAATCGTTCTCTTGCGGTCCCATAAACATTATGCCAGACCAGATGTCCCACCGCTTGTAACTGCCCAAGACAAAAGCGCCTTGCCAAATACTTTACTAGAGGTGAGTACAACTCCTCCTCATGGATCTGGAAGGGTTTGTCAAGCGGGGTCTTCTGCGAAAGGATCCCGAAATAAAGTCCAAGCTCATCTCACTGATTAGAGAGGTAAAGAGAATACCTGAGGACAAAGCCCTCATCCTGGCGCAGGCGGTGTTAGAGGAAGCGAAGGCGACGCTGCATCCCCGGGGCGAGGTCTTCCGGCTGGAAAACGTGGGCGTCACCATGGGCGACTACGGTGTGGGCTCGCGAGGCTCAGGCGATTTTTATACGCACACCAAGATCGCCGAGGTCATCGGACGCACCAATGCCGTGGTGGACTCCCGCCAGCTGGACGACTCGGGCGTTGTCAGAGCCAAAGGAGAGTATATAACCGTCACCGTAGACGGCATGCACTCCCGCCTCAGCGACTATCCTTTCCTGGCGGGCTTTCATGTCACTCGCGCCGCGCTTCGCGATGTCTATGTCATGGGCGCACGGCCCGTAGCTCTTCTCTCCGACGTTCATTTGGCCGATGATGGGGATGTCTCCAAGCTCTTCGACCACATCGCCGGCATCGCTACCGTCTCGGAGCTGATCGGTGTTCCTCTCATCACCGGCAGTACACTACGTATCGGCGGTGATATGGTCATCGGCGACAGGCTGACCGGTTGTGTGGGAGCGGTAGGTGTCTCGGATAAGATCACGCCCCGAAAAGGGGCCCGTCCCGGTGACGTGATCATGATGAGCGAGGGTGCCGGAGGGGGAACGGTCTGCTCGGCTGCCCTTTACTATGATCGGCACGAGGTGGTGGAAGAGACCCTGAATATCAAATTCCTGGAGGCCTGCGAGGCTCTGCTCAAGGAAGACCTTACCATTCACGCCATGACCGACGTGACCAATGGAGGCATTCGCGGCGACGCCAAGGAGATCTCCTACACCGCCGGGGTGAGGCTGAACTTCGAGGAGGAGAGGATGCGCCGCCTGGTAAATCCGCGCGTATTGGAGATGCTCGACGACCTGCAGATCGACTATCTGGGCGTCTCCATCGATGCCCTGCTCATAATAGCACCAGAGGAAGAGGCGCAAGAGATCGCCCGGGCCATTGGCAAAGCAGGCGTCGCGGTGGATGAGATAGGCACAGTTGAGGCGGGAGAGGGCGCATTGCTCCATATGGACGGCAAGGTTTCTGACTTTTCCCCCCGCTTCCGGGAAGCTGCTTACACGCCCATAAAAAAGGCAGTCGGCCAGGACGCGAGAAGAGATGTGGCCGAGATGACGGCAAGAGTAGATCGGGCAGCTATGAATGCTGTGGAGAAGAAGAGGCAATTTATAGAGCGAATAAAAAGAAGGTAATTCAAATTTTTACAAAGTTATTTATTTTCGGTGCGTTTGCCGAATGTAGTAATAATAGTAAAAATTTTTTTTACATAAATAAACTATTTATATCATAACGTACTTCATTTATTACAAGGGAGTAAAAATAAGGGAGAAGATAACAATGAAGGAATCGTTCGTAATGAGATTTGACGAGAAAGATATTGAAGTTGTAGAAACGCTGAAAAGCCTGGGAGTGCCGAGAAAAGTTTCCAATATGATCGCCTATCTGGCCAGCGGCACAGAGGCCACCTCCCGCGAGATTGAGAGAGGCTCCGATCTGCGCCAGCCGGAAGTGAGCATAGCGCTACGCACTCTTAGGAAGAACAACTGGGTGGAGGAGAAGATGAGCAGGAGCGATGGCACCGGCAGGCCCATGAAGGTCTACCGCCTCAAAGCACCAATTGAGGATATCCTTCAGTACTACGAGCAGGAAAAGCTCGCTGAGGCCAACCAGGCTCTGCAATCCATACAAAGGCTCAAGGCTCTCTTGGGGGAAGCGGGGTCAAGCTAAGGGCCTCTAATGGGCCCACCCCCCACAGATAATTGAATATATATTTTTTTAAATAATAGATTAACAGAAACGAGCCGGCACCGACATTAACTATAATATATAATAATTATCAAAATTGAGAAGCTGACCGTGTCTGAGATTACAACGCTTTTACGGCCCATCACTATTTCGAGTGGTAAATAGAAAAAACCGAGTTATTTGTGAGTCCTTCGTGCTCTATGTGCCTCGCGTGATGATAGTATCGTCCGCCATTTGTTATAACCAGAGGTTAGCAACTGGAAAATTGCGAAGTGCCACTTTTGATTACCGAAAAAAATCATCACGATGGTGATATATAGAAGGAAAACCTAATATTAATCTAAAGCAAACCCGGAGCCAATGCGCATTCATTGCCCAGGGTGATGTATGAAGCAAATCGAGTATTAGCTAGCTTATATTCAGGTAGTGATTCATTGACGGTCATAGAAGAGTCTATTCATAGAGCATATCTAAACAAGCTTGTAGGGGAAGACGGTTTACGCATTGTGGAATGCATACCCGGCGAAGAGATCACGGATGAGAAGCTGGCAGAGCTTACCGGCATCAGCCTGAATACCGTAAGACGTACCCTTTACCTGCTTTACGAACACAGGCTGGCCATATATCGACGCAAGCGCGATCCTGATTCCGGCTGGCTCACCTATTTGTGGCAATTGTGTCCCGAGAATTTTGAAAAGGCACTGGAATCAGAAGCTAAAAGGCTGCTGCGCAAATTAGACGAAAGGCTGGCCTATGAAAAGGAGAACATCTTTTATGCCTGCACCGATGGGTGTGCCCGGTTCATCTTCGACGAGGCAAGCGAGGCCAATTTCCTCTGTCCCTTCTGTCAGGGAAGCCTGGAGTTTATGGAGAATGCCAAAGTGGTGGAGACCATAGAAAAGCAGATGACGGAATTAAAAGCTTGCTTATAGGTTCTCCAGGTTGTTGCCAAGGACTGCCGTCCACCACCAACGAGCCATGTCCATCAGATCGCGGCTGAACATCCCGGAGAGCCGGTACTCGCCGCTTTTGTTTGTGATCAGGCCCGCTCCAAGTAGCTTGTTTCTCATGGCGTAAAAGGCAGATCGACTAACATTCAATTCTACCAGAAGCGTCTTCCACTCTTCCGTCTTTAATGGATCGCCGCCCTTCTGGCGTTCCTCCACCATTACCAGGAATCTCCCCCCTCGCTGTGCCGTTGTTTCCTCCTGAAAAAGGCGAAGCATTAGCTCATGATACGGATCACGAGAGCGGCTTATTGCGTACTCCGATTTAGAGCGGACCTTGATCGTAGTAGCGGTCCGAGGAGCCTTCTTGACATTGGTCATAAGGTAGCCAGTACTGCTCTGGCTATATCTGCATATTCATCCCTTAAAACATAGCTCATAGGCGCACGATAAGACTTCTTATTGACATGTAATATTCCCAGACGTGAACAAATGTAGCCGATCATGGAGGCTACCACCTTTTTGGAAACATCAATTCTCATGCATACGCTTTCATGAATAGAGGCTACTGTGAACTCTCGAGCCTCGACTATGGACTCAAGAACAACTCGCCTCAGACCATCTGTGTCCAGATTGAGGAACCTAATCATTCGGCCTAATATCTCGGACCGCTGTGGTTTCATCCTACCCCTCCCAAACTACCCCCTATACATTAAACATTACTTTAGTAATATGTATAATATATACTTTACTATATTTCATCGGAAACCCCAATTGCACCGCCATGAGTTTAAGCTGGTCGTCAAATAGTGCCGATTATAAAGAGCAAGCGGATCGGAATTAATATGCAAGAAGATGAAAATGCAAAGTCTGAGATCCTCTATGCCCAGGGAAACTATTTACGAAAGCTGGGCAGGTACGATGAGGCGGCAGCAACCCTGGAAAAGGCTCTCTTGCTCGAACCTAATAATGCCGATGCCTGGAGGGCTCATGCCCTGGCCTGCAGCCAGATGGATAAGAATGCACAGGCAGTAGCCTCCTCTGAAAAGTCCCTGGCCCTCGATCCATACAATGCCCGAACCTGGATAATAAGAGGCTTTGCCCTGCATCAGCTGGGGCAATACGAGAAGGCGGTGGAAAGCTATGCCCGGGCCATTGAGTGCAATCCACTCGGGCCGGACGGAAGAAGGGCCTGGAATAACCGGGGAGCGGCTTTGGACAACCTGGCTAAACATGAGGAGGCCATCGAGAGCTATGAAGAGGCGTTATTGATCGATCCCTTCGATATCTATGCCTGGAACAACAAAGGCGTGGCCTTGGGAGTTTTAGCCAGGCACGAGGAGGCGATAAGCTGCTTCTTAAAAGCCATAAGGATCGAGCCGGAATATGCAACTGCCTGGAAGAACCTAGGTGTAGCCTACCAGTCACTACATCGCGATAATGAGGCAGAAGAGGCCTTTATCCGAGCAACGGAATTGGGACTCTGATTGATCTATTTCTTGCCAGATAAAGCTTTAGCGATCTCATCGACGAGAGAATCACGGTTCTCCCGGGTTACGGTTATCACCTGAAATGTGCTGCGAATTTTCTTAGCCAGACGGTGATTGGACCACTCGTGCAGCACCACGAGCATGGGCCTTGATGAGTCTATGGCCATTTCTACAGCGGAGACGAACCTGTGGCTGGTCAGCTCCATGGGACCCACCTCGTCTACCACAATCAGATCGCATTTCAGGGCGTTTTCTATGGCCCTTGCACCGAGGCCATCCAGGTCTTCCGGATGGACGCGATACTTTCCCAATTGGGGACCGCTGCCCGTCTCATCAGCCAGCATGCCCACGGCCCCCGAGGCAAGGTCGAGCAGCTCAAAGCCGATGCGCCGATCTTTGTAATGCTTATCCCGTGCCAGCACTCCCCCCACGCGCATGCCTGTGGCTGCGGCCACTTTCGAGACCAATGTGGATTTGCCGATGCCAGGGGTTCCGGTGACTGCTATCCTAAATACCATATTGCTCCCTCATCCTTTCCGCGTAGCGGCTCAGGCTCTCTACGTCTTTTATCTCTTTCTTGACCAGCTTTTTAAGGCGGCTTCTGATCTCTTTGTCCGGTTTCGAGCCCACAGAGCGCAGGTGGCACTCGATGGTCCTGCACATCTCATCGCCTTTGCCATCCCAGTCGGTGAGAAGTATGATCTCTCTGTAGCTTCGGGCAGCATCTTCAGCCAGATCCAGAGCCCTGCGGCGCGAGGCCATGATCACGGGTCCAGGAAGGCCCAAAGCGCGCAATGACTGCATGTCGCGCCTTCCTTCCACAATGACGGCCGCACCCTGGTAGGAAGCCTCGAGAAGGGAAGCGATCAGCTCTTCCAGGGCCTCTAGATCATAAGTCCCCTTGGCACGAACCTCATGCTCATCTCTACCCCAAGTCATATTTTTCCCGCTCAATTATCTCATCTTCTCTGTTAATGCAAAGACGGCCTCATCCTTTGTCATGCCTTTTACCAAAAGAAGCTTTCTGGCGCTCCGCTGACCGCTCAAGACCACAACCATTAGCTCGGAAATGCATAACACACTGGCCAGCTCTTCTGTCAGTTGCCGGTTAGCCCGTCCTCGCGACGGCTCCTCCGTCAGATGAGCTTCTATTGACCTTCGCCAGGGATTGAAGCCGGAAGGTACAGCCAGCCGGGAGGAGCCGGGCACCACCTCAAAACTGATGGTGCAGCCCAGAGGATGAGATTTAACCGCCTCGCAAATGTCCATATTCAGAAAAGAGGCGTTCAGGGGGCTTAAAGCTTATCTTTGGCACCCGATAAATAGCGTTTTGGCAAAAAGTTAAAATAGCGCCAGCGATGAAAGGAGAGAGGTTCGATGAAGGTCAAAAAAGTCGTCGTCCTGGCAGATCAGGCTCAGGTGGCAAGATCCATTCTTCCCGGCTTGGAACAGCTTGGCCTGCAAATATGCGACCGGCTGCCGGGCCAGGGAACGGATTGCCTTTTGATATGCGATCCGGGATATGTTACCACCCCCAGAGGAGCGCTCCGCATTCGCCAGGCATTGGTCGATGGAAGTCCTGTTTTATTAGACAACGCAAATATTCCCTCTATTTTAGAAGAGATCAAGCAGACGGGCGGCCTTTCTTTAGAGACCAGAAATAACCTGGAAGCATATGCCCTCTTCCGGTGTCTGCAAAGCGACTCGCGAAGACTCTTTGCCCTTCAGGCCGGCACGAACGCCATGCCCCGTTATGCGGCAGCAGCCTATGAGAAAGTGCAGGATCTTCGTTATGGAGAGAACTGGCACCAGAAGGCGGCACTCTACAGCAAAGAGAATGGTCTGGGCCTGCATACAACCAGGAAGCTGAATGGACGGGAGATGTCCTATAACAACATGGTCGATGCAGAAACGGTGCTTGAAATGCTCATCGACATATCGGAGTACGATGGCATCCCGGTAGAAAAGCCACTATCCGTAATTGTGAAGCATGCCAATCCCTGCGGCGTGGCCTATGGCGAAAGTCTGGCTGAAGCCTACCGTCTCTCTTTCGCCACCGATCCCAAATCCGCATTTGGGGGCGTCATCGGCTTTTCCCGGCCGGTGGATTTGGAAACGGCCCGCGCCATCGGCGACAGCTTCGTAGAGGTGCTGCTAGCTCCCGGCTATGAGCCCGAGGCCCTTAAGCTGCTCATGGATAAGAAGCCCAATCGCAGAATATTGGATATTGGAGATCTGCTGGCCCAAAAGGATGAACTTTATCGAGGACACTATCAAAGAAGCATCTTCGGGGGCATGATGCTCCAGGATTATGATACATGCGATCTTAAGGATTGGAAGGTAGTAACCAAAAGAGCGCCCACAAACGGGGAAAGCAAAGCCCTTCGATTTGCCTGGAAGGTCTCCAAGTACGTCAAGTCCAATGCCCTGGTTTATGCCTCGGAGTGCCAGACCATAGGCATAGGATCGGGCCAGGTGAGCCGGGTGGATTCAGCACGCTTTGGTGCGGAAAAGGCAGAGGAGCACGGACTATCCACCCGAGGCACGGTCGCGGCCACGGATTCATTCTTCCCCTTCCGAGACGGGCTGGATCAAACCTTCCAGGCCGGAGCTGTTGCGGTAATTCACCCCGGCGGATCCATACGGGATGCCGAGGTGATTGATGCCGCCAACGAGCACGACATGGCCATGGTCTTCACAGGCATGCGCCATTTCCGGCACTAACTTATAACTGGAAAATCATTGTAATCTGAGGTTAGCCAATGATAATCGCGAAGAGCCCTAAATATTTCTGCATGAAATTTTCAACCATTAAATGCAACGGAAAGGCCATCTTCGCGCTCCTTGCTCTTGCGCTTTTCATTTACGTACCATTTGATCCCGTCTCAGCAAGCGTTATCCAGGCAGGGGCTGACATCCAGACGGCCATAAACTCGGCAGAGGTAGGAGACACGATAGTAGTAGGTCCGGGAGAAGTAAGTCGCTTCGAGGTGGACCGGCCGTTAACCATTGAAGGACAGGGCGGCCCCATTCTCTCGGCGGCTTTGCAAAAACCTGCTATAATAGTGTCCAGCGATGACGTTACCATCTCTGGATTTCGCATAAAAGGCGTAGGCAAGGACACCACTGCCAAGTTCAATTACTACATGCAAAATCCCGCTGCTGCGGCGGGAGGAAGCTTCGATGAGCCCAATTCAGCCATAGTTGTGAGGGGCGACGGCATATCTATAAAAAATTGCAGCATCTTTGGAGCGCAGGTGGCAATTTCTGCGGAGAATGTGCGGGACCTGGTCTTGCAGAATACGACCATGGAAGGCTGCGATATGGGTGCGTCGATCCTGCAAAGTACCCAGGTTAAAGTTACTGCCTGCCGCATTACCAACTGCAAAAAATACGGGCTTGAGATTGTTAGGTCTCGCGATGTAGTGCTTGATAATAACAGCATTGTTAACAACACCAACACCGGCATACTCCTCAAAGAGACAAACGGTGGCATTATTCAGGATAATATCCTCTCCACGAACACCTTTGGGCTCTCCCTTTGGAATGCTTCGTATAACCAGGTAAGAAGAAACCGGGCAGATCATAATTATTACGGAATCCTGGTAACGTCCTCGTCTAACTATAACAACATAACCGATAATTTGGCAGAGGATAATAGCAGAAGCGAGATCGTGACAGGGTTTGGTATCGGCATCAGCCTGCAAGAGAACAGCAGCTACAACATGCTGATCCGAAACACCGCCAAGGGCAACTTCAACGGCCTTGAGCTGTCCCGAGGATGCAAGTTCAATGCCGTCTACGACAACAACGCCTCGGACAATAAACACGGCATAAGGCTCAATGAGAACCGGAATAACCTCATCTTCGGCAACAACTTCATGAGAAACAACATCAATGCCTATGAGAATACCAGCCTTAATATCTGGAATACAACTTTCGGCAACTACTACAACGATTATCGCGGCAAAGATGAGAATAATGACGGCATAGGCGATCAGCCCTATTCTCTTCCTGGGCCAGAGTCGCATTCCTTTGACCAGCGGCCCCTTATCCGTCCTTACCGTGAAGCGAGATTGAACAATACGCAGATAAGGGATGAGGTTAAGAAATACGCCGTGTACGGGCCTGCTGATGATGAGTATCCCACCATTAGCAAGCAAAAAGGCGTCATGGTGATATCTCGCAAAGCATCCAGCTCACCGCCCAAATGGACGGACTCCAGGGCCTTTGATGCCAGCGCACCGCCGTTCCAAAAAGAGAATGATTTTTAGTTTCTAAAGCGAATGCTTTTGGCCAGTTGCTCATAGTCCGCAATTAATATTCCAGCCAATACAATATATCCTATATATGTAATAAAAGTAAGGATTAGTCTTAAAACAGCATTGTCAAGGTCGTCAAGGGACGGATATGTTATTAAAAATAGTTCAACTAGAGGAAATATAATATATACAAATGGCCTCGCATCAGCATGATATTGACACCCACTATCTTTAATACAAGTGTATACATAAAATATAGATAAGGCGAACGGCAGAACCATAATAAACCTTAATACAGCCATATTTGTAATAGTTAAATTAAAAATCTGAAAACTAATAATAGGCAATACTTTATTAGGGAGAAATCCGAATAAATCAAATGAAAGGCTGTACGCAACGATGGACATAGCCACATAATTTATTAATCTAGAAATTTTAAAAAAATTGCCTGCTATTTTTCTATGCTCATAAATTTTATAAAGAATTATAAGAGAAATAATAAATGCTGCAAATTCATAAGCCAAAACATCAGGGTAATAGTATTCAATTCCAATACCACTCAATAGATCATGGGCTATAATATTAAGTAAAAAGATTGCACTCCCAAATGCGGCCATGTGAATAACGCCAGGATTTTCAAACAATTTTAGCAACATAAAAAATAAAATTATACTTAATATAAACACTCCGCTTAGTTTATAATGGTATTCGCGAAAATTTTTAACCAAATATATCTCGTCATCATATATTGGCTCTTCATCCACCTTTTTCAATCCAAATTGAAGTTGTTCTCCCGTATGACTTACTATATAATATGGTTTAGCATATGAAATGCTGTCACCTTTATTTGTTGTATACTTATAATTGGTTGTGTTTATATTTAGTGGCAATTTTGGAGACAATGATAACGAAATGTTTGAGTTGTTGAATATGTAGTTCTTTCCACCATATTTGAATATATAATCCCCAGATATGATGATATTGACTCGATCTGTATTATTGATTTCGTTATCTGTGATATTTATGGGATTAATATCAATTCCTGGATCACATGTTCTATGGCTGGCCCATTTAATATCATCTTTAGTTATTATCGAGCATCCTTCATTTTGCACCGCTTTTTTTGCTGAGGTTGTGTAGTTGAATTTATAACTGCACCGAGGATCTAATCTGCTAATATAAAATTTCAATTCTCCTGATTTGCTGAGGGATAAATTTGTTGATATTTTATTAGCGGCTACTGTATCAGGAATATATCCCTCAATTATGCCTGATTCGAGGCTTAAATTGGGACCAACAGAAAGTTTTCGGTTTTGATCATTTAATAAAATATTATCATCAGGTGGTTTTAAAAAATCTGGAATAGTTATAATAATATATATCTCATCCACCTGCGCATCGCCGGTTTCGTTTTTATTACACCGCCCAAAATTCGTTAAATTATACCTTATTGTTACACGGGAATTTATATTCACAGAAGAATTATCTGAACAAGCAGTTATATTTAATTGAGATGCTGAACGCCCACCTTTTGCAGTACTTTCAGATCCTGAAATGGCAATGCTTGGAATTAGAAAAAGTATACAAATAATATAAATTATTACTCGTGAGACGCCTTTTAAAATTTGCATTCATTCTCTCCTTTGCAATATTTTTTATCTTCTTTATCGAAATAGTTTATTCTTACACAATTTTTTGTGCAATTTTGTAATATAGCGCAATCATCATTATCGGATTTAATCGCACAATTCCCGTAATTTAAAAATTCGTTATCGCAAATAGTTACGTACTTGTTGCCGTTCAGAATAATACAATTGGTGATATTAATGGAGATTGATTTGTATTTATTGATGATATTCCCAGATATGCTGCAAGTCTCACAATTTTCTATGTAAATAGCATTAGGGGTTATTTGGGTATCTCGCTGTTTACAATCATATATTGAATTATTCAATATTGATATATTCGAACATTTTGTTAATTTCACTCCGTTCGAGCATGACGATATATTGTTATTTGATATTATTATATTGTGAACCGTTTCAGCTTTTATCCCATAATCTGTATTTTTTATGACAAATCCATTTACTTTAACCCCACTGGATTTTATTATTATTCCCGAACTAGACTTATTCTTGAGGTCTAGAACGGGTTCATCCAGCCCCGTCAAATTCAGCGATTTGTTTATATAAATATTATGATTATAATTACCACCATATACTAAAACAGTCCCATTGACTGTGGTGTGGTTTATAGCATCATTTATTTCGGAATATGTAAATTCGCTATAATTACCATCCTGACCAGATCGAACATACGTTGTTTTATTCACCGCGTTTAAATAAAAAAAGGAAACTTTTGAAGAGTTATATCTTCCTTGACAGTCGTAACACTGGGCGGTCCAGTTGTGCATACCGGTTTCGTTAAGCATATTAGTGAAAATAGTGGATTCATCATCATAAATATGCCTTGAGTCGTTTATAATCGAACCATCAATAATCAATTCGCATAATGGAACTTTTTCATGATTTTCAACTTTGATTTCAAATTCAACTGGCCTATCAAAAGCAAGCCACGACCAGTTCTTTGGCCGGATCAGCTGAATAATGGGGCCATTTTCCAAGATGATATCGTTCGGTACATTTTGTAGATTTTTCTCATTAATAGAAGGAGATTCAGAAAGAGATCCAATGTTTGAAGCAGAATATCCCCCTGATGATATAGGCGAGATCCCTGAGCTATTTATCCCAGCCAGCCAGGCAGATCCTTCCCACTTTGGATACGAGCTTATCCTCCTGAATGTCCACTTAAGAGTATGGACATCTCCGTCATTAAGAGGGTATGAGAATTTTTTCCAGTCACGAGAATCACATTCAAATACCTTTGAGCCGTTTATTTCAAACATAAGCTGCCCAATTTTTGAATAGCCTCCGTTCTTCCACCAAAAGCTTATGTCAACCGGGCCTTTGACGCGTCCACATAGAATGCTGGACCCGGAGCACTCTATCGGCCCAGAACGTAGAGAGATATCTCCATCATGCGTGACTGAGCTATCTGCAACCCAGGGGACACCTTCGCACCCAAAAAAATCAATGTTTTGGCCAAGGGCAAAGCCATTACAAATTATTATAAAGATAAGACATAATAGGAGTAAATAATATTTATGTGACGTAATATATATCATAGATTCTATTATCTCCTAAGATAAGAGGATGCTATATCAGATAGCATAACTATAATCTCCCTACCTACATTGTTTGCATTCCTCAAGAGTGAGATATATATCTTTCGCAGAACCTGGTTGATTTCATTTTATTTGCGATTTTATCACATCAGCCATCTAAATAAATTAAACACGCATTTTTTTATAAAAAATAATAACAACAACCAACTGCCAAAAATGGCAACCCGATTTTGTGCATCTTTTCCACCCTTGCTTTTTCGGATATAATGCGCGCACAGCTCCATCTCGAATAAACCATCGCGATCAAAAACACGAGAGCATCACAACAATCAGAATCTGCTGTTTGCAGGGAAAAAGATTATAATCAGCGCGCGTCGTTTGCATCTAAATGAATCTCACAACGGAGGGCGCCATCACCTTCGAGACGGAGGGTGCTTTCTACAATCCCAAGATGCTTCTTAACCGCGATATCGGCGTAGCCATGGCCAGCACCCTGGGCCTCTCCGACTATCTGGACGCCCTATCTGCCAGCGGCATTCGCGGGCTAAGAGTGGCTAAGGAAGCCGGTGTAGAAAAAGTGACCTTAAACGACGTCAGTCCCCAGGCTTGCCGGCTCATGGAAAAAAACCTGAGTCGAAACGGTCTGGCCGGCACAGTAACCTGCTGCGATGCCAATGTCCTATTGCACCAGCAGCACTTCCAGGCAGTGGACCTGGACCCCTTCGGCTCACCCTCGTCCTATCTTTCCGCAGCCAGCAGGTCCGCTCTTTCTTATCTATTTATCACCGCCACCGACACCGCCCCCCTCTGCGGTGCCCATCTCATGAGCGGTATCAGAAAGTACATGGCAGTTCCCCTACGTACAGACTATCACCGGGAGATGGGGGCCAGAATTCTGCTCGGCCTGGCGGCACGCGAGCTGGCCCGTCTGGATAAAGCCATGCAGCCCATGCTCACCCACGTTACCGATCACTATGTGAGAACTTACCTGCGTGTGATCAAGGGGGCAAAAGCAGCCGACCGATGTCTGGAAAAACTGGGCTATGTCGAGCACTGCCGTAGCTGCGGCAGCTTTGTTCTCCTGGAAAAGCCCTGGCCTGTGGGGCAGTGCGGTCATTGCTCAGGCAAGACGGCTTTGGCCGGCCCTCTGTGGCTGGGCGGGATACAGGAAGCGCAGATAATCGAGAAGGCCTCTGCTTGGGAGGGGCACAGCCGCCGGGCAAAAAAACTCCTCGACACATGTGCGAGCGAAGTCGAGGTGCCCATGTACTATGATCATCATAGCATCTGCGAGAGGCTGCACATCACCCCCGGCAAGATAGATGATGCAATAGAGCGGTTGCTCGAGGGCGGACATAGGGCTTCCCGCACTCATTTTTCGGGACTGGGCATCAAGACCGATGCCGGTATGACCGATGTCGAGGCAGCCATAAGACCTGCTTGATTTCGTAATAATTTATAAAAAGTTCTATCTGTTTTTCAACCTAAAACTTAATAAAGGAGAAGAGACCTAATAGTGATAGCTGCATTATGATAGGATAGTGCAGGAATTCGCGGCACGAGGTGACGTTTATTACCCCCTTCATTGCTACTCCCTTTCGCATCTCGTGCCATCCCTAGTTATATTTTAGCAGGTTCTAAAATGCAGTTCACATCCTACTTGACTTATTTAGCGGGCTCCGACCTGCGGCTGGTCGTATATTTCCTCATGGGTGGAACGGTGACGGCTCTCACAGCCTACTTCGCCAGCCAGGGGCGAGGCATGCTCTCCGCCTTCATAACTACTCTGCCCTTGCTCACGGTTTTCAGTTTTTTGCTAATCTATGCCGAGGGCGGCAGCAAGACAGTGGAAGAGTATGCCAAAAGCCTTCTCATCTTCACTCCACCATGGCTCTGCTATGTCACCATCGTCCTCCTGGGAGTTAATCGCATAGGAATAGCCAAGAGCCTGATCCTGGGGGTCCTTTTCTTCGTGGTCCTATCCGTCCTCCTGGAAAAAATGCTGCCCGGCACAAAACTGTAAAATAATAGTTTGGTTAAGGCAAGGCCATGAAAATTGCTCTCGTTGGCGGAACCGGCGATATCGGCACGGGATTTGCCGTGCGCTGGGGGCAAAAGCATGAGATCATCATCGGCTCACGAAATGTTGACAAAGCCAGGGAGAGCGCAGCCGCTGTATTGCAACTCTTAGGAGCCTTAGGTAATGTGCAGGGCGCGGACAACGCCAGTGCCGTTGCTGGGGCTGATGTGGTCGTGCTGTGCGTGCCCTATGAGCATCTGGCTTCTGTTACAACCGGTCTGTTAGACTCCTACAAGAGCCAGCTCGTCATCTCGCCCGTGGTGCCCATGATTTACAACGGCAAGTTTTTCCAGTACCAACCCCCCCCCGAGGGAAGCGCAGCCCTGCAGGCAAGGATGTTGCTGCCAAAAGACGTTAGAGTGGTCTCTGCCTTTCATACCATCTGCGCCGCGGCTTTGCAGGATATTGAGAGGGTGATGAAGGCGGATGCTTTTATCTGTGGCGATGATGCAGAGGCGATAAAGATCACTATGGAGCTTGCCGGTGAGATAAAGAGCCTCCGACCACTGAACGCGGGTCCTCTGGCCGTCTCCCCCATGATAGAGAGCCTGACACCCTTTCTGCTCAATGTAGCCCGCAAGAACAAGATCAAGGATGCGGGAATAACCGTCGTTTCCGAGCGAAAAAATTAAAAATAATTAAGAATTAAAGAATAGCCATTTTTTATCATATCCCAGATCATATCTGCTGAAAGGTTCAGTCCCAGCCAATGCCAGATGAGATAGACGCCAACGAACATCCCTAGCATGGCACCCACGTTTGAAAGTGCCGCCACTAAGATGACCTTAAAGAGGCGGTTTTGCATCATCTGATTATAGTTGTCTGCAGCTGCCAGCGCTTTCAGGTCGGAAACTGTCGGCTTGAGCTTCCAGGCCTCCACCATTCCGGCAAACCAGCCCGCTGCCACAAAGGGATTGAGGGTCGTCATCCAGGCCACCAGGAGCGCCGTAAGTGCGGAGAGCGGATGGCCTCTGGCCAAGACGACTCCTAAAGCCGACAGCCCTCCGGTTACTACGAACCAGATGATACAGGCCTGGAGAATGATCTCGCTGGACTTTGCCGTGATCAGCACCAGACCAATGGTGACCAGGATAAGTAGGCTCACCACTACCCCAAATATCTTGACAAAGGTGATCTTTTTGCCGGGCTTCTCATTCAAGCCTTCCAGGGCAGGAATATTCTCGGGATGCTCCAGATGCTTGAGAATGCCCTCTCTGTGGCCCGCCCCCACCACGGCCAGCACCCGGCCCTGCTTGGAGAGCAAGTGCAGATTACGAGCCAGGTAGGCGTCGCGCTCATCCACCAGCACGTTCGCCGCCCCTGGGGAGATCTTCCTAAACTCCGAGATCATCTGGGAGACAATATCTGCCTGAGTGATGCTGTCGATATCAATCTCTTCTTCATCGCCCCAGCCAAGAGCTGCCGGGACCAGGGATCCGACAAGCCTGATCTTATCAAAAAATCCCATAGCCGACCAGAAGCGCTGAATGGTAATGCCAATGTCCCTATCGACCAGTGCCACCCGCGCCCCCGCTTTCTTGGCAGCTTCTATGGCCGCCAGCATCTCCGAGCCGGGTTTGACTCCCAGCTCCTCGCCGATCTTTCTCTGGATATAGGCCAAAAACAACTGCACCAGGAAGAAAAAGAGTTTTCCGCCACTCAAAAGCTCGCTGATCTTGATCTCCTTCTCTACTTCCTGGCCGATAAGAGCCCGATAGCGAGCAGGACACAGCTCTACAGCCACGATATCGGGCCGCGTCTCCTCTATTTTGCTGATTACTTCCTGGACGCTTTTCTCTGAGACATGGGCCGTTCCTACTATTATGATCTCATGGGACTCGCTGCCAGCGGGCGTCTCCCCCGGCTCCACCAGCCGGCAAGAAGAAGCGTCGGCTTCTTTCATCGTTTCCGTCGTATTCTCCAAATTGATTACCTCTCACTGCACGAGCTCAATGGCCCTGACCAGGTCCTCCCTGGAGACGATGCCCACCAATCGGCCCTCATCGATCACAGGCAGTCGGCGAATTTGCATTTCATTCATCATCTTCATGGCAGTCGATGCCTCCTCCAGAGGTCCGATCAAATATAACTTTCTTGCCATCACCTGATCTACGCGAGTATGGGTCCTCTCCGCTTCTGGAACCCTCTGCAGATCGGTCAAGGTGATAATTCCCGCCAGGGCTTCGCCAGACATTACCGGATAGCCTCTATGTTTTTCCCGGAACATCAGCTCTTTTAGCTCTTCAAGCGTCATTTCCGAAGCGATGCTACGCACCGGGGCGGACATTATGTCTCGCACTGATATTCCCTCCAGGCTGACGCTTATTTCCGTGGCCTTCTCCTCTTCAGATGCACCCACATAAACGAAGAATGCCACAAAGAGTAGCATGAAATTTAAGGAGGACAGGCCCAGCAGAAACATGAGAGTCGCGAAGACCTTTCCGATATCCGCAGCTCGCCGGGTAGCTTTTACATAAGGCATGCGGGTGGCAAACCAGGCCCGCAAGAGGCGGCCTCCATCCATAGGAAATGCAGGGAGGAGATTGAAGGCCATGAGGATGAGATTCATGATGCCTAAAGTCCAGAACATGATGGCCAGAGCATTTCCCGCACCACCAAAAGCGGCGGCCGGTCCGGCCAAGTAAACCGAGATCAATCCCAGCACGCCGCTTACAGCCGGTCCGGCAAAGGCCATCTGCAGCTCCAGGCGGGGATTTCTGGGGATCTCCTCCATGGAAGCCACTCCGCCAAAGAAGTAGAGAGTTATGCTCTTTATGCCAATGCCGTTCTTGTGGGCGATATATGAATGCCCCAGCTCATGCAGGGCCACGCAGGCGAAGAGCACTACGGCAAAGAGCAGAGAATAAATCAATCGCAGCTGTGCCGGCTCAATGCCGCCGAAACCATAAGTCTTTCCGTAGACGATCTGGCTGAAAGAGGCAAAAGCCCAGGCAACATATAGGATGACCAACAGAAATGTCCAGTGTAGCCGCACTGGTATGTCCATGATCTTTCCAAGCTCCAGAGAAGAGTTCATAGGAGACATTTAAACGCTGGCATTAATAGATCTTTTGACAACTAATTTAAAGAGAGCGGGTAGGAGAGTGGGGGGTTCAGTGTGGATTTCAAAAACTAGGATTACCCGCTCAAATTATTGAAGTGACGGAGAAGATATAAATTTATCCCTTGAATAGGCTTTTACAAGATATCTTACCTGAGCGCTATGCTCTGCCATACAGGCTGCCGTATAAGCATCAGAGAGACTATTGCCGGCGGCAAATACGCCATGGCCGCGAGCAATACATGCCTTATGAGTTTGCAGGGCAGAAGATGCAGCCATGGCCAGCTCATTTGTGCCGATTTGGCCCTCAACAATGGGCATTGTTCCTAAAAAGACCTTGCCCTCGCCATCCAGCGGCTCTACGATCTTTCGCTCCAATAGAGATAGTGCCACTGCATAAGGAGAATGAGTGTGAATGATGGCCATGTTTATAGTGCTCTGGTAGATGGCCCGGTGAACACAGGTCTCGCTGCTGGCAATCTTGTCCTGATCGCAGGGATGGCTTAAATCAACCTCCACCACCAATTCTTCCTCCAGCTCGTCAAGCATGCTGCCGGTGCAGGTTATAAAGATCCGACCTTCCCGCAGGAGGCTGATATTTCCGAAGCGGGAGCTGGTAAGCCCGGAAATAACCAACTTCTTGCCGAAACGGGCGATCTCTTGCCAGGCTAAAGACATACCAGCTTCACTCCTTCTCCAATAGACGGAAAGGGACCGCCTTATCGTCCACCTCCCCGAATTTACCCAGCAAGTCAACCTTTACCTGGTAGTCGCCAGGAGTCCAAAAGCTCGTCTCCCAGCGGGCAGAGAAGATGCCGTTGCCGTCGAAGTCATCCATGGGTATCTCCATATTTCGGTCCGGCCCTACGATGTTGGCGTTTATGGCCCTGATATCGCCTAAAGCCTGCGCTTCGATCATGACCGGCTCGCCTACAGAGGCATCGTTTCGGTTTAGCTTAATCTCCTCGATAACAGGGGGCGACAGCCCCGACCGAGTCGCACTGATGCTTTGCAGGGCACCGGTCAGATTAAGAGCCCCATAGCCGTAAACATTATCAGGCCCAGGCGGGCCCAGATCGTCAGCAGTCTTGAGTAGCACCCTCTTTACATCAGCCGGGGCAAGATCAGGCTTTGCTTCCAGCAACAGCGCCACTGCCCCGGATACTTGAGGAACGGCCATCGATGTGCCGCTCAATGAGCTCTTGCCGCTCTTTGATCCAGCCAGGGCGGAGACTACATCCACACCCAACGTGACCAGATCGGGCTTGGTGTCCCCTTTGGCCGTCGGCCCGCGCGAGGATAGTTCGAAGATAGTGCCAGAACTGTCCACAGCCCCCACGGTTACCACGTTCTCGGCATCGCCTGGAATGACAATGGATGAAGCGGCAGGACCGGAGTTTCCTGCTGCCACACACATAACCAGCCCCTGTTCCACCATTTTGTTGCAGGCTTCATCCAGGAGAGACGTGCCGTCCGAAGGGCTCTCGCCACCCACGGAAAAGGATACTACCCTAATTCCGTAACGCTCTTTATTCTCCAGGCACCAGTCCAGTGCGTTTAGGGCATCAGATAGATAGCATGCACCTTCTCGGTCCATGACCTTTATCACTACCAGCTTTGCTCCCGGTGCCACGCCTGTGCCCTTCTCTCCGGCGACTAGGCTGGCACAATGGGTGCCATGATCGTTGTCATCGTAGGAAGCAGTTTGATTGTTCACGAAATCCTTGAAGGCCACAATTTTGCCTGCCAGGGCCTTGTGATCACGATCCGCACCAGTATCAATGAGGGCCACAGTCACGCCCTCCCCCGTGTAGCCTTTATTCATCCTGGGGTCATCAATAATCCATGGATCATCGCGTGAAGTGGAGAGCGTTGACGGACCGCTAGCCTCGTCGGGCAGCGCCAAAACCTTCAGCTTCTGGTCCTTGTAGATGCCCCTAACACCATTGGTTCTGGCAATCTTCTCCAGCTTGTCGCTGGATACCGTCAAGGCGCTCCCCGGCAAGATATGGAAGCGATCCGCGGATGTAGCGACATTGCTCAGATTGCCGTCATGAAGGACGATCACCCTCAGATCCTTCCCGCCTTGCTTTTCCAGGCTGTCCTCGATTCCATTGCCGTTGAGATCATTGGGGTCGCGAATGGTAAGGGTTGCTGATTCGTCCTTTGCCGCATTGCCGGATTTGTCAATGGCCACAATTGTAACCTTGTAGGCTCCGGGCGGCAGGTTGGAGCCGCAGTATCCTGTATATCTGCCGTCTTGATTCAGATCCAGCATGAGGTTCATGCGACTACCGATATCGGCATAGACCATCTCTATGCTGCCGGCATCATGGACAAAAGCGTTGATCTCGCTTCTGGGTGCACCCATCTTCAGCGCCGATGGATTTACGCTCACTCCATAAACGACCGGAGGCATACCGTCATCCGCGTTTGGCTTGAAGTAGCTGTCATATTCCTTTTCAAACCAGATGCTGGCCTTGTTGTTATCGAGCGCATTTTGCATGGGGAAAGCGGCCGCACTGCTAAGCAGAGCGGCCAATAAAATAAAATAGGCAAATGAGCTGGAGTTCACACTTAGCTCCAGTTATTCATTCCCAAGATTCTTATATTTACTGGTGCCGACAACCTCAATTTGCATGGCATCCGGGAAGGTCTCGGTGGTCTCACCTAAAGTGGCCACAATATCTACCCGGTAGGCGCCGGTTGCCACATTAGCATTCCAAATTCCGGCAAACTCGTCTCCGTCAGATTTGATGCGTTTCATTACAACCCGCGAGACTGTATCACCCGATGGGCTCAATATCTGAGCCGATACAGTGAAACCTTTTTCCGCCGCGCTTTTTTGTGCCTGAGATGTGGAGCCGATCAACACCGCGCCACCGGTGCTACTCAGGTCGGCATATCCTTGCGGCGAGCCAAATCCACAGGTAGCGCATCCTTTGATGGTCAGAATAGTTTCGTTGCCGCTCCGGTTAACGTTTTTTGGCAGGCCGGCAGAGCTTATGTTCTTCCCTTCGAAGAGCGCCGTTATCTGAACAACATCTCCTATCTTGGCGGGATTGGGCTTGGCATAAGCCTTCTGCAAGGCGATGTCCAATTTAGGCGAATTGGCCTGCCAATCCTGCCAGGAGTAAATTCTGGCATCATAGTCCAACAGAGTCAAGGCGAGCCAGATCATGGAAGCCTTGACGCCGGTATTGGTGTAGACTACAACGGACCTATTTTTATCCAGAGAAGAGAATAGATTACCCAGCTCTTCTTTATCCTTGATCCTTTTGTCGTCCAGGACTCGATCATAAGGAATATTTACGCTTCCTGATACAGATCCTACATCAAATTCCTTGGCAGTTCTGGCATCTATGATCTGGGGCGTGCCGCTATGCACAAACTCATAAGTGGCCAGGAGATCGGACTTTATGGAAGGAGTATAGGTCTGAGAAGATAAAGACGCAGAATGTGTTACCGTGGGCCGCTGGGCTGCCACCCAGTCGTCGATGCCTCCGTCCAGCAGTTTGACATTCTTATGGCCCAGATACAACATTATCCAGTAAACATAAGTTGCAGCCGATGGCCCTCCGCCGCAAGGCTGGCATTCACCATAAATTAGGACCGCATCATCCTCTGATATGCCTGCCTCTCCTAAAACTGCCGCCATCTCGGACACGGGCTTAAGAACGCCCCCCGGACCAAGAAATTCGGTATAAGGGATGCTTATAGCTCCGGGAATATACTCGGTAGAGCTCGGGCTGATATCAAGAATTATACCTGAACCATTGGCGCTCTCCAGGGGCACCAGAACAGAGGCAAAGCCATCGCTTCTCTTTGCATTTATGTGGCTGCTGAGCAAAGCGCTGGAGACCTTGCTGTCTGTTGGACTTTGTGCCCCTGTTACTGATGCTAATGCCTTGATTTTCTCTGCTTGCAAGGAAGGATTGTTCTCCCTGTTGTACTTGGGATTGACAAGACCACCTGTGCTGGACATCACCTCTGTTGTTGCATTCTCTTTGCCCAGGAACACCGCCCACTCGTTATTCAGCACGTCCTGTTGAGTGGTAGGCGATCCGCCTTTGCAGAGGGAGCATTCTCCATTGACGTTGGATACAGCACCTGCAAATATCGCCATCATTAGCAGGATGCACATGGCAATTCTTGAGATAATCATGGCCTTTGCCCTCGAATACTATTCAAGCCGTCGCCGTCGCATTAGTCGCATCTGCCTTGCCTAGTGCCACCTGGTTGTACAGATAATTCTCATAGGAGTACAGCCGGGCATCGTATCCCTGGAGAGTCAGGGCAAACCAGACCACCGATCCCTTCAAGCCGGTATTGGTGTAAACTACCACAGGCCGATTCCTGTCGAGAAAGGCAAAGACTCGGGCAAGCTTGGTTTCATCCCTGATTTTGCTATTGATGATTACATTATCGTAGGGAATGTTGATTGCACCGGGAATGGAGCCCGCGCCGAACTCCTGCATGGTTCTTGCATCCACGATCTGGGCCGAGCCGCTCATCACATAATTGTAATCGGCTGAAAAATTCCAAATGATTTGTGGTGTGTAGGTTTTGGCGGGCATGATCGCCGTCTCTGCGGCCGTCGGCTTTCCGGCTAGAGCCCAATCCTTGACAGTTCCATCCAGCACTCTGACATTCTCCTGGCCCAGGGACCTCATGATCCAGTAGACAAAGGTCGCGGGCGCGGGTCCTCCTCCACAGGGCATGCATTCGCCGTAGATGACCAGCGGGTCACCCTGGGAAATTCCGGCATCTCCCAACATCTTTGCCAGCTCGGCCTCTGATCGCACATTTGTGCCGTTGAGAAAATTCGTATAAGGAATGGCAATCGATCCCGTGATGTGTTTTGTGGCGTTCTCGCTGATGTCTAGCAATACCTGGGAGCCAGTGACCTCGTCAATAGGAGCGAGCAATCCCTTGGCATCTGCGCTGCGTACAATGGACATGTTCTCCTCCGCGATTTTGCGCGGCTCGGTCTTCTTTGCCAGGCTTTCGGTGGTGTTGTTCACCGGGACATTTTCCTGCAGCGAATTGCTCTCTTCGCTGGCATCTGTTTTATTGAAGCCGGCTAAGGGCTGTTTCCAGATTCCCACCCGGTTCTTCTGAGCCGTGCTCAGGCCAGGCATGACCTCCACCTTTCCTGCATTGGGATTTCCGATCTCATCGAGTTTTTTCATTGGGTCCCAGCCTGAATCGCCCTTGCAGGCATCGCAATAGGCTTCGCCCCCGTATGCTGCATTTGCCAGCACCAATAACGCTAGCAGCGCTAAGATGCCCACACCCACTAAACAGGATCCCAAACATGATCTGAATGTTGTCATTGTCTCCCCTTTTTAATACACATAATATAAATCATAAAATACAACTTATGAAGAGGTAAAGCCGCGTCTTGCGGTAACCTCGACCTCGCCCAAAGTCTCTTGCAACTCATATCCTCGCGCATCTTTTGCACTAAGGACAATATCGTACCTTCCCGGTTCCAGCAGAGCTGTGGAGAAGTCCCCCTGATAGAAATCTCCGGACAAAACCAGTCTGCTGTAGCCTTGCGCTTCCAATCCATCTTGATAAGCGCGAGCGGTTACCTGCAAGAGATCGTACCTGGACTTCAGCTTTGCCTTGATGGCGATCGCGTCACCCACTCTTGCTTTCCCAGGAGTCATCTCTTTGGCAAGGATGGAAATCTGCTTGACCTGTTCGCCCATAATGGGATACTGATCTATTCCAGTCTCGCTTATCCTGTAAGGCACATCCCCAAAGCCGTCCTTGCCGGGGGCTTCTTGCCCGGGTCCTTGCATCGCATCCAGGCCACTGTAGTCGCTCCAGAGGTTTCCGCCCTTAGGATATTTTGCGTTCCAGCGGTTTATTCCTCGATCGTCGGCTTGAATGACATTGTCAGCTATGCGGTTGCCGTAGATTTCATTTTGGCTCGACTCCAGGAATATTCCCGTCTGGCTGTCGGAGATGTTGTTATAAATGATGGTATTGCCATCCGAGCGGCTCTGTATCTGTAATCCATAGCGTCCGTTGCCTCGTATAACGTTTCCGCTAATGGTGTTTTGACCTGAATCTTCCATAAGGGTCAGTCCGGCCACCACGTTATCCTCCATGGTGTTGTTGATGACGAGATTATCCGTGCAGTTGATGCGCAGATCCAGACCGGAGTTGGTATTCCTGGACAGGTCGTTCTTTTCGATGAGATTGTCGGCGCAATCGGTGAACATGTAAAGGCCGTACATATTCCCTTGCAGCACGTTTCCACTTATGGTATTATTGCTGCAGGAAGGAAAGAGATTGATGCCGTAAGCGCCATTGCCGTAGGCCACATTGTTCGTGATGAGGTTGTCGTTGGAGTTGGATAGGTATATTCCATACCAGCCCTCTCCCACTATGCCGTTAAAGCTGGCATTGTTCCCGGTGATGGTATTTCCGTCGGAAAAGATGAGAGCAATGCCGGGCTGAGTACAGTAGATTACGGTGTTGTTGGAAACATTGCAGCCCGACACACTGTTGAGCTTTATTCCATAAAAACCGTCTCTGACCGTAAAGCCGCTGATGCCCACGTTGTCCGCATCTATGTTTACGCAGGCGTCTCTATTTCCGGCCCGGATTACCGCACCATTGCCCACCAGATCCAGGCTCTTTTGTATGGTTATTTTGTCGTAGACTCCCTTAGCTACCTGCAGGGTATCTCCGGGAGAGGCAGCATCAATCGCAGCTTGCAGATTCGAGCTTACCGGTATCGTGGCACCGTTCGCGAAGGAAGAAATCAGCAAGGCTGCCGACATGATGCAAAAGGCGATAGATCTCAAGCAACCCACCTTCCTCAGAAGCGATCGTGAGGTTAATAAAGCTTACGTTGCGGATTTTTCATCCGCAAGTTGAAGGACAAACACATCAGCGCCCAGCGTTCATATGAGGAATGAGTGGTTTTTTGCAGCTCATAATATAATTCACCTTGCATACCGTTCCAATCCTCGTAATTCCCCTTACTCCATCTCTCCTTCTTCCACCGCCTCGCGTGGCGCGAGCAAGAGCTCATTGAAGAGCAGGATCTCAATCACCTGGGCCACATAGCGCCTCTGCTGATACCTCTGGATATCCTGGGTCATCATCAGCTCCGCCTCCACCTGCACCCGGATCAGGCAGAGCCTCATGTCCCTCTGGTCCTCCTCCTGGATGCAGAGGTTGAAGATGTCCTTGAGCAGCCATGGCAGCCTCATGGGATTTCTTAGAGCCCTGGCCACGAGCAGGATGTAGCTCTTGATCAGATGGGGCTCTTTGATCTCATCCACTCCGGAAAGCAGCAGCAGATCTTGGGCGGAGAAATTCTCGCCGTTTACAGTTATGGTGTTATTCAAAGGAAATCACCTTGCATTATCTTCTCACAGAGCATGAGGTCCCCCGCCACATTTACATTCACCGCCAGCTCAATTCTCTCCAATATCAGGTGAAAGTCCTCCTGCTCTTTTTCTATATCGACTCCGTCCAGCACATTTATGCCTGCCGGAACGATGAGACGGCCCTGGTAGTTGAAGAGGGAATCGGGCCTTCTGCCCAGACGGCTGTGCAGATCGAGGGGGGTATGAGTGGAGAGCGCCGGCTCGGGCCGCCCTTCATAAACCTCGATGATCTCATCGATCAGATCCGAAGTGACCAGGGGCAGGTCGGCCATGATGATCATAATTGGGTCTGTAACCTCTGCTTTCTTCACGGCCTCAATCATGTCCGCCACATAGCCATAGCCACCCGTCTCCATCACACAAAGCCCCCTCTCTGTAGCCCATTTTTGGGTGCGGGGCACATTGTCCGTGGTGGCCACAAAGATCCTATCCACACCGCTGTCCTCCAAAGCCAGAGCCACATAGTCGATGAGCGGCCTGCCAAAGAGGGTCACCAGCGGCTTTTCCCCCATATTCAGCCGCGAGCCCCGGCCCCCCGCCATCACCAGAGCGTCCAGGGAAGAACACCCCCTAAAGTCAGAGCCACCGCCAGGGCCACCACTCTTGCCACCTCATTGGTTGCACCGATTCCGTCCCCGGTGGCCCCTCCAAAGTTCCTCTTGGCCACAAGAACCATGTATTGGGCGGCCACCTGAGCCGCGGCCAGAGCGGCCAGTCCCAGGGGACCCAAGGCCGCCGCGCACAAGAGCGCGGATATGACTAGCCCCTGGAGAAACTGCCGCGACCCAGTTCGCTCAATCATGATCTGGCCAAAGCCCTTCTGCAGGGAAGTGGAGAAGGCGGCAAAGCAGATCATGGCCTCTTTGGCGGAGACTTCCGCGACCAACAGAGCCAGGGGCAGAAGAGTGCGGGGTATGTCGGATACAGTCGCGAAAGCGGAAAGCAAGATTATGGCCATAAAAACAGCGCCTCCTGTTCCCAGGGAGACATCCTTCATGGCTGCGACTTTTTTCTCACGAGTGCCGTGGGCAATCACCCCATCCCCGAAGTCGGCCAGCCCGTCGATATGATTTATGCCGCAGAGCTTATAGAATGCAACTATCACCACAATGGCCACCAGATTAGCGGGCAGCGCATGCCCCGCCATATAGGCCACGCCGCCCAAAATCGCACCCAAGGCCAGGCCCACCATCGGAAATACGTAAACATGTCTCATCAGGGCCTCGATGCCCTCCATGGAGATACCTACCGGTATGGTAGACAGCCAGCCAAATCCGGAACGGAGAGCAAAGAGCAGCTCCTTCAATGCAAACTCCCTTCGGACAGAGCCGCCCGAGTATACATATTGGCGGACACGCCCCCGATGAGCCCGGCCACCACATCATCCATGAAGGGACCCAGGCGGGAGAGGATGCCCGGCTTGGCCTTGTCGTAGCGAACGTAATCGAAAAGCCCTTTGTAGCCGCCCACATACTTGGCAATGGCAAGACCCAAGACTTCATCCGCGATAAGGCAGGTCAGATCGTTCTCATAGTCGGCTGGCCGAAGGTTGGGAAGGTTGCATCTCTCTCCCTCCGACTCCAGCAGGACTCCGGCATAAATAAGAAGCGCCAGATTGGGATCTGATAAAGCGAGAGCCATCTCCTGCAAAAACACAGCCTCTGCCTTCTCGCGCGTCTCCACACCCGGATGGGGGAAGTAAAGCTGCATTGCCGCGGATACGATCTCGTCTTCGTTTATTCCCATGCTCTTCAACACATCTCTGATATCTCTCATGGTCATGGTAAGACCTGCTTAGCCGGGGTAGGATAAAAAAATATCTGGTTAAATCGCGAAGTTATTTAAGGTCTGATTGTCTGATATATATAGGGGAACTCTATGAAGACGATGGTCAAGATTTTCGTGGATCACGAGCATCTGGTTCGAGTCATAAATACCTTAACGGAGCTGGGCATCACCGGATTTTACCTCGTGGAGTATCAAGGAATGGCACCGAAAACATGGAATACCTTCCGGCTAAGCGAGAACCTTGATATGGCCTTGAAAGCGATCCGGGACCACTCTGAGCCGGGAGTCATGGTTAACACCGTCGTCGGCTCAGATAAGTGCGAAAAGATCATAAAGCAGCTCGAGGAAGCTTTAAAAGGGATAAGGTACACGATCATTGGGCACAAAGTTACATCTATAAAGGTGAAAGGGGACTGAAATATTCATGGAAAACCTCAAGGATGACGTCGAGCTCGCTCTGGAAAAGATCAGGGAAGGCCTTCGCGTAGATGGTGGAGATGTCGAGCTCGTCGATATAGTGGATGGAATTGTCAAGGTAAAGCTGCAAGGGCACTGCGCAGGCTGTCCCTTCTCGCAGATGACGCTTAAAAATTTCATCGAGAAAGAACTCATGAAGAGTGTAACGGGCGTAAAAGGCGTGATTTCCGCCTGAGGATTGCGCTCAATTTCAGTCGCGCAAATTGATCAATCATTCAAATTACTAAGGAGTCTGGTTTATGTTCCCAACTAAAAAAGTACAGAGTCTGGTAGGCAGTAAGATTCAGGTGGAGATGAAGGGCTCACCTCGCTATGTTTTAGAAGGAGTTCTTAACAGTGTGGATGAATACTTGAACCTTCACCTTCAGGAGACCGTGGAGCTGATCGGCGGCGAGAAGACTCGCTCTTTAGGATCGGTTATCCTGCGTGGCAACAACATTATTCTCATAAGTCCAATTGAATGAAGATGACTAGAGAGGTCGGAAATGTCTGCTGAGGAGGCGCTGGAGTATATAAAGTCGCGTCCTGAAGGAGCCTTGCAGAGTGATCTATGGAAGGTTTTGAAGATCGATTCTCGAAAATGCTCCCGTATTGTGGCTAAGCTCCTCAAAGATAATCTCATCACCAGAGAGGTGGAGTCGGCAGAAGGCATCAGAACCTATCGACTCAGTTGCACTATAAAGCCTCGGGGCAGGCGTTTCGATCCACTGCTGGCTCTTGATGCTTTCGAGCCCTGCGCGGGCTGCATCGAGGAGTGCATTCCTGAGCATTGCGCCAAGCTCAGTGAGTGGATATTCTCGATCGTGATGGGTGTTGAGGGCGAAGTGGCTGTAGAGAAGGTCAGATTGTAGAAAAATGGCAAGAGCTCTGGCTCTTTGTTATCTTATTTTATCATCACAAGCACATTTTGCGGTACATCATGGCATGTAGCATTGGAATTTTCAGGGCCTTTGCGAGAGCTGCCAGCTCTTGGGAGCTGGGCATTTGCGCGCGAGCCGGCGGCACGCTCTTTCCACCTTTCGCATAAACGGCCCCGCCTCTCATGCGAGCGCAGATGAAGCTTCCTGCATCACCCTCCACCAAGATCTCGCCGCCTCGCATCTCTGCGCCCGTGAAGTCACCGGCTCTGCCCCTTACCACAATTCTGCCTCCCTGCATGAGCGCGCCCGTGTTGGGACCGGCATCGCCCAAAACCTCAATTAGGCCGGCATGCATGAGTATGCCGGTACTCATTCCCGCATCGCCTTGCAGGAGGACGGTTTTATCAGTGGGATTTCTAGCTCCCAAGGTATCCCTTAAAATGCCGTCGCTGATGGTCAGGCCATTTTTATCGGCAGTGTTCGGCTCCAGGACGGGCAGGCTTTTTTCCAACGTTTCTGTGACCGAGACGAACTTTCTGTAGCCATTGAGATCGCTGTGTACCTGCACAACGTTTCCCAGTGGGGATTTTATCTCACCGGAGACATAGATGGCACCGCGTTGCATGGAGATTCCCATGTGGCTGCCCACATTGCCATCCACGATTATCTTGCCCGTTGCCTCAATGGGCCCGCCTTTCCCCCCCAGCCGCAGCAGATCCACACCCAGACTTGAGCCCAGTCGGCTGCCCGCGTCCCCCAAGATCTCGACCGTTTCGCCCCTGGTAAGGGCCTGAACCATTTCGCGAAAGCTGACACCGCTCACGGTTTGATCCATGTCGAGTCTTCTGCCCTGATGCTGCCAGAAAAAATCAAAGGTAAAATCGCAAAGACATCTCTCGCCCGACGCCTGAATTCGCAGCATTGCCCATCACCTTTTTTAACGATTACTTGGCAGGCTGCACCGGCCCCTCTCCGGCTATACGCTTGGAGACATTGACCCCTACCACGGTTATGAGGATGGCAACTATCGCCGATATGGCCAGATACTGCACCGATTCCACCATACCGATGCCGAACTTCAGGTCGGCATTGCTGGCTAGGATGAAGCCGGTTGCAGACCAGATGATAAGACCCGTTGCCAGCAAGAAAAAGAGATAGGAGATGGTGCGAGCATCTCTTATGCCCTCCAGATACATGTCCATGATCTTGCCCAGATCCACACACAGAGCCGCGACAACATACCACCAGATGCTCTGGTTAAGATAGATCATTACCAGAATGAAGAATCCGGGTGATATGGGTTCATGGTAGTACTGCCAGGAATAGGCGAATCCTCTCACCGTGGCAATGATTACCAGCATGGCCGCCAAAATGTAAGTTATGAATGCGATCTTGCCTGCATAAAGGGATTTTCTTAAAGTCTGCTTGGCTTCTTCCATGGAGTCGTCCAGCCCCAGGCCCCTAAATAAAAGATAAAGGCCCACTGCTCCGGTGATAGCCACCACAGCGCCGTTGGGGTAGCCCAAGAGGCTGAAGATGGCAAACATGAGCAGAGCTAAAGCGGGTGGAACGAAGAAGGTGTGGCTGATCTTGGGATCGTTAAAGACCTGCTTAAGAAGATAGTAAGTGCTCTCCAGGTTGGGACTTTGTTTGATGAGAACCCTGCGTACCCCGTTCACCTTGACGCGAGAATGGATAATAGGCAGTATGGCCTCGTCCTCGGCTCCATCTGAGACTACGATTACTCCGTCGGGATGCAGGCTCTCCAGTAACATTTCCAACTGCGCGGCAAGCTTGCTGTCGGAGACCAGTCCTACCTTCAGGTCGCCGGCCAGGGAGGCGATTTCCACGGTTTTACCGGAAAGGGCCAGCTCATCCAGGACCTTTATGCCTCCGAAGATAGTATTGACATCTGAATCCTCCGGGTCGGCCATGCCAAGCTTTAGAGCGGCATCGATATTGGCCTGCCTGCCCACAACCGGACTTATGACTCCACCCTTGCGGCCCAAATCATTGTCGCGGTCAATACAGAGCACCAGGACATCCATAGTTTACTATTTGAAAAGATTGTACTTAAAGGATTCTGTGGTGATAAGATATTTATCTAATCAAGGGTGAGCACATGCTATGCAGATGCCCGTTCGAAGACACACGATCCTCTCTCTAGCAGTTTTGTTGATGCTCTTAATCTCTTTTACGGATGCGTTTTCATTTGATATGCCCACCACACAAAAATATATCAATACATATAATAACCAGATAAATAATGTTCCTACGGTCATCAAGAGCATGCTTGGCAGCGAGAAGATCAACATGATCATAACCAGAGAAAATGGTAGCGTATTTCGCGTGGGTATGGATATGGTGAGCGCAAGGATCGAGAGAACCATTGAGGGGGGCTTTAGCGATCCTACTATCATAGTAACCACCACACAAAGCGCCTTAAACGAGGTTGGAAAATCGAAGGATCGAATAGCCGCTTTTAAGACACAGACGGATGCCGGCCAGATTCGCTTCGAGGGGAAAAGCTGGTTGGCAGATGCCAAGATAAAGGCCGTTCTCTCCAGCACCAGTTTTCTTCAGTTCGGCTATAGTCTCTTCTTCGGCTAGCGATCAAGTCGATATTTTCTAGAGGTACGATCCATCCCCGCCTAAAAGGACGGGGATTTCTCGATCCCTGTGCCCAACAAGTTAAAGTCTTCAACACTCCATATTTTATTTGCAATGTATGATCTGATCGTAGCGGGTGCGGGGCCGGCCGGATCAACTGCTGCCCGAGCAGCAGCCCTGCGGGGACTGGACACTCTGATCCTGGAAAAGGAGACTTTTCCCAGGTACAAACCCTGCGGCGGCGCTCTCTCCTGCAGAGCAGCTTCGCTGCTGGACTTTCCCCTTCCAGGCAATATTTGCGAGAGGACCATAACAGGAGCGCGTGTCCATTTTCGCGATAGAATATTGGAGAGGCACAAGGGCTACAACCTCACCACCTTAATAAACCGGAGTCTTTTCGACCATCTTCTCTTGCAGAAGGCAAAAGAGGCCGGGGCCGGCATAAAAACGCAAAAGGTCATGGACTTTCAGGAAAAGGACGGACATGTGTCTGTTAAAACAAATGCAGGAATTTATCAATGCAAGTTTCTGGTGATCGCCTCCGGGTGCCAGGATGGGCTGAAAAACCGGATATTGGGCCCGAACAGGAAAGAGAGCATGGGGGTATGCCTGGTTGCCGAGATCGAGGAAGACGATCGGAATATCGAAGAGCGGCTGGCTGGCACTCTGGACATTCACTTTGGGGTGGCAGAGGGCGGCTACGGATGGATCTTTCCGCACAGTGGATACTATTCGGTGGGCATAGGCGGCCTGTTATCTCGCCTGCGCAGTCCTCGCCTTGTCATGCTGCAGTTCCTGAAGGAAAACGGCTTTTCTGAAAGGCAGAGGCTTCACGGTCACCTGATACCGCAAGGCGGCAACAAGGTGAGGACTGCCCGGGGACGGGTGCTTTTGGCAGGAGATGCAGCAGGATTTGTGGATGCTTTCACGGGTGAGGGCATCTGCTATGCGCTCGCCTCCGGCAAGATAGCCGGCCAGGTGATAGGAGAAGTGCCCGCCCACGGAGTAGCGAAGGCTTACCAGGAAAGAAGCAAAAAGGAATTTGGCGATGAGCTGAGGTATGCCTTATTCTTCTCAAAAATAATGCATCGCTATCCGGAAATATTCCTGCGCATCCTGGCCTGCCAGGAGGAGGTTTTGGACATGTATATCGAGATTGCTGCGGCCAGGATATCTTACAAGGATTTTATGCGCTGGCTGCTGCCTCGCCTTCCCTTAAGCCTGCTTCGCACCCTTTGATTTTAAAAAATGTTTCTAGGTGAAGACCTCGCCCGTCCTCACCTTGCCCGACTTCTCCACCGAGGAGACGAAGATCCTGCCGTCCCCAAATTTGCCGGTGCGCGCGGCGTCGCAGATGGTCTTCATGACTAAATCGACCTCTTCGTCCGCTACATACAGCTCCAGCTTGAGCTTGGGAAGCATATCCACGTCCATGGTTCCGCCCCGGTATTGCAGCTTGATGCCCTTCTGCTCGCCCCGGCCCAGCACCTCGATTACAGTCATGGCTACAACTCCTTTCTCTTCCAGGGCTTTCTTGATCTGCTCCAGCCTCTCCGGCCGCACTACGGCTTCGATTTTTTTCATTTTTTTCACCTTCAGGCATCTCTAAGCATATTCAAGCGTAAGCCTTCTCGCCGTGTTGGGAGATATCAAGGCCAACGTATTCTTCTTCCTCTGTGACCCGCAGGCCCATGACGCGGTCAACGATCTTGGCCAGGATGAGCGTCATCACGAAGGCATAAGTCACAGACGCTCCGGCGGCCATTATCTGCACCGCGAACTGATGATAGTTGCCGTAGATCAGGCCGGTGTAGCTGTTGACTGAGGCGGTGGCGAATATGCCCGTGGCAATAGCGCCCCACAGTCCTCCCATGCCGTGCACCGCCCAGGCATCGCAGCTCTCATCCAGGCCGCGACCGACGCGAAAGAGCAGAGCCATGTAGCAGATCACGCCGGAGACGGCGCCAATGATCAGGGCTCCCGTCACATCAACGTAGCCCGCCGCCGGGGTTATGGCCACCAGACCGGCTATGCCGCCGCTCACCATTCCTAAAGCACTGGGCTTTCCTTTTAGCCAGCTGGCGGCAAGCCAGGTGAGCGCTCCCGCAGCCGCGGAGGTGTTGGTGACCAGCAACGCGGAAGCCGCCAAACCATTGGCAGCCAGGGCGGAGCCGGCGTTGAAGCCAAACCAGCCGAACCAGAGCAGGCCCGCTCCGATCATGGCCATGGGAATGTTATGCGGCTCCATGACGTAGGCACCGTAGCCCATCCTCTTGCCGATGACCAGGGCTATGGCCAGAGCGGAGAAGCCGGAGCTGATGTGCACCACCGTTCCCCCGGCAAAGTCCAGAGCCCCCATCTGGGCCATCCAGCCGCCCGCCCAGACCCAGTGAGCCAGCGGATCATAGACCAGAGTGGTCCAGAGGAGAGCCAGCACAATGAAGGAGCTGAGCTTGACCCTTTCCGCCACGGCGGAGGTGAGGATGGCGAGAGTCACAGCCGCGAATACCAGCTGGAAGGCCACATAAATGAGATGGGGCAGATTGCTGGCCAGGGGGGCTTCGCCCAGTCCCACGCCGTTTAATGCAAAGTAGTTCAGGCCGCCGATGACTCCCGATATATCCGAGCCGAAGGATAGGCTGTAGCCGAAGAGCACCCACTGTACGCTAGCTAGTGCAAAGGCCAGGAAGGACAGACCTATCATCGATACGACGGTCTTGCTTCGCACCAGGCCGCCATAGAACAAACCGACGCCCGGCGTCATGAGCATGACCATGGCTGTTGACACCAAAACCCATGCTGTGTCTCCACTGTTTATTGGCAAACTGCATCACCCTTAAATTAATATGAACGCGAGAGATATTCAATTTTTTGTATCAGCCCGCGGACTTGGCTTCGCAGATCCGGGGGCGAGATTTGCTAAGATATTGCCTGTCTTGGGGTATTTAAAATAGTATTTGATATAAATTGGGAAGAGATATGAAAAGGTCATAACGGTTAAGCAAGGCGAATTTCTTGCTCAGCAAGTAATCAAGCGAAAATTGTCAATTCTTTGGCGAACAATGATAATAGTAATAATATAAATAATAATATTATCTTAAATCGGCTGCCTGTGGTCAGCTCGTGACTTTGGGCATCCATCCCAGATAGATTACGATGTTCATCGCCATGAGCACAAATCCAAAAAGCAATGCTCTGTGGGCCTGCCGGAGTTTATCATGCTTGTAGGCAGTCATCTGCAGGATCGTCTCCTTGGCCAGGTCGGGCGAGTGGAGGTTTGTTTTGTAGGTCTGGTCGGCAATGGTCGGAAGCTCCTTTTGATCGAGCGGCCTTGAGACCGCTACAAGAACTCGAAAAGCTGGCTCTTGCGACTGGATTGATCCGGCATTAGATTCCTCAAGATTTCCTTTAGACGGTCCGGATATTAAATCATTTTCGATGGACGCGAGGAAAAATGAGGCTCAGCAATTCAGCAGGAGCGAATTACGATTCGATTATCCGCGCAAATTCTAAAAAATGATCACAAATTGTGCAAAAATTTGAATATGAGTGCCAACGCACCTAAACCGCCCCGCATCCCCGCTCCTTGGTGCGCACCCGCACCACGTCCTCCACCGGATAGACGAAGATCTTGCCGTCCCCAGCTTCGCCCGTCTGGGCAAACTCGCAGATGAGATCGATGACACACTCCACGTCCTTGTCATCGACCACCATCTCCAGCTTGATCTTCTGCATGAACTCCACCCGGTAGTCTCCGGCTCGCCACTGCAAGGTGATGCCCTTCTGCCGGCCCCGGCCCTTGACCTCGGTCACCGTCATTCCCGAAAAGCCCTTCTGGTCCAGCTTTTCTCGCAGCAGGTGCAGCTTCTCGGGCCGAATTATGGCTTCAATCTTCTTCATATTTCCTCACTTCCCCGCCTAAAAGTCAAACAGCGACCTTTGCCCACCATTTCCTTTTCCCACCGCATTCGACACTCCCACCAGCCTGACCTCTCCGTACTTGCCCCCGCCCCCAGGCTGCACCTCTATCCGGCCCATGCGAAAATTCTGGATGGCTTCGATTACTCTCGGCTCCGCCTTCAGATCGGCAAGATCGACCTGCATCAATACCTCAATCTCCGTTCTGAACTCTGTCAGCTCGCTCCAGCTTTTTTGCACGCCGGCCGTCATGACGCTCTTGTGACCCAGGGCCAGAGCAATGATCTCGGCCAGGGGAATGATATGCAAGTAAGGTGGCCGGTGGGAAGGATGTAAGGGCTTTTCATAATCGGCCAGAAGATTTACCCGGTCCGCCACGCCAAGCTTGATTCGCCCCCCACAATTCGGACAGCGTCCCATCAGTTCGTCCTTCTGCTTAAGGGAGTATTGCCGGTAGCAGCGCGTGCAGGCGGTGCGATTGTACTTTCCTTCCTCCGGGAAAAGGCCCACATTCATCGCTACGCGTTGCCCGCCCTCGCGCTTGATGGCGAGGATGAGATCCTGATAGCTGAAAGAATCCAGCTCCATCTGATTGAACTCCCGGGCCAGCTTGTTGGAGCGGGGCGAATGAGCATCGGAGTTGGAGAGAAAGGTCCGGGAGGATAGCTCGGCAATCCGGTCCGCATAATCCGTGTCCGCCGAGAGGCCCAGCTCAATGAACCGGATCTGGTCCGCCTTCTCCTGGTAGCACTCGGCCAAAGTTCGAAAGTAAGCAAAGATGCCCGTCCAGGGTGTGAAGGCGTGGGCCGGACCCAGCAGGCCGCTCGCCTCAATAACCTGATCGGCAATCTCAGAGCCGTTCAAATGCAGCCTGGGCCTGCCGTCTGCCGACAGGTTCGTCGAGTAGGGGGCGAAGGCTTCCTGCAACTGCTCGGCCTTGGAGGTATCGGGCAAAAAGATGAGATGATGCACGCGGCTACTATCTTCCACCTCCACGCTGAGGACAAAATGGGTATCTCCCAGGAGAAAGAGCCCGTCTGCCTCGGGAAGCTTCTTTATGGCATCCAGCCACAAAGGATGCAGGCAGTCTCCCGTGGCCACGATCTTCACTCCTTTACGCGCTGCCTCTCTGGCAATCTCAGGCAGCTGCATGTCTGCGGAGACCGCCATCGAGTACTTGGAATGGATATGAAGATCAAGGTTTACAAGCATCTTCTTTCATTCTTTGTGCGGGGATAAACCCTTTATGCTTGACGATCTATTTTAAAGGCCGTGCAAGAGAACCTGAGAGAGGTGCTGGAGTGCTTTGGTCGGGGCGAGATCACCCAGGAAGAGGCTTTGCGCCGCATCAAACGCCGGAGCTTCCTGGCCGTAGGAGAGGTGGCAAAGCTAGATATCTGCCGGGCGGAACGCATCGGCATACCGGAAGCCATTCTCGCAGAAGGAAAGGATAAAACCGATCTCGTGGCCATCTCCCTGGCCCACCTGCAGGCAACCGGCAATGTGATCATCACTCGCGTCTCGGCTGAGCAGCTGGAATTGTTGCGGTGCGCAGAGCTGCCCGAGGGCAGTGAACTGGTGCACAACGTTCGAGCCAGGACCGTGGTCATCCGATCCGCGAAACCGCAGGCCAAAAGAGGATGGGTGGGCATCCTGGCCGCAGGCACTGCCGACATGCCGGTAGCTGAGGAAGCGCGCGTGGTGGCGGAGGAAATGGGCTGCAACGTCATCTCAGAGTACGACGTGGGAGTGGCAGGCATTCACAGGCTCTTTCCCTGCCTGGAGAGGATGGCAAATGTTGATGCCTTCGTGGTGGCAGCCGGGCGGGAGGGGACACTGCCGGCAGTTGTTGCGGGACTGGTAGAAGCCCCGGTAATCGGCCTGCCGGTTTCCACCGGCTATGGTCTGGGTGGAGGCGGCCGGGCGGCCCTTTATTCCATGCTGCAGTCCTGCTCCGTTCTCACGGTGGTAAATATAGATGCGGGCTTTGTAGCTGGCGCTTATGCGGCAAAGATCGCCAGACAAAAAGCATATGGACAAAAACAGTAGTAAATTATTTCCAGAAAAGTATTTATACGATTAATAAATTGTTGAGGCGAGAGCGGGTACACACATATTTTTCACTAACCCCCACTCCCCTACCCGCTCGTCACTTATTTGAGGGAAAGCTTCAGGGGGCACAACAAAAGATATGTAGAATTAGTTCATAAGGTTGATGTTTCTGAAGCATTCATCTACGACAAAGATCGCATTAAAATTGGTGGGCCCTACCCAAACAATTCAACGAAGGGCCAGAATTGATATACATAAAGCACCAAGTTACTCTGCAAGCACTGATACCGAAGGTGACAGGAGTGAAAAGACAGATAAAGTCTCTTTCAATAGAAATTATATTTTGTTTTTTATACTTGTCCTGCGTGAGCATTTGCATAGCCCAAGACTTCCCCTTAGACAGTGGAAATGCCGATTGTGCCGATCTGGTCACCGCGGGCCAGAACGATGTGGCTTTTGGCTGCTTCGGGCGCGCAATCGAGGTGGACCCAACCTCAGCCTTCGACTGGGCAGGTCAAGGGGACGTCATGAATAACATTGGATATTATTATCAGGCACTGGTATATTACGAGATGGCATTGAATTTCGAGCCGGACGCTTCTAATATACTAACGAGCAAAGGCAGGACTCTTACCCGTATGGGCAAATATGATGAAGCATTGGATATCTTAGCTCAGGCATTGGACCTGGATCCTGATAATACATATACCTGGAAGAGTATAGGCGATGTCTACTCGGAGCTTGGAGATACCGATAAGGCAGATGCGGCATACGCCAGAGCAAAGCCTGCCAAGACTGCAAAGCCTGCCACGCAGCGCAAGACGGTTGATGACTACCTTGCCAACAGCAAAGAGGGAATTTAGTCAACCGTCTATAAAAGGCAATAGCAACAAAGGCATCACGCCGTTAAATCTCAAAAAAATTTCATTGAGGATCGGGTTCACAGGAACCTGATCCCCCTGGGCATCTTCCCAATACGTTTTTGGAATTCTTCAGGCCAATTAGCAGTGTCCAGACCCTTCTGGCTCAGCAATGCCGAGGCCCAGCGCTCCAGGCCCACGCCGCTGCATCCCGACCAAAGGGCTTCGCCGGACTGGGACTTCACTGTGAAGCCCTTGGGATATTTCTCGCCGTTCACGGACAAATTCTGAAACTCGATCCAGTTACCGTTGTAGGGAAGCACCGCCTCGTAGTCTACGGTGCCCGCTCCCGACATCTCGGAGAGGCCCGTCTTTCCTTCCTGGGCCATGAACCAGGGCGTGACCCAGGCCGTCCTCCAGTGCAGCTCCAGAATATCCTCGAAGATGTGCTTGTAGCAGGCCTTCAGCTTCTCTGCTTCTTCCAGCACCTGCTCGCGCGTGCCCAGCCACACGATCTCTATCCTGTGGAACTCATCCACCCGCTCGATGCCGTGAATGCCCCCTGACTCGTAGCGGTGAGAGGTGCCGGATCGGTCGAAGACGGTGATGGGCATCTCTTCGCGAGGCAAGGTCATGCCCTGCAAAAATCCCCAGAAGGTGGGGCATTGGGCATAGCACATGCCTCCAATGGGCAGGTCGATCTTCTCTTTGACCAGTTCCAGGGGCACCTCATGGGTGACCTTGTAGTGGTCCATGACCTCTTCCCAGAAGGCCGGATCGCGAGTCTTGGGCGGGCAGACGAAGTAGATCTCCGGGTAAACGCCTTGGGCGTGACCGCTCTTCTTCCAAACATCCCAGGTATCTAGCTTGGGAAAGATCATCTCGCGATAGCCCAGAGGCCCCACGATCTCTTCCAGCACAATTTTCTCGAAGGTGCGAAATACGTGCGTCGCCTCCGGTCCGTAGATCCACTGGCCTCGGCTCGAACCGTGCTTGATCCAGCCCGCCTTTTGCATCTCTTCGGTAGGATCGCCTGTGAACTTGGGCGGGCGTGGCGCGCTCTCCCAGAGCAGCTCCCAGTGCTCGGTCTTGCCTCCATAGCTGCTCTGCAGCTTCTCTTCCAGAAGGCTGATTATCCTATCCGGTATGCGGTTTTCCATCTCCGACTGGCCAAGAGTTCCGTCCGGGCCCACGTCCAGGGATAGATGCAGCCGGCCATCTTCAAATTTGATCTCTCGAACATAAGGTATCTTGTGCTTGATGTCTCTCTCCGACTCGACCTCTATCTCGAATTTGTTTACATCCAGGCCGCGCACGCCGATACGAAATTCTTTCCCCAAAAGCTCGGAAAGCGGCCGGCGCAGCCTGAGCAGCGCATCGTGGGCTCGCACAAACCGATCGCTGTCAATGACCAGATCGATCTTGCTACCGACCAGTTTCCATGCTGTAATCTTGGCGCCCTGGCCAACAGGTGCGCCCTTCTGCAATATGGGCCCGGCGTTGCCAAAAAAGTCTGAAACGGCCGCCTCGGCCTTTTCCGCGTCCGCGCTCAGCCGGAAGCTTGCCTCTAAATGGAATTTCATCTCTCCTCCGCACAAGATTGTGTCTCTTCCGCTATTTTAATGTTCATCAGTAGATCGTCAACCGTGGAGAGCAGAGTGCCTATCTTCTCCGTGGAGAATTGCAGGCAGAGACGGTCGGCATCTATCACAAGACTCATATTGGGCAGGTTATCGGGCAAAACCGCCTTCGCCACAGTTTCTGCTTGCTTTCCCCAAAAAGTCAGACGGGCCCATGTCACGGCGCATCCTCTACCTCTGGCGCATCCTTACGCAGTTGCTCCCCCACAATCTCGTCCAGAATGGCCAGAAACCGATCCTCTGCGCCCGGTGGGATAGAAGCGCCACTGGCGATGGTGTGCCCCCCGCCCACACCGCCGACTGCCCCGGCGGCCTTGCGGAGAGCAATCGATAAGTCAAGGCCCCTAGATATGAGCGGCTTGGTTCCGCGTGCCGATATCTTGACCATATCGTCCTTGTGATTCAGGGTGATGAGCGGCAGGTCGGCGTATAAATACCGGATACCCAGTCCCGAAACAATAGCTCCCGCTTCCATATTCACCATTTTGAGGTAGCGGATGTTCTGTAGCACTTTATTTTGCTCTCGCAGCATGCCAACCTCCCGCAGGATATGGCCTTTGTATTCCTGGGCCAGGCTTCTGGCCGGCTCTAGTGCGCCAGTATCGCGCAGGCACAGTGTCAAGCCCAGGCCCGGAACGTCTCGATTGCCGCAGGCGTTGAGCAGCTCTACCATCTCCAGGGAGTTTTCCACCACTTCGTGCTTGAGGCGGATGGCCTCTCCTATGATTGAATCAGCTGCAAAGCTTCCTTGCATAAGTAATTTTAAAGTTATGGCCGTGCATAATTTTGCCAGGTCATCTCTTACCAGGCTCTCTACATTGCCTTTTATCTTTAAATCATCTAAAAATTGGCGAGTTTTTTCCGTGTCGCCGGTAAAGTCCAAGAGCGGCTCTATACTGCTCTGAAAAACTTCTTCGATCGGGCCGTCTTCAGACATCTTCAAGCCGGATTTCAACTCTACGGCCCCGCTTGCAATGGCCTCTTCCAGAATGGTTTTATTCGCGCCGATCATGCCCTGCCGGTCGCCCATGGCACCAACCAGTGCCAGGCCGGATAGATCCGCGTTCTCGCCCATGTGACGCACCACAGAATATACGGTGCCCGCGGCAGACAGCTCAAAGGCCCCATCTATGCCGAAAAGATGGGGGTTGAGGTGCATGCAGTCCAGCGTGCCCACGGGCCGATGGTGGTCCAGGACAAAGCAGTCATCTTTGACGCGGGAGATAAGTTCTGGCTTGCCGCTGCCCATATCGCAGAATACCACCGGCCCCTCTAGCCCGGCAAGCACGGACTCGTCCAGCCGATTTAGCAGAGAGGCCTGAAAAGGTATCCCCGCGCGATGGAGGGCACTACAGATCAGCCCTGCGGATGTGATCCCGTCCGCGTCGTTATGCGAGATCACGCGCATGCTGTCGCATTGCATTATCGAACTGGCAATAGCCTCTGCAGCTTTGTCCAGCCGCTTCATGAGATGAGAATCTCAGCCGTCTCAGGCGAGTAAGTCCAATCCGGTGCCAATCGCCCGGAGTCGTGATAGTATTTTACCAATCTTCGGACCTTGTTCTCGGTGAGATGCAGGGATCTCTTGTTATGGACGTCCTTCTTGTTGGTCTTGATGTGCTTTCTGACGTGCAGAGCTTTCCTCATCAGATTGGTGAGGTCCTCAGGTATGTCAGGCAGGACTTTGTTCTCCTTCAGGAAGCCGGTTATATTCTTGCCCAAGACCAATTTGGTGCTTGGCACTCCGTACTGATCACGTAAGGTGAGGCCAATGCGGCTGGGAGGCATTCCGCTCTCGTGCAACTTCATGATTGTCTTTTCCAGCTCCTCGTTGGATACATCGGACCACGCGGGTATTTTGGCAACCACGGGTGGTCTGGATCGGGAGGAACCCTTTTTTCTGCTGTGCATTTTAGCCATTTTGATAGTCCTCATTAAATTTCATAAAGGCGAAGGTGTAATGCTCACTGCCAGGTGGGATAAAAAACTTGCGCCGCTCTGTAGGCAACAAATTTATAGGCAGGAGGTTTTTCAAGACCATTGTCATGTTTCCCGAGTATATAAACCAGCTATTTTATCTGGTGGGCGAAGCGGTAGTGCTTTTAGCTTTATTGATCTTGATTCTGTCGATAATAGTATCTATGCTCGTTCTTTACTCCTTTAAGACAGGCAACTTCTTCGCGGCTAGGTACATGCTTTTAGGTATCGTTCTTCTCGAGAATGTAATAACGACTCTATTCTGGATCACCCGTGTTGATGATTCTATAGTGGACGATGTGGGTGTGCGGCTTCGCAATTACATTAACAACAAGGAGTTTTTGAATACACCATGTGCTATGCGATTCATCTTCATGCCCCAATGCGTTCGCAGCACAGAGTGTCCGGCCAAGCTCACGCCGGAGGGCATAAAGTGCGTGAACTGCGGGCGCTGCAACGTAGGCGACGCCCAGAAATATGCAGAGAGCCTTGGTTACCATTTCTTCATCGTGCCCGGTTCCAGCTTCATAAAGAGGATAATAAAAAAATACCGGCCGCGAGCCATCGTGGGCGTCGGCTGCCACATGGAGATAAAAGAGGGCTTGGATCTCTGCCACCGCCACGGCATACCGGCGCGAGGGGTGCTGCTCTTAAAAGCAGGTTGTGTGGCTACGACACTGGACTGGGAGCAATTCTACGAGGCCATAAAAGAAAAAGAACCGCATGCCTAAAAAAATGTACTAAATGGTACAGTTTATCCCATGCTGATGGCTTCGGATGGGCAAGCCTCAATGCATGTCTTGCACTCAGTGCACTTCTCTTTATTTACAACTGCAATTTCCTCGTCGTCCAAGGTGATGGCTTCTTCCGGGCACTCCTCGACGCAAGTTCCACAGCTTACGCATTCTTCTCTGTTAATAACTGCAGGCATTAATAACTCCTCCAATTTGCCTCACTAGGGCAAATCCACCTGTAAGTATATCCGATATATACCTTTCGTTAGCCTATGTAAGCCTATGCCAGTTCGTTGTACCTTTTTCGGTCTTTCAGTTCCTGGCGTTTGGCACTGTTCCATCCGCTCACAGCCTGAAGGTATCCAGTAATTCGGCTAATGTGATCCACGTCGTCCGATCCGCAGCTCGGGCACTTATCTTCCAGTCCACCTGAAACCTTGGAGCATCCCAGGCATACTGTCATATCCCTGCTGAAGGTGAAGTAGCCGATCTGGGTCTCTTTGGCCAGGCGCATTCCAAAGTCCATCAGGCCCTGGGGGTCAGGGGTGGCTTCGCCCATGAAGATATGGAAGATGTTGCCGCCATCAACTATGGGGAAGAAGACATGTTCGAGCTTTGCTCTCTCGAATATGGTCACGTCTGCGCCGGGCGGCAGATGAGTGCCGTTGGTGTAATAGACGGGCAGATCGCGCGTCTTCTGCAAATTCTTCTTCACAGCGTCCAGGTCGCCCTTGACAACCTTCTCCGCACAGTCCCGGAACTCCTCGTGTATGAGGTCGGATACCGCGAATCGCTGGGCGGTGGTTTCCGCGGGTGTACGCGCCAGGGCAATGGTCATGCCGTGCTGCAAAGAGAGTTTTTTGGCGTAGATCTCCATCTCCGTCATGGCCCGCACTGCCAGCTTCCAGGCCTCTCTGGACTCATGCATCTGCTTTCCCGTGTGGAACTGCACCATCTCGTTGACGCCCACCACGCCGATGGTATAGACCAGGCCTTCCAGGCCCACGGCGACAGAACCCTTCTCGCCCGTGCGCGGGTCGCGCGGCCGCTGGGTGGCGAAGGGCATGCGGTGGTTCTTGATGATCTGGTTCATCCACTCACGCTTAACTTTGAAGATCTCCACAGAGGTGTCCATCAGCTCTCGCAGATACTCGAAGAGCAGCTCGTCGTCCCCCCTGGCCAGGTAAGCGGCGCGAGGACAGTTGAGAGATACCACCTGCCAGGAGCCCATGGAGAAGTGCTTGCCGTCTTTGAAGTACAGCTTGTCCTCAAACTGGCTGTCGCTGTCATAAGTGGCCGCAAACTGGTAGGCACAACATTGATAGCATGATATACCTTCGCCGGCACCGCGGTAAGCGGGAAGCTGGTTGTCAAAGTAAGGTGTGCCGTACTCGGCGGCCAGCTTAAAGGTCAAAAGATATAGCTGCTGGTAGGTTGGCAGATCCGGGTGAGCGGCATTGAAGGCCTCATCCTCCTTCATGAAGTCCGGCTCAATGCTGATCTCGGGCTTGGGGAAGTTGAAGGGCTTGCCCCAGTAGTCACCGGCCAGCATGACCTCCATGAGGGCTTTGAAGGCTAAACGTACCTCGCGCTCGAACTGGCCGTAGGTCTTCAGGGGTGCGTCTGGTGATGAGCCGTTCCAGACCTTTCCCGCGTAAACGGCGGGCTTGTCTCGCCACAGTTTGGGAACTCCCGGCGTGAGCTGCACCGAGGAGAAGACGAGCTGGCCGCCGCGAGCGACCATCATCTGTGTCATCTCGTAGACGAACATCTGCATGAGTTGCACGATCTCGGCGTAGCTCTTGCTCTCAAAGTAGGGGGCGATGAAGGTGAGGAAGTTGTAGAAGCCCTGCCCTCCCGCGAAGTTGGTCTGGGCGCTGCCCAGGGCTTTTACAGCGTGCAGCATGGCCACCTCCGGTTTCTTGGCAGGACCTGCCACGCTGGCTTTGGTGCCAAGCCCATCGGGCATCAGGCCGTAGTACAAGAAATAGCGCAGATCCCAATCCTGACAGAACGGCCTTGTCCCGAAGTACTCCAGATCGTGGATGTGCAGGTCTCCGGCCAGGTGGCGGTCGGCGAGATGGGGTGGCAGCAGCAGCAGGTACTGCTCTTTGCTGATCTTGTCTGCTTTCTTCTTGTGGCTGGTCTCGGCATTTTCCTGGAGGTTGGCATTCTCCTTGGACTCAAAACCCGTACCGATGTCGATGAGGTGGGCATCGTAGACCGGAGTTCCCACGCGGGTGCAGATGTTGCGCCACTCCGTATGGTGCCTCTCTAAGAGGATTACATTCATGATCTCGCGCACCAGGGGGCCGCTCAGGTACTGAACATTCATCCATCGCACCCGGCGCTCCACCTCTTTGGCAATATCCTGGGCCTCTTCCTCCGTAATGCCCGGCTCCTTGTAAAATTGTTCAGATAGCTTTGTCTCCTTGAGGAGCTGCTTGGCTATGGCCTCTCTATCCCAGTCCAGCAGATGGCCGTCCGTAGTCCTAACTCTGGGCATGGCAGAAACGGCCAGCCCTTCCAGGGTCTGCTGCACAATTCTGCTGCTCAAAGCCCATCCCCTCTACCATAACGCAACATAACTCATCATCTCGATCATAAACGTGATAACGCATTTCTTCCTGAGTTTATCGGCTTTTCGCCCCAGAACACTCTTAAAATCTTTTAGCAATTATGTCTTCACTCATTAATAAAGAAAGCGCTTGATATGCTCTGCGTTCTAGGCTATATTTCTAACGCACGGGGGGTGAAAGTAATTTTCGGATCCGATTGCCTTTGAGTCAAAATGCAGCGCAGTACCACGAAAGTAGAGCTATGAGGGTAATAAAAAGATTGATAAAAGCTCTTTGCACTTTCGGGATGCGGGATAGACGATTAGTAATCCGCCACCTCCTAATTATTTACTATTTATGCAATATCCATCCTGAGTTTATTCGCGTTTCGCTCCGAACTCTATCATAATTTTTCTACAGGCAGATCATCTAGGGTAATAAACTGATCGGCTAAAATCTGCACGGAAAAAATTAAACCCATCCGGCGCGGAACGAAAGTAATCAATATAATTTTAGGAGCGCGAAACATCCCTTTTCACGAATCACTTAGTGAAGGTATCCTTACCTATCCCCGAGATAATTCCCAATTTCGGTCAATTTTCCAGATTGTTTCTCAAGTCTTTTCTCATCCGACCTGACTCGGCGCTCCAGTTTTTTGATATCCTCTTCGGGCGGAAGTTCTTCTGGCTTAATCCCCCTCTGCCCAAGCATTTGGCGAACGCTCTTGTTGTTTAGAACATGTTCGCTAGTGATGGGTAGCTCTCCATGCAAATCGTCATTCAGCACGTTGTGATTGGTCATTTCCGTAGCAAGATTTTTCGCGGCAATGGTAAGCGTGGGCAGAAAATCCGCCAAGGGACGGCATTGGGTGATTCCATATCTATTTTTCATCTCCTGGGTCGAATATCCTCCAAATAAGGCAGCATCGCCCTTTGATCGAATTCGCCCGAATCCCGCGTTGTCCACGCCTCGCTCGTAGATGTTTTGCGAGAGCGTTTTCTCCGATTCCCGTAGGCGATCCCTAACTTCGAAACGGGCTTGGAGACGCATCCTGTCTTCTATCAATTCTAGCTTGCGAGTTTGAACGGCGAAATAGCTTTGGGCAAAAGCAATAGGCTCCTTTTGGGGATCGCCGTTTTGGGCAATCAGATAGCAGGCATAGCGAGTGAGCAAGAGGTCATCAACCTCCCTAAGTCCGCCTTTACCAAGTGTGATCATTTTAGTGACAGCACTAAAATGATCGTTGCTATCGATTTTTGCGGTTTCACAAGACTCGATGGCCCGCTTTATGGTCCTGGAAAAGTTTTGCCAAGTAGCGTATCCCAATGGTTTTTGCAGATCTCTAGCAAACCAGAATTCAGTGCCGTCATCCAAATTATTGGCTAACGAATCAAAATGGCTCTGCATTTGCTGGATAAGTTCTCTATTCATTTATATTCCTCTTCCGGGCAATAATTTGCGTTCAAGGGCTATAATTATGATGTGCACGGGGCGAAAGTAATCAATACAATTTTGGGGAAGCGAAACGCATCCATTCTCAGGGACTTTTCGCGAAGGACAACGTTGCCATTCTTCCTCATGAACCGTAGTATTACCGCATACGAAAACTATTTCTCACTTAAAAAATCATGCCGATCATATTATCATGTTAGAGGTGGAAAAATAATGAAACGCAATATCCTTTTAGGGCTGCTGGTCCTTCTGGCTTTCAGCCTCTCTCTACCAGGATGCATTGCCCAGTGCTGCGGTGCAGCGGCCTCTCTGGAAAGCCCGGCAAAGGCCAATGATTCCCAAAATGAACCGCTGAATACTTCCGGTGCCGTTGGCCTGTCCGACATGAGAGAAATGCAGCTTTACGAAAATGCAGAAAACGACTTTCGTGTCACATATCCCTCCGGCTGGATCGCAGAAGATGCCAATGCCAATGATCTGGGGCTGGTGGCAGGCTTCCTGGTTCCAGGAGAAGGCATGAACAGCTCTTCTATCTACATCACCTTGCAGGTTGAGGCGCTGCCGGAAGGCATGAATTTGACTCTGACCCAGTATGGCATAGCGGCATTAAGCAGCCTGTTGGAAGCCTTGCCGGACCTGCAGATACTGGCGGAAAGCGACATTCCCATGGGTGGGCAGCCGGGACATGCTGTAGTCTACAACCTCATGAGCGATGGTGCTGAATACAAAGTTCTTAGAGCCTGGACAGTCCAGGGAGATGCGGCTTACGTCTTCACCTACAACTCTCCAGTTGATCGCTACGATGAGTTCGCAAAAGATGCCAGCAAGATAATCGGGTCACTTGCCGTAGCCTGAATCCCAGTTTTTAAAAAAATATTTTTTATTTAATTATCGCCTCCAGCCTCTTATTAACCTCATCCCAGTTCACTATGTTCCAGAAGGCCTCCACGAACTTGGGCCTCTCGTTCTTGTAGTCCAGGTAGTAGGCATGCTCCCAGACATCCAGGACCATTAGGATGCGAAGGTGAGGGTAGACATTCACATTATGCTTCTCGATCTGCGTGATCAGCAGCCTGCCGGTCAAGCCACACCTGGCGAGCGCCGCCCATCCCGAGCCTTCCGTGCTGGCAGCCGCCGCGGAAAACTCCTTCTTGAAACGCTCGAAGGATCCGAACTCATTCTTCAGGGCATCCGCCAGAACGCCGCCCGGCTCCTTGCCGGTCTTCGCGGCGGGTACCATATTCTGCCAGAAGAGGCCGTGCAGAATATGCCCGCCTACCTGGAAGGACAGCTCCTTCAGGGTAGCCTTCATGTCCACGTCGGTCCCAGCCTGGCGGGCCTTATCCAGTCTCTCCAGGATGGCATTGGCTCCATTCACATAGGCGGCGTGGTGCTTGTCGTGATGCAGGCGCAGCTGTGCCTCGGAGATAAATGGTTCGAGGGCATTATAGTCATAGGGCAGATCCGGCAGGGAATATAATTTTTTATCAGACATACTATCTCACCTTTGGTAAAAACAATCTAACGCATTCTATTTAGCTTTTCTTACAAATAGGCTTGCAGCGACAATTATGACTGCGATTATTTCATGTCTTTACCAGAGTACAATGTACACCGCGTCTCCTTCCTTCTTGCCCTTTAAAAGCTGGCAGTGGCGGAGTATGGCGAACTGGTTCTCCAGCTCCGGGGAGGGGATCTGGAACCGCTCCATCAGCTCTGCCTTGGTGGCCTTGCCCTTCTGCAAAATGTACTCGTAGATCTCCTTTTGCAGATCTGTAAGGCCATCGGTTCCTTCCAGGCCGTGGCTCTCTCGGAATATCTGCTTCGACCTCACTGCCCAGGGATCGCAGACGCGAATCCGGTGACCAACATCGATGTAGCAGTTCTCGCAAAGGGTCTTGCCTTCCGTTGCGAATACCTCGTCCTCAGCGATCTCTTTGCCGCAGCTTTGACACTTTATGCCATCCAGCATTTTCTATCTACCTCAATATTAATGAAAAAGTTCTAATAGAAAGAAGCTACTACGAGAAAATTATGAGGGCATGCTTAATATTAATACTAATCCCAATCCTGGTCCTGGGGTTTGCCAATGCCTCCAAGATAACCGTGGGGCCGAAGGATGCGGATTATTCGCAGATTCAGCAGGCAATAGACAATTCCAGCCAGGGAGATACCATTGAGGTGCAAAGTGGAGTTTATCGCGAGAACGTTCATGTCTATAAGACACTTACCTTGCAGGGCATTGACAGCGGTAATGGCCTTCCGGTTGTGGATGCCGGGGGATCGGGAAGCGTCATCAACATAGCGTCCAACGACACGATTGTTGAGGGCTTTAATATAACGGGCTCGGGCGGTTGTGGATGCGGCAACGCCGGGATAAAGGTTGAATCCAGCAATAATATTGTGCAAGGTAACACAATTTACAAGAATAAGTATGGAATTTATATCCAGTCAGGCAATGAAAATAATACTTTTATGTCCAACGACCTGCTGGAGAATGAAATAGCTGTAAGCGACAGTGGCATCAACAATCGATGGAATGGGAGCGCGCCGGCCGCAGGATTGCAGAGCCTCTTGGCGCTGATAAGCGGTTCGCGGGTTATGGGAAACCATTACAGCGATTACGATGAGGCGTCGGAGGGCTGTAATGATACCAACCAGGATAAAATTTGCGACATGCCAAGGATGATTGGAGGCGGTCCAGGAATAGATAATTATCCATCTGTTTCCTCCACAAATTGATCTGAATAGAAATGCTCGATTTAACTGATGGCAGCAGAGATAAGTGGCCGTCCGTTCTTGCTTCTATCGATTTTCCCGGCTTGCCCACTTCCGAAGCCGTGGCCAGAAATGGCAGCTTCTGCCAGGAGCTGTGCCGCCTCTTCGACCGGCTTCAAGAAGGCTTCGATCGCCTGACGGCTGACAAAAAGGCGAGGTGCGGCCTGGATGGAGTGGCATTTGAGGTCTTTTTGCAAATCGATCTGGAAAAGAGGAAAATAGTGCTGGATAAGCTTTTCAAATATGTTGATATTGATTTTCATCTCTTCACAGAGCTTTTAGAAATACTGCAGCGCTATTTTTCAGAGTGTGATCTGGCGGTTCCCGCTTTGCAGGGATACGAACTGGCCAGGGAGATCCGGCGATTTCTCGGAGTGCCCGAAGTGGAGTGCGTCTTCCTGAAGGGAGACACTGAGGAGCGGCTGCTCATGGGCGACGCTCTGCAGGAGACGAGCTTCGAGAGCATCCTGGAGGACACACAGAGGCATTACGAGGAGCGGGGCGGCGTGGATAAGAAGAGGCAGGAACTGGGCCAGGGCAGGGAGCTCTCCATGTACTGGCGGGGGGCTGAGGACGAGGAGGAAGTCTTGTGGATGCAGGTGAGAATTGGATTAGCGAAGATTTTTTGACAAAGGTAAATCCAATGGTAAAATATGGAAAGTGATGTTCTGGTGGCCGTGCGGCAGGAACTGCTACAAAGCATTGACGAGAAGACCCGAGAGAGCGCCCAGCGCTTCTTCAAGGAGGATGTAAAGTTCCACGGCGTGAAGAGTGCCCAGGTCAAGAAGATCGCCACAAAATATTTCCGGGAAATAAAGGACCGAGACAAAAAAGAGATCTTCTCTCTCTGTGAAAATCTCCTGCAGGCCAACTTTGGTGAAGAGGCCTCCATCGCCTTTGAATGGTCCTACTCTCTGCGTCGGGCGTACGAGCCGGAGGACTTTGCCGTATTCGAGAGATGGGTGGATCTGTACGTGGACAACTGGGCCAAGTGCGACACGCTTTGCAACCACACCCTGGGCACTTTCGTGGAGATGTATCCGCAGTTCATCGAAAACCTGGCAGCCTGGGCCCGCGCTGAGAATCGCTGGCTTCGGCGCGCCTCGGCTGTGACTTTGATTTTGCCGGCCAGGAAGGGTGCATTTTTAGAGAAAGCTTTCGAGATATCCGACATCCTCCTCACGGACAAGGACGATATGGTGCAGAAGGGCTACGGCTGGCTGCTCAAGGAGGCAAGCCGCAAGCACCAGGCGGAGGTCTTCGACTACGTGATGAAGTGGAAGGCAAAGATGCCGCGTACAGCGCTACGCTATGCTATCGAGAAGATGCCGGTGGAGATGAAAAAAGAGGCGATGGCGAGGTAGGTGCATTTATGATTTTTTTAACTTCGCGGCTTCGCGCCTTCGCTTGAAACCGGACCCGACTGAATCTCACGCGAAGCCTTGATTAGCGCGAAAAACGGTCAACCGTCCACAAAGGCACATTATCCACTCACAATCATGGCTTCAATTAGGCCAGGAAGTACCAGGCGCCCTGGACTGGGCCGCCAGGCAGAGAATTTCAAACATCAGCGTGGCCCCGGCCAGAGCCGTAATCCCGCTGGGATCGTAGGGTGGGGCTACCTCCACCAGATCCCCGCCAATGACATTCAGCCCTGACAGACCACGTAAGACCTGCAAGGCCTCGAAGCTGCTCATGCCTCCAACCACCGGGGTTCCCGTACCCGGAGCGAAGGCCGGGTCCAGACAGTCGATGTCGAAGGATATGTAGACCGGACCGTCTCCAACTATGTTCCTTATTTCAGATACCGTCTTCTTCCAGCCCAGCTCGTAAAACTCTTCGATGTGAATTACTCTCATGCCGCAGTCGTAGGAGAATTGCCAGAGCAGCTCCGCCGCGCCCCGGATGCCGAGCTGCACAGTGCGCTTCGGGTCCACCAGCCCCGCCTGCACAGCATTTCGCATGGGGCAGCCGTGCTGCAATCCGCTTCCGTGAAAAGGTGCCGACGTGTCGCAATGCGAGTCGAAATGGATGAGGCCGACCTTCTCTTTTGAAGAGAGTGCTTTTAGAATGGGAAAGGTTATGGAGTGATCCCCGCCCGCGGTTATGGCCAGGACGTTGGCGGAGGACATTTTCCGGTAGAATGATTCAATATCTGAGTGGGCCTCTTCCAAATTATAGGTGGTATGGAAGGGCACATCTCCCACATCCGCTACCCGGTAATCGGCAAAGGGCGACATGCGGCTGTAGTGGTTGTAGACTCCCACCAGCAGTGACTGGTTCCTGATCTCCCGCGGGCCCAGGCGCGCGCCGCTGCGGTTGGTCACGCCCAGGTCGAAGGGCACGCCCACCAGAGCAATGTCCATATCTTTTATCTCCGCTTGATGTGGCGCCCCGAAAAAGGTAGGGATACCAGAGTAAGGTGGTTCCAGCATCTGGGGCGTGAAGGTCTTCACGCTCTTTGCGAGCTTTTTCATGTTGTCGTCCATAACATTTCTCCTGAGATTCCTGCGCGGATGTGCCGCCACTATTTCACTATCGATACGCCTTGCTGCGATTTCTGATTCGCAATACCAATACTCCGCCCTGTTTCTTGGAATAAACGACCCGGTAGTCTCCTATGCGCAGTTTGAACAGTCCTTTAAATTGCCCGGTGAGCGCCTCTCCGCAGTCCGAATTACTGGATAACTCCTCTTCCAGCTCTTTGACTAATCTCAGGGCAACAGCCTTGTCCAGATTCTTCAGGTCGTGGGCCACAGACGATTTGTACTCAATCAGACAGGCCAATTAGTTCCCTCATCTCTTCGCTAGATACCACTTTGTCGTTTTTATCGTTCAAACGCTCCTGGGCAATCAGGTAATCTGAATAATCCTCAAGATATGCCTGCAACGCTTTCTTGATGATATACGCCTTGGAGCGATCTATCGTTTCAGAGAGGCTCTTCAGGCTATCTGCCATGTCATCTGGGAGCCTAATCGATACGGATGTGGAGATCTCAATCACCTTGTATTACAATGAACTACAATGAAATATAAGCATATCAATGCATTCACATCCTCCATCCCACATCATACCGCGCCCCGCACTCCGGGCAGATGAGGACGATCCGATAGCCGCTCTCCGTCCTCAAAAAAGAGCTGTGAAAACCCAGCTCATAGCCGCACTGGGGACAGATCCGAAACTCTTCTGCCAGATCAACCTTGACGATATCGCGAGAAGCCTTCATGCGGCAGCATTATCCTTGTGATCTATTCTATTTTTCCTCGGGGCCATCATCGCATGGCCCGGCTGAGCCTGCCAGGTCGCCGATATACCGTCCGCAGTGCGGGCATCTAAATTTTTGCATCTTCCGATCCTCCTTTCTCTTAGCCAGCACCTCGGCAAAACCGGAGGCCAGAACGCCTGTAGGCAGGGCGAAGAGCCCTATGCCTAATATTACTACTATCGAGCCGATCAACTTGCCCCAGAGTGTCACGGGATATACATCTCCGTAGCCCACCGTGGCCAGGGTCACAATGCCCCACCACATGGCCACCGGAATGCTGGAGAAGGCCTCGGGCTGAGCAGCGTTCTCCGCCTCGTACATGAGGCTGGAGGAGACGACGAGCAGTATCATGATGGCAAAGAACATGAGCAAAATCTCTTCCTTCTTCAGCCGCAACACATCCACGAAGGTCTGTAGCGCCTCGGAGTAGCGGGCCAGCTTCAGCACCCGGAAGAGCCGGAAGAGGCGCATGGCTCGCATGAACCTCAAATCCAGGAAGAAGATGGGCAGATAGAAAGGCAACACGGCTATGATATCGACTAAGGCCAGGGGCGTCACCAGGAATTGCAGCCTGCCCCGCACCGGATCTTTGAATCTGGGATTTACGGTGCAGCTCCAAACGCGAAGGATGTATTCAACGGTGAAGACGGCCACGGAAAAAACATCGAAAGCACGAAAGAGTGGGGCGTAGGCAGAGTAGATCGACTGCACCGTCTCCAGGACCACCGCGGCTACGTTTAATACAATCAGGCCCATGATGAAGGGGTCGAAGTACTTGCTGTCCTCATCTCCCGGCTCCAGTATGCCGTAGATGCGTGTCTTGAGGTCCTGCTTCATTGTCGGCTTTTATGGAGAGCGGTTTTGCATTTAAATTCTTTCCAGCGTCATTTAAGGGCCATTTTCAAGGCTCTCTTTCGCTTCGGCTTCCTTCTCCTCCCGTCGTCTCTCCAGCTCATCCACAAAGCCAGAGGTGAGAATCGACGTAGGCAGGGCAAAGGTGGCCACGCCCAAAATTATAATCAGACCGCCGGCCAGCTTTCCCAGAGTGGTTATTGGATAAAAATTCTCGCCGACTGTCGTCATGGTCAGCACCGCCCACCACATGGTGGCGGGTATGTCAGGAAAACGCTGGGGCTGAGCCTCATGCTCCAGGAAATAAATCACCGTCGAGGATAGCACCATGAAGAAAATGATGGCAGAGAAACTCATGGCCAGCTCGCGCTGTTGGGCGCGTACCACGTCCATTATGGTCTGCAAGGATTCGGAGTAGCGGCTCATCTTGAGCAGCCGGAAGGTCCAGAGTACGCGAAGGCTTCGCAGTAGCTTATGATCTGTGGGAAAGGCCAGTACAGCGTAGGTCGGCAATATCACCAGAAGATCGATCAGCGCCAAAGGAGTCAGGGCGAAGCGAAGCCTTCCCAGGAAGGGACGGCTGTATTTCGGGTCCACATCACATGACCAGATGCGCAAAATGTATTCAATGGTGAATACTACGACAGATATGTCCGCGAAGTAATGGAACAGAACTTTATGGGCCGCATAAATGCTCTCCACTGTTTCCAGGACCACCGCAGTGACATTGAGGACCACCAGTACCAGCATAAAGAGATTTACAGCCTCAGCCGTTTTGTCTTTTGCATTGGTCGACTCCAGGATCTCGTAAATGCGGAGCTTGTAGCTCTTGGCCATTTCAACCTCGCTATATTGGGCGTGATATGTCTATCTTAATATATACGAACTTGCCTTATTTTTGATATGCGAGCCGCTTGCCTCCAGCTTTCCGTAGAGCCCTGTCATCCCGATAAAAATCTCTCTCGCGCATTGCAGATGGCAGGCGCGGCCTTAGCCGAAGGAGCTGAGATCCTGGTCTTTCCTGAGCTCTTCCTGACCGGCTTTTGCTACGAGCCTTCTTTGCAGTCATCTTCCTCTGCGCAAGACCAGCCGCCCTATCCCTCACTTGATCCCTTCCGGACGCTGGCTCGCGAGCACAAATGCTTGATCATCGGCTCCATTCGCAGCGGCCGACAGAACCTGGGCTTTTGTCTTGGCGGCGACGGCCTAGAGCTTCGCCCCAAGATCCACCCCTTCGCTGAGGAGGAGGAGCACTTTGACGGCGGTGACTTCATCTCGCCCGTAGCCACGAAGTGGGGCCTGGTGGGGTTAGAGATCTGCTACGACCTGCGCTTTCCTGAGGTGGCGCGCACCCTTGCCCTGCAGGGCGCAGATTTTCTGGTTACCGTGGCCCAGTTTCCCGCGTCGCGGCGCGAGCAGTGGCGCGTGCTGGCCATGGCCCGGGCCATCGAAAATCAGATGCCTCATCTGGCCTGCAACTGGGCAAACGGCGGGGGCTCATTGATCATCGATGCCCGCGGCCGGGTGTTGGCCGAGGCCGGCTCAGAGCAAGCTCTGCTATGGGCTGATATCGACCTGGCCGATCAGGATCTATTCCGTCGCGAGGTCTCCTGTTTTGCTGATCGCCGGCCAGAGATCTACGGAAGGTGGGATGCTGAACGCTCTAACCCATAATTTCCTGGTCTCCAAGTTCCGGGGCTATTACATTGAATCCTCCCTTGATGCCCCGCCCAGCCTCGCTTCTCGCGAGTGGGGCTTTCTCTTCTTCGACGATTCAGGCATGCGCCGGCACAAGTCCTTCTTCTCACGAGGAGAACTGGTCGATTATGTGCGCTCCATGGTGCCGCGCCACGTCTATCACTCTGCCGCTTACTACCAGCGGCCCGGCGCGCCCACTATGAAAGAGAAATTCTGGCAAGGCGCCGACCTCATCTTCGATCTGGATGCCGATCACCTGAGAAATGCGCCCAAGAGCTATAGCGAGATGCTGGAACAGGTAAAAAAGGAGACACAAAAGCTTTTGACCTTTCTTTTATCCGACTTCGGCCTTAGCGAGAGCAAAATGAGTGTGGTCTTTTCCGGAGGCAGGGGCTATCACATCCACGTTCGAGACCCACGTGTTTTTAGTTTCGGCAGCGACGAGCGCCGGGAGATCGTGGACTATCTGGCTGGCCGGGGTCTGGCCATGGATCGGTTCATACACATGGCACCCATGGAAGGCGATTGGGGAAAAGATAGGGCTTTTCGGCTGCGTGCGCCTCCCGCAGGCGCGCCGGGCTGGGGGGGCAGGATCAATCGATCCATCATCTCCTTTGTCGAAGATCTGCGCGGCTTGAGCGAAGCGGAGGCGATCGTGGTTCTATCGAAACGAAAGGGCATTGGACCCAAAAAAGCCGCCAGCTTTTACAAAAGCCTGCAAGGGGAAAATGTCTTGGAAGAGATAGGCAGGGGAAATCTGGACCTCTTTAGGGGCAGCGCCGCTATCTGGAAGCTTCTTCTCGTGGAGTTCTTGGACAGCGAGGGCGTGAAGGTGGGCTTCAATTTAGATGAGGAGCGTGGCGAGACCGACGAGCCGGTGACTGCCGATGTGCGCCGGCTGATTCGTTGTCCCGGCAGCCTGCACGGCGGCTCGGGGCTACGCGTGACCTCCCTCACGCTGTGCGACCTGGAGGACTTCGATCCTCTGCAAGATGCGGTGGTCTTCGGAGAGGAGGCCGTGCCTCTGCATATCTTAAAGCCCTTCAAAACACAGATGAGAGGCGTTAGCTATAATCTGGAAGAGGGTCCCACAAAGCTGCCCGCCTGCGTCGCGGTCTTTCTCATGGCACGGGGTGTGGCGGAAGCCTGCACAAAGCATTAATCTATATATTATTTGATTCTCAGATAACAGGCCCGCAGAGGGGCATGAAGGTGGAACAATTGGATCTGGCCAATGCGCTTAGAGAGGAGCGCAAATCCGCGGAGCTTCAGCATCTGGATAAGGACTTTTACCAGCAGGTGGGCATCTATCTGGCCGGCCTGGGGCAGGAGCTCTCACAGGTAGGGGACCCCTTTTGCGTAGAGGCTCAGATCCTACAAGACACCCTCAAGAGTGAAAAGAACAGCGTCAATAAGCTCATAGACCAGAGGGTGAAAAAGATCGTCCGCCGGGCGCTACGTAGTGCCCGATCCGCTTCTCGGGAAGAGGTACTCCCGGGCATGACCGAGGAGGAAGAGGAGATCTACCGGCAGATGCTCTCTGCCATTGCCTCTGGACGCGAAGCTATCTTGGCCCACGTGGCTCACACCGAAAGGCCTTTAACGGGCAAGAAAGATATATCTCGGGAATACGAAATTGTGCGGTTGCTGGATAGTGTTCCTCTGTTCGTGGGAGTTGACGGGAGAAATTACCTTCTCGGGAAGGATGATGTGGCTGTGCTCCCGGCCGTTCACGCCAGAAATCTGCGCAACAAAAAATTAGCTTCTGAAGTGAAGATTGAGAGATGATGCGTTGTGAAGATGCCAAAAAAGCTTAACGCTTACTGTCCGTTCTGCAAAAAGCATACCCCCCAAACGGTGGAGAGGGTGAGAAAAGGCCGTGCTTCCTCGATGACTCATATCGTGAGGCAGAAGGCGCGAGCCAATGGAATAGGAAATCAGGGCAAGTTCTCTAAAGTTCCGGGCGGCGACAAGCCCGTCAAGAGGCTGAACCTGCGCTACCGCTGCAACACTTGCAAGAAAGCTCATAACCGAGCAGGCTTTAGGGCCGGCAAGTTCGATCTGGTGGAGGGATAAATTTGCCATCTAAGTTCGTCAAGGTAAAGTGCAACGACTGCGAGAACGAGCAGGTTATATTCGCTCATGCCTCTACGGTTGTCAAATGCCTGGTCTGCGGGCGCACGCTTGCAGAGCCCACGGGCGGCAAGGCTGAGATCAAGACTACCGTTGTAGAAGTCTTAGAGTGATTGATAATGCAACGTGAGGGCTGGCCAGAGCTCGGATCTCTAGTCGTCTGCACCGTGACTCAGGTAGTGGACTTCGGAGCTTTCGTCTCCATGGACGAGTATTCCGGTAAGCAGGGCCTGATTCACATCTCGGAGGTGGCCAGCGGATGGATCAAGTACATTCGCGACCACGTGCGAGAGGGGCAGAAGATCGTCTGCAAGGTATTGAATGTAGACACGTCCCGGCACCACATCGATCTCTCCCTGAAAGACGTAAATGAGCATCAACGTCGGGAGAAGATTCAGGAGTGGAAGGCGGACCAAAAAGCCTGGAAATGGCTGGAGATGGCTTACAAGGACCGGCCCGAGGACGTCAAGCGTGTCGCTGATATTCTGGTGGCAGCGTACGACAGCCTCTATCTGGCCATGGAGGAGGCGGCGATCAGCGGTGTGGAAGCACTGGCCGATGAGCGCCTGACGGAAGAAGACCTGAAGATGCTGGAGAGCCTCTCCAAGGATAACGTCAAGATACCCTCCGTTGATATCAGCGGCTATGTGGATATCACCTCCCCTGCTCCTGACGGCGTGGATGTCATCAGGAAGGCCCTCAAGCAGGCCAAGCGCATAAAAGACAAAGATGCTACGCTCTTCATCACATATATTGGAGCGCCGCGCTATCGCATTCATGTAACCGCGCCGGACTACAAGCATGCTGAGTCTGTTCTCAAGAAGTCTGCTCAGGCTGTGGTGAAATACATAGAACAGCACGGCGGAGAAGGCACTTTCCTTAGAGAGGCATGAGATCCAAAATCCTGAGGTGTACGGCATGCAGCCGCTACACCCTTATGGATATCTGCTCCGCCTGTGGGGGCCATACTACTATTACTAAGCCCGCCAGATTCTCTCCTGATGATCCTTACGGCAAGTACCGGAGAGCTCTCGGCCAGGAGGCAAAATGAAGGATACTCTGGTTTCCCGTATCAAAGAAGTAACCCTTAAGGACCCAATTCTTGTTGAGGGTCTGCCGGGCGTGGGTCACGTGGGAAAGCTAGTAGCCGATCACATGGTGGAAGAGCTCAAGGCAGAGAAGATCATGGAGATCTACTCGCCCCATTTTCCACCCCAGGTGATGGTAAAAGAGGACGGCACCATCAAGCAGGTCCGAAATGAGATCTATGCCTATCATGGCAAGAACGATGAGCCGGATCTGCTCATCCTCATAGGCGACTATCAGAGTGCCACCAACGAGGGGCATTACGAGCTTTGCAGCATCTTCCTGGACATCGCCCAGAGCTTCCATGTAAAGAGGATCTATGCTCTGGGGGGCTACGGCACCGGCCAGTTCGTGGATAAGCCAAACGTCATGGGGGCGGCTACAAGTATCGAGCTTGTGGAGGAGATGAAACAAAAAGATGTCGTCTTTCATGAGAACGAGCCAGGCGGAGGCATAATCGGCGTCTCGGGGCTGCTGCTCGGCATGGGAGCCCTGCGGGGTATCGATGCCGTCTGTCTCATGGGAGTGACCTCCGGTTATCTGGTAGATCCCAAAGCCGCTTCCGAGGTTCTGCGCATTCTCTCTGGCATTCTGGGTATTGTTGTGGACATGCAGGCTTTGGAAGAGCGGGCCAAGGAGATGGAGAAGATCATAGGCAAGCTACAGGAGATGGAGCGGGCCCAGGCTCCTTACGAGGCGAGCGGCGGGGATGAAGATCTCAGATACATCGGATAGTATCGACGCTCTCTTGAATTATGGGCATAAGCTCCTCTCTCAAGCCTTGCAAGAGGGAGCGGAGCAGGCGGAAGTCTACGGCATGTCTGGTCGCTCTGTCGATATTGATCTACGTAGGGATGTCGTGGAGCTGGCCAGCGAGAGCTTTCATCGCGGCCTGGGGCTTAGGGCAGTGATCGCTGGCGGCGTGGGGTTTTCCAGTACCAGCGACATGTCGCTTTTGCAGTTCGTGGCCAAAAGCGCCGTTGTATCCGCCCGGGCCAGAGGTGCTGACGAATCCTGGCGCTCTCTTCCCCGACCTAAAAAGGTGGTGCGTCCGGAGGGCATCTTCGATTTGCGTTTGCAGCAAATCGGCCCCGAGGAATGCCTTGACATCGCAGAGAGCATGCTTTCCGGCTGCAGGACCGTCAAGGAAGCGGAGCCGGTAGCTGGCAGTGTGGCCTGTATTTGCGGCAGCGGTTTTGTGATAAACTCGCTGGGAATGGAACTTCAGGAGACCTCCACCCTCATGCATGCCTCTTTGGAAACAATTGCCAAGGCGGCGGATGTGGCCACAGGCAGCGAGTTTTATAGCTCCCGAGGCTATCAGCCCTCGCTGGAGGACGTGGGTCGCGCCGCAGCAAAGATGGCTTTCTCCTCTCTGGACGGCTGCCGGGCAAAGAGCGGGACCTTTGATGTGCTCTTAAAGCCCCTGGCTGTAGCCGAGCTGCTCGATTATACCCTGCTTCCCGCCCTTGCTGCCGACAATGTGCAAAAGGGCAGATCCACTCTTGCAGGAAGGGTGGGCGAGAAGATCTCTGCCGAAGCCCTCGTGATCACCGATGACGGCCTCCTTCCCGGCGGCATGGACTCCTCGGCCTTTGATGGCGAGGGTGTGCCTTCTCAAAGGACGGTCCTCATTGATGATGGCATTTTAAGGGGCTATCTCTACGACAGCTACACGGCTGGAAAGGAGGGCGTGACATCCACGGGCAATGCTGTGCGCTCCGGTTACACGGGTGTTCCCTCTGTGGGATGCCGAAATCTCATTGTAGGATCCCCTGATGCTCGGGATCTTCTGGCTGAGACAAAAGGCTATCTGGTAAACGGTCTCATCGGTGCCCACACTGCTAATCCCATCTCCGGCGACTTCTCGGTGGAGGCAAAAAATGCCTTCCTTATTGCGCCGGGTGAAGAGGCTAAGCCCATACGTTCTTTGATGCTGGCCGGAAATTTCTTCGAGCTATTGAAGGATGTCGAAATTGGCAGAGACGTGCGGGCCATTGGGGCCATTGTCACGCCCACCATCAAAGTCAGAATGAAGGTAGTAGGAAGCTAAAGGTGGTTTTTGATGATAATTGGAGGGCCTGCCTCCCAGCTTCTCGCTGGCCGGGTGGCTACAATCTTAAATGAAACACTCGCTCTTTGCGATTACAAGACATTTCCCGATGGCGAGTCGTATACGCAAATTGTGACCCAGCTTGATGATGAGATAGTAATAATTCAGTCTACACCCACCGATCAGGACCTGGTCTATCTCCTGCAACTGCTGGACATTTGCCGGGACCGGCGTGTCTCTTTGGTCATACCTTATTTCGGCTATGCCCGCCAGGACAAGATCTTCAAGCCAGGCGAGCCCATGACCGCCCGGGCGCTGGCTACAGCCTTGAATCCCTTTTTGCAGAACGGTCGTGTCCATCTGGTCAACATCCATGCCTCATCCATTATGGCCCATTTCCAGTGCCCGATTGAGAATCTGGATGCCACTGGCCTGCTGGCCGAGAGGATCGCCAGCATGGGGCTCAAGGACACCGTAGTCATCTCTCCCGACAAGGGAGCTATGGCCATGGCCAAGACCGCCGCGGCCTGTCTGGGCTGTGACTCAGACTATTTGCAAAAGACCCGCCTCTCCGGAACGGAGGTCTCTATGGCCCCCCAAGAGGTGGCCGTTAAAGGCAGGGACGTGGTCATCTTCGACGACATGATCGCCACGGGTGGCACCATGGCCACGGCCATTGCACTTTTGCGCCAACAGGGGGCACGGCGCGTCTTTCTGGCGGCAGTACATCCCGTCCTGACAGGCTCGGCGATTCTCAAGCTCTATCGCTCAGGAGTGGAGGCAGTGCTGGCCACAGACACCCTGGACAAGGGCGTGAGCACGGTCTCGGTGGCACCGCTGATTGCGAAGGCTCTGAGATCATAAAACGGTACTGCCTCCGAAGAGTCAGAGAATAGCTTATTAACGTATACATCGGTTTCAATTATGAATGAAGCTTCAAGCCGTCATAAACGGTGAGAGAATTGAGGATATGGATTATAGATTTTCCCTTCTTTTAAGAGCGACGGAGCTGGGCTGCGAGAATTTCTTTTCCTGCATCAGATTGGGGGACGGTCTTCCTCAGCTCATTGCAAGAATTGAAGGTGATGAAGTGCAAATTTCTGATTTCAAGAGGTTTGTGCAGATGCATAAGCCAGATGGGGTGGACGTTTCCGTCATAGGTTTCGAGGAGTTCACAGGCCATGTTCCCTCCATTAAAACCTTCATGTCTTTCTGCATTGTAGAACTCTTAGACAAATGGGTCAGGGGTATCGATCATCCTAGCGATTGAGTATTGATTCGGAGAGGTTTCAACAAATGTCAGGAAACACCTTTGGCACCATATTTCGCATCACCACCTGGGGCGAGTCGCATGGCTCTGCGGTGGGCGTGGTCGTGGACGGCTGCCCGGCGGGCATGGCCCTGGCCGCGGAAGATATTCAGAAAGAGCTGGACCGCAGGCGTCCCGGCCAGAGCCGCGCCTCTACGGCTCGGCAGGAAGCGGACCAGGTTGAAATACTGTCCGGCATCTTCGAGGACCGGACCACGGGCACGCCCATCTCCCTGCTGGTCAGGAACAAGGACGCCAACTCCTCCACCTACGATCTCCTGCGCGACAAACCCCGGCCGGGGCACGCCGACTATACCTACCAGATGAAATACGGCCTGCGCGATCACCGGGGCGGGGGCCGGGCCTCGGCCCGCGAGACGGTGGGGCGCGTTGCTGCGGGGGCCGTCGCCAAGAAGCTGCTGGCCACAGAGGGCATCGAGGTCGTGGCCTACGTGGCGGAGCTGGGCGGAATTTTTGCGGAAATTGCTTCAACAGATCTAAGTGAGCTCAGAGACCAGGCCGAGTCCAATGCCGTTCGCTGCCCCGATCCGGCTGCGGCGCAGAGGATGCTGGTGCGCCTGGACAGCGTGCGCGGGGAGGGCGACAGCCTGGGCGGGGTAGTAGTAGTAACCGCAGAGGGCGTGCCCGCCGGTTTGGGCGAGCCGGTCTTTGACAAGCTGGACGCCGACCTGGCCAAGGGGCTCATGAGCATTGGCGCGGTGAAGGCGGTGGAGATAGGCGCGGGCCGGGAGTGCGCCTCTTTGCGTGGCAGCGAGATGAACGACCCGCTGCTCTGGCAGGAGGGCAAGGTTGATTTCGAGAGCAACAACGCCGGCGGTATCCTGGGCGGCATCTCCACCGGGGCTCCAATTGTCTGCACCATTTCCGTCAAGCCCACGCCGTCCATCGCAAAGCAGCAGAGCACAGTTGATCTAGCTCGGGGCGAGGCGGCAGAGATCGAGATCAAAGGCAGGCACGACCCGGCCATCCCTCCCCGAATTGTGCCCGTGGCCGAGGCCATGGTGGCCCTGGTACTGGCCGATCACCTTCTCAGGCAGAGGGCGGCAAGGCTGTAAATTTTTTTGGCTAGCGTGGACAGCGATCTCACGCGATGCCGCGAAGGGCGCGAAGTGCAATTAGGTAATTTTGTGTTGTTGCGGGAATGAAAATTCTCGTTCTTCGCGGCTTCGCGCCTTCGCGTGACCCGGTCCAGTGATGAAAACGCGAAGAGCCTTTTATATCTTCTCACGCCCAAAATGTGCCTCATGCGCAAAGAGTTTCGTAGCCTCATCTCGCTGGAGGAAGCTCAATCAATCGTCCAGAGCCGCCTTCCCCGCACGGCAACGGAGGCAGTGCCGCTGCCCGAGGCCCGTGGCCGCATCCTGGCTGAGAAGGTCGTCTCCTCTCTGGATGTGCCGGGCTTCTCTCGCGCCTCCATGGATGGCTTCGCCGTGCAATCTGAGGACACTCTGGCGGCCAGAGAGGATCGGCCCGTCTGCCTCTGCCTGGCAGGCACTATTCCCATGGGCGCACTCCCCCAGTTGCGCGTAGCGCGGGGCGAGGCTGCGGAGGTTTCCACCGGCTCCATGATGCCCCCCGGCGCAGACGCGGTGGTCATGATTGAATACAGCCAGGCAGAGGGAGATAGGGTTCTGATCAGAAGGCCCGTCTACGGTGGCGAGAACGTGCAGGCGGCGGGAAGCGATATCTCTTTTGGCGAGGCCGTGCTTTTTCCCGGATGCAGGCTGGCGGCGCGCGAGATGGGGGTTCTGGCGGCCCTGGGCCGAACGGAAGTGGCGGTGCGTAGCCTCTTGGTAGGCGTGGCATCTACCGGCAATGAGCTGATGCCGCCCGGACGCCCCTTAGCCGCGGGCCAAATTTACGATATCAATACCTACACCATCGCAGCGGCTGTTGCCGACAGCGGTGCTCTCGCTATCCCCTACGGCATCCTTCCCGATAATAAGGAATCGATGGCATCGATGCTGCTGAAGATGGCCGCAGAATGCGACATGATTCTGGTGAGCGGCAGCACCTCCGCCGGCGCTGGGGACATGATCTTTCAGGTGATCGAGGAAGAGGGCGAGCTGATATTTCACGGAGTGAACCTCAAGCCCGGCAAGCCCACCATCTTCGGCACAATCGATGACAAGCCCTGCCTGGGCCTGCCCGGCTATCCCACCAGTGCTCTGACCGTCTTCTCCTGCCTGGCAGCTCCCGCCATTCGCGCCGCTCTGGGGCAAAAAAATCTGGGAAAAAGGGTGACAGGCCGGCTGGCCGGGCCGCTTCGCTTGGAAGGCCGCCGCCAGATGCTGGCCGTGGGCCTATCCGGCGAGCTGGTATATCCTGTGGACAAGGGCAGCGGCTCCATCACCACTCTGGCCGGGGCGGAGGGGGTCATAGACATCCCTTCAGGCGTCGAGTATCTGGAGAAGGGCGAGAAGGTAGAGGTGGAGCTATTTAGTGAGGCGGAAGCTGCCGATCTGGTGGTGGCGGGCGAAAACTGCATCCTCCTGGAGCAGCTGGCCGAAAGAGTGCCCTGCCGTCTGGTGCTCCTGAATACCGGCTCGCTCCAAGCCAGGCTCTACCTGGAGGACGGCGTGGCTGACCTGGCCTGCGTTTCGGGGGAAGCGGCATTGGAAGGCATGGCGTTGATCTGGGGGTTCAAAAGAGAGCTGGGCCTGGTCTTCCGGGATGCTGATGTTCTGTCGGACCTTTCTGACCGGCGCATTGTGGGCTGGCACCGGGACTTTGCCATGCAGGCCGCATTTGAGCGACACCTTTTGGCCTTGGGCCTGACACAGCCCCGCTATGTGCGATTGGCCAGGACGCACTCGGCCGTGGCGGCAGCCGTCGCTTCCGGGCGAGCAGAGGTGGGCTTTGCGGAACGCCGGGCCGCAGCCCAGGCGGGCCTGGGCTTTCAGCCCCTGGAGCATGATGAGATTAGACTGCTGGCTAGGCCAGAGAATGTTGGTGATGCCCGGCTCAAGTCCCTTGTTTCTGCTCTTTCTCGGGAGGAAGGGGCTTAAAAGTCCTCATCCTTCGCTCATAGTAGCTGAGGGGATGCCTAATCCTTTTGCATAGCTCGTCCTCGCCTGGACAGTTGCCGTAGGTGGCCATGGTGGCACAGGCCGGAGGCTTGTAGTGAGTGCCGGAGGCCCCTGCGATGTGCCCCACCTGGTATCTTGTCCTCTCCTCATCAAAGTCCGGGCTGGTGTTGAAGAGAGATACGACCTCGTCGGCTGTCATATTGATCTGCAAGAGGAAGCTGACCAGAGCAAAGCGCGCACTGTGGGCCAGGTTGGTGCCTTTGGCAACCTCGGATAGCATCTTCTTGATGCAGGGTGGAAAGGCCCCCTCCTCCACATGCCCCAGGTCCACCTTGTCGCGGGCTCTTATAATATCGAGCTGTTCTTTGAGCGGCCCCAGGTATTCCTGGAGGGAGGCGCAAATCTTTTCGTCTACGGGCAAAGGCAGCCCTTTTAAGATCTTCTCCCGGGCAGCTTCTTCCATGATTCTTTTCAGCTCCTCTTCCGTAACTGTGAGGTAGCCCTGCTGAAGATCGCGGTTCGTCAGCTTCCATTTAGGGCTGTGCATGCTGTGCGCCGCCCGAATATACTCGGAAAAATGAATCTTGTAGGGGCCGGGTCCCTGGGGATGAAGCCCCAGGTCGTCTGCGATGGCCGCCAGCCCTTCCTTCTCATTTTGCATCCTTCGATAGGCCAGCTTTGCCTCGGCCAGAGCGTAGCGGCGCAGCAAAATGGCATCACCCAAGCAGGAGACCATGACTCTGGCCAGGGGATAAGAGAGAAGCTCAGCCAATAGCTCAGCTTGCGTATTGGCTGAACTTTCGGAAATAGTGCCGCTCATAGACTCTGCTACCCTTTCTGCGGCCCGGCCCCGCACCGTCTTAAAAGAGGTTTTGCTAAGAAGGCTTTCTAGAGAGTAGCCGACCTTTCGCACCAGGCTAGCAGATTCTTCTGTAAAAGGGTAATCGGAGATCCTCATTCCTGTTCGATTCGGGGAGCTAGTAGGTAATTGATCTCCACATGCTGGCCGAGCTTGAGGTGAATACGCAGCGGGTAATCTATGCCCATCTCCAGTGTGACCTCGCCCGCCTTGCTGATGGATTTGGACATGTCTTCCAGATAGTCCAGAGAGAAGAGGCTCCTGGCCTCGCCGGGCTTCATGCCCAAAAGCTCAGTGCTGGGAATCTTTAGCTTGAGCGAATCGATGTCTCCTTTGGCTTCCATGTAAAAGCCCTCATCAGAGACGCCCAGTATTACATGATCGCTTACCTTTTCGGCGGCTTTTACCGCCCGGCGTAGCTCCACACCCGGTAGTGTTACGTGGGCCGGCAGATCCAGTTCGGGTATGCGCGGCTCTTTCCTGATGGCAGTAGGATCGATCAGGCTTAAGGTGTAGGAGAGGGACCCCACTCCAATCTTCAGCTTGTGGCTCTCTTCTTCCAGCTCCAGTTGCACATTTTCGCCCTTATCTGCCATGCTCAATACATCACTGAGCCGAACCAAGTCTATGCCGATTTCACAAGTATCGGCTTTGAAGTATTCGAAGGCCTCATTGCCGATCTTGAGCGAGACCATAGCCACGTTCGCAGGGTCTACAGCCTTCAGTTCCAGGCCATTTTCCGATATGGAGAACTTGACTTCATCCACCAGAGAAGAGACTGAATCGATTGCATCGCGCAGAGTTTCTGCGTTGATTACTGCCTTGAACATTCCTTGAGCCTCCTCCATCAGAACCGTTTAATATTTAATATAGTTGATGCTTAGTCATACTCTCGCCAGGTTCTGCTGCATTTGGTGCAGCGGAAGAAGCGAACCTCGCTCTCATCAGCAGAACGAAGTTGGCGAAGCCACCAGTATGCGATATTGTTGCCGCACTCCGGACACCTGGAATTGGTCGTAGGCAGGCCCGACGACTCCTGCTCTAAGACCGGCACTACGCGATCCAGCTGTTTGGTCTTGCTGACCATGGATTCGCCTGCGGTCTTCGGTATCATGTGGCCGCACTTTCTGCAGACCATCATGCCGTCCTTGGGCATCATCATGCTCTTACATTGGGGACAAAAATCCATCGGCATAAAGTAAACCACTAGTCATATTAAAGTTTCCCAGCACCATTTGGTGATAATGAGGCACGATTATGAGCACAGCGATTAATGTGATATGTTTGGATCGCCCGGGAATGCTGCGCGACATCGCCGGCGCGGTAGCCAAAAGGGGCGGCAACATCGTCTACACCCAACAGTTTGTTGTGGAAAGAGGCATGAATCGGGAAAAAGCCTCGGTTTACATGGAGATAGACTGCCCGGAAGATGATGTTTTGGGGGTTGTAGAAGAATTGACATCCTTTGATTCCATCTTCGATGTCTCCATCCACGAGCCTTTCGAGAAGATATACGGCTCCCGGGTGATCATAATAGGCGGCGGCGCCCAGGTGGCTCAGGTCGCAGTAGGTGCTGTGAGCGAGGCAGACCGGCATAATCTACGAGGCGAGCGCATCAGTGTGGATACCATCCCCCTGGTGGGAGAAGATGCGATTGCCGATGCCGTGAGCGCTGTCCGCCGACTGCCGCGCGCCTCTATCCTGGTATTGGCCGGAGCCCTCATGGGCGGACGCATCACGAAAGAGGTGAAAAGGCTACAGGCGGAAGGGATACCGGTTATTGCCCTGAAGATGGCCGGCTCGGTTCCTCTGCAGGCGGATCTGGTAGTAACTGATCCCATTCAAGCAGGCACCTTCGCAGTAATGCATGTAGCCAGCACCGCAGTCTTCGATATAAGTCGCGTGCGGGGCCGGGAGTTTTAGCTCTTGAGGATCTCGGCCAGATCCACAAGCTTCTCGCCGGAGAAAAGCTCCTCTACCGTGTAGAACTTATCATCCACCTCAAGCACGGGCGCAGAAAGGGCGAATACCCCGTTTATGCGTAGCTCCGTGAGGGCTTCGGGGGTGCTCATATCCTGATTCTCAAAAGAGATGCCGGCCTTTCTCAGCGCCGCTTTGAGCTGTTCGCATTTGGGGCAGGACTGTGTGGAATATACTATGTACTTCAAAGGGATACCTCTTGGTTTTTAGCGCAGTGCTCGCGGGTAAGATTTCGTGGCATAGGTCGCATAACCGTTCTCTACTGCCTTCTCTGCACACTCTGAACAGCAAGAGAAGTTGGCCATGTACTCTGTGCCTTCCATCTCATGCTCAAAGACCTGGTTGCAGGTAAATCCCGAGGTTCGCCTGAAATCAAAGCCCTTGCAAAATTCGTCATACTCCGCCAGAGGGGGGCGCTCCACTACGACCCAGTCCCGGGGAAGAAGTACGGGCAGAGTGGCCAGGTTCATGCCGCACCCACATGGGCCATAAACATCTTCTAAATCTTTGTAGATAATAGCCTTACATACCAGCTCGCTCATCGTTTGCTCCTCTCTTGCTAATGTTATTCGCGGCAACCTAAATAACATTTCCCATCCGCTTTTTGAATTTTTCCCCTCTTCTGGCTTTATTTTTCAAATAAACCCTAATAATGAAAACCTTTGCCCAACAAAAATTATATATGGAATTGCAGGTGAATAGACTGCTTATTCTGGCTTGTAGCTCTCGAAGATTTAAATTTTGTCTTTTCTGGCTGCAAAATCCGGATTTATGAGGTGTATGACAAATGCCGATACTTCCTGTTGCCCCGGTGAGCAGACTCATCCGCGAGGCGGGAGCTAAGAGAGTGAGCGAAGGCGCGAGGGACGCGCTGGCAGAGGTTTTAGAAGGATATGGCTTGGAGGTGGCCCGGGAAGCGGTCGGCTGGGCCAATCATGCCAAGAGAAAGACGGTCAAGTCCGAGGATATCAGAGAGGCAGTCAAAAGAGTTAAACCCCCCCTGGTCTCAGAAAGGTAGATCGATGGCATTAGATTACCATGCTCTAGGCCTGATATGCGGCATTGAGATTCACCAGCAGCTTGACACGGCTTGTAAGCTCTTCTGCGGCTGCCCCACCAAACACCGGGAGGTAGAGGAGTCCAATTTCGAGTTCTTCCGGTATCTTCGACCTTCCCGAAGCGAGCTTGGCGAGATCGATCGCGCCGCTCTAGAAGAGGTATTGGTTACGCGAAGGTTCCATTACAAGTCCTATGACAGCACCTGTCTGGTAGAAGCGGATGAGGAGCCGCCCCGGGAGATTAATGCCGAGGCTCTTGAGATATCTCTGGTCATTGCCCGGCTGCTCAACATGAAAATCGTAGATGAGCTGGAGACCATGCGTAAAATGGTGATAGACGGCTCCAATACCTCCGGTTTCCAGCGCACCGGCTACGTCGGCTCGGACGGCAGCATCGAGACCTCCTGCGGAACTGTGGGCATAAGCATCCTCAGCCTGGAGGAGGAGGCGGCGCGCATCATCGAGGACCGGGGAGACAGCGTAGTCTACTCATTAGATCGGTTGGGAATACCGCTGGTGGAGATCGGCACGGCTCCGGATATCGTCTCTCCGGCGCACGCCCGTGAGGTTGCCTCTTATCTGGGAATGATCCTGCGCTCTACCGGTCGCGTGAAAAGGGGTCTAGGCACCATTCGCCAGGATGTCAATGTCTCCATCAAAGGCGGAGCGCGAGTGGAAGTTAAAGGTGTTCAGGCTCTCAACCTGGTCGATAAGGTGGTGGAGTTTGAGGCACTACGCCAGGTGCGGCTACTGGAGATAAAAGAGGAGTTGGTCTGTCGCAGCTCTTCGGTTGATGCCACGGTTTGGGATGTCTCAGATATCTTCGCGAATACCGGCTCCAAGGTGCTGGCCCGCTCCATCAAGAACGGCGGAGTGGTCCTGGCCTGCCGGCTGGCGGGCTTTGCCGGGCTGGTGGGCCGGGAGATTCAGCCTGACCGTCGGCTGGGCTCCGAGATGTCGGACCGAGCCAAACGGGCAGGCGTAGGCGGCATATTTCATAGCGATGAGCTTCCCGCGTATGGCATAACACCCGCTGAGGTCGAGTCCGTGCGCGGCCTTCTGGCGACAGGCGAGAGCGATGCCGTGATCATGGTCACCGGGCCGCGGGACAGAGCGGAAAAGGCGCTACAAGCTGTGCTGGTTCGAGCCCGTGAGGCGCTGGCCTTCGTGCCGGAGGAGACGCGCCGGGCTCTGCCCAACGGCTGCTCGGAGTACATGCGGCCTCTGCCCGGTTCCGCCCGCATGTACCCGGAGACGGATGTGCCGGCTGTGGTGATCACGGATGAGATGCTTCGTCAGCTGCAACTGCCTGAGCTCTCTAGAGAGCGCGCCCAACGTTTCGAGCGCGAACATGGCTTGAATGCCGAACAGGCCAAAGTTATGGCCGCTTCCCCCAGCTATCCGCTCTTTGAAGAGATTGTGCAAAATTATCCGGTTTCTCCTTCCATTGTGGTCCGGACCCTGGAGACAATTCCCATCGAACTGGCCCGTGCGGCTGTGCCCGTCTCCAATCTGATCGACCGGCATTATGTGGAGAGCTTTGCCATCATGGCCCAGGGACGCGTGGCCAAAGAGGGCCTGACGGATCTGCTGCGCGCCCTGGCCGAGCATCCGGAAATGACGGCTGATGAAGCGGCGGCTGCGGCCGGCCTGGCGGGCGTGGGTGAGGCGGAAGTGGAGAACGCCGTGCGGATAATTGTGGCGAGTAAGGCCGATCTGGTGCGCTCCAAGGGAGAGAGGGCCGCAGCACCACTTATGGGCCTGGTGATGAAAGAATTGAGGGGTAAAGCCGATGGCGGCATGGTGAGCGCCATATTGAAGAAGGAAATACAAAATATACTCAATGAGTGAACCCAGAAAAACCGGATATGCTCCTCTGGGAGGAGACGCTTTTCAAGGACAGGGATCTGTTGGAGTTAGATCACCTGCCCGAGCACTTCCTGCACCGGGAAGATCAGATGAACAGCCTCAAATTCTGCATACGTCCGGCAATGCAAGGTGCCCGTCCCGTCAATGCCCTCTGCCTCGGCCCACCCGGCACGGGCAAGACCACGGCTCTTTTCAAGCTCTTCGAGGAAATTGAGGCCCATTCGACAAAGGTCATTCCCGTGCATGTCAACTGCCAGATGGACTCCACCAAATATTCCGTTTTTTATCAGATCTACAAAAAGGTCTTCGATCATGCTCCACCCTCCAGCGGCATATCCTTCAAACGCATCTTCGAGAAGGTAGCTCAGGCAGCAGCCGACCAGGATAAGGTGCTGATGGTGGCTTTAGACGATATAAATTATCTATTCCACGAAAAAGAGGTGGATCACGTCTTGTACTCCCTCTTGCGAGCCCATGAGACCTGTCCCGGTGCCCGGATGGGTGTGATCGGTGTTATGAGTGAATTGGCCTTGAATTATGTTCTCGACCCACGCGTGGTCTCCGTCTTTCAGCCGGAAGAAATCATCTTTCCTCTCTATGCCCGATCAGAGATACGCGACATCTTAAGCCGCCGGGTGCAGATGGGTTTTTATCCCAGCGTGATGGCCGATGATGTCCTGGAAGCGGTTGTGGACTGCACAGAGAGGTCCGGGGACCTGCGAGTGGGAATTGACCTTCTCAAGAGGTCCGGCCTATCTGCGGAAAAGCGTGCCTCCAAAAGCGTCTCGCTTGTTGATGTGGCAGGCTCTTGCGATCGTTCCCGCCTGGTTCACCTCACCTATGCCTTGAAAACCCTGAAAGACGATGAACTGGTTGTGCTGCGTCTGGCAGCGGAGCAAAAAAGCTGGCGCGCGGGCGAACTATTTGCTCGCTTTCATGAGCAGACGGATGCGGGATACACTCGTTTTCATGAGATTCTCAATAAGCTCGATTCTATCCGGCTGATAAATGCTGATTTTACCGGGACGGGGGAACGGGGCCGAAGCCGCGTCATCAGCGTGCGGTATGAGCCAGAAGAGATCTTGAGCCGGCTGGATCCTTGAATGTCCTGGTTTATGATTATTTGCAAAAGCTAGCTATATAAAAACTTTATTTTGTACCACAACTATATAGATCATATAGGCAAGGGCTTTAACCCGTTAATGCGTTCCATCATGGCGTATGGATCGGCCCAGGATAAAGATGCCTCGCAAATACGGGGAGATGTTCGTAGAGGCTTTGCTATTCATTTCTGCCATCGCCTCCATCCTCATTATCCTTCTCATCTTCTACTTCCTCATTAATGAAAGCCTCCCTGCTTTTTCACAACTTGGCATATTCTCCCTGTTGTCCGGATCGAAATGGCATCCAGCAGGAGATATTTACGGATTTCTGCCTCTTATTGCGGCATCAATGGTCATAACTCTCCTGGCCCTTTTTATCAATATCATCATCGGTTTTCCTCTGGCCATTTACCTGGCGGAGCTGGCCGGGCCTAAGAGCAAGGCCGTATTGAAGCCGGCCATTGAGCTATTGGCCGGTGTCCCTTCCATTGTCTACGGCTTTTTAGGAGTGATAATTCTCGTAACTTACCTGCAGGACAGCTTTGATATGCTCACCGGCAGGTCGATCCTGGCCGGATCGATCCTTCTGGGAGTAATGTTCATTCCTTACCTCACCACCATTTGTGAGGATGCTCTGCGAGCTGTGCCCAGCGAATTCAAGGAGGGCTCACTTGCGCTGGGGGCCAATCGCTGGCAGACGCTTCGAAATGTGACCATACCGGCGGCATCATCCGGAATTACGGCAGCCGTTCTCCTTAACATAGGAAGCATAATCGGGGAGACTATGGCCGTGCTCTTGGTAGTAGGAAACGTTGCCAGACTGGCCTCTCCCCCTTACGATATATTTGATCAGGGAGCAACCTTCACCTCGGTCATCGCCGGGGAGATGGGCGAGGTGGCCAGAGGCTCAATGCATTATCATGTTCTCTTTGCGGTTGGATTTGTTCTTCTTATCGTGGTCTCCATCCTCAGTTTGGTTGCAGATTATGCCCGTGCTCGCATCAGACGAAAATTCGGAGGATACTAAATGAAGATCAAACCCGCCCCGGCGGCCTCTCTTGTCATATCGGCGTTTTTATTCGTCTCCTCGCTAGCATGTCTTTTCCTTCAGCCGGACCTGGAAAAGCTGACGCCCCTTTGGCAGATCGGCCTTTTCGTAAGCCTTCTGCTGATTATTGCTTCCTATATGTTCTCGCGGGCCGTTTCCCTGAAGACTGCTCCCTTCTTAGCTCTGGACGTTCTCATCTGTTCCGCCATCCTCTCAATGATGTATTTCGGGACCCTTCATGCCGGATTTGTCATCCGCCGGCCACTTGGGGTGGGCGCATCCTTTGATTATTCATTCATTCTCTCTCTTCTGATACTTTTTGCCAGCATGCTGTGCATGAAGGACGCTTTTAATATCATATACGGATACAGCGCCCGGGGTCGAGAGGCCCTGGTATTTCTGGCCGTCAGATTGTCTGCAGTGCTCTCGCTTCTGCTCTTAGGCGGGATACTCTTCATAATAATCTACAAAGGAATTGGGATTATCAGCTGGGAGTTTTTGACCACGCCCCACAGGCGACTGGGCCAGGCGGGCGGGATCAGCACAGCCATATTGGGCTCTTTATGGATGGTTTTAGGTGCCATGATTGTCTCTTCTCCCCTGGGCATTGGTGCCGCCATCTATCTTCATGAATACTCCAAGAGCCAGAGGCTTAACCGTCTCATCACCATTGCGGTAAGCTGCCTAAACGGCGTTCCTTCTGTGGTCTTCGGCCTCTTTGGTCTGGCCTTTCTAGTGACGTACTTCGGAGTATCTCTCTTATCCGGCTCCATAATTTTGGGGCTCATAAATATCCCCACCATAATCCTGACCTGCCAGGAGGCCTTAAAGAGCGTTCCTAACTCTCTGCGGGAGGGAAGCATGGCTTTGGGGGCTACCAAGTGGCAGACGATAAGCAAGGTAGTCTTGCCCACTGCCATGCCCGGCATACTCACAGGCGTGATCATGGGGGTGGCCAAGGCCTCAGGAGAGACGGCGCCCATCATGTGGACGGCAGTGACATATACCGCCACACCCGTGCAGATGATTTACGGAGTTATCCCCAATGTATTTCAGCCGGTCAATAACCTGGATTACCATCTCTTGAACCTGATCTACTTCCTGGGGGCATGGGATGTGGAGGCCAGGGCCTGGGGTACAGCTCTGGTGCTCATTGCCTTAGTGCTGGGCACCAATATGCTGGCCATAGTAGTAAGAAATCACTATCGAAAGAAGATTTCCTGGTAGGACGATCGGTTCACAGCAAAAGCCTCGTGTTGTGCATGTCCAATTAACTCATTCGAATGTGTGAATTATCCATTCTCGTATCTCGTCTCTGACCCGCCGGAAGACCTTGAGCTGCTCTTCCTCCGAGCCACCGGCTTGTGCAGGGTCCTCAAAGCTTTTGTGAATGACTTCTCTTGCTTTGGGAGATTTGGCTGGAAGCTCAAGTTGCGTGCTGAAGATCGGGCAGGCCTGTTTTGCTCTGTCGCAGACCGTGACTGCCAGGTCAAATATTGTATCATGAAATTCTTCGGCTGATTTGGAGTATTGACCAGAGATATCAATACCGATTTCCTTCATGACCAACACAGAGCGAGGATCGACGTAAGTGGCCGTTACGCCAGCGCTGTACACATCGTATCTTCCGCCATAAATAGCTCTCAAGAGTCCTTCCGCCATCTGCGAGCGAGCTGAGTTATGGGTGCAAAGAAAAAGAACTTCCTTCTTGCCCTGGGTTTTTATGCTCATTATCATCCTGCCTTTATGCGCATAATTAATCAGCATTTTGGTCGCTCTTGTATACAGGAGCAGGATAACAGGACGCTACTACGATACACTAAGTTACCGAATATATGTTGTATTTACTCTATTGTTTTTTAAACCTGGTATGAGATCTATTGCGTTTATATATTCTATTTTGAAAAGATTTCTCAACAAGGTCGAATAATTAGGCTTCTGTGATATGTCTAGTCTAAGTCTAATGAGGTGAAGTTATTGGCGATAGGAATTACCATGCTTAAGGTCTTGCCGGGAATGGAGCACAGAGTCTACCATGCTTTAAGGTGCAAAGATGGCATTTTGTACATATGCGCAGTTTTTGGCGAGTACGATTTCATGCTAGTGTTGCAGGCAGAGGGCTTGAATGAACTCAGAGGTCTGATCGGCGGCATCGATGATACCAAGGATGTTATCGCGACTCAGATGATACTGGTGAACAATCAAAATGAGATGCTTGCCCAGGCGTGCTGAAGAATGCATGCCGAATAGTAGGTGTGTTTCATGATTGAATACGGGAATATCAAACGGAATAAGGGCTCCCCTCTGCAAGCAGATTTAAGCTACGAAATGAGATTTGTGGATGAAAGCAATCTCGATGAGATGATGGATTTACAGGAAATTGTGATTCATCATCTTGCCGATAAGGAGATATTCAGATCGCATTCTGCCGATTACTTCCAAGAACATCTGCAGATGGAAAAATCGGCAGTAGGCGTCTTTTGCCAAGATGGACTAATCGCCTACAATATACTCTCTTTTCCAGGAGAGGGCAAAGACAATTTTGGCCTCGACATAAACCTTCCCAAAGACGATCTGGCAAATGTTGTCCATCTGGCAACAATCGCCGTTCATCCCGATTTTCGAGGCAACTCGCTGCAGAGCAAGATGCAGAATGCTCACCTAAAAATGATAGCAAATTTAGGGTATAATCATGTCTGTTGCATGGTATCGCCCAAGAACCGGCCCAGCCTTCAGAATATCCTCTCGCAGGGCCTGATCATAAAAGCCTTGAAGATCAAGTTTGAATGGCGTTTGAGATATATCATGCATAAGAATCTCTTAAACCCATGCTTAATTGGTCCTGATGTGGTTAGGATGGATAGCAAAGATATTCCTGGTCAAATCAATCTACTTAATCGAGGATTTCAGGGATTTCATTTGTCGAAGCTTTCGGACAGCTTTGAGATACACTATGCAAAGCCCACCTGAATCCGGCTTCTTTTTCATATAAACGAAATCAACAACCTCGAATTTTTTAATATCAATGGTGCAAGCATAATATTAATAGATTTATCTAGGTGTCAAATTAGTATTATCGCGGCCTATCTATCAAAAATCCATCCTTTACATCTCAAAATTAATGTGCGACCCATACCACTATTGTCTTCATCTAATGTATTTGCAAAAAGATTATTGAGTATCCGTTCGTTAGATGTAGTGGGGCGTTACAGGGCCCCAAGAGCACCCCATATTTCACCGTCTGTGCGAACCTAGGTAAGCTCCTGCATGGAGGATAACAAAGGCGGCGCAGGGGGTGCATTCTCGGCTGGCAGATTGCACCCGAGCTAAAGCTCTACGTCAGGATACCTGGCTTTTTACCTCTCGGGCCCTGCCAGCATCCTCAATAACTGCTAGATCAAAACACAAGCCCTATTTTGCTATATTTCAGTTCTCTAAAACTGCATTATGCAAGTTTATCGACAGCTCTGCGATATTTATTATGAGGTCAAGCATGCGTTCCATGCTGCCGGCCAGCACCAGTCTGATCGGCATCTCGTCATCGTCTCTCTCCCAGAAAGAGCTGGTCATAATCATTGATTGCTTCTTTATCTCCTTAGTTTTATCAATAAGCTGGTTGGCCTTCTCTGTGTCCGGTTTGAGAAGCACGGATATGGAATCATCAATTAAGGTGGTGAAGGTAGAGCTCAGCCTGGCGATCTCATCGGTCATCTCTCTAGGAAGCTCGTTATCATTCTGGGAGGATATCTCGGCGATCTTTGAGGCATGATCTGCCATACGCTCCAGGTTTGTGGCCGCTTGCATGTAATTAAAGGCGCTGATGGGGCAGAGTGTCTCCTGCTTTAGGGATCCTGATCTAAGGATATCTATGAATTGACGGGCTATAAGCAGATTAAGACGATCCACGTCATTATCTCTTTGAATGACGTCCATTGCTAGATCTTTATTCCTTTTTAGAAGGGAGGATAGAGCGTCCTGGATCATGGACCGGGTAATATTCTTCATTCTTTTCAGGGCGCGATCAGCCGGTAGTTCTTCCGCGCTGAGAAGGTCATGTATAACCACTTTATTGATAGTCTCTTCCAGGATCTCCGGTCCGATGAGTTTGTTTACGATCGAGTGCAGATCTCTTTTTTGCATTGCTGTCAGTTGATGAGACGATATCTCGACCGTCTTGTAACCTGCAAGATAGCAGGCTATCACATCTCGAATCAACGGCGCTCCGTATTTGTTTCCGATGTCAAGCTTGACTATCTGGTCCGGCTCAGATCTATCACTGGATAGTAATAGGTCACCATTTTGGTTTTGCGAAATAAATAATAAAGAACCGCTGACGATTGCGTTTTCGTTTGCCCATTTTTTGGGAAGGGAAACAATCAACGTTGACTTTCCCGTCTTCTGCACTTTTCTCGTTTCCATATTTATTTTTAATTTTATAGACGATGGGATATTCCTTGCATATAAAGATGATATAGTATGAGCATAGAAAATATTATTATTACTACTATATATCTAACTATGTTTATCTTTGTCTCCTTATCCATTGCGTTTAGGATAGTACAAACGACTTATATATTTTTCCTATATAATATGAATACTACGCTTATCTCTATTGAATCTATATAGGTTGAATTGAGTGCCGCAATACAATGATTCATCCCTAATTCAATGAGTGTGAATGCCGAGCATCTGCTCTATTTCAGAGAGCCGGGAGCTTTCCCTTCTTATGTAAAGCGCGGCAGGCAGTCCTGAGTTGGCTATTTTGTACGTAGCTGCAAGAGCGGCACGATATACTCGGGGAAAATCTCTAAGCGAATTGCCAGCAAGGATGGCTATAAACTTGTCCAGATGGCTTATTCCGGTGGAGATCTTCTTGCTTTTCAGGATCATATCCTGGCTGGATATCAGATCTAACCAAATGTTCATCTCCTGCATGAGGTCCTGCTTCGTCAGATCTCTTACGACAATGTATGATTTTCCCTGGCAGATATTGTTGTAGAATTCTCTAAAGGTTTTTCCTCTGGAAAGAGTATACGCCTGTCCTATCCTTCCTGAATGAGTATCTGTGGACGCGATCAGTCCTTTTCCATACCTTCTGGCTAATTCCATAATCATCTCGTTTTTTCTCCTGACGCGATGCATATTGTATTCTATGGCTGGAAAGAGCTTGATCAGATCCGGTATGACGGCTAGATTGGGTCTTTCTCCCGGCTCGAACCAGAGGGGATGGTTATAAACGAAGGGCAGTTTTTCTTTTCTGAGGAAATACAGGAAGCTGTGCAGGTCTCCCACCGCGGCAATCTCTTCAAGTTTTTGAAACTGCTTATTGCCCAGGTCATAAACATTGATATGAATGGTATGTCCAACGGATTTCATATCCTTGATTTTTATCTCTACGCCTCTGATCAGACCTTCCATCTCGGGGCTCAAGATGTCGTATGCTGCCATAGTATCGTGATCAGTAAACGTCACATAGTCCATTCCATTCTCTTTTGCCGTCTGATATAATCTCTCTGGGTGCAAAGACCTAACCGAAATCACGTCCGGGGAGAAAAGGGTATGCACATGGAGATCTGCGGCCTGCCAACCATGTTTCCGAAAGACTTCTGCATCCCTCGCTGAGAGGATCTTTGTAGCTGCATTATTATCTTTCATCAGGGGAAATGATCACCATATCAATCATATGTTTTGTGCATTTAAACTATATAGCATATATCACTTATTCCTTGTATTGGTTTTTGACCGACTCATTTTAAAAGGAAAAAATTTTGGCGAATCATGCGGTAATACGTGTGCTGGGAGGAAAATCTGATCCCAGGCCGTCATGTATCAGAGCTTAACCATGAGTTAGGCAAGGGAAACCCAGGTTTAATCATTATAATATTATATATTCATTAGCAAGAAGCTAAACCCTTTTGCTTCCTCTCTGCAAAGTCTTCCATTACCTGATTGAGCAGGGCGCGAATTTTTGGCACCTCATCATTTTTGAGGTCGCGAAGCATCAGCGGCAAGGCAAACATCACCGCAACATCCAGTTGTATCAGGTTGATTGGATTACAATTGTGCAGCGCCATTTGGGCATTTTTTCGGACGGCTGCAATGCAGCTACCCATTGTCTTTATCTCTTCTTGGCCTTCCTCTGATGTCTTGCCGTTGCCGTTCATCTCCCAGGCGCTCACCACGGAAGTGATCAAATTGGCCTTTAGGTCCTCCGCGATATTTACCATCTTCAATAGATCCAAGATCAAGCCCAGTTTGAGGGATCTAATTTCGCCTATCCTGGTTACCAGCCCCTTTCGCTCCAAAATTGCCTCGTAGTATCCCAGAAGGCCAAGCAGACACTCGCCTTTTCGAGAATCCTCACAGCCGATAACTTCAAACATCCTTTTTCCTCCCATTTTCAAAAATAGACATTACAGATGAACTCTTGAGCCCTCTTTGAGGTCGAGAAATTATAGGCGATCTAAATTCATTGCCCTTTCCCAGAGATAAAGCGGTTAACACCATTTCATATCATTTGAATTCGTCCATATATTCCTTCTCCTATTAAAATATATACCTCTATTTTGTGAATATATTCTATATACAATTATCTGGAAAATATACACTGCACCTGCGGCCACCTTATCCACTCGTCTCATCCGGTTTAGACATATTTTAAAAAAACTATTATTGATTGATGCCGGCGATGTTCTCGATGGAGGTAGAGTGACACCCCCAGCATCAATGGACCGTTTTCATAATTGCAAAAAATTTGATAGTTACTTCTCAGTAGACTCTCGGGAACTGGGCTTGATTCGGTGCCTTGAAGCAGGTGCAGTCGAAGATGCCCTTCACAGATTTGAGTTTCGCGTCTCCAATATAGCTCGCAGGCATGGTAAGGTAGCCTCCTGAGCAGCAAGGTAGCCAGTCGTCACTTGACGTCTTCTTATAATAGGGCACCTCGATGGTCATGTTCTTCTCGATGTGGGAGGTTCCCCAGTAGTCCTCATCGATCTCAATGGAGGGGTTCTTCCAGGCACTGCTGAGGATACCAGACCCCAATCCCTTTAATGAAGAGAAGTCTGATAAGGGCATCTTCCCGTCTTTGGCGAGTTTTCCTGCGTAGTCCGTATTGGATTGCAGGACGCCGATGTGTGTTTTGCCGTCCGTCACATCTTCATTGATCTTCATCTCGGTAAAGCCCACGCCTTCCCAAACGGGATCGTAAGTATAGTTAAATTTCTCTTTGCCAACGATTTCCAATTCCTTATCAAGGGCATGAGCATACTCGACTTCGTGATGCATGCTTGTGCCGGCGCGATAGTTCTTCACCCAAGTCTTCTCTTTCAGCAGGGAATTGTAATCCAGCGGATTTGCGGCATAATAGCCAGTTCCGACGGCTATTTTCATGGGTGCATATACCATGGAGACATCTTCCTTGAATTGGATGCAGTTCTGAGTGAAATCGTTGTAATCAGTGTATAGCGGATGATTTTGCTTATTCAATTGTTGATAGGTCAGAGTGGACTCGCTGTTTAAGGAGCCGCTGCCATGAGCATAATTCTTGACTTCGACATTACCAGACTTAGCATACAGGTAGGTCATGGAATAACCATTACTTTGCACACTCTGCTCAAAGTTGAATGTTATATTCTTCTCTTCGTAAGATCCTGGACCAACTAAAGAGCCTGTGGTGGCCGCCATTGAACCGCCAATGAGCGCTATCAGTATAAGAGCAAATGACAATGCTAGCACAGATCTTTCTGGACCAATCCGCTCACAATAAGCAGAAAGTTTTTCGCAGATCCCTTTTATCATCCTACATCACCTCAATCCTTAACTGATCCCTGCCGCTGGGTTTTATGAGATAAATAGGCTGTCTTTATAGAAAACGTAAGATATATTCTGCCACATTCAATTGATATTGTATGCAATAGCATTTCGAATATGAGAATCGATTACCGGAATAGAGATCTATTTTCCAGGTATTTTTATTGTGACCGTTTGATTGGGTCGTATTACTATATTCTTTATTTTTAAAGCAATACCCCGATGCTTGCATCGGGGATAAAGGGCATGCTTATTCAGCTTAGGTTTGGATCAGCTTAACCTGGTTCCACCTTCATGCGGCGGCGCCTTGGATGCCCCGCAGCTTGCTGCGCGGGTGCGCCGCCGCCGTTTCACTTTGACAAAATTTACATATCTTGCTATGTCAGGTCGCTGCGGTGAGAATATGAGAAGACTTGCGACCATATTGCTTATTGCCCTATTTGTTGGGTCGTTTGCTACAGCGTTAGCAGCAGAGAAGGTGACAGTCACCGGATCGACGACTGTATTGCCTCTTGCAGAGCTAGAAGCTGAATCATTTAATGGTCAACAGACCGATTGTCAGATAACGGTTACTGGCGGCGGCACGGGTGCGGGCATAACTGCAGCCGGTGAAGGCCGATCAGATATCGCCATGGCTTCCAGAGAGATCAAAGACACGGAGAGGAGCAAATATAGCAAAAACAATTTCCAGCAATTCTTCATCGGCTATGATGGTATCTGTATCATTGTAAGCAAACCCATCTATGATGCCGGTGTCAAGGCCATAACCAAGGACCAGCTCAAGAACATCTATGCAGGAAAGATCACAAATTGGAAGGAATTGAAGGGGCCTGATGCGGAGATCTATGCGATTGCCAGAGAGGATGGCTCCGGAACCAGGGACACTTTCAATGAGCTGATTATGGGTTCTACGACCGCTGAGACGCCTGGGGTAAAGACTGTCGGCCAGGGTAGTGCTGAAGTTAAGACAGCAGTAACTGGCAGCGATAAGGCAATCGGCTATGTCGGCTTTAGCTACGCAGAGAGTGGAGATGTGGGTGTATTGACATATGAGAGCGTTAATCCAAATGTAGCTAACATAAAGAGCGGCTCTTATCCCCTGGCCCGTCACCTTTACTTCTACACCTGGGGGCAGCCCACACCCTGTGCCCAAAAGTTCATTGATTTCGTGCTCAGTTCCGCGGGACAGAAAATTGCGGATGAAAATGGATTCATACCGATCTGAGTGATTCTCAGGTCTTTCCCTTCTCTTTTCCTTGGGGGAGTTGTCCTTTAAGCATATATTCTATATAGTATCGTGGCCTGTAATGTAGATAATAGGTGATATATATTTTATATTGGTTAACTTTACATATCATTCCCGCTTCCCTGTCTCTGGTGAAATCTCAGTGAGAAAGTTATTTAGTGCTCTAATAATCGCCTTGATCGTGGGCGCAATCGGCACCTCTATGGTCATGGCCAAGGAGACGGTTCGTGTCTCTGGATCGACGACGGTATTGCCTCTGGCGGAAGCCGGAGCTGAGGCCTTCAATGGTGAGCAGTCCGACTACCAGGCACTGGTGACCGGGGGCGGTACCGGAGTGGGCATCAAGAATGTTGCCGAGGGCAACTCCGAGATAGGAATGGCTTCGCGCGAGGTTACTCCAGATGAGAAGAGTAATTTCGGCGACAAGTTCAAGGAAAACATGGTAGGCTATGACGGCATAGTCATTGCTGTGAGCAAGCAGATCTATGATGCCGGTGTGACTGCCCTGACCAAGGACCAGGTCAAGAAGATCTACTCAGGGGAGACTACCAACTGGAAAGATCTGGGCGGCCCGGATTCGGAAATACTGGTTGTTGCCAGGGAGCAGGGCTCCGGCACCAGAGACACCTTCAACGAAGATATCATGAATGACAAGAAAGCCGAGACACCCGGCGTGAACACCGTCGCAGGCAGCAATGCCGAGATCAGGACGGCCCTTACCGGCAGCGATAAGGCCATAGGGTACCTGGGATTCAGCTATGCAGAGGATGGAGCAGTTGGAGCCATAACTCTGGACGGCGTGAAGGCAACCCCCGAGACCATCAAGGATGGAAGCTACGAGCTTGCTCGCAAGTTGTACTTCTACACCTTTGGTGATGCCAAGCCTGGCGCGCAGGCCTTTATAGATTTCATGATGGGGGCCGCAGGTCAGAAGGTAGCGGTGGAGTACGGGTTCGTACCAATATAAAATCATCTCTTAATCTCCTTTTTTTTCTTTTTTCCTAACTCCTGATATTGAGACTTTCCTTTCTTGTTTTGCCACTAAAAATGTGCATCGATGGCCATTGCATGAGCAAGGCGCATAGTATCCCGAAAGATATTTATATTAACCTATTACTATTAACATTATATACTCAAAATATTTCTGTTTGCGGGATGGATTAGATGAGAAAGCCTATTTGCGTTCTGTTTATTGCTCTGCTCATAGGGACTGTTGGCCCCGTTACGGTTACTGCGAAGGAGACCGTCCTTATCTCAGGATCAACTACAGTTTTGCCATTGGCTGAGGCTGGCGCAGAGGCCTTCAATGGGGGGCAGTCGAACTACACCGTCCTTGTTACTGGAGGTGGCACTTATGCAGGAATCGAGAACATCGCGAAGGGCAAATCCGATATAGCGATGGCCTCCAGCAAGGTTGCTGAATTGGATATTATCAGCTCAGGCTATAAATTCAAGGAAAGACTGATCGGCCATGACGGCATAGTTATTGTCGTTGGCAAGCAGATCTATGATGCAGGCGTGACCTCTCTGACCAAAGATCAGGTCAAGAGAATCTACTCGGGAGAGATCAACAACTGGAAAGATCTGGGCGGCCCGGATTCGGAAATGCTGGTCGTTACCAGAGAGAACGGGTCTGGTACCCGGGATGTCTTCAATGAATATGTCCTGGGCAGAAAAAAGGCGGAGATGCCAAGTACATGTATTGTGGCAGACAGCAATGAAGAAATGAAACGGCTCATAAATGAAAACAAGACCGCAATAGGATATCTTGGATTTAGCTATTCAGAGGATGGGGCCGTGGGCGTGATCACCCTGGACGGTGTCAAGCCGACGGCTGAGGCCATAAAGAATGCTAGCTATGAGCTTGCTCGCGAGCTGTACTTCTATACCTATGGCGATGTAAAACCGGGAGCCCAGGCCTTTATAGATTTCATGGTAGGGCCCAAGGGTCAGAAAATTGCCAGAGAATATGGGTTCGTACCACTTTAAACACTATGAATCGTTGTCTGCATTACCCCTCGTACTGATATTCATCCAGTGCGTCCGTTGTTATGGTCATCAGGAAGTAGGCCAGGCAATCACTCTGAAAGACGTTCTCATCTGAGGGGAAGCTGACCCCAGTGATGCTACAGATGAGCTCTGCTTCCTCCGTTTTTCCCATCATGCGGCGCAGCCACACAAAGAGCAATATCTGCAAGGCTTGCAGCCTCTCGGCCTGCCTGGTGAGGCTCTCTATGTCCTTTTGAACCTCTGGATCGCCTCTCTTTTCCCGCATCATTTTTACGAATTTTGCCGTCCCCAGGCAGTCAGAGTAGAAGCATATTAATCCCTCACCATTTGTATCGAGATTGAGCATGGGAAATGTCCGGCAGATGCGGGGCCTATGGCTGTAGATCATGCACCTTTTTGCCAAAACATCAAAAAGGCAGCAGCTTCTATCCGGCCCGATGCACTTTAGGGTCCTGCATCCAGGATTTTTTTCCGGGTCAGGATCCGTAAACCTGGTCCTCGCCTCGGATGGGCTGATGGCAAGCGTTCTTGCAATTTCTTGCAGGTCCGCCTCATCAACCAGCGCGTAGCCTTCCTCTCGGCAGCATTCCCCGCAATTCTCGCAACGGAAAAGGACCTGAGCGGCAATCTGTGGGAAGAGGGACTCAGGAATTTCAGTGGAAAACCACTGCAGAAATGATTCTTTCTCCATCATCATGCTCCTGCCATCGCCCGGTATAAGTTCCAGACCCCGGTAGCCACAAAGCTTACGGCCACTCCTCCTAAAATCAGCCCCATTATCCTGGTCATGACCATTATCTCTGTAATTCCCAGGGCCTTATCTATGTACTGCGAGAATTTGAGGATGAAGAATGTGGCCAGGAATGTCAGACTGATGGCCAGCAGTACCAGGCCCTTTTTCGTCAGGCTGTCTGCCGCGCCCATCAAAACCACCACGGTGGTTATGGCCCCGGGACCTGTAAGCAGCGGTATGGCCAGGGGAAATATGGAGACGTCCTCTCGCTGATTCGCATCCAGAAGCTCCGCCTCAGTGACCTTGTTTTGCCGGCGTATGCCCTGCAGCATGTCTATGGCCACCAGGAAAAGCAGGATGCCACCGGCCACGCGCAAGCTGTCTACGGTGATGCCGAAGATGCGCAAAACTGCGTCCCCGGCCAGGGAAAAGAGAATGGCAATGGCGAAGGCAACCAGAGTGGTGCGCCTGTAGATGTGCCTCCTCTCTTTTGAGTTCAGAGTGGTAGTGAGGGTGACATAGACCAGTGTGGCCTCGATGGGGTTGACTATGATGAATATCGTGGTGAAGGCATACACAAAGTAGAGCAGCAATTCGCTTATTTCCATAACATTTCCTTTTTGGCTGAGCGTTCTAATGATGATCAATTGCTTAGCTGGATTTAGGTCATTCCTCTTTAATAAACTCCCTGATGGAAGGAATGGCATTTTATACCGCCGAGTAAGTTATAAGGTTTGTATGAAGTGCACGTCAGAAAAGCCGCATAGATTCCTCGTCGTAATGTTTGCGTTCATCCTGTTGGCCAATTGCGCGAATGCTGTCGTCTTTGTCAAGCCGGGTGAGCGAATCCAGGCGGCCATAGATGCCGTCCCCATGGGAGGGACGATTGAGGTTTCCAGCGGCACCTACCTGGAGAGTCTGGTCATCGACCGATCGCTTATCCTCAAAGGCATAAGCTCCGGTGGGACCCTGCCTCGCGTGGAATCGGAAAACGGCCCGGCCATAACCATCAAGGCAAACGGAGTTATTTTGGAAGGGGTATGGGCTAAGAGCGCGAGCGGCTGGACAGGAGATGCCGGCATATTGGTGCTCTCCAATGACAATATCATCCGAAACAGTATGGCCAGCGGCAGCGGTAATGCCGGTATTCTCCTTAAGAAGTGCAGCAACAACACCGTCTTTGGCAATGTTGTTCAGGGAAACGGCAACGAGGGGCTTTTGCTGGAGAACGCCAGTTTCAATCGGCTGGAAAAAAATGAGGTAAACGATAACCGCTACGGATGCAAGCTGGTTGGCGGCCTGGAAAACGTGATTTTGGGAAATACGTTCTTGCAGAACAGATTTGATGCCATCAATTTAGAGGAAAGCAACGCCAATCTCATAGATGGAAATTATGCAGCAGGAAGCGAAAGTGCACTGGTTTTGGATAGCAGCCGCGACAACATCGTGCAGAGGAACGATTTTGTAGGAAACGAAAAAGGCATCTATCTATCATATCTTGGCACGGGCAAAGATGTGCAGTCCAAGGGAAAGGGCGTGGTCATATCCTACAACAGCATGCCCTCTTCGGAGAGCGTCTCCACCAATAATTCCATTTATCTGAACAATCTCTCCAACCAGAAAAATGCCCGTGATGATAGCCTCAATAACTGGGATAATGGTATTGTGGGCAATAACTACAGCGATTTCAATGATCCTGCCGAAGGCTGCAAGGGCATCAAGATTTGCGACATGGAGAAATCCATTGATGGTGGCCCCAGCATGGACCGCTACCCAAAGGCTACTCCCGTCCCTGTTCTCGGTCGATCCACTGGCCCAGGAGGAGCGGCTATGCAGCTTTCCGGCAAGAGCTATCTTCCTGGCGGCAGGATGGATTTGAACTTCACAGCACCCGTGGGAGCGGAGGTTTGGGTGGGGCGGGCCGCGGCCTCGGGCCAGAATGGGCAAGAAGATCTCTATTTAGGGCAGAATAAATCGGGAGATGCCTGGCTCACCGCCCCAGAAGAGGAGGGCTCCTATCTGCTGGCCATGCGCGATCGGAACGGCACAAAGGTTCTGTCCCTGCCCTTCAATGTGACTGTGCCGGAGCTTTCTGCAAGCCCGGCGACGGTGTACACTTGCGAGAAGATCATCGTCGCCTTCCGGGGGGCTTTGGGCAGGAAGGATGACTGGATCGGCATGTACCGGGATGGTTCTTCGAATGCTGCCGTGCGGCAGACGCTAGGTAGCCGAGATAGGGGAAACGCCACATTCTCCGCCCCTGATGCGGGCAGCTACCTATTCAAGATGTTTGCAGGTGGGGCAAATCTTCCTCTGGCCTCAAGCAATACCGTTGAGGTGAAGCCGAATGCCGGCCATAAGGTGATTGCAGAGCCATCCAAGGTAGCTCCGGGTGGTTTGGTTACCATCACCTTCTGGGGCGCGGCCCCGGCCAGCGTGATCGGCATGTATGGCATGACCCGGCCGGACAGGTTCGACTTGGGAAAAATATCTACAGGAGGGCGCAGTTGTGGCAGCATGGTCAGGCGGCTTCCTGCGGCACCCGGCCAGTACGACTTCCGCATGTTCCAGGATGATATCAACCGGCCGCTCCTGGCCCAGAGCAATGTGGTGACGGTGTCATAAGGTCCAACCATACGAAATAGTGAAGAACCTTTTTTTGCCGCAAGGACTATGGCTTTAAGGCAAGAGCGCGAATGAGTGGCCATGGATCTTGAGACCAAGGCCCAACTCCTTTCCGTGGGAACCGTGCAGTTGGCAAAGCCCCACGCGGGCGGGCGGGCCTCCACGGCGGGGCCGGGTGCGGGCGGCCAGTCTGTCTTTTTCCAGTCCGGGCCGCACCTGGTTCGCCTCTCTGTGGCAGAAAGCTCGCCCCTGCGTCTGGAGAGCCGCGAGGCGGGCGTGGCCATTATGATGGACGGCAGGGAGATCGCACGGGGCCAGCTGGCGGAGCCGCTCCTGCACTGCCCGGAGCAGGCCTACATTACCGTCTCGGAGCGCTGCATCTATGACTGCAAGTTTTGCGCCGTTCCAAAATTGGCAGGCGGCATAAAGTCCAATCAGACGGTCTTGCAGATGGTAGAGGAAGCGGCCCGGACGGGCAGCCTGCGGGCTATATCCCTGACCAGCGGCGTGGAGGTCTCGCCGCCGCATGAGGCGGAGCGGGTGGCCGGGATCGTCCGGGATCTAAAGCGCTTTGGCGTCCCAGTGGGAGTTTCTATCAGTCCCTTTCCCGGCGTAAATCAAATTCTCAAAGACGCCGGCGCGGATGAGGTCAAGTACAACCTGGAGTGCGTGGACCCTGATCTGTTTTTGCAGGTCTGTCCGGGCATCTCCCGACCGGAGATCATGGATGCCCTGCAAGAGGCGGTGGCCATTTTTGGCAAGAACCGGGTCTTTACTAATATTATCGTGGGCCTGGGCGAGTCCGATGAAACATTGCGCCGCAGCATCGATGAGCTGACCGAGATGGGCGTCATCCCGGTCTTGCGGGCCGTCTTTCCTCACCCACTGCGGATCGGGGAGACGTGGATGGAGCGACCTTCGGCGAAGCGGCTGCTGGAACTGGCGCACTATCTGATGGCGGCGCTGGAGAAGAATGGACTGGACGGGGCTGCTGCCCTCACCGGCTGCTACCGCTGCACGGGCTGCGATCTGACGCCGGGCCGGGACCTTTAGATTTAGGGCGCTCAGAACTCAATATCCTCATCATGGCATTCTTCGCCGCGTTCTTCTGGTGGCGGCAGGGCATACTGCCGGTGCGGGAAGGCGAGCCGGCAGAGGAGGCGAACCGCTTCAGCTTGCTGGAAGCTGCGGCTTTTAGCGCCATGACCTTCCTCTCCGGAGGCAAGCTGGTCTTCGATCCGCCCGAATACAGAATTGCCCCCGGAAGACCATGGCGCGATGTGCAGATCTCCAAAGCCCTCTTTATCCTGGAGAGGCTTTTGGGCATGGTGCTGATCATCATGTTCGCCATTGCGGTCGGCAAGACGATAATTCTGGGCGGAGGATAAGGAAAATGCTGCAAATATGATTTAATCCCGTAAATCCCCTGGGTATAATTATTCAGCCACGAATATTAACCGCAGAGACGCAGAGTTCAGAGAGACGTGAAATTTGGCTTATTACCAGCACTTGAAAATAATAGCATACTTGCTTCTGAGCAATAGTCGTCTCCGTTCGTTCGTCCTCTGTGCGCTCTGCGCCTCTGCGGTTTAATTCAGGAAGACAGTTGAGAAGAAGTCAAGCTACTGAGAACCATTCCTCGCGACTGATCCCAGCTTCATCTAAAACAGTGTCCAGCAGAGAGGGATCTATCTCCTCACCATGATGTGGGTTTGGTATGCGTGCGGTTACCATACCTCGTTTCATGTAGGCGTGTTTCCCACCAGGATACGGGCCATCAAATCCCAGTTTTCTTAATCGCCTAATTAGTTCTCGTCGCGATACGGGAGTTAATCTAGACACCTGCGATGGGCTCCGCTGATGCTTCTATGACTTGGTTATCCATCGATGGAATTGGCAACCCCAATCTCAAGCGTAATGCTATCCAACCTTCAATAACCTCTACAAGCTCGATACGTGCTCCTTCGATAGTCTTGCCTGTAGCCCAAACACCTTGCAGACCAGGAACGGTAGCAACATACTCGCCGTTATCCAGGATTTTATAAATGGCTTTGGATAGTGCCGCCATAATGTACTCAGCAAACATGTCAAGACCCTATATGCCTTGAAGGGATTTAACATTATTCACCGCAGGCGGCGCAGCTTCCAGCCTCTTCTACTCGGCCACATCCGGTCAGGGCATGATGCAGGCCAACCAGGAGAACAAGACAATTGGCTCCTCAAGGCATCCATGAACCTGGAACCGGCCTAGCCAATCCCGAGGTAAATGAGGCTCTGAAAGGGACCGGACAGGGTCTGGAGACAAAAGCTGAAGACGCCAAGAACGAATCTGCCGCCGGCCCCACCCCAGCTCAGCCGGGATTTGAAGCTGCACTGGCATTGCTGGGCATCACTGCCGCTTCATTCGGGCTGTTCTGCGGAAAAAACTTGCCTCACATAACCCATATCCTTTTAATTTCCAATTTTTATATTATTATAGTTTTCGCCTGCTAGAGGAGACGAAAGAGATTAATGCCGTCCTGACATTCATCCCAGCACTTCTATGAAAATCGCCCTCTTGCAGCTCAATCCCACCGTCGGAGATCTCCCGGGCAACATTGCCCTCATCGCAGGCGCCGCCCGCCGCGCCGCTGGTGCGGACTTGGCCGTCACCTCCGAGCTGGCACTCCTGGGCTACCCGCCCCGCGACCTGCTCCTCAATGCCGATTTTGTAGAGCGCAGTTGGGCCGCCCTGCGCCGCCTGGCCCAGGAGCTGAGCGATCTGCCGCCTATCCTGGTGGGCCTGGCCGAGCCCAACTCAGGCGAGGCGGGCCGACCCCTTTTCAACTCCGCGGCCCTGCTCTGCGAAGGCAGGGTGGAGAGGACCTTCAAAAAGACGCTGCTTCCCACCTACGATGTTTTTGACGAGGACCGTTACTTTGAGCCGACGGCTGAATCGCAGCTCCTGGAGCTCGGGACGACGGTCCTCGGCATCTCCATCTGCGAGGATATCTGGAACGATCGCGACCAATGGCGGCATCGGCGCTACCACACAGATCCGGTACAGGAAATGGTGGCGGCAGGTGCGAAGGCCATCATCAACCTCTCCGCTTCGCCCTTCACAACCGGTAAGCAAAAACATCGCGAGGCCATGCTCTCTGACCTGGCCAAAAAATACCGCGTTCCATTTTTCTACGTCAACCAGGTGGGCGGCAACGACGACCTGGTCTTCGATGGCCGAAGCTGTGCCTTCGATGGGGAGGGCCAGCTGGCGGCCCGGGCGCGGGGCTTCGAGGAGGATCTGATAATAGCGGATATGGCGAACCAGGCCGACGGGACTGCAGCGATCGCAGAGGACGATTTCACTCCTGAGTCAGAGATCTGGCGGGCTCTCGTTTTGGGCACGCGCGACTACGTTCGAAAGTGCGGCTTTTCCGAAGTTCTTCTGGGCCTTTCCGGAGGCATAGACTCAAGCCTCGTCGCTGCCATAGCCGTTTCTGCTCTCGGCCCACAAAACGTCCTGGGAGTGCTCATGCCCTCCCCGTACACCAGCCCAGAGAGCGTGCAGGACGCTATGGCTCTCGCGCAAAACCTGGGGATAAAGACGCTTACCCTGAACATCACCGATATCATGAACTCCTTTGACAGTGAGCTGGCAAAGCCATTCCGGGGCCTGCTTAAGGACGTGACTGAGGAGAACATCCAGGCCCGCATTCGCGGCAACCTTCTCATGGCCCTCTCCAACAAGTTTCGCCTGGTGCTTCTCACTACGGGAAACAAGTCGGAGCTTGCCGTGGGCTACTGCACCATCTACGGCGACATGTCCGGGGGTCTGGCCGTCATCTCCGATGTTCCCAAGACAGCAGTCTACCGGCTGGCGAAGTGGCTGAACGCCAGAGGTAGTGAGATCATCCCTGATGCGGTTCTGCATAAAGCGCCCACCGCGGAGCTTCGCTTCGATCAGACCGACCAGGACAGCCTGCCTCCCTACGAGGTGCTGGATGACATTCTGGAAAGATACATCGAGAGGCACCAGTCAAAAGAGGAACTCTTTGCCCAGGGATTTGAAAAAGCGATGGTGGAAAGAGTGCTCAGTCTAGTGAAGAGTGCCGAATTCAAGAGGCGGCAGGCAGCTCCGGGACTGAAGGTGACGGATAGGGCCTTTGGCAGCGGCTGGAGGATGCCGGTGGCCAGCCGGGCCTGGTGAAGGGGATGGCGTCGCGGCGAATAATTTTGAGTGTCGTTTAAATAGATTCAGGCTAAAAGACGATATTTGTAATGAAAGGCGGCGGCAAGTGGAGCGGGATTGTGCACAGGAATACGGCAGTAACATTGGTTTTTGTAGCCGCCCTTCTCGTTATGTCGGCTCATTCCCAGGAATCCGACTCCTCCGTTGGGCAGAGTCTGATCCTCAATGTCTACCTGGATAACGCCGGCAAAGCATTGGTCACCGGCTATGCTGAGGATGTTAGCGGTCTAGCCTTCCTCGCCAACTCACAGTTCCGGTTCGAGAACGATTCTCATCAGCTCTATGCCCTTACTGACGATCTGACGGCAAAGAGGGGCGATCTCTGGACTTTGAGCTTTGATGCCAAAGGCAGCTTTGATGATTATCGTGTCACATTCTACCTGCCTAGCGAGACCAGCCTGGGGGAGATCAACGCCTCGCTAGGTCTGGGATATCTGCTCTCTGCGTCTAATGAGTCCCTGGTGGCAGATGTGCAGGGATATGAGGTTTCTGACCCCCGCATTTCCATTTTGTACCAGCAGCCACTGGCAGCTAACGGCAGCAGCCTGCCTCCTCTTCCTGGCTATCCGGGCGAGGGTGCGGCCCTGATCATGCTTCTCATTGCCGCCGCCCTCCTGGTGGCAGGCTTTGGCTTTGCCGTCTTCTTGCAGAGAAAGAGGCGCAGCTCAATGGCGAGTCCAATTGAGGATGATCTGGCAGTCCAAGGAGCAATTGCAAATGGGAAGGCAAAAGATATCACGATAGCTCCGCTGCCCGAGAACCCTGATATGGCGGCGGCGCCGGACACGCCGTGCACTGCCATAGAGACCTTGCCTTCGTCCGAGGTGGATTCTCGCCTACCCCCAACAGAAGAAGATGATGGTGTATTTCTGCCCGAGGCATCACAAACAGCCCTCGCGAATGAGCCTGGCCGCATCGAGCCCTCGCCCCGTCCGGCAGAGGAGCGGGCAAAGCCTACCGAGCCGGTCGGAATCCAGGCACAGGACACTCCAATAATAGAATCTACGACAACCCAAGAAACACCGATGGCGAGCCGGCTGCCTCTGGAGCCGTCCGTGAAAAACATTATCGTAGTCAGCTCTGAGATGGATGCGGTCATGCAGACCCTCACCGCTCGAGAGCGAGCCGTGATGAGCACATTAATTGATCATGGTGGCAGAATGACCCAGGCAGATATCCGGTATGATACAGGAACGCCTAAATCGTCCTTAACCGGAATTTTGATTTCGTTAGAGCGCAGAAAACTCGTAAGCAAGAAGGAATGGGGACGAACCAATATAATAGAACTTTCTGATTGGTTTTTATCAAAAAAGGAACGTTTGTGAACCTTTTTTATCCGGCATGCAGATGCGACCACCTCATTTTAAACCGTTCGTTCGGCTCTTACCTTTTCTATCGTTCCGGAGAATGTTGTCTTGTCGAACTAGGAAGCTTATGTCAGCTCCAGTTTGACGAACGGGTAAGATGAGTGGGACGATTGTGGATTATAACGAATTAGAGGTTTGATTACAGATGAAATTTACGGAAATATCGGGAAAGATCGCGTTGATCGCTCTGGCCGCGGTCTGCCTTTTGGCGGCACCTGCTCTTTCAATGCCAATGGATAACGGCCCTGGTCGGCAGGGACATGATGGAATGTTTGCCCCTATGAATAATCTGACGGCAGAAGAGTTGGCTAATATGACTCTAGGCGAGCTGAAGGAGATGCGGCATACGACCTGGAATAATACGACCGCTTGCCCTGCTAAAGAGCCGGGACGAAACTGCAGTCAATGGGGAAGGAATGCCAATGAATCCCTCGGCATGAAAGGAAAAGGCATGGGGGAAATGGGCATGGGTGACAATCAGATGAGAAACGGCCCGAAGGATGGTATGTCAAAACACATGGGTGGCGCAATGTGCGGTGCAATGTGCGGCCAGGATGACAAAAGCGGTGGGTGCGATAAAGCCTCCATGGGCATGAAAGAAGCCTCTCCAATTATGCTGCTTATAGATGATCTGACTGTAGATGATTTGGGCAACATGACAGTCAATCAGATCAAAGATCTCTCCGAGAAGAAGATGCAGGAAATGGATAATATGACCCTTAACCAGATCAAGCAGCTTCAGGACAAGAAGGCGCAGGAGAGAGACAACCTGACCCTGAACCAACTCAAGGAAGAGAATAAGAATATGAGGGAAATAGCGGAGATCTTGGAGGGGTTGGGCTCCAAACCCCATATCAAGAATTGATTTAATCTGGCTTTGATGGTAGTTGGGCTTTTTGCCTATCTCCATTTACGAAATTGATGTTGTTGGGTTCCCTCCCAGCCAAAAAAAAAAGACGGCCGGCCTATAGAGCTGTCGGCTCGTCTTCTCATTATTAGTACTACTGTATTGGAACCAGGAATATTTGCCCAGGAAATAGACTTATAACTAAAGAATTGTGAATTCCGGGAAAGATGTTGGGCCGTTTTGGCAGGCGAATTTTGATGATTGATACTTGCAGAAGAGTTTTGTGTATAGGGCTGGCGAGTTTGCTCTTTATCGGTCTGTCCGGCATGTCTCTAGCCGAGCCCAATGAGGACCAGAATATGGATGAGCTACGTGAAGGGATGTGTCCTCAGGATGGCGAGATGATGCCGCCCCAAAATGCGGGCTTTCCCATGGGCGTTCCCGTGGAAGTCCTGTTTAGCGGTCATGGTTTTGCAATATTAGGCAATGAATCCCATATCCTCCGCCTGAAGGTTGAGGCCATCATGCCTTTAGAGCCCTGCCAGATCAAAGGTCTCCTGGCCTCCAACAAGAGCCTGGAGGAGATCAGGGATGACATCCGGGCTAAAGAAGGCGAGAAGACTAATCGCGGCAGCATGATTCTGGATCGCAGCATCTATCCACTCATCAACATAGCCGTATCTACGTCCGGCAATAATTCGACCTCCCTGAAGGCCGATCTTGCTGATTTGGGCCCGCTTTCCGCCGCCAATGATACGGCGATCTTGGGCAGCATCTCCATGATCATCTCTCCCTCCGACGGGGGCATGATCGGAAATGGTGAGCTTCGTATCGATCAGGGCTCGCTTGCAGCCAGATACTCTCTGCTGATCGACATGGAGCCACCCCGCCATGGCCAAAAAATGATGATGAGGAGATGAGCCAATCGCCTTCCATCATCTCGATCTTTTTGGGGGAGATTTGAGCGCATCCCTAAAGCTGGTGTGGGTGGCGATCGCTTTGCTTCTCCTCCTTTCGCCAGCGGCTCTGGGACAGGGCGGGCAGCTCTTTTTGAATGTCTATGTGGATGGCACCCCTGGTAAAGCGCTGGTCGTGGGCAACGTGGACGACGTCTCCGGCCTGGCCTTTCTGAATACCTCTGATAAGATCTACGAGGATAACGGCCAGCTTTATGCTGTTTGCGATTCTCTGGTCGAGAAAGACGGAAATGGCTGGAAGCTGTCGTTTCCCGCCAGCGGCTATTATGATGAGTATCATGCCGTATTCTTTGTCTCGGGAGGCTTTGCCTTCCAGGAGATCAACTGCACAACGGGACTGGAGATTCTCTCCTCCGCCCACAATGACTCAATAGTGCTGGATGTGCAGGGGTTTGGGCTGACCGATCCCGTGGTCCATTTTAGCTACGCGGCATCGTGAATCTCAGATCAATGCAGTTCGGGCTTGTTGCAACGATTCGAAGGTCAAATTACAAAATCTATAGTTTGTGTCAGAACAGCTATAAAGACAGAAAAATAGTACCTAATAGCTAAAGCGGGACGGAAATAACGTGATACCTTGGTTTCTGGCAGCATCAGCATCGTTGGTTCCAAGCGATATAGACGTCGGGTTTGAACCACATGAGCAAACGGAACTTATCCTCTGGCTCATTGTGGCCGCAGTATCTTTAATTCCACTTGTGATATTTTCCATAAGCTATAGCCGAGTAAGAAGCGCGAAACTGCTAATAACTACCTTGGCATTTTTGCTTTTCTTTATCAAAGCACTGATTTTGGCAATGAAACTCTTCATGCCCAATTACGTAGATGAAATCTGGTGGGCAGTTGCGGCTGTATTGGATATCATGATAATCAGTCTAATCGCCTATTCCTTAAGCAGGAAGTCATAAAATCATATGCAAGATGATGTCACCCTTGAGAATCGAAGGCTAATCTTCGACTATATCTCAGAGAATCCTGGTGTTCATCTAAGAAAAATCTCAAGAGATATTAATATCCATCTAAGTACATTAAGATATCATCTCGATTATCTTGAATCAAAAGGATTAATAACAAGCCAAAGGGAAGATAATCTAAAAATATATTTTGCTTCGGGTAAGCTTAATCCTCAGGAAAAAAAGCTAACTCCTTTACTTCAACAGAAGCGTTTTAGAGACATAATCCTCGCCATAATAGGATCTCACGAGCCTACATCATCAGAAATAGCAGAAAAATTATTGATGAATCCATCAACAACTTCGAAATACATCAATATTTTAGAGGAACGAGAGGTAATATCCCACAAAAAGATCGGCAGAGAGAAGAGATATCATATAGACAACGAAGAAAGCGTTGTTAAGCTTTTGCTGACTTATAAAAAGTCATTTTGGGATTCCTTTGTTGACAATGTTTTAGAGCTGTATCTCGAAAGATAATGGTTTACACTTTGTACTACAATTGACATTTTGTGTCAAAAAGTCCTTATATACATCAATACATGTTAAGGAATATGCTAATCCGCGTCCCCCAATATCACATCCCTCTGTACGGATATGCGGATTAGTCCTCCTAATTGTAGGAAATACAATCGATATGAAGAGATCTACGAAATGCGGATTGGTGCTTCTTACCATGCTTATGGCGCTCTCAATCGGGGTGGCCTTGAGGGGAGAAGGACCCGGCTGCCAACAAGGCAACCGACCAATGATATTGGGGTGCCAAAAATATGAATAGGAATGTAGTAATTGTTTTTATCCTTACACTCAGATGATAATCGCTCTTTCAAGCTTGCTGATAAATCTCTTCTGGGACACCAAGAAAAAAAGAACTTATGGGGAGTGAGAAATCTGACCTACATAATCATTGCAGAAAACCTTACCAAGTCGTATGGGAATAGAAAGGCAGTCGACGACCTGACACTCCACATACCAGAGGGAGAATTCTTTGGATTCCTAGGACCAAACGACGCAGGAAAAACGACAACCATAATCTATGAAGAAAAGATTAGTGAATAGAAAGATCGCCCTGGCATTTGTGCTGATGCTTGTGCCTGCAATCACGCTCTCGTATTTAGCAAGCGTGTTCACTGTCTTGCCCTTCGACCTGAAGTCCTACCACGAGTTGCAAGAGGAAGCAAACCCATTATTTAACATTTTAATGCAATGGGTCAGCTATCTCGGCGAAACCGCGATTTCGATGTCACTGACTGCCATCATTGTTGCGACATTTGCATCGCGACGCCAATGGCTAGAGGCGATCTTTATGCTAGCGACAACCAGCAGCGTATTGCTGACTTTTGCGCTGAAGGAGGTCATCCATCGAGCACGTCCATTCCCGTTAGCTGAAAATGCAACCGGGCTCATACAGAAGATCAACCAATACAGTTATCCGAGCGGACACGTCCTGTTTTTTGTCGTCTTTTTTGGATTTTTCGCTTATCTTGCATGGATGCACTTTACTGGACGGGTGCAGATGATCGTCATTATCATTTGTTCTACATTGATCGTTCTAATCGGACCATCACGTATATTTCTTGGAGCACATTGGGCGAGCGACGTTATAGGTAGTTATATCATCGGCACGATATGGCTATTTGTTTTGATTCTCGCATATCAAGAGGTGATGCGCAGGAGAGATCATGATCCCTAGGTCGAGCCTAACCTTCAAGGAGGCCGAAGGTAGACAAAACCCCATCTAAATCCTTTTTGGATTCTTTTGTTGACAATGTTTTGGAACGATATCTTTAAGGATAATGGTTAATTTTTTGTTTTATAATGGACACTTTGTACTATAATCTACAATTTGTGTCACAAAGGCCATATATGAAACAGGACAAGCAAATTAGTAGTAATTCGCATACCTCCAGATCCGCCTCCCTCGAATCTGGTAGTGCTCCGGATAAACGAATTACTCACCCAAACAGAAAAAACACATAAGGTGTCTATATGAAGAGATCTATGAAATATGGATTGGTGCTTGTCACCATGCTTATGGCGCTCTCGATTGGAGTTGCCTTTGGAGAAAATGTCACAACGGCTGATAAGATGATGCCGTCGAATGTAGTGAATGTAGCTACTGCGGGATCAAATGCAAATGTGGCAGATGCCGCAGATGCGAAGGAGAAAGAAGCCGTTGATAAGAATGAAACTGGTGAGGACAATGTCATCATTGACAACGTAACTTTTAGCACGACAACCCAGTATGTTGAACTCAAAAACAATGAGACATCAGGACAAGACCTAACTGGCTGGAAGCTTGAGGTACAGAATAAGGCGGTATTTACCTTCCCTAAGTTCATGCTAGATGCAAATGCTACCGTCGCGGTTCATACAGGAACAGGAAAAGATAGCAAGACAGACCTCTATGCTACAAATTCATTGATCTCCAAATCAGATGAAGAAGTTTCCTTGCGGGATGCAAATGGTGCAATAGTTAGCACTTCAGAAGAACCTAATGAGACATCCGATAAGCCTACAGATGCTTGAGCTGAAAAAGAGGCATCTCAAAACAATATCGTCGATGTTGGACTCGAACCTAGCGAGGAGATCGAGCTGATACTTAATATAAGATCTTATGATGAGCCCGTATGAAAACGCTTTCCAATTTATGGGCATGCATATTGATAGTTGCGATAATCTCAATCGCAATCATATCTACGGGCCCATCTCTCGTACAAAACATAAGAATCGGCTTGGAATTCAAAGGTAGATACGAAAATGAACACAATAGATAATCAATCAAGGATTTCCTTCAAGGCAGGAGAGCAGTTGTTAAGCAAAGTTCCGGAAATCACCCTTTATTTCTGGACCATCAAAGTCCTTTGTACCACGGTTGGCGAAACCGCATCGGATTTCTTGAACGTTAATTTGAATTTTGGCTTGACTGGTACTTCCATTGTAGTGGGGATTTTATTGTTGATTGCGCTATTTTTCCAATTTAGGGCAAAGAGATACATTCCCGGAATCTATTGGATAACAGTGGTCTTGATTAGCATCTTTGGCACTTTGGTAACAGATAATTTAAGCGATGCCATGAATGTTCCTCTTGAGTTGAGCACGATAGCGTTCAGCATTTTGCTGGCAATAACTTTTGCCATTTGGTATGCCAAAGAAAAAACGCTTTCCATCCATTCAATTTTTACAAGGCAAAGAGAAGCATTTTATTGGCTGGCAATTCTTTTTACATTTGCCCTAGGAACAGCGTCGGGCGATTTGATGGCTGAAAGTCTTGGTCTTGGCTATTTAACTACCGGCGTGATTGTCGTCGCAACGGTTGCATTCTTTGCCATCGGTTGGAAAATGGGGTTGGATTCCGTTCTGGCATTTTGGGTTATTTACATTATGACACGGCCGCTGGGTGCTTCCATGGGAGATTTTCTGTCACAACCCCAAAAATACGGAGGATTGGATCTTGGAGCGACGGTTACTACTTTCATATTTACTGGAGCAATCCTGACAACAGTCCTTTTCCTTTCGATCACCAAAAAGGATTTAATTGCCAAACCATCAATTGGCGAGGTGGAAATTAAACCACAACGTAAACCACAACGCATTCCTGCGATTTGGCAAACTGCAACCGTTATTTGTTTGCTGTTGGTTGTTTCAGGATCCGGCTACTATTGGTGCCATTCAGCGCTCCAGGCCAAGGCAAATATTTTATCGCAAGCAGATAATTCATCCGGGCAAGCCACCAAGGCACCACCTTTGGGTGATTTGACGGTTTTCAAGACGATAACCCAGGATACGCTTGATTTTGTGAACGCCAACAATTTGTCGGGCGCAAAAACCCAGGTTAATGATCTGGAATACGAATGGGACAATTCCGAAGCTCGCTTGAAACCGATGAATCCGACCAAATGGACGGAAATCGATACCGCCATCGATCAGGTATTGCGGCAAGTCCGCGCCGTAAATCCAAATGCCGCCACCTGCAAGTCTTCGCTTCAGGCATTATTGACTAAGCTGAAATAATCTCATATCCTGGCCCATTAAACGCCCGATCAGATATAACGCATAGCTAAGAGTAGTGAAACTGCGGCGGCGCACCCACGCGCAGCAAGCTGCAGGGCATCCGAGGCGCCGCCGCATGAAAATGGAACCAGGTAGGGCTGATCCAAGCCTAAGTTGAATACGTATGCCCTTTATCCCAGTCGTAGCAAGCTGCGGGGTATTCATCAAAAATAAATGAAGTGAGAACATCTAGTGCTTCGCAAATAACTTCGGGATGGAAGCATATATCGGGATAGACTCTTATTTTCTCCATTTTCACGCCGCCTTCCTACGCTCAGGCCCACGTCACCGCCACATCGTCCGTCCTGTACCCCGGCCGCACCTTCGACTCCGCGATCGGCGTTGTCGCCCCGCTTTTCAGCATGACCAATCCTGTGTAGGCGATCATGCTGCCGTTATCGCCCATGAACTTTCGCGGCGGCAAAAAGAATTTCGCGCCTCTCTCCTCGCACATGATATTGAGCATCTCGCCCAGCCTCTTGTTGGCACCTACGCCCCCCACCAGCATGGCTTCCTTTTTTTCGGCATGGGCCATGGCCCGCTCTGTGACTTCCACCAGCATGGCGAAGGCCGTCTCCTGCAGGCTAAAGCAGACATCATTCAGATCGTACTTCTTGGCCGCCTCTGTGGCCGCTGTAGACAGGCCGGAGAAAGAGAGGTCCATGCCCTTCACAGTGTAGGGCAGGGGGATGTACTGCTTCGATTCGCGGGCCAGCTCCTCCACCTTGGGCCCGCCCGGATGGGCAAGTCCCACAGAGCGGGCGAACTTGTCGATGGCATTTCCCACGCTGATGTCCAGGGTCTCGCCGAAAATTCTATAGTGGCCCTGGCGCAACGCCAAAACTTGCGAGTTGGCCCCGCTCACGTAAATGACCGCAGGGTCATGCGCCCCGGATTGCCATTTGCCCACTTCAATGTGCGCCACGCAGTGATTGACGCCGACAAGGGGTACGGCAAAGCGCAGAGAGAGGGTGCGCGCCGCGGTAGCCACGGTGCGCAGGCACGGCCCCAGTCCCGGACCCTGGGAGAAGGCGACGGCATCGATCTTTAAGCCCTGCTGGCGAGAGTAGGCCAGCACCTCTCCCACTACCTTGGCCATGTATTCCGCATGATGCTGGGCCGCCTCGCGAGGGTGGATGCCGCCTTTGGCCGGGGTGTAGGTGGCGCTCTTCTCGTAAATCACACCCTGCTCGTCCACCAGAGCGGCGCTCAGGTTCCAGGCCGTTCCTTCCAGGCCGAATATTATCATAGTAGCTGTAGCTCCTGTTTTTCCTTTTCAGACGTAGCCCTGGCCGATGTCCTTTCGGTAGCGCATTCCATTGAAACGGATGCGTTTGATGTTGTCGTAAGCCTTGATCCAGGCCTCGGCCAGGCTCTGGCCGCGCGCGACCAGGGTCAACACCCGGCCGCCCGTGGTAAACAGCCTTCTCTTGCCCGTGGCATCCTGGCCAAAGGCCGTGCCGTTGTGGTAGACCAGGACCTCTGGGTCCACCTTCTCCAGGCCGGTGATGGGCATGTTGGTGTAGTGCTCTCCCGGATAGCCGGGCCGCTCCTCGCCTCCGGCTGAAGCCAATGGCTTGATGGCCCGGCCAGATGTGGCGCAGATCCCCAGGCAATAGTCACGCGACCACTGCAGCGGCACCGTGGCGAGCTTTCTGTCCAGCAATGCCTCAGAAAGAAGGAAGAAGTCCGTCTCCAGGCGGGGCAGAATGACCTGCGTCTCCGGATCACCCAGGCGCACATTGATCTCCAGCACGGACGGCTCCCTTTCTTCTGAGATCATGAGCCCGAAGTAGATCACGCCCACGTATTCGTGCCCTGTGGCCTCATGAAAGCCATGCACCGTGGGCAGGGCAATTCTATTCATTATCTTCTCGGTCAGCTCCTCGTCCAGCCAGGGGTGGGGCGAGAATCCGCCCATGCCGCCGGTGTTGGGATTGTTCTCTAAATTGGGGTTATTGGAGAGCTTATTGAAGAGCCGGACGGCAACAGCCTCGTCTGCGGAAAAAGCCTGCTTGTAGTCTAAAGCCGACTCCAACGGCTGAACCGTCCTGCCGTCACTAAGGGCAAAAAACATCAGCTCGCGTCCTTCCAGCCGCTTTTCGATCTCGATTCTTTCTCCCGCCTTACCAAAGAGCTTGGGGCTGACCATAATGCGCTCGATTGTTGACCGGGCCTCCTCTTCTGTGGAGCAGACTATGGAGCCCTTTCCTGCGGCCAGACCGTCCGCCTTGATCACCAGGCCGTGGCCGGGATTTTCCGAGCAGAACTGGTGGACGTACTCTCTGGCAGCAGCCGGGTCATCGAAATTTTTGCAGGGCGGCACAGGAACATTCAGCCTCTTGAGAAGATCTTTGGTGGTGCACTTGCTGTTCTCAAGGATCGCAGCCTCTTTCTTGGGGCCCAGGATTCTCTGGCCTTCTTCCTGAAATATATTGACAATACCATCGGACAGGTAGCCTTCCGGCCCGACAAAGGTCATGTCTATCCTTTCCTGTTTTGCAAAAGCGAGCAGTTCAAGAATGGTCTTGGGAGGCTTGCCTTGCACCGTTGCCAGGCGGCACTTCTCGGTCATCTCGCTGCCTGCATTGCCGGGAGCCACGAATACCGTCTCCACGCTGCCGCTTCGGGCAAAGGCATGGGCTATGGCATTTCCTCTGCCTCCTGCGTCCACTACGAAAACTCTTTTGCCTGACATCAAATCCCTTATGAATAGATAACCCTAGATAAGCATAATTGCTGGCGCAAGAATTGCGACGCCAGAAAGCAACGCAGCCGGAATAGCCATTCCCATGGATAGTTATTTAAAACACTAGGTTGAGCCAGAATCGTAGATACAATCACGCCCCGGCATATGGGCAATAGATTTCACTCTCGCGGATTTCTGTTTATGAATGATCCGCAAAACGGCGCAGGAGATGATAATACAATGTACTCTCAGGAGCAGGTGCTTAAAATCGTTCAGGAGAAGAACGTAGAGTTCCTCCGGCTACAGTTCACGGATATATCGGGAATTGTGAAGAACGTGGCCATTCCCGCCACCCAGATAGGAAAAGCCTTGAAGAGCGGCATATCTTTTGACGGCTCTTCCATTGAGGGATTTGCCAGAATCCAGGAGTCGGATATGGTCCTGCAACCAGACCTTTCCACTTTCAGCCTCTTGCCCTGGCGCTCGAAGGACGGCTCTAATGAAGCCCGGCTGATCTGCGATGTGCATCTGCCCAACGGGAAACCCTTCGAGGGCGATCCCCGCCGTGTCCTGCGCCTGCAGCTCGAAAAAGCCCAGGAGATGGGCTTTAAGATGAATGTCGGCCCAGAGCTGGAGTTCTTCCTCTTCGAAAAGCAAAATGGCGGCAGTGCTACCATCCCGCACGATTCTGGGGGCTACTTTGACCTAGGTCCCGTGGACCTGGCTGAGGATGTGCGCCGCGAGATCGTCCGGGCGCTGACGCAGATGGGCTTTACCATTGAAGCCTCTCATCACGAGGTTGCCAAGGGTCAGCACGAGATAGACTTTGTTTATGACGATGCTCTGAAGAATGCCGACAAGGTAGTGACCTTCAAGTATGTCACCAAGACCATCGCCATGAAAGAAGGCCTGCGCGCCACTTTCATGCCCAAGCCCATTTACGGTGCATCCGGCACGGGAATGCATGCCAATATCTCGCTATTTAGGGGCGGGGAGAATGCGTTCTTCGATTCCGAAACTGCCACGGGCATCAGCGATCTGGCCCGGTTCTTCGTAGGTGGCTTGATTGAGCACGCCTGTGCCATAACCGCTATTGCCAATCCTCTCATCAACTCTTATAAGCGATTGGTCTCGGGTTTTGAAGCTCCCGTCTACATCACCTGGTCCGGGCCGAACCGCTCCTCACTAATCCGTATTCCTGCCGGCCGGGGTCTATCCACACGCGTGGAGTTCCGTTCACCCGATCCGACCTGCAATCCCTACCTGACCTTTGCCGTAATCCTGGCGGCAGGCATGGACGGAATCAAGAGGGGCATCGATCCGGGAGAGCCGGTTGATCTGAATGTCTATCATCTCAGCCCCGCCGAGCGCAAAGAGTTGGGCATCAAGACCCTGCCCGCCAATCTCAAAGAGGCCCTGGATTATCTGGAAGCGGACAGTGTCGTACGCGAGGCTTTGGGCGAGCATGTTTTTGAGAATATCATGCGCCTTGGTCTTTTGGAGTGGGAGGCTTACAACACCTACGTCCATCCCTGGGAGATTGAAAGGTATATCAATGCGTTTTGAGGGGCATTTACGGCTCCCACCATCTCTTTTTTTTGGCACTTTTTGAATTTGCTTCTACGGCAAATTTGCTTATCTCTTCCTTTGCCTTTATTGTTAAATGCATGCGCAGGGGCTCTCCGGCAAACTGTCATCCGAAACGTATATATATGGCATCAACATTGGAGGAGTCCGGGCCGGTAGCTTAGTCAGGCAGAGCGAAAGGCTCTTAACCTTTAGGTCGGGGGTTCAAATCCCTCTCGGCCCGCTTTAAAACAACCGGGGCTGTGGCCTAGCCAGGTAGGGCGATGGGCTCCAGCGGTATAATTTAATGATGAGCAACGGGTCTACTGAGATTTCTCGACGGGGAGATCGTTGATGATCCGTTGGAGCACTGAAATGAGCTGTTATCAGCCACTGATTTCCGGCTGTATGCACTTCAGTATCGGAGATACCCGTCGATCGTGAGTTCGAATCTCACCAGCCCCACCTTTTTATTCTATATTTGCTATTTCGCTTGCCACAGCGTTTAAATATTCTCCGGCCCCTAATCTCGGGAAGGGTGCCGAGATGTTTAGAGATATCCTCACCATATGCTGGTCCATCAAGGAGGTCAATAAGAACCTCACCGATCGAAAGTCCACATCCGACTTCTCCATAAAATATCTAAAGAATGCCTGCTCGATTCTGGCAGAACAGATGCGCAAGATCAGCAAATCCATGCCCCAAGAGGTCATCGAGGTTGCCGATAAGAAGGGCGAGAAGAAGAGCTTCACAATGCATGAGGTGGCAGAGATGCTTTATGATCCTCGAAAGATCGTAGAACTGAATCTTATCGACAATATCAGCCTATGGGCAAAAGCTCGCATGGCCGCCTGAGGTCCAGAAAGAACGGCAAAACCAGGACGCATTTTTTCCGTTCTTCTTTTGACTTTTCTTAATTGCTAATATTTTTGCGCGCCTCAGAACTCATAGGGCTCATCATATGGCATCAGAGCATGCTGTATCATCATAGGCGCCGCTACTCTGGGCCCCGTGCCCTAATAACTATTGTCTCCCATAATCAATTTATCCTTGGCAAGTTGCAGGGCAAGTTTGATCCGAGAAGCACTCCTATGTCTCGCATATGGTGCGATTAGGCATGCACGTCTCTGTGGCGGGCGGCGTGGACATGGCATTTTCTCGTGCTCGCGAAAAAGGTTGCGATGCGTTTCAGATCTTCTCTTCCAATCCTCGCAAATGGTGCTCAAAAACCATTTCCCCCGAATCTGCGGAGCGCTTTCTTGCCCTGCAAAGGCAGTTTGACCTTTCTTTGGTGGTGGACCACATGCCCTATCTGCCCAACCTTGCCTCAGCAAAGGAAGAGGTTTACACCAAATCGGTGGAGGCCCTCGCCAGGGGGCTGGAGCGCTGCCGGGCATTAGGCATACCGTATCTTGTAACCCATCTGGGAAGTCACCTGGGCGCGGGACAGGAGAGCGGGCGCGCGAGGATTATAGCTGCTTTGCAGACGGTCTTTTCTCTGTGCGATAGCGAAACCGTCTTGCTTCTGGAGAACAGCGCCGGCACAAAGAACAGCATGGGAGGCACATTTTCTGATATTGCGGCCGTCTTAGAATCCCTGCCTGACGAACGCGGGCGGCTGGGCGTGTGCCTGGACACCTGCCATCTTCATGCCGCAGGATACGACCTACGAACCCCTCTGGCATTGCAGGCGACGCTGGATCAGTTTCAGGATTGCATCGGGCTGGAGTGGCTTATGCTTCTTCATCTCAACGATTGCAAGGGAGCCATAGGATCGCATCTGGATCGGCATGAGCATATCGGTCTCGGGCAGATAGGCGAGCAGGGCTTTCGCGCCATACTTTGCCATCCCGCTCTTGTTGACCGGACAATGATCCTGGAGACGCCGGTGGACGATCGTCGGGATGATCGAGGAAATCTTGATGTAGCGAGGCGTCTGGCCTCAGGGATAAAATAGCTTCTCGATGACCAGCATCAAGGCGTCATTGGAGATGGGCTTGACCAGATAGCTGCCCGCTCCCAGATCGTAGCTCTTCTGGATATCTTGATCCTCATTGGACCCGGTAAGAATGACCACGGGTATGCTCTGAAGATTATTATCTTTTTTTATGCAGGTGAGAAGATCTATGCCGCTGATATCGGGTAGATTGATGTCGAGCAAGATTAGCTGGGGTAGATCTGTCTTGGCAATATTTTGCAGAGCGGCAAGAGCTTCTTTGCCGCTGGTAGCAATAACCAGGCCATTATTCAGCTTATTGTGCAGTAATACGCGCTTTGTTACAGCAGCGTCCTCAAAATTGTCCTCCACCAGCAGGATCTTTATTTCTAAGTCCATAGATTCACCAGGAGCTTTACGCCCACTTTTCCCCTTAACTCATTAAGGCTAAAGGTGTTGTTGCAACTACCCACAAAAATAGTTTTCCCACTGGTCGGCGCATCTCATCCCTTAAATGCTCTCCACCAGCTTAATCCTGTATCTTAATCCAGAGCGTTTCACATCTCTGCTCAAAATTTTTTAATTTTATGAATTTATGAATATTCAACTTCTGCGGTAGTACTGATTTTCAATCAGGAATGTGTCTTCAATCGGGTGTGATCATCGTGCCCATTTATCTTTATTTTAAGTGAGATGGATAGTTCTCAGCTTCAATTCGGTTTTGCCGCTTTAAACCTTATCGATCAGGCATCTCTTTACGCGCCCGCTGGAGAGAAGAGCAACGCGACTCAGGGGCACGTCTGCCTCCAATTCGTAGCCCAAGGCCTCGCCTAAGGTGCGAGCGAATTCCATAATCTCGTAGTGCTGCGGCATGGCCTCCCTTGTCAGGCGGTCTCGGGAGCGGCCCAGATGCATGTAAGCTTTGACCTCCACATAGTCCGGCTCGGCCCTCGCGATGAGGCGGGCGTAGTCCTTCGGCCTTTCCATATTCAGGTCGCGCACCAGCGTCATGCGGATCACGCTTCGGCAGAGGTGCTGCTTGATGATATCCAGGCTCTCCAGAATTCGCGGCCAGAACTCTCCGTTGGGACGGCAGACGCGCCGGTACAGTTCTTCGTCTGGAGCATTGAGGCTGAGGTAGAGCTGCGTCGGCTGCAGCTCGGCCAAGACCTCAGGATTTGTGGCGTTGCTCACCACAAATGATGTCATGCCCCGCCGGCGGATGAGGTCGATAAGCTCCTTAAGGTAAGGATAAAGGGTGGGCTCGCCCATGAGGGAAAGAGCCACGTGCATAGGCCGGCGCGCCTCAGCCAGCCTCTCCAGATCCGTGGTCTTGGCTCCGCCGTAGCCGGAGAGAAACTTCTGCTGGCCGGAGAGGATGCCGTCCAAAAGTGCCTCGGGCTCCAGTGGTGCAGTTCCCGGCACAGGATCGTCTATCGGCCTCCAGCAGTGCAGGCACTGGTGGTTGCACTCCATGGTGGGCGTCATCTGCACGCAGCGGTGGCTGGATATGCCGTAGAAGTGGTGCTTGTAGCACTGGTCGCCGCCCCGCATGGCGCGGCGAAGCCACATGCAGGGCTTGACGGCTCCGCCACCGACGAGGTGGTAGCCCTGCTTGGTGAGGGTCTGAATGGCTTGATTTTGAGGTTCCATGCCTAGAGTTGAAAGAATAGCAGGAGATATATAGCTACGTGTGATGTTTTCCATTATCGCAAAGAATATGACCCAAAAGTCGCAAAGACGCTACTGGATGCCGTGGCGATCTCTTGCATTGATAGCTGTTTTGGCGATGGTGATAGTATCCACCACAGGCGCAGAGCAGGTTATCTCTGCTCAGGAGATTTTAGCCAAAATAGAGGGCAACGAGCCCGTTTATTATGATAGTATACGGGTTTTGGGCGACCTGGATCTCAAAACCCTGCCCGATGTTCGGGTGTCAAACTCATTTACCCTAACCAACTCGATCCTTATCAATGCCTCTTTCGACTGCGTCACCTTCGCGAAGGACGCCGTCTTCTGGGGCACCACCTTTGGCAATGCCAGCTTCAAGAATGCCGCCTTTCTCGGCCAGGCAGACTTCGCAAATACCAGCTTTGCCAATGCCACCTTTTCCGCCGCCTCCTTCGACAAGTCGGCTGTCTTCGACGGCGCCCTCTTTCAGGATAACGTGAGCTTTGAGGATGCACTTTTCGCCAGGGATGCATTCTTCAACGAGGCCTTGTTCATGGGCAACGCCGATTTCAATTACTCTGATTTTGACTCTTACTCTTACTTCGCTGCCGCGCAATTTTTTGGCGACGCTCTCTTCTCAGACGTAGATTTCTCAGGTGCCCTGGACTTTTCCGCTGCTGCGGTTGCCGGGAGGGCCAACTTCTTCCAGTCCCGCTTTAGCAGCGCCAGCTTTTCCAATGCCGTCTTTTCCGGCCCGGTCCAGTTCGGCCTGGCCAGCTTCTCCGGCCTCTCCTCCTTTGGCGAAGCGATCTATGCTAAGGAGGCGAATTTCAATCTGGCCCGCTTTTCCCAGGCCGCCTACTTCTCGGGAGCCGAATTTCAAAAGGATGCCCTCTTCGGCCTGACCAAATTCCAGGACATCGCCAGCTTTCAGAGCGCCATCTTCGATGGGAATCTCAACTTCAAGGGTGGATCGATCTCCACCATACTCTTGGATAAGGCAGAATTCAGCAAGGAGTCCCGCATTATCCTGAACGACACCGACTTTGCCCGCATCAAGGCCCACTGGAATGATATCGCGGGGAACGTAGTCTGGGAGCCTGCCACTTTTCTGGCCCTTGTGAACAATTACCACGACCTGGGCTGGTCGACAGACGAGGACGACTGCTACTATCAATACAGGAGCCTCAATCAGGGTAAAAAGCAGTGGGGTTGGTCTAAGGCCATCGATCTCCTGGCCTGGTTGTCTTGCGGCTATGGCGTTCGCCCCGGTTATGCCGTGGCCTGGTCGCTTATTACCATTCTGGCCTTTGCTCTGCTATTCTGGAGAGGAGACGGCATTCGCCGCTCCGCCAAGCCCCTCAATGAGGCCGCCGAGGAGGACAGCGTGCCCGAGCACGTCACACTACGAAACGCCCTCTTCTTCAGCACCATGGTCTTTCTCTCCCAGGGGCCCATCGACTTTCTGCCCGTGGGCCGGCACAGGTATTATGTTATCCTGGAAGGAATTTCAGGCTGGTTGCTGCTGGCGCTCTTCCTGGTGACCTTGGGGCGGGTTATGATCCGGTAATACAAATACAAAAGTGGTGACTTCCTCCCCACCCTAAAGGATGGGGCTTCCTGCTTCGCAGAGCCAACGCTTACCCGGACGATCTGGTCCAAGTCGGAGGTCGATTCTCCACAGGCTATCCCCCTCAGTCCGAGGGTTAAGGATCTGGGTTTGAGATCCGGTTTGGTTGGGTTTCAAATTTCCGGTCTTCCAACTAGCACTTTCAGCCGAGTTTGGAATTCCTTGGAGAACAATTCTTTCCTTGGTATATATAGCTATTTGCGGCAACAGTGGGGCCAATTCAACCGCACCCTGAAGGGCTGCGGTCTTCTTGGCCCCTACACCCCAAATGATAAATCCTGGGCCATCTTCAAATTGGATCATTGATTACAGTTTCCAGATGGCACATGCTGCTCTTGGCCTTACTACTGCCCATACTGCTTAGCGATGCCTTGGCAGTAGAGCCTGGGATTGATGCCCCTTTGCCAGCCTCTCCGGCAATATCTGCCCAGGATATCCTGGCCCAAATAAGATCGGGTGAGCCGCTGAACTATGACAATGTAACCATTGCCGGTCAGCTGGATCTGGGGGCAGGAGATGAGCCGGTCAAGCAATCGATAAGAATTACCAACTCTCGCATCCAAGGACCCGTAAGAATGGAGGAGGTGGCCTTTGCCGAGGTCCTGGATCTGCGGGGATGCATCTTTGAAGACGATGTCAGCTTTGTTAAGTCCGTTTTCCAGAAAGATGCCAAGTTTTCCGGAGCAATATTCCAAAAGCAGGCCGACTTTGCCGAGACCTATTTCCAGGGACCGGCCTCTTTCATCAGCGCGCTTTTTCAGAACGACAGCAGCTTTAGCAACGCCCAGTTCAATGGGGATGCCGTATTCCTCGATTCCGGATTCGCCAGTGATGTCGACTTCAATTACGCCAAGTTCCTGAGTTCTGGATCTTTCTTGAATGCTAATTTCGAAGATGTAAGCTTTTTTGAGACTCATTTTGCCGGGCAGGCCACATTTCGAGTCGCAAAGTTTAGAGGCAATGCCACATTTGCGGCTACCCGTTTCGAGAGCGATGTGCTCTTTCGTGCGGCCCGCTTCTGGAAAGGAAGCACATTTGGCCTGTCCAGCTTTGGGGGCTTGGCGGACTATGGCAATGTCGACTTCAAAAAGACGGCCTTCTTTGGGGGGGTGAAGTTTGCAGACCTGGCCTATTTCGCCAATGCCAGGTTTGATGGGGATTTGATCCTGGAGGGGGCCCGGTTGTACAGCATGCAACTGGACAATGCTGCATTCAATGATAGTTCAAAAATTAACCTCAACAGCACGGACTTTTCCAAGTTCGTGGTCCACTGGAGCACCATACGGGATCGCATGGTGTACAATGGGGCCGCCTACCTGGCACTGGTGAAGAACTACAAGAGCCTGGAGTGGTTTGATGAAGCAGATGAATGCTACTATCAATACCGCAGAATCGGTCAGGATCAGGCGCCCTGGGGCTGGGGCAAATTCTCGGACATCATCTCCTGGCTCTCCTGCGGTTATGGTGTTCGGGTGAGCTACACTGCCTTTTGGTGCCTTTTTACCATTCTCATCTTTGGAATGATATTTTGGGCAGGAAAGGGCATGGACAAGTTCGTGATCGAGGGCGTGGAGCTTCCAGGAGACCAGCGTTTTATGCCCAGCAAGCGCGTCTCTTTCACCGATGCCCTCTATTTCAGCATTGCCATGTTCACCACCTCCCAGGCGCCCGTCAATACCTATCCAGTAGGCGTTTACAGGTATCTGGCCATGGCGGAAGGGATATTGGGCTGGTTCTTCCTGGGCCTCTTCGTGGTTGTTCTGAGCGCGGTGCTCATTCGCTAAATATCGCTAATCGAAAAAACGATAAGAGAGCGCCAATCCGGAAAGGTTGATATACGTGTTGGTTATACGGGAAAGATCGGAAAAGGGCGCGTGGCCTAGTCCGGATAAGGCGGCAGCCTCCTAAGCTGTAGATCGGGGGTTCGAATCCCCCCGCGCCCGCTTGGTTTTTTTGAAAACATATTCTTGTTTGCTGCTACCAACTTTGGAAAAATGATTGATTTAAGGCACAATCTTGGAGATGGCCAGCTCCAGGATATCCTCTGCCCCCGATTTCTTCAACTGGGGAATGAGCAGGTTGACAATGGATCGGTCCACCACAGTCTCCACGGCGTAGTAGCCGGAGTTGTAGAGCTTGGAGATGGTGGGATTTTTCATGCTGGGCAGCATGGATATCAAATCCGCGATAGAATCCTCGGGCACATTCATCTTGAGCAGGACCTTTTCTCTCGCCTTTATGACTGCAGATAGAAGCGTCTCTACAGCTATGATCTCCTCGCGCTTCTCCGGGTCTGCCCAGCTCTTTTTGTTGGCAATCAGCTCCGAGGTGGACCTGAGCATGACATCAATGATCTTCAAGCCGTTCTTCTTCAGGGTGGAGCCGGTCTCGGTGAGATCAACGACCACATCGGTCAGCTCCGGAACCTTGGCTTCGGTAGCTCCGAAGGAGAACTGGATGTCCACCGGTATTCCCAGACCCAGGAAGAAGGCCTGGGTGAGGCTAGGATACTCTGTGGATACGCGGCTGCCCGGTTTAATCTCACGAGCGGAGTGGATATCCAAGCTCTCGGGCACGGCAACCACCAGCTTTACAATGCCGGGCCCCTGTTTGCCGTAGTTGAGCTCAGCCACGCGGGCCACGACGGCACCAGACTCCATTATCCAGTCCGTTCCCGAGATGCCCAGGTCGAAATAGCCTTTGGCTACATATCCCGGTATCTCCTGGGGGCGGAGGATCTTCACCTTGCCGATGCGAGGGTCTTGTATGCGGGCGTTGTACTCGCGCTCCGTTCTCTTAACCTCCAGCCCGGCTTGCTCGAAGAGCTGCAGTGTCTGGTTTTGCAGGCTGCCTTTGGGAATGGTGATGTCGATCATTCTGAGGTTTTGCTTTTTTTAGAACATATTTTTGTCTTTTGCTCGAGGGGTTGTATCGATCGAGAATCTATGTTTCACGTGCCATTTTCCAGGCGATCACGACGCACAATATTTATAAATAACAACAGTAATAAACAGTTGTGAGAAGGGGGAAAGCAGTTGGCATCTCTGATTATCTCTGATACGCATTTCGGCCTGGATTCATCGACTCTTCAGAGCCCGGCAAAGGTAGACCAGTTGATGCAAGAGATATCGGAATTTGAGAGCGGCTGCGACGAGGTCGTGCTTTTGGGCGATATCCTCGATTTCTGGAGGGTGCGCCCAGAAAATGCGGTGAGGTGCGCCATCCCTTTTTTAAAACGGCTCTCCCAGGAATGTCTGAAGATTCGCTACGTTGTGGGAAATCACGATCATCACCTGGTGGTACAAAAGCAGGAGGCGGAATTCATGGAGAGGGCTGCTCGCTGCGATCTGTTTCCCGTTTATATTCCATCAATTCGCTGGCGCCGGACTTTTTGCGGCGTTGATATCGAGATGCTCTATCCTACTTACCGAAAGCGTTGTTGCCAGAGGACCATCCTCTTCACGCACGGCCATCATCTGGACGGCATTCAAAACTTTACTTTGCAGCTGGTGGAGAAGCTGCGCAGACTCTCCGGAGAGGAGTTTCTTCCCGCAGACCTGGAGATGATGATGACTTACGCCTACGAGGGGCTGTACCGCTCCGCCTGCATAGGAGAGATGGTATCTTTCGAGAACTCTATCTGGAAGGCATCCAGCCTGCTGCAGAGGATCAACGCCGGTGTTTTTTCCAACCAGCGCCGCGCCAGCGTAGAGGGGCAATACGAGGCCATATTGAAGTTCATTCGCGAGAGGAGCCTTGGTAAGATTGACTGCTTCATTTATGGGGATACGCATCTTCCCGGCATATTTCAAAGAAAGGGAGGACCTCTGGCCGTGAACGCGGGCAGCTTCACGCGCGAGCCGGGAAATGGCTCTCGCTTCGAGACGCCCGATACCTATATGCTTCTGGATGAGGGGGGGCTGGCCATAAGGCAGTTGGGCAGGAAAAGGCCTCTCTTTTTATGCGAGCTTCTCTAGATGCCAAACCTATTTCATCCAGTATCATGTAGGTCAAAACATGTTCGAACCAAACGAGGAATCCCTGGTCCTGGAGATCGTGCGCGGCTTCTTTGACATTCCTTCTGAGGAGATGATGAAGATCGGCGATCAATTCAAAATGCTGCTCTTCGGACCCCAGACAGGCAGCGAGCAGGAAGCGGTGGCAAAGCTCAAGGAGGCGCTAAAAGATATGTCCAAGGAGCAGGTCTTGATGGCTGGCATGTTCGTCTCGGGCTTGCTGCGCTGCAACCTTGCAGAGCAGGTTGAGCAGCAGTATCAGCAAGCCAAGGCAGAAGGAAAAATCGAGCCGGATTGCGGTTGTGATTGATGGCCCCTTTGCATCCGTTTCGCCTCGCGAGATTTTTTTTTCTCGCTGTATCGAGTGGGTATTAGAATAGTTCACAGAGAACGCACGGAGCGACTAACTATTAGCCACTAAAAATAGCGAAGAGTCGATTTTTTCTTCGCGCTTCGTCCAATAGCTTATTATCGCGTATATCGATCTGATTTATGATGAAAGAGGCGCTTTCGGCATTCGGTGACGGCAAGGCCCTTGGCCAGGAGCTGCGGCGCATAGTCGAGGCCATTTTAGCGGGCGATATTAAGACGCAGGCGGATCTGGAGTCGCACAAGAAGGACGCCTCATCTCGGCTAGCCCTCTCATCTCTCCCCAGCAATGCCGATATACTCGGCTTCGCTTCTACCCAGGAGCGGGCCCAGCTCAAGATGCTGGTGCGTAAGCCCACGCGAACCCTCTCCGGCGTGGCGGTCATCGCGGCCATGACCTCTCCCGCCCGCTGCCCGCACGGCACCTGCGTTCCCTGTCCGGGCGGCATTCTTTGCTCTTCAGCGCAAAGCTACACCGGTCGCGAGCCGGCAGCACTTCGGGCAGCGCAGCACGATTACGACCCCTACCGCCAGGTAACGGCACGGCTGGCTCAGCTGGATGAGATTGGCCACCCCTTAGACAAGTCGGAGCTGATCATCATGGGCGGAACGATCACGGCGCGCCCTTTAGGCTATCAGCACTGGTTTGTCAAACGCTGTCTGCAGGCCATGAATGATTATCCTGCGGCAAATGTTCCAGGCCAAAGGTACCAGTCGTTTGCCGATGTGGCCGCAGCCAATGAGACGGCATCGGTTAGAAACATCGGCACCACCTTCGAGACCCGGCCGGACTACTGCGGTCCAGCGGAGACAATGAACATGTTGCTTCTCGGCGCCACCAAGGTGGAACTGGGCGTGCAGAGCACCCGTGATGATATCTTAGAGAATATGAAGCGAGGCCATACGGTAGAGGACTCCGTACGGGCCAATAGCGCTCTAAGAGAGGTGGGCCTGAAGGTGGGCTTTCACATGATGCCGGGACTGCCCGGCTCCTCGCCAAAGGTGGATCTGGAGGTCTTTCGTGAGCTTTTCTCGGATAGCCGCTTTCGCCCGGACTACCTCAAAATATATCCGACATTAGTCGTGGAAGGAACCGAGCTTTACCGGCAGTACCTGCTCGGGGAATACGTCCCTCTGGGCGACGCAGCAGCGGCAGAGCTTGTATCTCAAATAAAGGAGATTCTGCCTGCCTACGTTCGGCTGCAGCGTGTGCAGCGAGACATTCCTGCTCAGCTCATCGTGGCGGGGGTCAAAAAATCCAATCTACGTCAGCTTGCCCAGCAGCAGCTTTCGGCCCGTTACAGCCATTGCCGCTGCATCCGCTGCCGAGAAGCGGGGCTGCGCCGGTTCTTGGGAGGAGAAGTGCGATTTGTGCATGAGGTCTATGAGGCATGCGGTGGAGCCGAGCACTTTTTGTCCTTTGAGGGGGAGGACGAGACAATCGTCGGATTCCTGCGTCTACGACTTTCTGCCAGCGCCCGGGTAAGGGAGCTGCATGTCTACGGGCCCATGCTTCCCATCGGCAGCAGAGCGGAAGGGTGGCAGCACCGTGGTTACGGGGAAAAACTGTTGCATGCGGCAGAGACACTGGCAGAAGAGGCGGGCTACGGCTCCCTGGAAATTACCAGCGGCATTGGGGCCAGAGGCTACTATCGGCGGCTGGGATATGAGCTATGCGGGCCTTACATGACCAAGCTATTAAAATGGGATCAAAGCACCACAACCATTAAATAGCGTGCACCAAAGAGGATTTGCGGTTCTGAGGAATTATAATATGCGTTGGCAAGGCAAATTTGGAAGGAAGCCCACCGGGGGAAAATTGATTCTCGCCAGGGGCAAGAGAAAGTGTGAGATAGGCAGAGAGCAGAGCGACACCACCATTGCCGCGGTCCGGGTTAAGAAGATCGAGACAAAAGGCGGAAATATAAAGCTACGCATGCTGCGGGGCGATATGGCCACAATTGCCGATTCCGTGACCGGCAAGTCCAAGATGGTCAAGATTGAGACCGTAAAGGAAAACAAGGCCAATCTGCACTACATGAGAAGGAACATTCTCACCAAGGGTGCGATCATCAAGACGGAAATGGGAGATGCCAGGATAACCAACCGGCCCGGCCAGGATGGCGTCATCAATGCCATACTGCTACCTGCCGCTTAAAACCCCCTTCTCTTTTAAATGTTCGTCGTCTTCCGGTGTAGTTGTGGTCGCCACCTCTACTCCTTGAAGGACGCCAAGTCCAGGACCTGCCCCTGTGGAAAGAGAACTATTCTTAGCAAGACGAGAGTCTTAGCCCAGGCGGAGGACGCTTATGCGGCAGGCGATATCGTGAGAAAGCTGCAGCTTGAGGGGCACGGCATGACCGGATTTAAATCGGCCGGGCCATAGCCAAATCTATGCGCCTCAAAGAGAAGCTGCATGGAGTAGTGCCAGAGGGGTGCCAGAGCTTACTCTCGAATCGCTTTCATGTCATTGGGAATATTGCCATACTCTCTCTTGCCCCGGAGCTGGCAGGATACAAGAAGAAGATTGCAGAGGCTGTGCTCTCTTCCGGCAAGAGCATTCATACCGTGCTGAATAAAACCACCAAGCTGCAAGGTGAGAGAAGGGTGGCCGGCTTTGAGCTCTTAGCAGGTGTCGCCAATACAGTCACCACGCATAAGGAATTCGGCTTTCTTTACCGTCTGGATGTAGCAAATGTCTTCTTTAACAGCCATCTCGGCTACGAGAGAATGAGGGTGGCGGCAGCGGTCGTGGCTGGTGAGGATGTGCTGCTTCCGTTCTCTGGCGTGGGACCGTTCGCCGTTCCCCTGGCAGCTTATGGCGCTCATGTCCTGGCCCTGGAGAAAAATCGCGAAGCATGCCTTTATTTGGCGGAGAACGCCAGGCTGAATCGAGTGGAAAAGATGATCGCGATAATAAACGCGGATGCCTTTCACATGGCCAAGCTGCTCCGAAAGGATTTTCACAGGGCCGTCATTCCCGCGCCCTACGGAGCAGAAGGAATTTTAGAAACAGTATTGCCCCTGATGAAATCCGGGGGAATTTTGCACTTTTATACCTTCAAGAAGCGCCATCAGATCGAGCCACTCAAGAAGAGCTACCAAGATCTGGGCCTGGAGGTTATGCATGCTCATAGCTGCGGCAATGTCGCTCCCGGAGTCTGCCGCTGGGTCTTTGATCTGGCGAAATCCTGAATACGGAAATCCTTAAATACGGCGATTGACGTACATGTGTATTGGCAAAGGTCGAATACTCATTTCTTTCCCTCCGATGACTTTTGCCTCCCTCCTATTTACACAATTTTCTGCCTTGCACCTTCTCTTCTGGAAATGATAGTACTGCAAGGCCGAAATAAACCAATGTTTTGACTTCGCGGCTTCGCGCCTTCGCGTGAAAGCGGACCCTGTTTGAATCTCACGCGAAGTCGCGAAGGACGATCAGCCGTTCACAAAGGCACATTATCCACTCATAATATCGACGATATCGTAGCCAGGGCGAAAGCTGCCAGGCCCAGCAGGCTGAGGGGCAAAGTGTACCCCATAACAGTTTCCTTCATGCTCGCTCCTGTGGAGCTTTTGATGAGCCAGAAGTAGGGATCGGTGACATAGGAGAACATGAAAGCTCCGGATGCAATGAGCAGGGCTAAAGTTACTCCAGGAAGCGGATAGTATGCCAGGATCTGCACGGCAACTGTAGCCGTCACCACCCTGGACCCCTGAGCCAGCTGCAAAGCGGCAGATACCAGGAAGGGCAAGAGCAAAGCTGGCAGAAAATGTCCCAAACGAAAGATCTCCTGACCTAAGCCGCTTTGCGCCACCACATAGCCGAAAGCACCCGCACCGCATAGGTCCAGCAATATCACGCCGGATCTTCGCGAGGCCACATGAATCAGCTCATGCATCTTCTTTCTCTCCAATGCCAAACCGAGCATGGCCCCCAGGAGCAGGGCAATGCCCGGATCTGCCAAAATACGCATCTTCTCAGGCAGGCTATTGCCCAGCAGTATCAAGGCTATTGGTACCAGCAGAGGGGCCCAGGCACGTGACCTGCTCATTTTTGGGGTGGCTCTGATCTCTTTTGATTCCGCGTCCTCAATATCCGGGAAAAAATGCTTCATAAGGACGTAGGCCAGAGCGAACAAAACCAATGAGAGGGGGATGCAGCGCATGAGCAGATCGTACGGTTGCGCCCCCAGGCCCGTGGAGAGGGTGATCATGACCGGAGAGGGATAGATGAGGTTGAAAGAGATTATGGAGCAGGCTGCTGTCATGAAAAGGGCCCTTTTGCCGTTCGGGCTGTCTTTTCCGGCCAGGCCGCTTACCACCGGCTGCAAAATCATGTAGGCGGTGATGCTGCACATCACAGGCAGCGAGATGAGGTACCCGGCCGCTCCGCCGATAGCCAGGCTCTTGCCGACCAGTCGCCCCAGGTCGGCAACGATCCGCTCCAGGCTCTGTGTGCTGCGCAGATACTCCGCCAGCAGGGCACCGCTGAATACTACTATGGCCAGGGAGGAAAAGATCCTGGATAGTCCCGTGGAGATATATCCCAGCAACTCTCCGTCCATGCCCACCAGGAGGCCAAAGACGATAGAGGAGATGATTAAACTTAAGAACGGACCAATCCTCGGTATGATCAAACTGACGAAAATTACGGTGGCCAGAAAAGCAAGGAACGGGTCCATACTGTCAAGTATATCTTCATAGCTATAAAACCATAATTATGCCAGAGATGACTTTTTCCCCTAAACATCCGAAACGCATTTATAGATAGAAATATAAAAAAAGGCAGAGAAGGGAAATAGTCTTATTTAAATCAGGCCAGATCGTGAAATAGCGATCCTTGGCAAGGGATAGTTTGGCAGGGGAAGGGAGTAGTGGCATGAGTAGAGGTAGCTTTAGGGGTAGACTACCTCGGGGGAGGCTTGACTATAAGGTAAGTCCGGCACTCCTGGGCGTAGCCATGTTCTTGGTTATTCTAGTTCCATCTCTATTCTATATATTTCCAAATGTCCTCGACTCTTCGCAATCATATTCTCCAGAATTGTTATATCGTCTCGAATTAAAATCAAGCCCTCTTTCCACCCCAGACGATCCGAATTCAGATAGCAATGCATTGCAAAATGTCGCCTCCAACGGGGCATCTCTTTTGGCCACCGTCCAACAGTCGCCCGAAATGTCTCAGGTCTACCTGGAGAACACCGGCTCCGTGGAATTGCACCAGGTGCAGATTGTGGGCGGGGGAAGGTCCTTAGGCATACTATCCGAGCTTGTTTGCGGCGAGAGGAAGGTGCTGGCCGTCAGCGGCTCCCCGGAGGAACTGCGAGTGTCTGCGCTCGATCCTTCCCAGGGAACGGTTCAGGCTCGCGTCCAGTATATCCCGTCAGCCACAAGCAATGATATCACAAGCCCCGTTTCCAGTGAAGAAGTGCTGAGCACCAAATCAGCCCCATCCATTGCACCCACCTTTTCCGGGTCGCCAGGCTCCGACGCCGCAGCACCTTCGCCCATTGATCGGCCTGGTGGAGAGATGCCAGAAATATCTGCACTCTTGCTGACCATTACTGCCAATAAGTCAGAAGGCAGATCCGGCGAGGTCGTGGGCTACAGATGCCTGGCGAAAAACCAGGGGGCAGCCGAACTGTCCGACATCCAGATCTCTTGTGCCGGAAAGGTGGCCTCCACAAAGTATCTGCCTGCCGGCAAGGAGCTTTTCCTGGATGGAGCCGTGCCGATTGAGAATAATACCCGGCTATCGGCCGGCGTGCGAGCCTTGGATGCCAGGGGCAGGATCTACACTAACAATACGTCTTTCGACATCTGGAAGATATCTCCAATCCTTCGGCTTATGGTTACTGCCCCCCCGCGGCTGCACCGCGGCGAGAACGTTTCCCTGCAAATTCGCATTGAAAATAAGGGGACGGAAAACCTCACCGATATTCTTGTCAGGGATAGTTTGGGGGAGATAGGGCGGATAGCTCAACTTCCGGCGGGCGATTTTCAGGTGCTGCAAAAAGAGCTTACGGTCTTTCAGAGCCAGAAGGACGCGTTTTCGGTTATCGCCCATGATCGGGCAGGAGCTGAGGTCTATGCCAGTGAGATGTTCGGCCTTAGGGTACTAAACTCCTCGCTCTTGATACAGGGCGATCCTTCTGAGGTCAGGATTTCTCCAGGAGAGCCCGCCGAGGTGACCTGGATCTTGAGCAACAGCGGAGAGGAATTCCTGCAAAATATTACCTTAGATGGAGACGGGAAGAGGCGCATTCTCAAGGAACTGGCTCCCGGCCAATCGGTAAAGATGGCGGCCATTTACACCAAGAACTCTACCACCTGGATAAACGTTACTGCGAAGGGATTTGATGGTAACGGTTTTGAGGCAGTCAGCACGGCGGGAGTTCTTTTAATGTCCGTTTTGCCCGGCATCACCTTGAAGGCCATGCCCGCCGAGATTGAGGTCTGTCCGGATGAGGCGGCAGAGATTAGTGTCCTTGTCACCAATTCCGGAGACGATCGCCTGGAGAATGTAGCTTTGACTTTGAACGGCTCCACGCTTGCCACTCTAGGTGAGCTGCAGCCGGGTGAGTTCAGAGTGATAAAATCTAAAACGGTGATATCAGACAATTGCACAATTCAATTTGAGGCCACGGGAAGAGACTCGCGCGGCAGCACCCTGTCGGACAGAGCAAATGTCAAGGTAGCGGCAGTAGTTGCCGCTCTCAAGATATTCGTCAGCTCTTCGCCGCCAGCTATAGTGCCGGGAGAAAAGAGCCTTCTCACCTGCACCGTGGCCAACACCGGAAGTGTCCCTCTCTACAGCATATTCGTTATCAGCAAAAAGCTGGGGCCTCTGGGCAATATCGATTATCTTTTACCCAAGCGCCAGACGACGGTCGCTTCCGAAAAGATGATGAGTGAAGCTATCGATGACACCATAACCGCAGAAGGCTTCACTCAAGACCAGAAGCCCGTGCGCGGCACCTTTAGCCTGAGCCTGAAGCTTCTTCGTTCTCCCGGTCAGGTCTTGGAGGCCTCCGAAAGTCAGGCATCCAGTCCTTTGCAGCCGTCTGCCGTGACGATGGCTTCGGCCAACATCAGCTTCGGCAATTTCAGCCTGCCCTTCAATCTGCCTGCCCAGGAGGAGACGTCCTCCGAGGTATCGAGAACGATGGCCAGCGATGTGGACCGCACGGCAACAAAGCAAAACAATGTAGTATTGGATAAAATTGCTAACCTGCTGCACTATGTGGAAAGTCTTCTGGGATTGAATGGTAGCGAGAGTGATCCCCAAGGCGAGAATGAATCCCAATCGCATGCCGCACAGGAGCTCTCTCCTGCTGGAAAAGATAGCCTGCCCGGATCTAAAAATTACGAGCTATCCATTGCGGGAGTGAAGGGCTCAGAGCACGGAGCCATATCTATTCTGGATGTTAATGCACTGCCCTCTCAGCCTGCTGCCAATGAGCCGATCAAGGTAACCGTGCACCTGCAAAGCCAGGATGGAATAAAGTCTGCATTGGTGAAATACGGCCTATCTGAGCTGCCACTCACCAGGCAAGATATGCAAAGCGTGGATCAGGTCTATGACTGCGCCCTAGCTCTGGAATCAGGCAGCCAGGAAGACGGATACTGGAGCGGCACCATTCCCGGCCGGGGGCCGGGCACCTACATGCCTCTTTCGGTCTTTATAACGGGCACATCGAGCACTGCTGAAGGCGGACCGTATTTGATCCACTGGAGTACAGTCAACTCCGTCCAGGAGCGAACAATCGTCGCCCCCTCCGGAAGAAACGGCATGCTCTTCATTGAGTCCTCATCCGTAAAAGGCAGAGGCGAGGTCTCCATCAAGGATACCATCCAGGGATCGACGATGCAGTTCGATGAGAAGATAATGGGCAACGGCTCCATCAGCCTGGAGACGCTGCGCACCATTGATCGCAGCGGGTCGGTGGACAATTTCACCGAGAAGAAGGATCTGGTTTTCACCGGCGGCAATCTCAAAGGCCATAAGACTCTGGCCTCTCCTAATTTCCAGGGGGGCTTGGGAGCCTCGGTCACGGAGAGGTTCAACTTAAGCCATGTGGACAAGAGCGAGACCTCCAGCGTAAGCAGCCAGAATTATGCCAACAATACTCTGGCCTTCAAGACGGACCAGGCCTTCGATGGAACCTGGAACATCCAGACCAAATATGCCAAGTTCTACAAGAAGATCAAGGCCGATCAGAAGTACACCGGCTCCTTCCAGACACAGAAGGATATCAAGTTCCAGGATGCTGGACAGAAATAATTAAAGACTATTTGGGCGATCTTCCACATTAGGAAAAGAAGGTCATTGGCTTAAGAAGTGGCCTTCGAGCAGGCTCAGAATAACGATGCTCGAATATGCCGCGTTTCAGATTATGCCCTTAACTCGCAGCGCAGATTTGATCTCGGCCAGCTCGCTCTCGATGTACTCAAACCTCTGGTCCATGTGACCCGTCAGGTCCCGCCTCAATCCCTTAATCTCGTCGATGGTATCATCCTGCTTGTCAAGCATCTTGTCCATACGGCAATTTGCGCCATCCATCTTGCTATTCAAGCCATCCATCTTGCAGTTCATGTCGTCCATCCTGCAATTTAGGCCGTCCATCTTGACGTTAAAGCTGTCCATCTTTGAGTTCAAGCCATCAAAGCCGGGTTCAGTGATTGCAATGAGTTTGTTGATGCCTGACATCATGCATTTTAGGATTTCAATTCCTTCATCCAATCGCTCCCCTATATCATTAGGGGCGGTGATTTTTCGGAATATCGAGAACTCCCCGGATGCATTTGAGTAACAGGCATCGACCTTCTCCACGTTTATCAGAGAATTTTCTATCTTGATGGCGGAAGCGAACTCCTCCACTGCCCCTTTATCACCTTCAGCAATCACCAATACCCGGCCGTCAGGATAGTTCTGGACGATTCCCACAAGACCACGGTTGCCGGCCAGGGAGACTACTTTTGCACGGTAGCCCACCCTTTGCACTCTTCCGGAAACGTAGGCAGTCAATCGCATCATGATAAATCACATTTAGTTGCTACAGTTAAATAGATTGCGCACTTAGATATTTCTTTGCTCATAAAAAATTATTTCCCACTCAGCTCCGTCCCGCTCCAGCCGCCTTCCGCCAGACCTCGTCGCTATTGTCCATGGACTCGATCTGGTCGTGGATATCGATACGGTGCTGCACCTCGGCTGCCCGCAGCCTATCTTCCATAGAAAGCCGCAGATTCTCCCGGGCAGCGTCTCGCAACTCTTCTGCCTCTTGCCAGAGCTTCTCCGCCTCTGCGGCGTCTGCCGCCCTGGTCTCCACCGACTTGGCCCGAAGCTCCATCTCTCTTAGCAGGGCCGCATCGTGCTCCTCTTTCAGGCGCTTGGCATCGGCCAGCAGTTCATCGACCTCACGGGTCATATCCTCTTTGCTTCTGGCAACCAGATCATTTTCTGAGAACATATCATGCCTCCAGCATCTTCAGGAATATTTGATGAATCCTTGGGTCTTTCGTCAGTTCAGGATGAAAGGCCAAAGCCAGCAGATTCTTCTGGCGTGCCGCCACCACCGCTTCCCCTACGCGCGCCAGCACCTCTACGCCATTGCCCACCTGGGCTATGGCCGGGGCACGGATGAAAACGGCCCGGTAAGGCAGGTCCAGCCCTTTTATTTGCAGGTCTGCCTCAAAGGACTCTCTCTGCGGCCCGAAGGCATTGCGGCTGATCTTGATGTCCATGAGGCCCAAAGGCCTAATCTTGCTGTCGCCCACTACCTCCAGGGAGACCAGCACCAGGCCGGCACAGGTGGCCAGGATGGGCTTACCCTGGCACGCTGCGGCCTTCAGCTCCGGTGTGAGGCCAAAGCTTTCTAACTGGCGACGAATGGTTGTGCTCTCTCCGCCCGGCAGCACCAGGGCCTGGCACGCTTCCATCTGGCCGCTCTTTCTGATCTCCACTACCTGGACATTTTCCTTGCCCGCCCTCTCCAGGGCCAGGACGTGCTCCGAGACGTCTCCTTGCAAAGCTAGGACGCCAATCCTTGCCACTTACCAGCCCCTATTCTGCAAAGCTTCCGCTTCGGGAATCGTAGATGCATCCATTCCTTTCATGGCTGCGCCTAGACCCTTGGATACCCTGGCCAAAAGTGCCGCATCATCGTAATGGTGCACCGCTTCAACGATGGCAACCGCCATGGCCTGCGGATTTTCGGACTTGAATATGCCTGAGCCCACGAAGACCCCATCCGCACCTAGCTGCATCATCAACGCGGCATCCGCCGGTGTGGCCACGCCGCCCGCGGCAAAGTTGACCACAGGCAGGCGCTGCATGCTGGCGCACTCTCGGACCAGATCCAGGTCCGCTTCAATCTCCCGTGCCACCTTCATCAGTTGCAGATCGTCCATGCCCTTCAGGCTCCTGATCTGGCCATGGATCATCCTCATGTGCAAAACTGCCTGGCTCACGTCTCCCGTCCCAGCTTCACCTTTGGTCCGGATCATGGCCGCGCCTTCCTTGATGCGCCGGCAGGCTTCGCCCAGGTTTCGAGCGCCGCAGACGAAGGGAATGGTGAATTTGGTCTTCTCAATATGAAATTCATCCGCAGGAGTGAGCACCTCGGACTCGTCCACCATATCCACGCCCAGTGCCTCTAAAATCTGGGCCTCCACAAAGTGACCGATCCTGGCCTTGGCCATGACGGGAATGGTCACCGCCTCGATGATGGCCTCGATGATTTCTGGGTGGGCCATCCTGGCTACGCCACCCATCTTTCGGATGTCGGCAGGCACGGCATGCAAGGCCATTACGGCCACAGCGCCCGCCTCTTCCGCGATAACGGCCTGCTCTGGGGTTGTGACGTCCATGATGACGCCGCCCTTCTGCATCTTTGCGAAACCGCGCTTGAGCAGTTCCGTACCAAATCGAAGATTTTCCAGCTCCATGAATTGCCCCAAATGTTCTTAAGTGCCAGGCTAATGCAGTGAGAATAAATAAACTTTTGGGCAGGCAGGCGGCCTGCCCATTTACCACTTACGGCATATAGTTTTCGTAAAGATAGATGTCTTTGTCTCCACTACGATCATCGGTCCAGACGATTCGCCCCGTCTTTATGCGCGGCTGGGTCTGATTTGCCGCATCTGTGCAGATAGCTTTCTCTTTTTGCACATTAAGGTCGTAGACATAAACATCCCAATTTCCATTCCTGTTATCCTGCCAGACAACGACGCCGTTTTCGACATCGGGATTAGTCTCATCCGCCAGACCCTTGGTAATCTGTATCTCTTTGCTGGTGTTAAGGTCGTAGGCATAGATATCCCAATTGCCGTTACGATTATCCTGCCAGACCACCGTATGTCCGTCCGTAGCCGGATTCGTCTGATCGCTGGCATCGTTTGCCAGTGACACAGGACTCTTCCCCTGCGTCCACATCCATATATCCCAGCTGCCTAGCTTATTGTCCTGATAGACAACATAGTCTCCACCCGCCCGCTGATTAATGCCATTGGGCGGATAATCAGAGGGTAACTCTTTTTCATAGAGCGGTCTCACATAGACCATCCAGCCGAAGTAATTCTTTCTGAGGTATGCCAGATTATTTGCACTGAGGGAAATGGGTGTGGCATTCTCCAGACCGTAGACCAGCTCCGTGGAGTTGACAATGGATATGTCAAAGGTTCGGATGGACCAGTAATCCTCGATTTTATACTGGTTCAAGGGATTGCGGGACACCCAGGCGATGATGCTCCCATCGATATCCGGATACATATCTTCATACGGGCCTGCCGCTATGGGTAGCTCCAGTTCCTGGGCCAGGCTGTAAACATAGATATCCGGTTTTCCGGTGCGATTGTCCATCCAGGCCACATAGTATCCCACCTGGTCGTTGCCGCCCACGACCGGGTAGCTTTGGTCGCCAGGTGCTTTGCATATGATGCTTGTCTGACCGGCGGTCACGGGCACTGTCCTCGGCCTGCCGTTATGGGTGTTGAGCCAGACCAGCTTTTCGTCCATGCTGGGCTTGACCTGGCCCGGCCCCATCTGCACCAGCTCATCTTTCCAGTTGGAGAGGTCCAGCTTGCGAATGGATGTGTCCGGATCGGTCCCGTCCACGTAGGAGATGTATTTTCCCGATACTACGGCATTAGTCTGCTCTCCCGGCCGGGGATAGGTCTTGCCCCACTTTTTGTCCCAGAAGTAATAGGCGATATCTTTGCTCTTGGCGTCTTCCCAGGCGATGGTGTTTCCGGATATGTCGGGATAGAGCTGATCACCGGCTTCTGTAAGTTTGGTCTCATTTCCGGTTATTAGGTCTTTGACATAGACATCAAAGTCGCCGTTTCGGTTGTCCTGCCAGACGACCAGATTGCCGCTGATGATAGGATACATCTGCTGGCCTTTTCCCTTGTAGACGGCAACGCTCTCGCCTTTCACCAGATCTTGCATGTAAACGTCCCAGTTGCCGCTGGAGTTGTCCATCCATACGACTCTTTTCCCGGAGATGGAAGGCCAGGTCTGATCCCCTTTGCCCGTCACAACGGCTGATTCAATGCCGGTGGTCATATTCTTCATATAGATGTCAGCGTCCTTATTTCTATAATCCGTCCAGACCACAGTATTCCCCGAAGCTTTGGGATAGAGCTGATCCCAATCTCCTTGGGAGATGGGCTTTTCCGCCCGTGTGAAGAAATCAAAGCCAAAGATATTCCAGTTGCCCCTCCGGTTGTCGCTCCATACCAGCAGGCTACCGTTGGTGCTGGGAAAATCGGTGGCGAGTAACAGCAGCGGATCGGAATTGATGTACCTCATCTTGATCTGGGAAAAGCCATTGCTGTTATCCATCCATACAATCTTGTTGTCTGATATGATCTTGGAAGAGAGGTATGGCTTTATTTGATCCGGATCGCCCTTGCCGTCATTGGGCGTCTGCTGCATAGGAAGTGTGGCAACCGGTATTTCCACTCCTTTTCCCAGATCATGGAGATAAATATCCGAATCTCCCCCCCTAACATCCAGCCAGGCTACATAATTATTGTATATCGTCGTATAGCCCTGGTTGGCGGAGTTGATTGTTACTGCTCTTTCGGTTTTGGTGGATAGGTCGTAGGTGTAAATGTCCCAATTCTTATTTCTGCCATCGGCCCAGACCACGGTATTGTCACATATCCAGGGTTGAGCCTGCCGATTAGGATCAGTGCAGATAGCGGTCTCCTCACTCGAGGTCAGGTTGTAGAGATAAACATCCCATTTATTTTCACCGCTGCGGGAATCGATCCAGACGATTTTGTCGCCGTTTATCACAGGTGAGAGCTTGAAGGACTTTACAGTGGTGATTTGCCTCTCTTTTCCTTTAGCGATGTCGTAGAGATAAATCTCCTCGCTGCCTGAGCGTTTATCGATCCAGATGATATTATTTCCGTCGATCATTGCGTAACGGTTGTCGGATGAACCATTGGTAACCGTTGTGGTCTTCTTCGTCAACAGGTTATAGAGGAAGATGTTGAGGTTTCCTGTGCTCTTGTCCGTCCAGATCACATTTTCGCCGCTGGTGTCAGGACTGCTGTGGTCAAAATCGCTATTGGTAATGATTTGTTCCTTGTTGGTAGTGGTGTTGAACAGATAAACGTTGAAGTATCCATTCCGGTTGTCCGTCCAGACGACGTTGTCCCCGGAGAGGGAGGGATTGGTATGGTTGAAAGGCCCGCTGGTTATGGATACATCGGCTAAAATCTTGAAGTCGTACATCCGGATATCCGGATCGCTCGGACCTTGCCGGTACTCCGTCCAGACGACGCCACGATCGCTAATGTCCGGCTCCATCTTTATGGTTCCCGGTGCCAAGGGGAAATCATCGCCGCTCTTGATGTTATAAAGATTGATATCGGTGCGGTTGTTGAGGTAGGCAATAAAGTTGCCAAAAATCCTGGGATCAGTCTGCATGCCGGGCTTAGTAAGCGTAGTCGTCTTCTTAGTAGTAATATCCATGAAGGCGATGTCGGACTCGCCGGTACGATTATCCGCCCAAGCTACGACGTTCCCATAAACAGAAGGAAACGACTGATCATTTGGCCCAGTGGATATGGGCGACTCTTTGCCGCCGGCAATATCGTACATGTAAACGTCAAAATCGCCGGAGCGCTTATCCATCCAGACTATTTTATCGCCATTAATCTTGGGCTCAATTTGCTCACCCTTCCCGGTGGAAACGATGCTCTCCTTCTTGCTTGTCAGGTCGTAGAGACCAATGTTATAGGTGCCGTCGCGGTCATCGGCCCAAACCACCAGATTTCCGCTGATGTCGGGTTGGGTTTGGTTGCCTTCGGCTGCAGTTACCGCTGATTCGGTGCGGTTGACGGCATCGTACATGTAGATGTCTCCGTTGCCCGCGCGCATGTCCTGCCAGACGATGCATTCGCCGGATACAGCAGGATTGATCTGGAAGAACGGATTAATGCATACCCATTTCTCCAGGCCGGTCTCCAGATCGTACATGAATATGTCGAAGTTTCCACTCCGGTTATCCGACCAGGCTACAATATGTCCGTCCATGGCGGGCTGCATCTGCTCCGAGCCCACCAGAATGGCTATGGGGCGCTCTTTTCCATATTCCGCCCCGCCGACAGCGCCAACAACGAGAAGTGCTGCCGTTATGATCATAATGAAGATTGCCTTGTGCATCTTATCACTCTGTGATCGAATGTTTTTCCTTCTCAGGGTGCTTTTGGCGAACCCATATAAGGACTTTTCTCGACGTTTGTCGTGATCGGTCCCAAAAGGATATTTCTAATAGTTTTTGATCACGGTTGGATTTAACTTGTAGGATTGCGAAGGACGAAGTGGGAAGTCCCCATCCTTCAGGGCGGGGAGCGTTCACGTTAACGGATCATGGTTCTGCCCAAGGTTACCAGGAAGAGGGCCAAAAGCAGCCAGCCTAAAACCGCCTCCACAGTAGCCAAATAACGGAAGACGCCTACCGGGAACCATTTTACTTGAGTCTTGGCTGTGAAGACCATGGCGCTGAAGTAGATATTGTCCAGGAAGTTGAGAGCTTCTTGGGGAGCGATGCTGGGTCCGGCACCATTTAGCGGCTCCACCACAATGCCGTCTCCCATCCAGAAGAGAAGTGCAAAGAGTATGATCAGAAAGCAGCTCAAAAATACGGTATTCCTGGGCCGGACGCCGTATCCGCATGAGATCCAGGCCACGGCGTCCAGGAGTTTGGACCAGTTTATCTTGATCAACATTTTTTCCCGAAAGACCAGGGTCTTGCCGGACTGGCTCATGCGCCGATAATGGTAGTAGCAGTCGTCTGCATCTTCGAACCACTCCTGGGTTCTGAAATTCTTGGCCAAAGAAAGGTATGCTGCGCCGTCGTAGGCCAGATGTTGGCTTAGTGTGGGCCATCTGACCTCCAGGCGGGCGAAATTTGCGTTATGCAGATCGATCTGCCCGGCAAACACCGCGTCAAAGAGACGCATGACCTGGATTTTTGCATTTGCTAAATCCAGGTTCTTTTGAAAATTTGAGCAGGAGAAATTTGCTGTTCCTGTAAACAGCGTCCCCCGGAAGAATGCTTCTTTGCAGAACTGAGCGCTTCTAAAGTCGGCTTCCTCTAAAAAAGAGACATCAGAGAATTGGGCCTCTCCTGCAAAGACCGCCTGATCGAATATTGCATCCTCTTGAAAGCAAGACCCCTGGAAGGATGCCTTTCCCTGGAAATGAGATCCTGTGAAGTTGACATCCAAGAACTCGGCCCGGAAGAAGTTAGCTTCTTTCGCCATGTATGAACCTAAAAAAATGGCATTGCCTTGAAAGGAGGCAAACTCCATATTGAGCTCTTCATTGAAGTTTGCACCGCGAAAATCGGCGTTTCCGGATAGTGCAGCGCTCTGAAAGCTGGCATAGCCCATGAATTTGGCACCCTGGTAATTAGCATCGGCAAGAAAGATCGCCTTCCAGAAACTGACCGATCTTCCAAAAGACGTTTGCCGGAAGTTGGCAGTCCCGGAAAATTTGGCCTGTGTGAAGTCGGCTTCATCCCGAAAGCTTGCCTCTCCAAAGTTGGTGCACAGCTTGCTGAAGCGAGCCGAGACGAAGTGGGCCTGGCAATCGAAGACTGCATTGCCGAAGTTGGCTATGGCGGAAAAATGTGTCCCCTGGAATCGAGCTGAGCCACGGAAATTTACATCTCGGAAGGTGGCATATCTCTTAAAGCTGCAGGATTCAAATCCGGCTCCGCCTGAGAAAGATGCACCTTTAAAGCGCGCCTCCTGCAAAAAGGTGCAACCGCACAGGTCCAGGCCTTCTCGCAACAGGGCATGAGCAAAGTTCACGTTTCCCTGAAACTCAGAGTTCCTGATCTGGATCTTAGAGACCACGACCGCTGCTGTCTGCGTCTCTTTAGCGGGGCGCTCACAATGAATGATGGGCAGATCCAGCCTGGTGATGTCTATGTCACCGACTATGGCCACGTGATCGTAGATGAGCGGATCGCCATTCTCGATCCTGGTTAGAAGCTCGCGGGCCTCAATTACGGGAAGATGCGGCTCTTCGGACATGACCCTCGCCTCGGCATATGACAATTCGGTTAAGAGTTATAATCTTTTTTAATAGATGGTGGTGCAGTTTTGCTCCATCGCCTGGGCTCAAATCAGCAATGACTATATATTCCTTGTGTCAACCCCCTAACCACATCGGGAGGAACCAAGTTGAAGGATTATCTCATAATGGATGACGTCATGCTTGATCATAAAAGGGTCCTGGTGAGGGTGGACTTCAACTCTCCCATGGACCCCAGCGGAAATATCCTGGATGATAAGCGCATAAAAAGTCACTTAGAAACTCTGCGCACTCTGGAGGACTGCCGGGTGGTTCTCATGGCGCACCAGAGCCGGGCCGGAAAGAAGGATTATACCACGCTAGAGGCTCATGCCCGCCTGGCAACGCGGCTCTTACGTCGCGATGTCGCTTACATTGATGATATCTTCGGATCGCATGCCCAGCAAGCCATAAAATCACTGCTGCCGGGGGAGGTTCTTCTTCTGGAAAATACCCGATTTTATGCAGAAGAGAACATGAACCGAAGCCCTGCCGATCATGCCAAAAGCCACATGGTGAGAAAGCTGGCGCCGTTATTTGATCTTTTCATAAATGATGCTTTTGCAGTTTCCCATCGCTCTCACTGCTCCGTGGTGGGATTTACTGAGGTGCTGCCTAGCTACGCCGGGCTTCTTATGGACAAGGAGATCACGGCACTGGATAAGGGGTTAAAGGGCAATGAGCATCCAACCGTCTTCTCTTTAGGTGGAACGAAGGCGGACGATTCCATCAAAGTCACGCAAAATGTTCTAAGTCGCGGCGGTGCCGATAAGATCCTGACCTCGGGAGTCGTAGCCACCGTCTTCATGATGGCGGCAGGCATTAATGTGGGCGAGGCCAATCGCAAGTTCGTGGAGGATCAGGAGTATCTGGACCAAATTCCTATTGCGGCAAAGCTTTTGCATGATTACCCGGGCAAGATCATACTGCCTGTGGATGTAGCTTTGAACCAGAATGGCGAGCGAGTGGAAGTTGCCGTGGACAAGCTCCCCACCGATTTGCCCATCGCCGACATTGGCCTGGAGACCATTGTCATCTACTCTAAGTATATGAAAGAGGCCAAGGTTACCGTTCTCAATGGGCCGACTGGTGTCTTCGAGCAGGAGAAGTTCCGGCTTGGCACATCAGAGCTCTTGAAAGCGGCCACCGAGTCGGGCTATTCCATTGCCGGCGGAGGGCATAGCGTGGCGGCCATCGAGCAACTGGGCCTGGAGTCCAAGTTCACTCATGTGAGCATGGGGGGCGGCGCGTCCATCACCTATCTCTCAGGCGAGCCGTTGCCCGGCATTGAAGCTCTTAAGAAGGCGGCTCTTCGGGCACGAAAGATCTGATGTTTCGAGCCTTCAGGGCAGGCTATCTACTAATTTTTTTCGGCATGCCTCCAGGATAGCGGAAGGTTCGCCTACTGCCTCCAGCGCGGCTGCCGACCTGTGTCCCCCGCCATCGCCCCCGTGGGATTTGCCCACCTCTCCTAAGAGCTTTGCCAGGTTGCAGCCCCTCCGGGCCGCCTCGCGGCTACAGCGGGCGCTGACCCGGACCGTGCCCCCATGCCGTCCTGCCACGAAGGCTACGTCTGCGCCTAAATCCACTAAAGCCATGGCCGCGGAGCCCTCGAAGGAGTTGACAGTGGTGCAGGCGACAAGCCAGTCTCCCTGGCGCATGACCTCAGCCCGAGAGGCGGCTTTTAGGACGGCAATTCTTTGCGAGATGTTCGCAGGTGCAAAAAGGGCCTCCTGTGCCTCTTCATAAGCAAAGCCTCCGGCATCTAAGATCTCGGCTGCCGCCAGGAAAGCGCCAGGAGTGGCGCGCTTGAAGCGGCCGGTGTCGGCGATCATGCCGGCCAGAAGTCCCAGGGCCGCGTTTCGGTCGATCTTCTTGCCGTTTTCTTTTAAAATCGTCCAGACTATCTCCGCCGTGGACTTGGCAGGCTTTTGTATGTAGAAAAGGGCGTCGTCCAGCAGTCCTTCGTCCAGGTGGTGGTCCACCAGGGCATAGTTGGCCGGCAGCCTGTTGCCCAGTTGCGTACCTACCGATGTGTCTACTACTACCACCAGATCGTAGTCTTCCACGAGGGGGTTAATCAGTACATGGGCTCCGATAACATTGGCCAGGGAAACGCCCGTGCGGCTCAAATCGTCTACAGCGCCGATTGCGCCTCCAAAGGCCCGGCTCAGGGCAAAGCTGCTTCCGATGGCATCGGGATCGGCGTTCCTGTGGCAGAGGTAGAGGACATTTCTATACCGGCCGATGTGATCGCCATACTGTTGCTCGCTTATGCGCATGGCTTTGTTTGAGCTATGAGAATTGATATAGGTTGTCAAGGTGAGGAAAAAATGGGAAAACAATTCTGGAAGATGGCTTTGCCTGTCTGGCAGGCCACCCTCATCTTTTCTTTAGGCTGCAATACATTGGCAAGTCGCTATTGCTTATCTTCCGCCTCGCTGCTGGCAGCCGGACTCACGTCCATTTCCCGCTTGGCCGCTGCCCATGCCCTGGCAGTTCTCACCCTGGCCCATCGGCCCCTGGTCGTTCATACCCATCATACCATTGCCCATCATGCCGGGGCCATTCTCGCCCATGCGGTCCTTTTTCATTTCCTTGATCTGGGCCAGAGTCATGTTGCCGAGTTTTTCCATCTGCTTTTGGCGAAGCTCGTCAATCTGAGCCATTGTCATGTTGTTCAGTTCAGCCATCTTCTGCTCTTGCAGCTCTTTGATCTGGTTTAAGGTCATGTTATCGAAATTTTCCCTTGTGGCGTCATCCACCAGGAGCATCCAGTTATGCGGTCCATCAAAACCGCCTCTCTGCAAGGAGGCATTGCATCTCTCTTTGTTGTTCGAATCCAGTCCAGCGGCCAGGGCCGGTGCCATAGAAAGGCAGACCACAGCCAGCGCCATTACGGCTAATGCAATTTTTGTTTTCATATCTTTATACCTCGCAACTTTTTCTTCGAGAATGTCCTGCGATTGGATCGCTTGCGACATTCACTAAGCACCACCAGTGTCAGGAACGATAGAAAAGGGTGAGACCGAACGAACGGTCCTAAAAGCACTGGAATATCTAATTGAAAGCCAATAAAAGGTACGGGAACGTTTCGTTAATACTAAATTGTGCAAATACAGTTTTGTTTCAATGATTTAATCTTAAAAATCAATATTTTCAAGATTCAGCTCTGATTAGGCCAGAATGCAGATATGGCAATGTCCCTCTCACCAGGAGGCCCGACCGGCAGAGCACCGGTCGAGCCGCGCCTTGATAAAAGTTAAAAGAGGGAGGACCTCAAACCGCCCCGCACCCCCGCTCTTTCGTGCGCACCCGCACCACGTCTTCCACAGGATAGACGAAGATCTTGCCGTCTCCGGCCTCGCCCGTCTGAGCAAACTCGCAGATGAGGTCAATGACAGACTCCACGTCCTTGTCCTCGACCACCATCTCCAGCTTTATCTTCTGCAGGAACTCCACCCGGTAGTCTCCGGCCCGCCACTGCAAGGTGATGCCTTTTTGCCGGCCCCGGCCCTTGACCTCAGTCACCGTCATTCCCGAAAAGCCCTTCAGGTCCAGCTTTTCTCGCAGCAGGTGCAGCTTCTCGGGCCGAATTATGGCTTCAATTTTCTTCATCATTCCCCACTTCACATGTAAGCGCCTTCACCATGCTGGCTGATGTCGAGACCCACTGATTCTTCGTCATCCCGTACACGTAGCCCCATGACGGCGTCAATGATCCTGGCCAGGCCGAAGGTGACGATAAAGGAGTAACCCCAGGTGACGGCGATAGCCAAAAGCTGCACCAGCACTTGATGAGCATTTCCCGCCAGCAGGCCCGTAGCCCCGATGGTAGCAAAGATGCCCGTCGCCAAGACGCCCCAGGTGCTGCCGATGCCGTGACAGGCTAAAACGTCCAGCGAGTCGTCCACCCTGCCGCTGCCCCGGACGAGTATGATGGCATAATAGCCCGCGATGGCAGCCACGATACCGATGGGGATGGCCGCGAGAGGCGTCACGTAGCCGGCAGCGGGCGTTATCGCCGCCAGCCCGGCCACAGCGCCCGTCACAATGCCCAAGGCCGAGGGAGCTCTATGCCGCCAGGAGAGGAGCATCCAGGTGGTGGCCGCAGCCGCGGCGGAGGTGTTGGTGGTGACGAAGGCATTGGCAGCGATGCCGTTGGCCGCCAGAGCCGAGCCCGCATTAAAGCCGAACCATCCGAACCAGAGCAGAGCCGCGCCCATGACGGTGGTGGGAATGTTGTGCGGCTCCATGGGGTCGGTGCCAAAGCCCTTGCGAACACCGATGACCATAGCCACGGCCATGGCGGAAACGCCTGCTGTGATGTGCACCACTATGCCGCCCGCAAAGTCCAGGGCGCCCATCTGTTGCAGCCAGCCCCCGCCCCAGACCCAGTGGGCCACGGGATCGTAGACAAGAGTTGCCCAGGCTAAGGAGAAGACGAGAAAAGAGCTGAACTTGATCCTCTCCACATAAGAGCCCGTGATCAAGGAGACGGTGATGATGGCGAACATGGCCTGAAAGATCATGAAGGTGAGAGAGGGAATGGTCAGGCCCTCTTTGACGCCCATGCCTACCCCCGCCAGGCCCAGGAAATCCAGGCCGCCGATGAGGCCGCCTATGTCTTTTCCGAAGACCAGGGTGTAGCCGTACAGGATCCATTGCAAGCTTATGATGCTCATCACGGCAAAGCTGAAGATGATCGTGGAGATGGCGTTCTTCTTTCGGACCATGCCGCCGTAGAAGAGGCCCACGCCGGGAATCATGATCAAGACCAGAGCGGCGCTCATAAGCACCCAGGCGTTGTCAGCGGCATTGATGGCGCTGTCTTCCGCAGAAGCTGCACCTAGCAGCAGAGCGGATAATAATAAGCATAATAGTAGTGACCGGATTGAGAGCAACATTACCACCAACAATTAAGACAGAAACCTAATTGATAAGCATATTTAGGATAAAGTATGCGCAGTTCATAATAAGTATGAAAAGATCTTAAGCTAGGATTCATATTAATAATGATTATAGATTAATTGTGAACGGCTTTTTGCATTCTCAATTCACAGAGCCCGGAGACTCGCGGGCAAGCTTTTGCTTTCTCTTCTCTTCCTTCTTTCTCTCCACCTTGTACTCCTGGAAGATGCCCTCCAGCCGCTCCTCATGCTGCCTGGCCAGGCGTGCTTTCATCTCTTCTTCCCAGGCAACGCTGGCCGCAGCCACGTCCTCCGGTCGCACGAAGGGCATTTTATTGATCCTCTGCACCGGCACATTTTTGCGGGAGAAGACGGGAATGCATAGCTCCTGGAAGTGCTCACGCAAGGCAGGGCGCAACTCGCCCTCCACCACCACTCCGGCGATTTCCTTTTCCCGCAAAAGCTCAACCGTGCTCCTCCCGCCGCCGCTGGCATCCTCCAGAAAAAGCCAGTCCCCCTTTTCCAGGCAATATTGCTCCATAGCCAGCAAAATAGACTCGCGGGTAAAGGCCGCTAGAGGCTTGAGCTTTTGCAGGCCGCGTGTATCTTCAATTATCTCTGCCTTCTTCTGACGCTCCAATGTCTTCTTCAGTTTCTTGATGTGTTTTCTCTCCGAACGGAGCACCGATCTCAGGCGCTCGATCTCCTTGTCTCGGATCTTGATCTCATGCTGCCGCTTGATCTCACGAGCCGTTTTGTCCCGCAGGCGATCCAGCTTGCCGTTTACTACCCTCAGGGCGACCTCTTTTTCCGCCAGCCCGTCCCGCAGCTCATCCAGGTAAGAACGCAGCGTTCTGACCTGCTCGGCAAGCTGCTGGTTTTGCTGGCGTAGTGCTGTGACATTCGGAGAGACATCAAGCGATGCATCAAGAACGGCTTTCGCCGCAACCGGCTCTGCCTTTTGCCCCACGGGGGCAGCGGAAGACGGCACAAATTCGGCGATGGCGTTTTCAATGGAATAGCCACGCACCACCAGGGCCTTCACCTCGTCGGGATCGATCTCGGAGGGAGACTTCTTTTCCACCTGCAAGAATTTATTCCGATATTTTTTAAAAGCGCTCAATGCCGCCGCCAGAGCATCGCGCTCATGATCGTTCTTGTAGCCAAACTCCTTTCCCAGAGCGATCTTCTCTTCCGCAGGAATGTCCCCGCCCGGAGAATAGAGAACGGCATTAAAAGCGCGCTTGACCTTCTCCACGCTGCCCGGCGTTGGATAGACATCTGTGGCGACTACCAGCGATCTGCCCCGCGCCGCGATCCATTCAATCACATCAGAGGAGGACAAGCCCCGGGAGCTGATCAGGTCCACCAGCTCGCCGGACAGGTTCAGCGCGGCAATGCCCGTTGTCGTTCCCGGGTCCAGGCCCACGATGATGTACCCGCGCCCCTGCGAAAGCGGTTTGTACTGCAGCTCGGGCCGCTCCATGCTCTGCACCAAGAGCTGTGCATCGCTGTAGTAGCCGGGACGGATGTGCACCTTCTCGCGGGAAGCTTCCACCACAAACTCGGCCCTGGTATAGCCGCCCAGGCCCTCAACGGCCCGTGTGGTGTACGCCAGCCCTGCTTCGCGAAGCTGTCGCTCTACCTCGCGCGCCAGGCTCATCACTGCGCCGTGAATCTTGCGCGTGTAGCGGTTCTGGCTCCAGCCGCCCCGGCCTAAAGAGCGCCTCCGGCTCACCTTGATCCAGGTCCTCTCCTGGAAAGCGGATAGAACAGCCCCGACGCCCTTGGCCGCCAGCCGGGCGCAGGCCTCCGCTTCTTGCAGCGGCTTGGTGCGGTCGAAGGTGATGCCGTGGTAGCGGGCCAGCTTGACCAGAGACTCCGGGTGGGCGGCGCCCGTCACCTGCACCATTCTGGTGGTGGGAGGCATCCTGCGCAAGATATTGATCAGCTCCCTTCGATCCCTGGCCAGCTCGTGGAGGTTGTCCATGGCCACGATCTCCGGCTGGCGCTCCCTGATGAGCCGGATCAGCTTATGCCGGCTGATCATGTGAAAGAGCGCGACGTCTCTCCCATCCAGCATCACCAGAGAGTAGCTTGGCGCCCTTCTGCCGGACGGCGAGCCGCTGGCGATGTCCACACCAAATATGCTCAATGGTTCTCTGCCTCCCGGACACGCGAGAGCGCCCTATCCAGTGGCATTTCTATCCGGTATTTTCGCTCGAAGAAGCGCAAGACATTGACCAGGTCTCTCTCCAATAGCTCCTGGGCATGGGGATGAGTGACCTCTACTGCCTGAGGCCAGTCGATGATCTTGGGGCCGGACTCGTCCACCATTACGTTAAACTCGGAAAGGTCGGCGTGAATGATGCCCAGTCTCCGGGCCTTTCCTACCTCGCCTAAGATCATGTTCAGTCCGTTCTCGGGGTCGGAGAGCGTGATACGGTTGAGGGCGGGGCCGCTCACAAATTCCATGGCCAGAACATGACGACTGCATGCGACGGGCCTTGGAATGGATACGATTGGGTAGAGCTTCTCCATGATGGCAAACTCGTGGCGAGCTGCCAGGGCGGCAGCATAAATCCAGGGCACTTTGGCCTGGTCGGTGAGATGATCGCGCAGGCGGCGAATATGCTTGAAGCTGGTCCTTCCCTGGCGGTGGAACTTGATGGCCAGGTGATTCTCTCGACTCTCTCGATTCTCTCCCAGAGCTTCGTATACCACCGACTCTTTGCCTACCCCGATTCTCTCACCAAAGGCTTTCACGCTCCCTCGTTTCACTAAATCGGAGAGTGCCAGAAGATCATAGGCATCAAAGTCAATGCGGTAGCCGAGGTAGTGCATGCTCTCCTGCTCTACCAGTTTCTTTTCAAAAAGTTGGCCCAGCCGAAACTCCACCTTGCGGACCGGCAGGCCGGATATCTCTGAGATCACGTAGGATGGGACCCATTCGTGGGTCTTCATCCCGGTCTCAATAGCACTGAGCAGGGAGCGGTCTTCCTTGCTCAGGCCCAATAATGCTTCAGCTAGATTTTCCACAGATACTATTATGTGATTATTTTAGCTAAAGCTTTGCCCCCAGAGTCTGCATCACATAATCAGCAAACTTTGCACCTGTTGCCCCATCGGCTCGCCCGGTAAGGACAACCTTCCTCTCCAACTGGCCGCAGACGTCCAGTGCATTCTCCAATTTGGCCGCCTGATTCACAAAGCCGATGTGGCGCAGCAGCATGACACAGGCGCGCATCATGCTGGCCGGATCGGCATAGAAAGCTCTGCCTTCCTCTACCATGCGCGGAGCCGAGCCGTGGATGGCCTCGAACATGGCATAGCGTTTTCCGATGTTGGCGCTTCCCGCTGTGCCCACGCCTCCCTGAAACTCGGCTGCTTCGTCGGTGAGGATGTCTCCGTAGAGGTTGGGCAGCACTATGACCTTGAAGTCCTTTCTGCGCTTCTCGTCCACCAGCTTGGCAGCCATGATGTCCACAAACCAGTCATCGAAGGCGATGTCCGGGTATTCCTTAGCCACACGCTTGGCCGTCTCCAGGAATTTGCCGTCCGTGGCTTTGATGACATTGGCCTTGGTGACCGCCGAGACCCTTTTAATGCCGTTCTTCCTGGCATACTCAAAGGCCAGGCGCACAATCCTTTCCACTCCTGGTGTGGTTATGACCTTGAAGTCCACGGCCAGGTCGTCGGTTACATTGATGCCCTTGCTGCCCAGGACGTACTCGCCCTCGGTGTTCTCCCTGTAAAAGATCCAGTCGATGCCCTTCTCCGGCACTTTAACGGGCCGAACGTTGGCGAAGAGGTCCAGCTCGCGACGCATGGAGACATTGGCGCTCTCCAGGTTGGGCCATTTGTCACCCTTCTTGGGGGTGGTGAGGGGGCCCTTCAAGATCACGTGGCACTCTTTTAGCGCGGCCAGAACATCCGCTGGCAAGGCTTTCATGACCTTGACCCGCGACTCGATGTCCAGACCGGGAATGTCTCGCAGCACCACCTTCCCTTCTGCAATCTCATCGGCCAGCACGTAGCTTAAGACTCGCACGGCCTGCTCTGTGATGTAGGGGCCGATGCCGTCGCCGCCCACCACGCCGATGATGAGGGGGTGGAGTTTGCTGTAGTCAACCCAAGTATCTCCCGCCTTTATCTGCTCAACGCGCAAAAGCTGCTCCACCAGCAGCTTGGCGAAGTGCTCCTTCGCCTTTTCTATGGCCTCGGTATGAATCATGCTTCGCACCTATTCTTCAGAGGAGGTGTCGGTTCTGGAAGATCAATCTTTTGCAGAATCGAAGGCTTTCGCCCCGCTCACAGTGACTATTCGGCACTTCGCCAGGTTTCGGAGGCTAACCTCTGGTTACTATGGTTTTCCCGTTAACTTCGCAATACGATCACCACAAAGTCACAAAGGCACAAAGACGACGTAATAATATTTGACTTGGTAAGAAAATAATTTTCATGTGATCGTAATTCATAATGGGTTTCCACTGGTTATTACCAAATGGTTACGAACTACTACCACAGAGACACAGAGCGCACGGAGGACTCACAGAGAATTGCGCGACGTAGCCGTCTTTTCTATGGAATTCGTCCCCACTCGTGCAGAGTGCTTGCGAATAAAAGGTCGCGCGTGGGCTTGTGGGTGGGAGCGTGCACGCGGGCTGCCGGGCGAGGACCGCGATGGGGGACGGATCGAGGCGATTCGGGGACGAAGAGGCACAGGCAGAATGCGAAACTTTTTTTCAGTCTTTCCCAAGACCATCAATCGCCTCTTTCAGCTTCCCGTAAGTGGCCTGCAGCGCCTCCGATATCACTCTGGTGTCGGATAGCACGGGCATGAAATTGGTGTCTCCATTCCAGCGAGGCACGATATGCAGATGAATGTGATCGGCAATGCCCGCTCCCCCCACCAGGCCCATGTTGATGCCCAGGTTAAAGCCGTCCGGATGCATGGTCTTCTTGAGCAGATCAACGCACAGATCGGCAAGCTGCATCATCTCCTGCTGCTCTTCCGGGGCCCAGGCGGCGAGAGTAGACGTGTGCCGGTAGGGAACGACCATCATATGGCCGTTGTTGTAGGGAAACGCATTGAGGATGATGAAGTGATACAAGCCTCGGTAAAGGATGTAGTTGTCTATGTCCCGGCTCTCCTTCGGCTTGTCGCAGAATATGCAGCCTTCCGGCTTCTTGCTCAAAATGTAATCGATTCTCCAGGGCGCCCATAAATTTTCCATGTTATTTCTCCTCTCTTTGCCAGACCAGCTTTCTTCCCAGTATCTCTGGCCTTCTCTCTATAAACATCTTTATCGCCCTGGGGTAGGCTTTGTACTCCGCCCTCTGAATTCTGGCCTTGAGGCTATCGTGGGTATCGTCCTCCAAAACGGGCACAGGCCTCTGGTAGACAATGGGGCCGTGGTCTACATCCTCATCTACGATATGAACGGTAGTTCCCGTCCATTTTACACCGTACTCCAGAGCCTGAGAGAAGGCATCCATGCCCCGAAATGAGGGCAGAAGAGCGGGATGAATATTCAGGATCCGATCCTTGTAATGGCGAACGAATAGGGGGGACAAAATTCTCATGTATCCTGTGAGGATCACCAACTCTGCGCCCTCTGCCTCCAGTCGGTCGATTAACTTTTGATCGTACTCCTCCCGACGCTGGTTAGATGGATCGATAAAATGGCAGGGAACGGAAAACTCCTTGGCGATCTTGAGGGCTCCCGCATCCGGCTGATCGGTGAGGACGATTTCTACATGGGCGGGCAGACGACCGCTACGCTCTTCTTGCAAAATGTAGCGCAAATTCTCTCCCCGGCCCGAGGATATGACGCCTAAAGCGGTTGATGGATTCAAAGGTATCGGCCTCGCGCCTTGATCTCCTTGACCCTCTGCAAAACCGCATCTGCCTGAGGGTAGGTCCGCGTGTATCCGGCCACAAAAGCTTCCATCAGCTCCTCCGGTTGGTCGTGCGTGCTCTCCAGGGTCTGAAAGTATACGTGCACATCCACTCCCTGCGCTTCCACGGTTTTTTCGTAAAATGACAGGCCGAAGTCGATGAGACAGATCTTGCCGCGAGTGAGTATCATATTGGAGGTGGTCAGGTCTCCATGCACAATTCCGCCCTGGTGCAGCTTTCCCACCGTCTCCCCCACCATCTCGGAGAGCTCAATGTTGATGATATCCTTGAGCTTCTCGCCTACTATCATCTCCATTATGAGCTCAAAGCGAGATACATCACAAATGATGGGCGTGAGAACCCCGTGCCTGCGGGCTTCGGACATGATCCTGGCTTCTCGCAATGTCCTATCCTGCCGAATACGCTCATCGAGTGCCGGCTGCCGGTAGCCCTTGGCATGCCGCTCCTTCTTTACGACTCCGTCCTCAAGAGTGATGACAGCTTCTGCCCCTCTGCCTATCTCCATAAACCCTCTTTTTGTTTCCAGGCCTTGACCAGGCCGATACAGCCCGTGATCATCATATCCCCGCCGGGAGACGCTGGCAGCGCGCCCGGCAACGCTCCGCTGGAGAGAAACGTCTGCCTGCGTGGTCCGGTGACGAGCGTCGTGCCCACTTTATCGGGAACACTATCGATATAGGCCCCATGGCCTCCATCATCGAAGACCTCGCTGCTTTTTAATGTTCCGTTGCACAGCTTTTCTGTAAACTCTCGCAGCTTTTCCGGGGAAAGCTCCGAGGTGTGGTGCTCGAAGAAGGCAGTGATCCGGTCCTCGGCCAGCAGGGCGGCCACCGTATGGCCGTTTCCGAAATTGATGATAAGCGCGGGCGACGCGTCCGGCAAATCGAGAGCTGCCCCAAAGATCGCCGCCGGGCCGGTGTCCATGAGAAGCGGCTGTATCCCTGCACCCACCAGGGCACTCTTTACGGCCAGCATCCTGGTCATGGCCGCCGGAGGCTGCCGGTAGGCGAAAGCCTCCAGCCTCCCGCCGGAGCGGATCGCAGCAGCCAGATGCTCAATTCGAACCAGACGGTTTGATCGCTCTGGGGAAAAGCCGTGATCCTGCACGGCCACGGCCATATCAGCGGGCAGAGCAATGTCGAAGATCTGCAAGGCATGGGCCAGTGCGGCAACGTCTATGTCACCGGTCTCTATGACCTGCGTACCCTCGGGCGCCTCCTCTAGAATCGTTACACCTAAGGCCGCCACGCGCTCCAGATTATCATTCATGGTTGCTGCCGCCGACGGTGTGGCATAAACTTGCAGTCCCGCGGCCAGATGCCATCTTACTGCCGCAGTAGAGGCTCCGCCCCCCATGGTCGGGCCGCGCAGGAAGACATCCTTGCCAGCCAGACGGGCTCTGTTTATCCTGTTTCCCACCAGCACGGTTTGGCTGGGCAAAACCATCTTGGTCGAGCCTTCCAGAGACACATCCTCCGAATAGAGCAGAATGTCCTGGGTGCCTGCCCCCACATCAATTGCCAAAAGCGACATAGATCTTTATCCTAGACCATTAAGGATATAGCATGATCATAGATGTAGTGGTCGCGAGCACATCCCGCTTTCAAAAGTTTGGGTCGGTGAAGAGTCCGGAGGAAGCGGAGGATCTATCCGGCAAGGTGATCTTGGAGAAAATTAAAGCGGCAGGACATACTGCCCGCTATGCTCTTTTGCCGGACGGCTTTGTGCTGCGGGAGGCCGTGGAAAAAAGCTATGCAGATGCCATTGTCATCTGTGGTGGCACCGGGCTTACTCATCTGGACTTAACCCTGGAAGCCATTGAACCGCTCTTTGAAAAGACACTTCCCGGCTTTGGCGAGATCTTCCGCTACAAAAGCCTGGATGAAGTAGGCTCTCGCGCCATGCTCACAAGGGCAGCGGCGGGAATTTATCATGGCAGACCGGTCTTCTGTTTGCCAGGATCGCCGGGCGCAGCGCGATTGGGCATACAGCTCATCCTGGCAGAAATAGAGCATATTCTTGGGCACATAAGAGAATAAAATTAAAAAAATAATGTTAATCTTTTTAATTCCTATTGGGCCGCAGTAGCCTTTTATATCATTAGCACTCTGATAAGGATATAGAGCTATTGGGGAGAAGATTGGCCAATGGAGACAGAAATACCAGTGCGAGATATCATGACCAGGCCGGTGATCACAGCCGATGCCGAGCTGGACATTTTAAGCGCTGCTAAAAAGATGGGCTCGGCCAACGTGGGCTGTCTGATAATAGTATCTGGCGACAAGCCCACCGGCATTCTGACGGAAAGGGATCTGGTAAAGAAGGTCTTAGCCCTGGGAATCGATCCCAGGACTTTAAAGGTGGCCGAGATCATGAGCGCTCCCGTTGTTTCCATTGAACCCGATGCCAGCCTGCGTGAAGCTGCAGCCTTGATGCTTCGCTCTGGAGTAAAGCGTCTGCCCGTGATATTCCAAGGAAAGCTCGTGGGTATAATTACCGATACGGATCTTGTCTCTGGTTCCTCCCTCGGTTTGAATGAGATTTTAAGCGATCTATTGGAGATGCACAAAGAGAGCATCCATTTAGAACAGCCCCGAGGGGTGGTGCGCGGAATCTGTGAGGTTTGCAGCCAGCTCTCAGATACCCTGGAGAGCGTGAATGGAGAGTTGCTCTGCTGGAGTTGCAGAGACGGAAAAAGGTAAGAAATATCATTATTGCTGGACAGCAGGGGAATAACAATGTTAGTAGATGATATTTTGTCCAGAGATCCTCTATACGTCGAGGATTCCACTTTTCTGACCAAAGCACGTCAGATGATCCGAGACAACCATGTGCGCGGATTGCCGGTTGTGAATAGCAAAGGCATTGTCTTAGGAATCGTAACCAACCAGGATATGCTGCGTGTGACCTCGACCAAGTCGAATGTGACGGTATCGGGCTATGTGGTGCAGGTCCCTACAGTGACGGGGCAGATGGATATTCTTGATGCCGCCCGCCTCATGCAGAAGGAAAAGATAACTTTGCTTCCTGTAGTCGAGTCTGAGGAGAAGCCTAAGCTATTGGGGGTTGTTAGCCTCTTGGATGTGTTTATAAACATCGATTTGGAGAAGGCGCCGAGGAAGCCGGTATCTGAGATTATGACCAGCAAAGTAGTAACCACCCGCCCTGATGATCCCGTAACCAAGATTTGGGATCTGATGGTCGAGAAGGACTACACCGGCCTTCCGGTGGTCAAGGACGGCAAGCTCATAGGAATGATCACCAGATTTGATCTGCTCAAAGGCACAGCTCGGATCGGCAAAGAAGGTGAGAGAAGGTCGGCGGACTCGATGCAGATGCCTGTAGAGAAATTTATGAGTTCACCATTGTATAGCGTAAAGCCGGAAGATAGCGTGCGAACCACCATCGAGCTGATGCTCAAGCATAATGTAGGCAGGATGTCCGTGGTGGACGGCGTAGAGCTCGTGGGAATTGTGGATAGAAACGATTTGATCAAAAGCTACCTTGGTGAGTGAAGATGAGCAAAGGGCCAACAACGGGAAAAGAAGTAACAAGGATTCCGCAAAAGAACGATCGCATGCCTGTAGCCCCCGGCTCGGGGGATAGAGGACCTTTACAATTCGACTCGCGGCATGCCAAGCGAGCGAGCGACGTAGTGGGTGTAGCCTCACCGGATGTTGTCACCGTTCCGCCCACTACTACCATCATGAGCGCCATAAAGACCATGACCTTCTATGGCTTCTCCCGGCTTCCCGTCGCTGATCCGGGCACAAAGAGGCTCATTGGCTTTGTGACTTCAGTGGACGTGGTGGACTTTCTGGGCGGGGGACTGCGGCACAATCTCTTGCGGGAAAAGTATGGAGGAAACATATTCACCGCCATAAATGCCGATATTACAGAGATCATGAGCACGCGCCTCACCTACGCCAGTGACAAAGCCTCGTTAAATGATGTTTTGAAGCTGATGTATGAGAAGAACGTGGGCGGCCTTCCCATAGTTGATGAGGATATTCGCATCAAGGCCATAATTACCGAAGAGGACTTTGTGCGCTTTTGCCGGGGCCTGGATACCGGCCTTTGTGTAGAGACCTTCATGAGTCCTCATGTGGTGACGGCACCGGCGCAGACCACTATAGAGAAGATGACCCGGATGATCATTCAGAAGGGCTTTCGCCGCATGCCAGTCGTGCAGGATGGAGTTCTCATGGGCATGGTCACAGCCTCGGATATCATGAAATATCTGGGTAGCGGTGATGCTTTTGAAAAGGTTGTTACCGGCGACATCGGAGAAGTAATGAATCAGCCCATCAAGAGCCTGATCAAGAGAAGCTTGATTGCCACGGAGAAGAAAGCAGACCTTGGCCAGGCTGCCAGGAAGATGATGGACAATGAGATTGGATCTTTGCCTGTTATGGACAAGGGATCTTTGGTTGGCATTCTGACGGAAAGAGACTACGTGAGGGCGTTAGCCGAGAACAGAGGAATTCTAGCATGATAATAAAGAAAGTCAAAGATTACATGAGCGCTCCCATTTACGTCATTGAGCGAAACGAGAACATCCAAAGAGCCAGGAATCTGATGTTCAAGTACGGCATTGGCAGATTGCCTGTAATGGACGCCGGCTTGCTGGTGGGCATCGTTACCAAGTACGACATCACTAATAGGCTCAACCAGGCGGCACCTGAGTGGCGCAGGAGGCCCATAGACAAGGTCCCCATCCAGGTGGTAATGACGGAGAAGCCTATCACCATATTCCCCGACGCCACCATGCCCCAGGCAGCAGTGCTTCTCTTAGAAAACGGCATTAACGGCCTGCCGGTAGAACGCGATGGCGAGGTAGTGGGCATGATCACATCCAGGGACATAATGAAGTACTTCTCCGAGCAGGACCTCAAAGCGACCGTAGGAGACATGATGAGCCGGAATGTCCTTCGTGTCCACCGTCACCATACCATCGGCCACGTCCTGGAAGAGATGAATGTGCAAGGCCAGAGCCGCGCCCTGGTCTACGAGGACAATACGACTCCAGTAGGCATTGTGACCCGCTCCGGTCTTACCTTTTCCGAGATAATGGGACCAAAGGATGAGATGGAGACCAAGAACATCAAGATGACTCGAAAAGATAGCCCCGCCGGCAGAAAGCAGTATCGCTATGTAAAGCAGATGCCTTTCGTGGCGGAGGACATCATGACCTCGCCCATTTTTACCATCGGCTCGGAGATTAAGGCCGTGCTGGCGAGCCAGACCCTGGTGGAGAAGAACATCATCGGCATGCCGGTGATGGACCAGAATGAAGTGGTGGGCTACTTTTCCGCCGATGAGATCATCACAGAGGTTGGGAGGTGGAAGTAATGCAGGTAAAGGACATCATGAGAGAGCCCGTTACCATCGACAAATCAGAGAGACTGGGCCATGCTCTGGATCTGATGGAGAAGAATGATCTGAGAAGGCTTCTTGTCACCAACAAAGACAAGATAGGCGGCATAATCACCATGAGACATATAGCTCGCGTTCTTGGAACGCGAAAATCCCTGGGAATGCCTGCTTCCTCTCTGCATGTAGCGTCCGCCACCATGGACTCCGTAATCAAGGTCCTCCCCGATATGGATGTGCAGGATGCCATGGTCCTTTTGCAGAAGACCGGCGTGCTGGTAGCAATGGATGGGGAGAAGGTCCTGGGCTGGGTTCGACCCAGAGAGATACTGGCGGCAGTAAATGTAAGCGGCACGGCATCCGATGCCATGCGTTTTCCCCTCACCTCCAACCCCAACGACCGGCTGGTTCACGCCCGGCGCATGATGCTGGATAGAGGCGTAGGAAGGCTTCCTGTGGTGGAGGGTGGCCGGCTGGTGGGCATAATATCGGAAAGGGATGTGGCTAAGTCTCTACGTGCCTTCCGTGATCTGAACGATACCGCCAGCAAGCAATACGCGCGCATTTACAACATCCTGGTCTCCGATGTGATGACTCATGATGTGACGTACGTATATGTCGATACACCTCTGGATGAGGTCAAGAAGATCATTCTTGCTGAGAACAGAGGCGGACTGCCCGTTCTCAGCCGTAGAGAAGAGGTAGTGGGCATGATCACCAGGCGGTCCATCTTGGATTATCTGGTGAGGACCGGATGAATCTGGCAAGAGTTGCACAGAAACTGGGAATCACGGAAAGTAGGCTACAAGGCCTGCAAGAGACGGTAATCAGAGAATCTGCCTGGCCCGAGCCTCGGTTGCTCCGGTTTGAAAAAGAGACCTCGGGAATCGAGGCCGGGACAGTTGTTTTTGAAAACGGCGAGATCGTTTTTGGCTATCCCAAGATCCGCCGTCCCCTCATGCTTGCCGCGGCGATAAAGAGGCATTTTTCCGATATTGTGGCTGTAGAGGAGAAGATGAACGGCCATAATGTACGCATTCTTCCTTTAAACGGTGAGATTGTGGCCCTCACCAGAGGCGGGTTTATCTGCCCTTATTCTACGGAAGTGGCGCGCCGGCTTATACCGGAGAGCGTGTTCGAAAAGCACCCGCAGAAGGTTTTGTGCGGCGAGATGGTAGGTCCGGAAAACCCCTACGTATCAACGGCCACCTATCCAACAGACCGCATTGACTTCTATCTCTTTGATATAGCCGAAAAAAACCACAGGGGAACTTTGGGCGTGCACAAAACCCATGAATTCGCCCAGGAGTTCGGCCTTAAGGCCACGGCCTTTTTGGGCGAGTTTCGTAAGGAGAGCGCCGCAGAGAAGATCAAGCAGATCGTGATCAAGCTTGGCCGCCAGGGGCGCGAGGGTGTGGTCATGAAAGACCCGGAAAATATTGTGGCGCCGCTAAAGTACACCAGCTCCAAGACCAATTGCAGTGACCTGGCCGTGGCCTTTCGCTACTATAACGACTATGCTTTGGACTTCTTTGTCTCCCGGGCGGTGCGAGAGGGGTTTCAGAGCGTGGAGTGGAACGAGTCGGAAGAGGATAGGCAGGTGAGGGCTCTCTCTTTAGGGGAGAGCATTCTTTTGCCTTTGGTCGACACCATAAAGAGGTCGCAGCAGGGCGAAAATATTGTGCAGAAGGTGCAGATCCGGGTGAAAAGCCTGCAGACGGCCAGGGATTTTGAGTATCACCTGCGAAGATGCGGCATTCGCACCATCTTCGAGCCGCCTGAGCCCGACGACGGCGTCTATTTGATACGAATAACCAAACTGATCATGAGCACAAACGATAAAACCCAGGCGCTCCTGGGTGGAGAAATGTGGTAGAAGGCCAAAGCTTATGAGCGAAATTGCAGATATCGAGATGCAGGGACATCTCATCGACTCGCAGATCCTAACAAAGGTCTTGGACAAGATCATGGATATGGGCAGCGAGTTTGAGATCAAGAACTTTCAGATCGGCCAGAAGAAGAACGACAGCAGCTATGTGCAGATCACCGTCACCGGCGAGGATGCGGCCCATCTGGACCGGGTACTCTTAGAGTTGCATGCCCTGGGAGCGCGCCTCGTAGAGATGGAGGACGTCAAAACCGGTGTTGCCCCGGGCGATATGGTCGTTCCCAGGGGGTTTTACTCCACCACCAACCACCCCACCTATGTGCGCTATCAGGGCTCCTGGGTGGAGGTGGAGCATAACCACATGGACTGCCTGGTCGTGCTGCAAGACGGTCGGGCTCTATGTACGCCCATCGGTCATATCAAGAAGGGCGAACGCGTGGTCATCGGCACCTCCGGAGTCAAGGTCGTGCCGCCCGAGCGTCCCCGTGAGAAGACCTTCTTCGGCTTCATGTCCAATGAGGTCAGCTCAGAGCGGCCCAGCGGAGAACTGGTACGCCAGCTGGCGGGCGAGATTGTGCGCACCAAAAAGGCGGGGGGAAAGATTGCCGTGGTCTGCGGGCCGGCGGTAGTCCACACGGGCGCAGCACCCTCGCTGGCCCGGCTCATCCGGGAGGGCTACGTCGATGTTCTGCTGGCAGGGAATGCCGTGGCTGTGCATGACATCGAGCGGCAGCTCTTCGGCACCAGTCTGGGCATGAACTGCTCGGGAAATGCCATCTCCGGGGGTCACCGAAATCACCTTTACGCCATCAGTGAGATCATGGCCAGCGGCTCCATCAAGAACGCCATAGCAGAAGGCAAGCTCAAAGGGGGCATTATGTACGAGGCCACCAGGAAGGGCATCACCTACATTCTGGCTGGCTCCATTCGCGATGATGGGCCCCTGCCCGAGGTCATCACGGACACAGCCAAGGCCAAGGACGCCATGGACAAGGCTCTTCGCGGCGTGGACATGACTATCATGCTGGGCACCATGCTTCACTCGATTGCCGTGGGCAACTTGCTGCCTTCCTTCGTCAAGACCATCTGCGTGGATATCAATCCGTCAACCGTGACCAAGCTCATGGACCGGGGTTCGGCCCAGGCCATCGGCCTTGTCACGGATATCGGCATATTCCTGCCCCAGCTTGCCGAGGAGATCGAGAAATTGAAGAACGGGCCGGAAGAGAAGCCGTGCGAGGACGGGAAAACTTAAATTCACATGGGTCTCTGGCTTTCCGGTCGAGCTGTTCTGTGGGCCGCCGTGGCTTAGCCCGGTTAAAGCGGCTGATTCGTAATCAGCAGTTCATGGGTTCGAATCCCATCGGCGGCTTTTACATTTTATTTTAGCTCTTCGCTATTTTCCAGTGGCTAACCGCAGGTTACTATGTTTTTCCAGTTGTTAGTTAGTCGCTCTGTGCGTCCTGTAAGAAATTATAATCTTGTGGAAGATGGAGAAGGTCAAACCGATTTTCACTCCTTGCCCATCATCCCCACCAGTTTCGTCGCCTCCACCAGCCCGTATCCTCCCCGCTTTGCTGCATCCTCATCAAAGCGCTCCACCCCGTCCGGCACAATTCCTGTGCCCGCAATGGTGAATGGCACAGGATCGCGACTGTGGGTCTTGATGGAAATGGGCGTGGCATGATCAGGCAGGAGAAGCACGCGCCAGTCCTGGCCGCTCTTCTTTAGCCCTGCTACCACCGGGCCGACGACGCGCTCATCGATAAGCTCAATGGCTCTCACTTTCAGCTCGGTATTGCCCTCGTGGCCCGCCTCGTCCGGGGCCTCGATGTGCAGATAGACGAAATCCAGACTCTTCAGTGCTTCCAGCGCGGCCTGCACCTTTCCTTCATAATTGGTATCGATGGTGCCGGTGGCGTCGGGCACGTCTATGACCTCAAGTCCTGCGTACCTGCCGATGCCCTTGAGCAGGTCCACCGCGCTGATCATGGCTCCTTTCAGGCCGTATTTCTCGGCAAAGGAGGGCATGACCGGCGCAGGCCCCTGCCCCCAAAGCCATATCGCGTTAGCGGGGCGCTTTCCTGCCGAAATGCGCCTTATGTTTACGGGATGGTTGGCCAGGACGGGCCCTGCCGCCTCCATGAGCCGCACCAGTAGCGCGCTGTCCGGACCGCGGGGTAGGTGCTCCGCCACCGACTGGTCGCTGATATCGTGGGGCGGGGTGCATAGCGCCTTCGCGCCGGCCTGCAAGACCAGAAGGTTTCGGTAGCTTACCCCGGCGTAAAGCCGCCGCTCTGGCATCAAGGGCTGCAAGGCCTCGATCAGCTCGCGGCTCTCTTCGGTTGTGATGTGCCCGGCGCTGTAGTCCAACATGACTCCGCCAACAATTGTCACAAAATTGCAGCGAAAAGCGATGTCGCCTTCGCCAAGGGCGACGTTCATGGCTGCCGCCTCCAGGGGTGCGCGACCGGAGTAATGCTTGGCCGGTGAATAGCCCATGACACAGAGATTGGCCACATCGCTTCCCGGCGGGAAACCTTCGGGAACCGTCTGGGCCAGACCGCTCTTGCCCTGCTTCGCCAAAAGGTCCATGTTGGGCTTTTTGGCCGCCTGCAACGGCGTCCTGCCCTGCAACTGTGCCAGCGGCAGGTCTGCCATGCCGTCGCCTAAGAGAACTACGAGCTTCATCAGGACCACCATCGAGAAAATAGTATTAATTGTCTTCGTCTGGGTCCCACGTGAAGGGCGCGAAGAAGCCATGATCGCCGACCTCAAGCAGCTATTTCTTCTTTTTCAAGGCCGCTTCCGCCTCTCTGGCATTGATCTCCGCCAGATGCTTGTTTAAAACCTTGGCCAGTGTGTTGAGCTTGACTCTGGTGCAGGTGGCACCGCGGGTTATGCCGGTTACTATATCCACTACCTCGCCTTTGGTTTCCGTCTTTTGGTGAGCTGGTTTGACGGTGCAGGTCTTGATGCCCACCTTGGCAAAATCCTCCATATCCATGGGGCACTGCGCCACCACGACCACGGGAATATCTACCTGCGCCAAAACCTCTTTGGCCTTGTGGATAACGTGCGAGCGCACATTGCCCAGATGCAGAACGGCAATCTTATGGCGTGCCACCTGTTCCAGCTCCCTCTCGTTCAGCCCGAAGGTGGGGCCGTAGCCTCGCGAAGCCGCTGGAAAACTATCCGGAACTCCGGTTCCTGCCTCCAAAACCAGTACGCTGGTCTGAATTCCTTCCCGGCGCAGCCCATAGGTCATCTCGCAAACGGGTTTGGTAATGTGACGCCGTCCAGGAGACATGGCTATGGCGATCACATCCGGCTTTGTAGCCTCAGAGAGCGTGCCTCTTTGGGCCAGCCCGCCACCCTTAGCCAGGCCCATGCTCTCTCTACAATCCACCACCTGAGTTGCCCTGCCAATCATGCTCTTTATCTTCTGTGTGATGGAATATAGACCTGACGAACCGATTTGGCGAATCTAATTGACGAACGATAAGTGGGAGCTTTTTTAAGCTGAAACGATGAGAAACAGCTATGCTCATCTTCATTGGTCTTGGGCTTTACGACGAGCGGGATATCTCCGTCAAAGGCCTGGATGCGATTCATGCGGCGGACGTGGTTTATGCGGAGTTTTACACCTCCCGGTTGATGGGAGCAACTTTTGAGAAGCTTGAGGCATTCTACGGCCGCAATATCAGCCTTCTTTCCCGTCGGCAGGTGGAAGTAGATCCCTCCTGGATAGAGGAAGCCGGGGATAAGGACGTGGCCTTCCTGGTGGGGGGTGATGCTATGGTCTCCACTACTCATCTAGACCTGCGGCTGCGAGCGGCTAAGATGGGCATTAAGACGCGTGTGATTCACTCCTCCTCCATCGTCACCGCCGTATCGGGGCTTTGCGGCTTGCAGAACTACCGCTTCGGCAGGTCCACTACCATTCCATTTCCTTACATTTCCCGGGGCAAGCGCATCATTGCCGAGACGCCCTACCAGGTTTTGAAGGAGAACTTGGACCGTAATTTGCATACCATGCTCTTTCTGGATATTCAGAGCGACTGCGGCGAGAAATATATGACCGTAAACGAAGGTGCAGCGCTCCTTCTGGAGATGCAGGAGGCTGCCGGGGAGCGGCTCCTGGATGGTATTTTGGGGATAGGCATTGCCCGGGCCGGCTCTGATGATGCTGCGGTAAAGGCGGACCTTCTTCCTCGTCTGCAAAGCTATGACTTTGGCGGACCCTTGCATATCCTGATCGTGCCCGCCCGGCTGCATTTCATGGAGGCGCAGGCCCTGGTGGAACTGGCAGGCGCGCCTGAAGATGCAGTAAAAAGCGCAGAATGAATAGCTATTAATATGAACGATGCTGGATCAATTTGATGAGATTGATCGACACCAGGGGGCGCGCCCAGGAATGAAGCTCGGATTAGTCACGGAGTTTGATGCAGCTCACAGCCTGCCCGGTTACCAGGGCAAGTGCGCCAATCTGCACGGCCACACCTACCAGGTGGAGATTGTGGTGGAGGGCGATGTGGGGGAGGATGGCTTCGTCATGGATTTCTATTTGCTCAAAAAAATTATTGCAGACGCATTGCAGGATCTAGACCACGGCTACTTAAATGATATTTTGCCAAATCCCACAGCAGAGACGATCTCCCAATGGATCTCGGATCGGCTGAAAAACGATATGGACGGCACTGCCGTCCGGCTGCTTTCCTTGAAACTTTGGGAAGGGAAGAACAAATGGGTGATGATCGACTGATTATTGGGTCGCGGTCAGATCCCAAGTTTTGGCAGCTTCCGGTGTGTCCTTCAGCTCCTTCATCCGGGCGGCGGCCTGCTCATCATAGTACTTCTTGTACTTTTCTTCTCGATCTTTCTTGCCCCAATCCGCCAATTTTCTGTCCAGGGCTTCGAACATGTACTTCTCGGCGGCCTTGACGGTCTCCAGGTCTCCCCTCATCACCAGGATCTCTCGGTCCATCACTTCTCCCGTCATCTCCATCTTACCCGGACGGCGGATCAGGTCCAGCTCGAAGTTCTCCACTATCTCGCGGATTACTGAGACCGGCATGCTCAGGGGGATCGCCAGGTCGTAAAGCCCTTTCAAATCTTCTGCACTTTCTTTTTGGGGAGAGTCCGTAAGTACCATGGTTGGAATCATTCTTGCCTTGATTTAAGGCTGTCGAAGAGACATCTAGAAGGGAAACAGTTATTAATGGGATCATCAATGCAAGGTGCGGATCGGGCCCGTAGCTTAGCCAGGTTGAGCGCACGGCTGATAACCGTGAGGTCACGCGTTCAAATCGCGTCGGGCCCATTTTCTTAATTTTTTAAAAAAAAGGTTTTCTGGCATCCTTCACTTCGTTGACCAAGGAGGTCCCATCCTTCAGGGCGTGGTAGTTGAACTAGTTATTTCCCCCTCGAGTGTCACGTTCATGACGAAGTCGAATGGCAGAGCCTGACACCATCCCGCCTTCTCAAAGATGGACATGAAGCATACACCCACGAGCTTCTTGTATTTCATTTTGCAGAGAAAATCCAACATCACCCCGGGCGTGACGCCTATCTTTTGCATGGCCATGCCCCCCAGTATGACAACAACATCCGTCTCTGCACTTGCTGCGCTCTCCAGCTCCATTCCATATTCCGTGGCTACGATGCGTCGTGCTTTATCCATATTTAAGCCGGGCAGAAAGGCCAGTTCCTTTTCTCGCACCGGATAGCCAAGAAATAGGGCAAAGGGAGTGCAAAACCCTGGCGAGCCAATGAAAACGATCTTCTTGTCATCCTTCACCAGATCTCTAAATCCGTTCAGCATCCCGCCTAGGCCTTTTACGTCCTGTATCTTCTCCACAATTGATCCTCCTCCAATTTATCTCCCTAAGCATTGCGTTATAGGGAGTATCAACTAGGATTGCATTTAGATAATATATAATATTCTGTAAGCCGGGAAAACCGTCGCGGTTGGATGCGAATGCATATATCTCTTGACAATGCAAAAACGAGCGGCTGGCAAAAATATCCCGGAAAAAGGAGTGTGTATATCTCGAACATTCCTGGCCCGATTCAAAACGTTTATGAGGATAGAACTGTTTCTTGGCTATAATGTCTAAGAGATCTGTAGATAAGGGTGACAGTGGCAAAAAAACCACGGTGAAGCCCAACGAGGCTAAGCCGCGGGAGGCCTCGTCCGTCCCCCTGGAAAAGAAGGCCAATGCTGCGGCCAAGACCGGCATTTGGCAGAATAGCGATTTATATTTATACGCAGGATTGGTTGTGGCGGCACTTTTCTCATTTTATCTGCGCGCCATTGTTCCCTGGGACCGAGTCTTTTCGGGCAACAACGTCATCTTCAGCAGCGAGACCGATGCCTGGTATCACATGATGCTGGCCAAAGGCACTGTGATCAACCTGCAGAGATTATGGTTTGATCCCATGACTTATTTCCCGCATGGAACGCCGCTGCACTTCGGTCCTTTCGTGAGCTGGGCCATTACCATATTCTCCTACATATTCGGACTGGGCCAGCCCAGCGAACATCTGATTGAGGTTGTAGGCGCCTTCTTGCCTGCCGTCCTTGGTGCACTCCTGGTCTTCCCGGTCTACTTCATCGGAAGGGAGCTATGCGGCAAGAGCTGCGGCCTGGTTTCGGCACTGATCATAGCCGTGCTTCCCGGCCAGGTCTTAAGTCGCACCACCTTAGGTTTTACAGATCACCACGCAGGCGAGATTCTTTTTAGCAGCCTCACAATGATGTTCCTGTTACTTGCTCTTCGCTCCGGCAAGAGCATGAGCTTTGCGGCTATGCAGAGGAACTGGTCCGCATTTAAGATGCCACTCCTCTATTCTGCTCTGGCCGGCGTTTCCCTTGGTCTTTACATCGATGCCTGGTCATCCGGATTTCTCTTTGAGGGAATAATTCTGCTCTTCATCATGTTACAGAGCATCTTTGACCACATCCGGAGAAAGAACGTGGAATACCTGGGGATTTCCGGCGCAATAACTTTCCTCGTGGCCACGCTGCTGGTGCTCCCCTTCGTCGATTCCTATTACGGCTTCAACCATTACCTCTACAGCCTCTTCCAGCCCACCATACTTCTCCTGGGCGTGGTTGCTGTCATCTTCTTCTCTCTCATGTCCAAGTTCATCCGAGAAAAGGGATTCAGCAGCTACTACTATCCAGGTGCATTGGTGGGATTGGCGGCCGTAGGAACGACCATACTTTACTTTGCCCTTCCTCAGTTCACCAAGCCGCTCCTGGTCGGTCTGAGTATATTTCAGCAGAAGACAGGCGGCGCTGCAACGGTTGGTGAGGCATCGGCATTGCTATCCAGCGGGGGGCAGTTCTCCTTTGCCAGTGTCATTACATCGTTTCCCGGCATAGGCTACAGTCCCGATCCGACAGCAGTCTTCCGCCTGCCCGAGACCCTTGCTATCTTGTTTACCACTTTCACATTAGCCCTGATAGCGTTGATCTTGCTCATCAGCAGAAATATCAAGTTCCCAAAGCCCGCTGAAATATTGATCTTAACCTGGTCTTTGGTCATCCTCACCATGGCTCTCGCCCAGAATAGATTCACCTATTATTACGCGATAAACGTAGCCATTCTCACCGGATTTTTGGTAACCTGGCTACTGCAAAGGTTTAGCATCACAAATCTGGACCTGGATGTGGTCAAGGGTCCGGCCAAGCTGATCACCTCAAATCTCAAGATCATCCTGGCGGCAATTTTGATATTTTCGTTTATCATCTTGCCTAGTATCAGCTGGAGCATAGTCTACGCTCAAAGCGCCGGCGGCCCGGATTCTGATTGGCTGACCTCAACGGCATGGCTGCAAAACAATACGCCAGAGCCCGGTATGGACCTTTATGAGAAATATGTGCGGCCCTCCGGCGGCAAGTATGCCTACCCGGATACGGCTTACGGTATTATGTCCTGGTGGGATTACGGACACCTCATTGAATATGTGGGCCATAGGATTCCCAATGCCAATCCTTTCCAGCAGGGAATTGGCAGCGTCACCAATAATGTTCCCGGCTCATCGCCCTTCTTCTTAGCTGAGAATGAGAGTCAAGCGGAAAAGGTGCTGTCAGGCCTTGATCTAAACCGTTCGCAATATATGAACACCAAGTATGTGATGATCGATCAGCCCATGGCGGTAGGCAAGTTCCATGCCATGGCAGCCTGGAGCAACATTCCCACTTCCAAGTACATGGCAGGAGTCTACCAGCAGCAAGGCGAAAGTTGGGTGCCGGTGCAGATCTGGCGCGAGTCTTATTTCAAGTCCATGGCGGCTCGCATGTACTTCTTCGACGGAACCGAGACCGCCGGAGATATGGGTGTGGGACTGGCCTATCGCGCCAGGGACGCAGGAAATGGAGTTACGGTTCCCGTGCTTACCGAGGCTCCCATGATCACCAAGAATCGCACTGATCTGGATGCATTCATCAACGAGAGCCGAAATAAGGGGGACAATGCCGAGATCGCCGCCATGAGCCCGGCCAACTCTGCCTTCCCGCTCGATGCTCTGCAGCATTACCGTCTGGTGCATGAGTCCGAGAATACCATAACCGCAGGTCAAAAGTTCGTCAAGATCTTCGAGCATGTGCCGGGCGCGGTAATAAGCGGAAAATCGCCGGCTGGAACTAAAGTAATAGCCGCAGTTCCCATAATGACCAATCAGAACCGGGCTTTCCTCTACCAGCAGTCCAACACCAGTGATTCCGAAGGGCGGTTCACTCTGGTGCTACCTTACTCCACAGAAGGTTCAATTGATGGCGGCACTAATTTCGATACCAAGCCGATGAGTGCCTACCAGTTGTCTGTGGGTGACAAGACCTACGAACTGAAGGTGCCTGAGGAGTACGTCCTCTCCGGAGCTGTTATCACCATATGAAGCTCCTGGAGGAGATGAGCTGGCCAGAGATCGCTACAGGCCTTAAGGAGACGCAAACGGTGATCTTGCCCGTGGGAGCAACCGAGGAGCATGGGCCACATCTGCCCACGATGACGGATACCATCCAGGCCATGGAGGTGGCGCGCGTTGTGGCAAAAGAGCGCCAAGTCTTCCTGGCCCCGCCCCTTCATTACGGAGTCTGTCGCAGCACGCGGGGCTTTCCCGGCACCATCACCGTGGGGCACGATGCCCTGCGTGCCTTCGCCAAGGACCTGCTGACCTCATTTGCCGATAGCGGCTTTGCCAGGGTGATGATTCTGACGGGCCACGCGGGAGGGCTGCACATGGCAGCTCTTGAAGAGGCCTGTCAGATGGCAGTGGAAGAGCGCGATTTCCGGTTAAGCCTGGTGTCTTTATTCGATCTGATCGATGCAGGGTCGGTTGAAACCCCTCACGACGGGCATGCCGGGGAGATGGAGACCTCGCTCATGATGAATATTCGTCCTGACCTGGTCAAGGGAAAGCCGGCTCTGCATTTTCCGAAAAGGCCGCAGTTCCTGATCATGAAGGATGTGCGTCACCTTATGGGAAACGGCATCATGGGCAATCCCGAGCCGGCAACGCTGGAGAAAGGAAATCAGTTCTTCCAGATGGCTGTGACTGGTGTCATGAGGGCCCTGGATGAGCTGGAGAGCGATGTCTGGACAAAGAAGTGATAAGTGATCCTGCTTAGCGACTCGTCTCTTTTTTTTCTTCTTGGTTCCTCGTTGTTTCGAGTGGGTAATAGAATAATCGAGTCCTCTGTGAGTCCTTCGTGCGCTCTCGGGTCTCTGTGGTGGTAGTATCGTCGGCCACTTGGTTATAACCAGCGGCTAACGACGTTTCCACCACAGAAAAACGACCATGACTTTAGGTCACCCATGTGGATGAAAATGGACGTAAGCCATATTTATGAGTATCTCGTTTATTCAATTATGAGACGGGATAATTAGGTCGTCTGTATTTGGCGGTTTATAAACCCCGACAGAGAAACTGTGTTTTCGCCGGTCCACCTCTCTAGGGGTGTTGGTACGTTTCCAGCGGACAACTTCATCTTTGACGCTGTTGTATCCGATTTTATGGCAGTCCTTGACGAGCAGCTCCCAGATTCGTTTGGCAGTGAGTCGCTGTTTTCGGGGATATGCTCAGTTCGCGGGCTACTTTTTTGTAGGAACCATAGAGTTCGT
>JBAXWY010000002.1:0-147538 GCA_037128175.1 Methanothrix sp.
TTGCTAACCTCAGGTTACTATGTTTTTCCAGTTGTTAGTTAGTCGCTCTGTGCGTTCTCTGTGAACTCTGTGTCTCTGTGGTGAAAACGTCGTTAGCCACTGGTTATAACCAATGGTTTACGGACTACCACCACAGAGACACAGAGCGCACGGAGGACTCACAGAGGACTCGATTATTCTATTAACCACGCGAAACAACGAGGAACCAAAAGAAGAATATGTCGGAATCAACTGCTACATGTTTCATTTCTTATGGAAAGCTTTCTTGATTCGTTCCCTGGTTGCAAGAGCTTCCTCTTTGGTTACTGCCCAAACGATGTTGCCGTTGATATCCACGGCGCCGCCATAAGGCAGCTGGTTTTTCTCCGAATCGTATCTTTGGCCAACTACTTCTTCCGTCATTCTTTTCCTCTATTCTGGTCTTGCTTCATGAAAAGAAATAGTTTTTCGTCGGATTCTTTTATCCGCTCGCAGCCTCCACAATCCCGATCTCCTCCTCCGTCAGCCCATAAAGCTCGTAGACCAGGGCGTCGATCTGCCCGTCCGTGGCCTCGATGCGCCGCTCTAGGGCAGTCTTTTCGTGAGGCGTGCCGGCTTCGGGGAGCTGTTTATGTAAGGAGAGCATCTGCTCTACCAGGGAGACCAGCGAATCGTGGCGGGCGACGTCGGCGGGGTCGGATTGAACGAATTTGTAATTGCGGACTAAATGGTGAAACGGCGGCGGCGCACCCGCGCAGCAAGCTGCGGGGCATCCAAGGCGCCGCCGCATGAAGGTGGAACCAGGTTAAGCTGATCCAAACCTAAGCTGAATACGCATGCCCTTTATCCCCGATGCAAGCATCGGGGTATTGCTTTAAAAGTAAATCCGATGGCAATGGTGGATGGGGACATTGAGTTGTAATGGGTGCTATGGTTACATCTAAATGACCTTCATAAATAACCAGTGCAGGTCTTAATTTTGTAGAACTAAGATCTGTAAACGGAAAGTGAACAAGAATAGTTCTTCCCTTTGGGACATTATGGCTGGACATTCCACCTAAAATATAACCTTAAGATCTTCAAGCGTGTAAATGTCAGGCTCGTTTTCAAGAATGCGTGCCAGGCTTCTTTCTGAGAGTCTCATGAGGCCCCTTGTAATTGCCCTATCTTCATCTATGAAATTCTCCCCGTTGGTAGACATTATCTCATTTCTTTCATTGAGGCTGTCTGAGCACGCCATATATCTCTTTACTTGTTGTTTTGGTATTTATATTGCTTGATTGCCCACGCTCTTTCAGTCGTTTCAGCTAGTGGGCCTTTCAAGCCAGCGATCCAAAGATCAATAGGCACAAATTTGCCTAGCGCTTGTCGGCTTCCTCCACAATCCCGATCTCCTCCTCCGTCAGCCCATAAAGCTCGTAGACCAGCGCGTCGATCTGCCCGTCCGTGGCCTCGATGCGCCGCTCCAGGGCAGTCTTTTCGTGAGGCGTGCAAGCTTCAGGGAGCTGTTTATGTAAGGCGAGCATCTGCTCCACCAGGGAGACCATGCGGTCGTGGCGGGCGACGTCGGCGGGGTCGGAGAAATCGATGGTGCGGATTGGTGTTCTTCGTACAAAGGCCACAGAAAAGTTGAAACTATCTCCCTGAAGGTCAGTGCATACACTATGAATGTAAAGACGTAACGGCGAAGAATTCAAAAGGCCCAAAAGGTAGTATGTGGCACGCGTGATAAGGTAAACTTTATGATTTGTGTAAGCTCCAGATTCATCGAAAGCAAACCTAGCACTTCCAGAGATCTCCGGCCAGAGTATCTTAGGGATTTCGAATTCATCATAGTATTCGCAGGATCTAAGTTCCCACCAATATTCGCCTTGGTTGCTTCCGTCTCTTTTAGCAGCAGCATCAGCAAATGGAATTAGATGATTAGCTATCGCAGGATAATTCTTCATCAGCCAGTCTAGAGAATCGCTACTTTCATCCATCTTCTTGCGAGTCCAACCTTTGGGCATAAATATCAGATGTTTATCGCTAACCGGAGGTTGGTATCTCTTGATGTATCTTCCCATAAGGAATGGCTTGATTACTTCAGCACTTCTTGGATCTTCTGCAATTAATTTGTTCCGCGTCGGTTCATCAATAATGAAAGCCTTATCCAAGCCAGTGAGCACGCCTAGATAGATCTTTCCATTTACGAATTCACCAAGAGGCATGCCTTTCGATAGTAGTTTATTGATCAATGCCTGCGTGTTTTCATCCGCTAGAGTCCAGCCAATATCCTCAAGCGCAGCTTGATTAATGTGGTAGCAGTGCTCACTGACATAATTGTCTAAATCTGAAAAATCAAGGTTTTCGACCTGGGTTACCCGGAAACTTGTATTGGCTTCACGCTTAATGGTGCGGATTATGCATGGGTAGGTTGTAGCACCCTGGAAAACAGGCAGATCTCCAAAATCAATTATCTCGTCTATATGCTGTGTTTTGAGCCATCTACGCAGAGGCTCGCCGTATTTGGCACGCAACCACTTATTTGCCACAATGTAGGAGAAGACGCCATCTTTTTTCAGGAGATATATCCCTCTTTCAATGAAGCAAACATAAAGATCAGCAATTCCACGGTACGTCTCATAATGCCGCTGGAAATAGCTCTTCATATCGCTTAATAATCCATGTCTCACATAAGGCGGATTGCCTATCACCACATCAAACCAGCCCTTCTGGAATACCTCAGCAAACTCCTTCTCCCAATCAAAGGGATTGATCCTCGCAATCTCCTCCGGCCCCAGGCCCGGATTGTCTTTCAGGATATCCCAGCCGACGAGCGAGTTGCCGCACTTGATATTCCGGCTCAAGTCGGGCAGCGCCCTCTCTGCAAAGAGCTTGAGTTGCTTGGATATCGTCTCCTCATTCTCGCCCTCCAGCACCTTGAGCAGAAGAGAGAGCTTGGTCACCTCCACCGCCTGCCGGTCGATGTCCACGCCATAGATGTTGTTGAGCAGAATTCGCTTGCGCTCCGCCGTGGTCAGCTTCCATTCCTCTCCCTTCCCCAGGTAAATGGGCAGCTCCGGCTCCCGGCTGCGCCCCTTCTTGCCCTTCGTGGGCGCAGGTGCGGGCAGGAGCCGCTTGATTTCCTGCATCCTGCCGCCCTCCATCAGGGGCACCAGATTTTGAATGTACCATTCCTTATGCCAGTCCAGGAGATGCTGATAGGCCACAATGAGAAAGGAGCCCGAACCGCAGGCCGGGTCGAGCACTCGCAAGGCGGCGGCCTCCGGAAGCGTCTTTTCTTTGAGAAGCGGTGCAATCGTATTTTGCACAATGTACTCGACGATGTAGGCCGGCGTGTACTTGACTCCGCCCGCCTTCTTTACCTCCGGCTTGTCCTCCACCACTGCGTTGTGGCCTTCATCCAGCCGGATGACCTGGCCCAGGAATTGCTCATAAATCTGGCCCAAAATCTCAGCGGGAAGGACGGAGAACTCGTAAGGGCTCTCCGGGAAATAGAGGCGCTTGATGATATTCTTCAGGGTCTCATCATCGATCTCCAGCCCCGGTGTGATGGCGTCGGGATTCTCCCGGCCCGGCTCCTTGCCGAAATGAAAGATTCCCGAGTTGTAGCGATCGTCCGCCTGCAAGAACAACTCACAGAGCCTGGGATAGACCCGATCACCGCTCAGCAGGTCCTTGAGACGCATGTAACGTTCGATGCCCCGGTCCTCGCAGATGCGCAGGAAAATGATCCGATCGATAATGGTCTGAACGGCAAAGTTGAGGCTTACCGTGTCTAGCTCGGAATTGTGCCGGGCAATGCTTTTGGCCAGCATCTCCCGCCAATCCGAGATGTCGTCCAAAAGGGCAGCGTCCACCCTCTTTTCGCCCCGCTTTTGCGGCAGAGATTGCACATATTTATCGAGCGAACCATTCAGCACCGCCTCCCTGGAAAAGAGGGCGACAATCTCCGGCCACTTTTCTGCATATTGATCGTACCGGAAATACAAAAGCCGCGACTTCGTGGATTTATCATCCTTGGAGGGGCGGGCCCGGCAGTAGTAGACCGAGAACTCCTCAAAGTCGGTGAGAATGGAGATGGCAAGATCAGCAGACCAGGCATACCGCCTTATCTGGTAAGCGGGATAGACACCGGATTCGATATTTATGGAGGGCCTCTTCACTTCCACGAAGAATTTCCTCTTGTCGAAGAGGCGAAAGCTGTAATCAGGACTCTTGATCTTACCCTCAACATCGACCGCATCCTCTTCCTTGACTTCTCTCTTATCGGCCCGGCATTCATGTTTATGGTAGACGTCCCAGCCCAGCGCCTCAAAAAAGGGATTGATGAACTCCGTTCGTAGCTCGGTCTCATTGTACTGGCTGGATCGATAGATATCCTGGTCACGCTCGAACTTCTCCATCAACTCGATGATCTTCGCGGGTGCCGTTGTCACTGATGCCTGTGCCTCCAATTTCTTTGCCCTCCGGCGCACTCATTAACCGCTCTCCCGAAAAAGCTTCTGGCAGGAACGCTGACGAAGCGAGACTTCTGGCTGTGGCAGAAGACTGCTCCTTTTTCGAAAAAATGAGTCCAAAAAGCATAATCTCTAAATATGGATAGTAATAAATAGGCGGATGCGTAAGTCAAGAAATGCCTGAATTACGGTGGCCACATGGATCATCTGGATGTTTTCGAGCGTGTAATAAAAATCTTCCTGGACAAAGACGGAAATATAAATATCCGTAATGTAACTCTTGTTATAATTGTATTAATAATAATTTCATCAATTTTCTTGATTATCCCCATTATTCACGGGAAATACTTGCCTGCGCCCAATCAACCAGAACTAATATCTCCGATCGAAGAACAAAAAGATGTTGAAGTCCTTCCAACATATTCCTGGAAAGGTGGCAATGATGAATCGCAAATCTCTTTGCTTCTTTCTCAAATAAACATCAACATGACTAATTTGCTTAGTCTAGATCCTGTGATAGAGTATAGTATTTATGTATCTGATAACAAAACAGAAATTGAGGCGAATTGTTTAGGATCATGCCAAGGAAATGAGTCATCCCTCCCAGTCTACTGTCCTATCAAGCAAAAATTGGGTGCCAACACAACATATTATTGGAAAGTAGTTGCAGATAACAACAATCGATTCAATAAATGCATTAGTGAAAGCCCTATTCGTACTTTCAAGACCAAGCCTGAACCGATCATTAATTTTAGCTCAGATAGGCTTGAAATCGTCCCGGGAGAAGAAGTGCATCTCAGTTGGAACGTAACAAATGTTGATCAAGTATGCTTGTATGAAAAGCCAGAATTCTCCGAGGGTTTTAAAGCCTATTACGATCCTAAACATGAAAAGATCGTAGCACCAACTAATAGTACAGAATACATATTAAATGCCCTTAATGCCGCCGGAGATCTCAACAAGACAATAAGCATTTTCGTTAAAAAAATAATCCCTATAATATATTATTTTGGCGCGTTGAATCGTAGTACTGGTAATTACGGAGATAATGTAACATATATAAAAATTGGTGAAAACGTCACTCTGGAATGGAAAGTGCTGAACGCAGATTCGGTATGGCTCGTACCAGGCCGCTTTGAGCCTTTTAATCTTAAGGATTATCAAGAAGTTGCTCCTCTTAAAAACAGTACATATACTCTCTTTGCACAAAATAAAAATAAAATCGTACCCAGAAGCGTCGAAGTTAATATCATTGGATCTTAATGCACTTGCGCGTGCACAAATGAGACACCACAAAGCCGATATACCTCCTTATCTTAGCGCATAGCGAAAGGCGAGATTAAAATGCTTATAGGAATTGATGTGGGCGGCACCACCACCGATGCCGTTGTCGTGGATGGCAATAAGGTGGTCAAGACCGCATATGTGCCGACAGATCACGATAACCTGTTGAAGTGCCTGCTTTTGGCCTTGGACGAGCTGGTGCAGGGCATCGATACCGGCAAGATCGAACGAGTGGTCCTGAGCACTACCCTGATTACTAATATGATCGCTGAGGGCAAGACCGACCCCGTGGCTTTGGTGCTCATACCGGGACCGGGAACCAATCCCAAAGACTACGCGCTGGGCGAGAGCATTATCTTAGACGGTGCTATCGATTTCCGGGGCAAAGAGATCGATCGGCTCAAAGAATCCCAGATCAAAGAGGCTGCCGCCCAGATCCGGGGGCAGGGCCTCTCCCGCGTGGCCGTGGTAGGAAAATTCTGCCAGAGAAATCATGCCCACGAGCTAAAGGTTGGCGAGATATTGGCCTTTGCTCTGCCGGGCAGCAAGATCGAGCTGGGGCATAAAGTCTCCGGCCAGCTCAACTTCCCCCGCCGGGCCGCGACAACCATGCTCACGGCCGCTACCATTGACAGCTATGAGCGTTTTGCCAAAGACGTGGCAAGAGCTCTCAAGGAACGCAAGATTTCAGCACCCGTCTACATCCTCAAGGCGGACGGTGGCACTCTGCCCCTGGACAAATCGGTACAGATGCCCGTGGAGACCATCTTCTCCGGGCCTGCCGCCAGCATTATGGGCGTTTTGGCGCTCACCAAGCCGGGCGAGAGCTGTGTGGTCGTGGACATCGGCGGCACCACCACTGATCTGGCTCTCATCCTCTCCGGCAAGCCCCTCCTCTCTGCTAAAGGGGCGCGGGTTGGCTCTCTTCTCACCCAGGTGCGGGCCTTTGCCGTCAAGTCGGTAGCCATCGGCGGCGACAGTGCTGTAGCCGTCTCCAGTCAGGGCTGCGATCCTAGCACCAAGAGCTGCTGTGGCAGCCTGGCCGTCGGGCCGCACCGGGACGGCGCGCCGCTTTGCATGGGCGGGTACGGGCCCACGCCCACCGATGCTTTGCGGGTTTTGGGGCTTACCCAGATCGGTGACGCCGCCAAGGCTGAGAAAGCCATGCAGATCGTGGCGCAGGGCCTGGGCTGCACAGCCATGCAGGCCGCCCAAACGGTCATCGATGCCGTGGTGGACAAGATAGTCTTTGAGATAAATGAGATGTTCAGGGAATGGGAGCAGGAGCCTGCTTATCGCATCTGGGAGATCATGAAAAAAGAGACGCTTTCCGCGAGAAGCGTGGTCGGCGTGGGCGGAGGCGCTCCCCCCCTCGTGCCGCTGGTGGCCGCCCGCCTGGGCGCAGCCGCCATTGTTCCCGAGTACGCTCCAGTGGCCAATGCCATCGGGGCCGCTGTGGCCCGGCCCACCTTAACCCTGAACCTGCACATCGACACAGAGAAAGGCGAATTTAGCGTGGCCGAAGACGGTCTCATGGGCCGGGTGACAGACCAAAAGATGACTCCAGAAGATGCAGAGAGGCTAGCCCGGCGACTTTTGGCGGAGCGGGCGGCGCTTCTCGGCATCGGCGAGTACGCCAGCGAAGCCGAGGTTACTTACAGCGAGGTTTTCAATATGATTCGAGGCTGGTCAACCGTGGGAAAGCTGATGGACGTGCGAATGGAAATTCCGGCCGGTCTTCTACCCTCCTGGGGGAGGTGCTGAAAATGTCCTCCCAAGGCAAGTCCGGCAAGACGGGCCTCATATTCTTCCCAGCCTTTGACTGGGCCATCTCGCCCACTCACCCGGAACGAGAGGAGCGGCTGCTCTACACCCGTGACCAGATCTTCGAGGAGGGGCTGATGGACCTGCCCCAAATTGAGGAGTACAAGCCCCGCCTGGCCGGGGAAAAGGACGTGGCTCGTGCCCATTTCTGCGTTCCCGATGTGGGAAGCCAGGTGACAGAAGCGCACCTCATCGCCGCCGGCAGCACCCTGACTCTGGCTGATGCCCTGGAGAAGGGAGAGATTCGAAACGGCTTTGCGCTGGTGCGCCCCCCCGGCCACCACAGCATGCGTGTGGTGCACGGCAACCGCGGCTTTTGCAATATCAACAACATGGCCATTCTGGTCGAGTACCTGAGAACCAAATACGGCCACAAGAGGATCGCCGTCATCGATACCGATGTGCACCACGGCGACGGAACCCAGGATATATTCTGGCACGACCCGGATGTGCTCTGCCTATCCTTCCACCAGGACGGCCACACCCTCTATCCCGGCTCGGGTTTTGTCAATGAAATGGGCGGACCACAGGCTCTGGCCAGAACGCTGAACGTTCCCCTGCCGCCCGGCACCACGGACGAGGGCATTCACTACGTTTTGGACAATCTCATCCTGCCCATACTCAAAGAGTTCAAGCCCGATTTGATCCTGAACTCAGCCGGCCAGGACAACCACTACACCGATCCGCTGGCCAATATGCGCTTCTCGGCCAACGGCTACGCCCGGCTCAATGAAAAGCTCGCCCCCGACCTGTGCGTCCTGGAGGGAGGCTACGCCGTGGAGACGGCCTTGCCTTACGTGAACACGGGCATCATCCAGGCCATGGCCGGCCTCGATTACTCGCATGTCAAGGAGCCGGACTATGTGCCCGGTCGCTTCGTGCAGACCCCGGGGATGGCGCGGGATATCGAGCACACCGTGGCCCAGGTGCAGAATATCTGGGAGCAGAGGGACGAACTGACAAAAGATGCGCTGGAGAGATTAGGCGACTTCTACCGCAGGAAGAGGCGCGTCTTCTACGACACGGACATGATCAACGAGAACCAGGAAGAGGTAGTTCGCCTCTGCCCGGACTGCGCCGGTTACATGACGATCAATACCTCCGCCCAGCGCGGCTACGGCATTTTGAACAGCGCCTTTTGCGTCTCAATTCCCCGCAAAGCCTGCTCCTCCTGCCGGGATGATGCCAGAGAGGAGTATGCAGAGCATGTGGACGACAAGAGGGTAGGTTATGTCTTGATGCAGGACAAGGACAAAGACAAGTTCAAGTTCTACAATAACATGACCCGAACGGAGAGGGGCTACTAGCTCGGTTGGTGGGCAAAAGGGGAGCTGGAAGCGGGAAGCTTTCGAGGGCTTTCCGCTCTCTTCTTATTAATATTATGGTTTCGTTACGCTACTCGGTTCGTTTGATGACAATGGTATCAGATATCCGATTGAACAAACGCTGCCGGTTTATGCGAAGAGCATACCAGCCGATGAGGCAGTCGACGGGAAGCAGAAATGCCTTTCCAAATGACTCTACTGCTGCATCTCTAAATCGGATGCTCTCGCCAAGAGGGCCGGTTACGACTATGTTTAATAGCATCTTCCCCAGCGACTGGCCTCTATAACCCTCCAACGCAGTCCAATAAATGAATAATATTGCTGCCAGCAGAAGGACTCCGCTAATGCCTAACGCATCTATTTTTAAAACGATCGCAACTCTGTACCAGAGGATGCCCATAAGAAGAACATCGATCAACCAGGCCCAAAAACGATCGTTCCAGCTTGACAATACTATTATTTCATCCATAAGAACTCCTTCGAGATTGCCTGAATCCGTTCGTTATATTCTGATATTTCTAAATTGGTGTCGCAATCCGAACTGATCTCTTACCCCCCTAAAAGGTAGAGGCAGCCTGATGATTAGGAGGCCTTCTTCTGTTTCTTTCGGTACATGTATCCCCCGGCTGCTATTAAGATGATGAGAACAATCCCTGCGGGCAAGAGCAGCGATGTGGGGGCGGCCTTGACAACAACTGGTATCTTCATGCTCTCAGAGATGACGGTGTCGCCGTTTAGGTCGGTATACTTGATCTCGCTGTTAATTGCGTAGTCCTTGGGCGTAGCATCGGAGTCCACATCCAGCCGGAAGACCACTGTTTTCTCCTCTCCGGGCAGCAATGTGCCGATGAAAGCCTGATCGTCAGTAGATGAGAAGGGCTTGAAGATGGACAGCCTTGCCACTGCATCCTTGATGGGGTCTTCACCGATATTCTTGTAGGTGGCGGAAACTGGCGCCTTCTTGGTTCCGGCAGAGAGTTCTCCGGAATTGTTGAGGATCTCAAAGTCTGCCTGCTTCTTGACGGTAATGGTTATGGGCAGCGTCTGGTTGGCCTTCTGGTAGATGTAGGATTCTCGGAAATTTGCCAGAGCCGGAGAGCTTCCGCTGGTGACAAGAGTCGAGGCATAAACCCGAACATTGTCCTGATAGTCGTAAGAGATATTCAGATGGAGCGGATATTTTCCGGCAGGAGCGTGCTCCCCTATCTTCAGGGTGAACTTCAAGGGTGCTTGGGTCTTGTCCCCCGATTTAAGGGACTGGACAACCTGGTCGCCGGACTTTATATTGATCTGCTGGCCTTCCGAGCTGAGGCTGGCGGTGATCCCCAAAGCTGTAGGCTTCTTATACTCCTCTTGCAATTCTGCCGCAGCTAGCGCGAACTCTTTGGGGTTTTGCGGTGTCAGATCCTCCTTGAAGCCGAGGATCCTTCCGTAGTTGGTCAGATCCAAATACAGCGTAACGGTATCTCCGCGCTCGAACTCATTAGTTCCGGAAACACTGGCTGAGATATCCGGACTACCGTACATGGTATAGTAATTGTCTCCTCCTAGTTCATAGGGTATGTAGGTGTTCTGGGCCTGACCCGTAGCCAGGAGTGTCAACATGATAACCAACGCTATGGCAAATTTAATTTCCATTGATTTTTCTCCTCGATTGATTATTGATTAGCGCTATAGCTTTTTTAAGATCCTGTTTAGCATTCTCAAATACTTCACGTTGAATTTCCATGCGAATCGCTAAGACAACGAATACTGTGAATGTGGTGATGAGGGCGAGGACTACCGACATCACAGTCACCACCCCGAAGTTGCTGATGATGTTGAAGGGCGATGCGATCAGAGCGGCAAAACCAAAGATCACAGTCATTCCCGACGCCATCAGGGCCGAACCTATACGGTTGGCAGTGATCTTCATTGCCTCATAGGGATCGCCGACATTGCCTAGCTCCTCATAGAAGCGTTCCATCATCAGTATGGCATACTCCGAGCCGACTCCCAGGACCAGAGCGCCTAACGTGGCCGTGAGGGGGGTGTACTTCAGGCCGCCATAGTACATGACCAGGCCCATCCAGCCTATCACTACGAGCATGGGCAGCACAGGCAACAAGGCCTTGGTGAGATCTCTGTATATTATCAGGAGCAGGATGAATATCAGGACTAAGCCGAGCAGCGACATCTCCACTCTGCCTGATGTCAGAGCAGTCATGACCGTGGTCATAAGCACCGACTGGCCAGTTATCCTGACTGAAATCCCAGGAGGCGGGGTATTCCAGGCCAGGTCATCTTCGTACGACGCGATCAGTCGTGACATGCCCTCCGTTCCCAGATTGCTCTGGACGTCGCCAATATTTACATTAACAACTGCTAGGTTATGGCCGCTCAAGTAAGCATTGGTTACGGATGAGGGCAGAGCGGCAATTATCTCCCTTATTCTCGTTTTATCATCCGGCAGCTCTCCACCATTGGCTGCTTTGACATAGGTGGCGATGCTTGTAGTTCTTTCCGTCCGGTCTTCTCTGGCTGTCAACAGGTAGCTTTCGAAATCATCTATCCACCTGAGATTTTGCGGGTCCGTAACATCGTCAGCCTGAACTAGGAAATTAATTGAGTCCGTCCCGCCATAGACGTTTTTCATATGTTTCAGATCAATCAGAGGGGCCAGGTCCTGGGGAATGAAATTCTTAGAATCCGTCTCTATGGGGACCAGTGTGTCGGCATAATTTCCTGCCAGGGCCAATAGCAGAGCCACGACCAGCACTGCCTTCCATCTTTCGATACTGTATGTTGCCGTCTTCTGAACGATTGCCCCAAATGATGAGCCTTCCTCAGAATGGCCTTGTGTCTTCTTCTTTCTGGGGGATCTTTTTTCAGACTGATAAAGGATTGTCACGTTCACAAAGAGGGCGGAGAGGTAGCACATGATAAGGCCGATGATGCAGATCTTTCCGAAATCGTTGATCATGGGCACAGCGGAGCTGAGAAGCGAGACAAAGCCTGCAATGGTTACAGTCAGAGCGATTATTACAGGAAAGGCCACATGGTTTATGGTATTGATGGCCGCTTCCAGAATGGGTTCTCCTTTGCTTAATTCTTCATCTATCCGGTTGTGGAATTGTATGGCATAGTCTATGCCTATTCCTATCATAATGGGAAACGCGGCAAATGTGACCATGCTCATTTTTATATGGAATAGACCCATGGCCCCGAAGGTCCAGATTATGCCCAGTAAGACCACGGGTATGGGGAGGAGAGACCATCTGACATGCCTGAAGAACAAAAGCAGGGCTACAACCATCAGCACTCCACACAGGGCAAGGATCGAGCCGTTGCTACTGTTCATCAGCCCCGTAATTGATGCCTGGAAAGATGGGTCGCCCGTGACGATGGTGCTATACCCCGCAGGATATTTTGCGAAATCGACTGCATTATTTATTTCCAGGAGGAGCTTGCTTCGTTGTGCCTCAGAAAGGATGCCCGAAGTAGGCATCCCCACAATCATTCTGGAATGTTTGCGGTCAGGCATTAGGCCCTGGACACTTGTGCCCGCGCTGGCCAGGATCTCGTCTATCCTCTCCTGAGAGGGGATACGGCGAATGCCGCTTGTCTCATATTCCGCATCGGCTACGACGTCGGCTATGCTCGATACACCAGTAACATGTTCAACCTTCTTCATGTGATCGGATAGACGCAGGCCGGCCGAAAGAACTTCAGCTTTTGCCACATCGTCGCCCTCTATCATTATCATATTGCCATCAGAGCCGAAGTTTTCCTGGTAGAGATGATCATATAACTGATAGAGTGCCGAATCTTTTGACACAAAGGTCTCTGTAGTCATGCCCTGGCTCTCTATATATTGAGCGTAGTGAAAAGAGCCCAGAGTCATGAGGACTGCTATGGCTATGATTATTACAGGATTCCTGGTGATCCACACCCCGAGTCGTTCCATGCCGATCATGCCAATAAACCTTCTATTCGGATTTTGCCGAACACACCGAATAAACGCAAAATACTTAAACTTTGTGATTGATCAGATCAATGTGAACGATGAAGAAATGCTGGAGCTAAAAAGACCCATCATTGACGCATGCATCAAATCTGCAAAAAAAATTGGGTGGAGCGATGCAATGGGAATACTACGAGGCACTCTCTTCCTGGAAGGCGAACCCATGTCCATTGATGCTCTGGCTGAGAAGACCGGCTACAGCAAAACGACAGTACGCACTAATATGAGCTACCTGGAAAATATCGGCATGGTGCGACGCGTGGTAGGTCCGGTTAGCAAGCCGCATCGCAATAAGCAGCATCGCTATGCTCTGGAGACTGACACGGAAGCAAGGAGACCGGTGGTTCTGTCTGCTGCGAAGGAGGAAGTACATTCGGTCTTGCAGGCTCTCAATCAAATCGAGAAAAATCTAGAGGGCCATAATCTAGAAGCTGAAAAAATGAGCGCGATAATGGCCAAAACGAGACAATTTTATGAAGAAATGGACAGAATCTTGCAACTTATGGACCATTATACTCTGAAAGAGCTCATTGAGCTTTTAGAGAGCAAGAAAAACGGAATGGCTAATCCGATATTATGACGAACCGCGCTAAAGAGCTTGAGGCGGCAGCAAAGGACATTAACCTCGAATCCCTGCAAGCGGCAAAGGATGCCGTCGCCGCTTCCTGCGCTGAGTACGTTCGCTGGGCTGACCTTTTCTCCCGCCGCCTGGAGAGCGTCGATCCTGGCGAGCTGCACAAGTTCGCCCGCGCCTTCAGCCTCACTTTGCTCGGCCACCTGCCCACCCGGCCCGGCACCTGCCCCTTTTGCATCCAGTACGACCGAGATCGAGCCTGCACCGGCTGCGGCTACGCGGCCACGCACGGACGCTGCGATGCCGACGATTCAGCTTTCAGCCTTTTTATCGAGGCCTTCCAGGAGCTGGGGCGGGCGATATATCAGGATACGGGCAAGCTATGCTGCTCACCCCATGACGCCCGAATGCATCTCAATTTATCCATCAAGGTCTCCCGCGACCTGGCCATGCGACTGCAAGAGGATCTTCCACCAGCTGGAGCTGAGCAGCTTATGGAACTGAAGGCCGCATATCTCGATGCAATGATCCGGCTTCTTCCCGGACTGCTCTTAGGTGAAGAGGTTCAGGAAAAATGCCTTCTGGTGAGAAGGATGCTTTTGAATTACTGGTGAAGCAAAGGTTAATTGATGACGATGCCAACAAGTCCCAGGATGCAGACCTGCACAAGCTCGGATATCAGAAGATGCGCTCTGGTCATCGCCACACTCACCTCCTTCCTGCCCCCCTTCATGGCCTCTTCCATCAACATTGCTCTCCCCGCCATTGGAGCCGAGTTCTCCATGGATGCCATCCTTTTAGGCTGGATCGCCACCAGCTATCTGCTCTCTGCTGCCGTCTTCATGGTGCCCTTCGGAAAGATCGCTGATATCTACGGCATGAAGAAGGTCTTTTTCATTGGTCTTTTCATATTCACGGCATCATCCCTGGTTGCCTTCTTTGCCCCCACTTCCTCGATCCTTATCGGCTCAAGGATTCTGCAGGGCATCGGCAGTGCCATGATCTTCGGCACGGGAACGGCCATTTTAGTCAGCGTATTCCCGGTGCAGGAGCGGGGCAAGATTTTAGGAATCAATGCCGCCTCCGTCTACCTGGGACTCTCCCTGGGGCCGTTCCTGGGGGGCCTGCTCACTGAGTATTTTGGCTGGAGAAGCCTCTTTCTGATCAACGTCCCCCTGGGACTCATTCCGCTGGCCCTGGGGATGTGGAAGCTGAAAGGCGAGTGGGCCGGAGCCAGGGAGGACAGATTCGACCTTACGGGATCGGCAATCTACAGCCTGATGCTTGTGGCGGTTATGTTCGGCTTTTCCCTTCTTCCCGCCTGGCAGGGGGCAGCGTTGGTCCTGGTGGGAGTGGCGACCTTTTTCCTGTTTATTCGCTGGGAGTCGGGGGTGGCCTGTCCGGTGCTGGATGTGCGCCTCTTCAAAAATAACCGGGTCTACGCCTACTCCAATCTGGCGGCGCTCATCAGCTACAGCGCCACCTTTGCCATAACCTTCCTCTTGAGCCTCTATCTGCAGTACATCAAGGGGCTGGCGCCCGATCAGGCCGGGCTGATTATGCTGGCCCAGCCGGCCATGATGGCCATTTTTTCCCCATTTACGGGAAGGCTCTCCGACAAAATGGAGCCGCGCCTGGTGGCCACCGCCGGAATGGCTCTCACATTTGTGGCCGTCTTGGCATTCGTCTTTTTAAGTGCAGAGACAAGCCTCATTTTCATAGTGGCCTGCCTCATCACTCTGGGCCTGGGTCTGGCATTATTCACTTCGCCCAACACCAACGCCATCATGTCCTCCGTGGAGCCGCGCTGCTATGGCGTAGGGTCGGCTACTCTTGGAACCATGCGTTTGGTGGGGCAGGTCGCCAGCATGAGCTTTGTCATGATGGTCTTCTCGCTGTATCTGGGAAAGGTGGAGATCACGCCCCAGTACTATCCCCTGTTCCTTTCAAGCGTGAAGGTGGCCTTTGCCGTCTTTTCTGCTCTATGCATCCTGGGGATTTTTGCCTCCCTGGCGAGAGGGAAATTAAGAAAAGGAGAACAGGGATAAGAATAAGAACTGGGATCAGAGAGAAAGCAGTAAAATGAAAATGGCCCTCAGTTCAAATGTTGCCGGAGCACATCCTGATAAAGCCTTTTTACGTTCTCCTCTGTCTTGGCCATCTTTGGAAATCCCCGGTACTGCATGGCCTCTTCCACGTCCTCGGCCAGCCGCAGCTTGTACTGGCTCTTAGATAAAAACCATCCCTGCCTGGCGTAGTAGCGGGAGAGGTACTCCTGCTCCGTCTGGCCGGGGGTGGGCGTGAAGAGCCCGTGCTTCTTGTCCAGCTCCGCCAGTTCCATCATAGTAGTATAGCCGGACCTGGTAATGATGAAGCGGGCCCGGTTCATGAGCACTGCTTTCTCCTCTGTGGAGACGTAGGAGTGCATCGTGGTGTGAGCGTCCACCTTTTGATGCAGGTCCTTTTGCGGGCTACCCAGGAGTACTACCTTCTCGCCTGGCAGCTTTTGCACCTGCTTCATGACGATCTCCTCCAGCCTGGTTCTCTGCGGCTCGGGACCGGATACGATGGCCAGATAGTCCAGATCCTCGGCTACCGCCATTTTTTTGGTGCTGGTCAAAATTCCGGCGTAGTAGACCTTTCGCTTCGTGACGTTCAGATTGGTTCGACAGAGCTTGCCGCTCAAATTTTTGCTTTTGCCCTGGGGATCGATATCCGGCACAATCACGCCCTGGAATTTGCTGTGAAAAAAGCTGTTGAAGGGAATGGTCATCAGTTCTAAAGGATAGAGATAGCCGGGCATGCTATAGCGCAGTTGATGAGAGATGAAGTAGCTGGGAATCAACGAACTGTAGACACACATGCGGTTGTCGCTGATAATCAAGTCGAATTTATTTTCAGCCAGTATTTGCTCCAGCCTTTTTCTTTCAACCGCAAAAGCCCGCAGTAGGGCGGGAATGCCTGCGATAAATGAAGGCAGGAAAAATCGAGAGTCGCTGTAGGGTGCCGGATAATCCTTAAAGGTGATGAAGTTGCACTCCGGGCATTCTCTCTGCAAGAGGGTCAGGGCATTGCCGCTCGTACCTATGGTCACTTCATGCCCCTGGCGCAAAAGCTCCTCGATGATGGGAATATCTCTTGTGGAGTGGCCCAGACCCCAATTTAGAGGACTTACAAATACATGTCCCATGAAAGAGGACTGTGCTGCCTGACAGTATAAATCATTTTCTTGGATAAAATAACGTTAAATAGTTTCAGGCGGATTCGCTCCTGGTTTGTGCTCAGAAATCATTATAGAGGTACTGATATGGCAAAGGATGTTCGTGATAGATCCATAGATCCCGCCAGCCGGGAAATGCTCGATGTATGCCAGAGAGCCGGTCTGGAGACGGCCTGGGATCGCTTGGAAAAACAGCAGCCACAATGCGGCTTTGGCGAGCTGGGGCTGTGCTGTCGAAACTGCAATATGGGACCCTGCCGCATAGATCCCTTCGGGGAAGGTGCCAGCAAGGGTGTCTGCGGAGCGACCGCCGACATAATCGTTGCCCGCAATTTTCTGCGCAGCATCGCCGCAGGAGCTGCCGCCCACTCCGATCATGCTCGCGACGTGGCCCAAACCTTCCGGGCCGTAGTTATGGGCAAGGCTCCTTCTTACAGCATCAAAGACCAGGCCAAGCTGGAGCGCCTCATGCTGGAGTATGGCGTGGAAACCGAGATCGCTCTGGCAGACGCCATTATGGCACAGTTCGGCCAACAGGATGGGAGCCTCCAGTTCACCAGCCGGGTTCCTGCCAAGCGGCTAGAGCTATGGAAGAAACTGGGCATTGAGCCGCGCGGCATTGACCGGGAGATCGTGGAGTGCATGCATCGTACTCACATGGGCGTGGACAACGACTATGTGAGCCTGATACTGCAGGGGCTACGCACTGGTCTGGCCGACGGCTGGGGCGGCTCCATGATCGCTACCGAGCTGCAGGACGTACTTTTCGGAACACCCACGCCCACATTCTCCGAGGCCAACCTGGGTGTCCTGGAGACAAACCAGGTCAACATCATTGTGCATGGTCATGAGCCTCTTTTGTCGGAGATGATTGTGGCGGCGGCGGTAGATCCAAAGATGGTGGAGCTGGCCAAAAAGCAAGGCGCAGTGGGCATCAACGTGGCTGGAATGTGCTGCACAGGAAACGAGATACTCATGCGCCACGGCGTGCCGGCGGCCGGAAACTTCCTGCAGCAAGAGCTGGCCGTGGCCACAGGAGCCGTGGATGCCATGGTTGTGGATGTGCAGTGCATCATGCCCGCGCTGGGCGCGCTCGCCGGCTGTTTCCATACCAAGTTCATCTCCACCTCTCCCAAGGCCAAGTTCCCGGGCGCGGTGCACATGGAATTTCAGGAACAGACTGCACTTGAAACGGCCAATGCCATTGTCTCGGCGGCTGTGCTCAACTACAAGAACAGAAATCCTGCCAAGGTTCACATCCCCAATGAAAAGTCCAAATGTATGGTGGGCTTCTCAGTAGAAACGATTGTCGGCGCCCTCGGTGGAACTTTAGATCCGCTGATCGGGGCCATCAAGAGCGGCGCTGTGCGAGGCATTGGTGCTGTGGTCGGCTGCAACAACCCCAAGATTGTTCATGATTACGGCCACATCAACATGGTAAAAGAGCTCATTAAGAACAATGTGCTGGTACTCACCACGGGCTGCAATGCCCAGGCCTGTGCCAAGGCCGGCCTGCTCCTTCCCGAAGCGGCAGACCTGGCTGGAGAGGGCTTGCAGGGTGTATGTAAGGCTCTGGGAATTCCGCCCGTGCTGCATATGGGCTCCTGCGTGGATATCAGCCGCATTCTAGTCGCTGCCGCGGCGCTCGCCAATGCACTGGGCGTGGACATAAGCGACCTGCCCGCGGCCGGCGCCGCTCCGGAATGGATGAGCGAAAAGGCGGTGGCCATTGGAGCCTATGTGGTGGGCTCGGGAGTGTACACGGTGCTGGGCACGGTGCCCCCCGTCCTGGGAAGTTCTGCCGTAGCCGGACTGCTCACCGCAGGCGCTAAGGACGTGGTGGGTGCATGCTTTGCGGTGGAGCCCGATCCATTCAAGGCGGCAAAGCTTATGATCGATCACATCGACAGCCAGCGCAAAAAGCTGGGGCTGTGAGGAGCAAAGCCATGAAAGAAGTATTCGTCCGTCTGGATCGGTGTTTAGGCTGCAAGTCCTGCGAGATGGCCTGCGCCGTGGAGCATTCCGCTGGCAAAAGCCTCATGGCTGCCGTCTCCGAGAAGCCGGGGCCGGTGCGCCGGATCTACGTGGAGATGGCTGAGGGGCAAAAGGTGCCTCTCGTCTGCCGTCACTGCGAAGATGCGCCTTGCGTCGCCGTCTGCCGTACCGGTGCCATGCACCAGGACTCGATAACCGGCATCGTCGATCGCAATGAAGAGAATTGTGTGGGCTGCTGGATGTGTGCCATGGTCTGCCCCTACGGCGTCATTGGCCGGCACACCGAGGTGCGAGTGGCTGTGAAGTGCGACCGCTGCAAGAATCTGGAGGTTCCGGTATGCGTTGCCGCCTGTCCCACTGGCACCCTCATCTTTGCCACGCAAAGGGAATTCGTGGAGATGATGCGAAAGGAGGCCGCCACCCGGATCGCCCGCGAGGCAAAGGGCCTGGCTAGGGCCTGAACCCAGGCAAGGCCTGAATTTAAATCAAAGAAGAGGGACAGGGGAAGCTAGACGATGGGCGTCAGGCTGATCCTGTTCCGCTCTTCCAAAAGCATATAATAGGGCTCAGTTCGGGGGATAATTCCATAGAGACACAGCCCGCCGTTCAATTCGTTGACCAGCAAATAAGTATCCGCGGTATGAACGGCCATGTTCATGCTCTCCTGGCCGCTTTTTACCACGAGCACATTTATGTCGTTGGTCTCCTTCCAGTTGCGGATCATCAGGTTAACTAAATTGAGCACCGCTTTGTAGCCGAAGGCAAACTCAATGGAGTCCAGGCCGATTATGTTCAGTATGGGCCGGCCCGTCCTCTCCCGCAGTGCATCCCACTTCTCCTGCAGCTCCTTTCCCCATGCTACAGGATCCTCTCCTTCCGGCTGGGAGACAATGACGTTGGTGGGCACAAAAATGTCGCGGGTGCTGAGCTGGTAGCCGATGCTGGGCAGGATAAATACGCCTCTGCCGTTCTTAATGGCGTTCGACGCCAGGGCGGTCAGGATCTGGTAGTACCTTTTGCCCACACCGTGATCAATCTCCAGGACATTGCATGAACCGTACTTCAGACCGCCCGTCACGATATCGAGGTCAGGAATGCCAGTGGAGATGCGATCCTCTTTGGGATCGGGAACTCTCATACCATCACTGGCAATTCTGGCATCATTGTGTTCCCGGTAAGGCTCAAAGAACCTGAACCGGCCGCTATGCAATGTGACTGTGTAGGTCTTCTGGCAAATCTCCACCCCTCGCAACTTGTCCAGTTTAATCTGCCGAACATAGCGGCTCCTCATGCTTCCCTCGGCATAGCCGGGCAGGCGGAACTGCTCCATGGTCACTACTCCATCCACGATGTAGTCCAGGGGCATGACACTGGCAAATTCGGAGACAAAGATGAGATGCGTGTCCAGATCACGGGCAAATTCGCAGATATTCTGCTCGAAACTGTGTTGGGCATCGCCGATGAGGTGGGCGGTATAATTCAAGACCGCGTCCCAGCTATCGATGATAATCATGGGATTGTCCATCTCCTCTGCCTCGTCAAAGAATACCTTGAAAAAATCTAAGACGGCATAGTAGTTGGATAGATCTTTACCCACTCCCTTCAGGCTCTCCAAGAGCTTGGTCTGGGTGGCATTTACCACATTCTTGGGGGGGACGACCTCTTCCACCCAAGGGTTAGTGGCATAAAGCCGGCGAGGATCTATGCGAGTGGATATGTACATTCCATTCCGATCCTCGCATAAGTTATTCATGATCTCCAGAGCTAAAGTGGTCTTGCCTGTTCCAGGCAGGCCCTTGATAAGAAGCGTCTGGCCGCTTTCAACCGTGAAGAAGTCTTTGATCTCCTTTGGTATGGTCATCTGCGGGGCGTTAGGCATGTAGTTATTCCTCTATTAATATATCATTAGCCTTGCACATGCATTTGTTGGCACGCTTCAAGAGTGCACATATCCGATCCGGATCAACCCGAAATGAAAAGTTAACGGTATTGTCTTCGCCATTGCAAAAATCAATATCTACCATTGGCTCTGCCTCTACATTCAGAGTCTGCGCTCCCTCTTCCCTATACTTTGTGCCGGTTCTTTTATTTCTCCAGAGCTTGGACGGGCCTACCTCCACGAATTCAACCTGGCCCTCGGAGCTGAGCACGGAGAGGTACTTGATCACCGTGGTCTTGCTGACCCCTGCTTTCTTGGCCACATCTACCGTGGTAAGACCTACCTCGGCGTCCCCAATGACTTCCAGGATCTTTTCTTTGTATGAGGCCATTTTAGTGCCACCATTCGCTTGGTAAGACTGATATCGCAAAGCGTAATCTTGTAAGAGTGATTTCCTTATTTGACCTACTCATATTTCAATTTTTCATATTGATTTTTGCGAGGGCAGTCATGTCAGATTTAAGACCGGAAAAAAATAAATGCTTGATCTGTCTTCTAGGACAGCAGCAGGGGCAATATGGCTGAAGAAGGCAATAGCTAGCAAACTAGGCTACGAAGAACCCTGGCCGCCTGTGCGCGGCGACTATCAGGTAGGTAGCCCAAATGCCGGTGTGGCGGTGGTGACCTTAGCCAGTTCGCTCTTCCCAAAGGGCGCTGCCATCTTTGGCCCGTGCAAGACTGAGAATCTGGGTGTAGAGAAGATCGTGGCCAATGTGATATCCAATTGCAATATCCGGTTCCTTATCCTCTGCGGTGTGGAGTCGAAAGGCCATCTGCCCGGCAATACCATTCTAGCCCTGCACAAAAACGGCATAGATGAGCAGGGCCGGATAATCGGTTCGAACGGTGCCATACCCTTCATCCAGAATCTGCCGCCCGAAGCCATCGCGCGCTTCCAGCAGCAAGTGGTGCCCATTGACTGCATCGGCCTGGAAGACATTGTGCAGATCGAAGAGCTGATCTCCAGATATGGCCTCCTTTGTGAGCCCTATCCTGAGCCGCCCTTCCCGGTAATAAAAAGGAAGACGGCATTGCCAACGGTTGCCTTTGGGAAGGGAGATCTGTTCTTTGGTGCGGGAGTGTTCATGGATACGGCCGCCTGGCTTGTCAAGGAAGAGGACAATGCAGAGGCTAATGCGGAGGGATGACAATTGTTTCGATTCAGCAGAGAGCAGTCCATAGTGAATGTGGGGGGTGTGAAGTTCGGCGGGCAATGCGGCCAATTGCCTTCGGTTCTATGCGGCACCATCTTCTATCACGGGCACAAAATAGTAGAGGATGAAGAGAAAGGCCTCTTCGATAGGACGGCCGCCGAGCGGCTGATATCTCGTCAGGCTGAGCTGTCTGAGGAGACGGGATGCCCTTCTGTCCTGCATCTTTACGCCCGTAGCGCTCCGGCTTTTGAAAGGTACCTCGAATTTGCAGAAGGGGTCTGGAGCGGCCCCTTCATCATCGATTCCGCGGATGCAGCCACGCGAAGCAAAGCTGCGCTGCTGGTCTCGGAACTGGGCTATGCCGACCGGGCCATCTACAACAGCATCAGCCTGGCTACGGAGGAGAAGGAGGCGCAGGCGCTGCTGAACAGCGAGATCGACTCGGCCATCATCCTGGCCTACAATCCGGCAGAGCCGGGCGTGGACGGCTCACTGGCCATCCTGGAGACGGGTGGGACGGTGCGTGAGAACGGGCTGCTGGCCAGCGCAAGGGAAATGGGACTGGTCAATCTGCTCATCGATCCGGCGGTGTTGCCGCTGGGCAGTGGAGCCGGGTCGGCTCTGCGTTTTTCCGTGGCGGCCAAAGCGCGGCTAGGCCTGCCCGTGGGCTCTGGCATTCACAATGCCATCTCCTCCTGGCCCTGGCTCTCCCAAAAGGAGACGAGTGTCCGAAAGGGCTGCGATGCGGCGGCAGGGGCCATGCAGCTCCTCGCTGGAGCGGACTTTCTGCTTTACGGCCCCATCGAGAGCGCCGATATCATCTTTCCTGCGGCGGCCATGGCCGACATCCTCATTGCCGAAGCTTTACGCGACCTGGAGACGACACCGGGAGAGGCGCATCCTCTGCACCGATTGGTTTAGAACAGCGCGGCCTAATTAAATCCATGATTGTGAGAGGATAACGTGCCTTTGTGAACGGCTGATTGTTCTTCGCGACTTCGCGTGAGATTCAACCACGGTCCGGTTTCACGCGGAGGCGCGAATTTAAAACATTGGTTTATTTCGGCCTCGCTGTACTCGCTGCATGTGAGTCGTTTTTTCCCAATTCACCAAGCGTGACGCCATGAAGTTCACGATGTATAAATAAAATGTATTGATGATTCAGCGAGTTTAGTATGAGGGTAGTCGCTATTATCCCATATAAAGACATCAACTATTAGATTATTTTGCATCTTTAATAATAAATGAAGTTGGCTGTACGGAATAAAAAGTTTGAAATCGTTATATTCCGTCTTACGATAAATAGGTGTAAAACTCTCGAATGAAGATACTTGTCCATCCGGCGATGCATAGTTGCCATCAGTATCAAGGATTTCAGCGTTATTACCAAAAGAGAAGTATGCCTGAACAGATCCTGTTTCATAGGCAAAATTATCTATGTAGAACTTAGTATGGATGATCATGCCAAAATTATCTCCTTGCCATACATTATGTTCTACATAAATACTACCAATTTTTGCTGAGGGTATGGTTGTGACTGGATTTGTTTCGGTTGGAGAAATAATCTTTGAAGGCAACCATTTTTCTTCTGTGCTGGTGGAAGGAAGTGCAGTTATCTTGTAATTAACATTCATGTTATCGTCAAAGCTATTCGGATCTGCATGGAAACCATCTCTTATTTTCACTTCTATTTGATTGACTCCAGCATCAGCATCTTCAGCAGACCATGGCCAAGTATTCTCAGTCGACCATCCGGTCATTGCTTTGCCGTTTAGGTAGAATTTATAGCTAATAGGATTGTTCTCTGTATCCTTAGCAACTACAGTCCAAGTAATCAAGGCCCCTATTTTTTGCGGACTGTCCTTGTCAGGTACAAGGCTATTGATTACAGGAGGCAGATTTTCTGGCGCCGCAGGCTTTGATTCAACTATAGTGAAGCTAGCTACCTTATTGCTATCGAAGCCATTTGGACCTACGTGTTTTCCATCCCTTACTTGAACTTCGATTTGGTTTTCACCAATTTCATCTGATGTGGTGGCCCAAGACCAACTACTAGCCGAACTCCAATCGGAAACGGTCTTGCCCCTGAGCAGGAATCTATAAACAAGCGAATCGCTCTCAGGATCAGATGCCTCTGCAGTCCAGGTCACTATAGTTTCTGTATCTTGTGGACCGGATTTATCCGATACCATGCTAACTATAACTGGTGGTTGGTTTTCCAGGACGGTAGGTTTCTGCTCGGCCTCAGTTATAGTGAAGCTAGCCACCTTATTGCTATCGAAGCCATTTGGGCCTGCGTGTTTTCCATCTCTTACATAAACTTCGATTTTATTATCATCTGTATCAGCTTCAGTAGTTGTCCAAACCCATGAATTATCGTTTATCCATTTGGTTACAGTATAGCCATTCAGGAAGAAGCGATAGAAGATCCGATCGTTGTCTGGGTCCATGGCCTTAGCTGTCCATGTCACGACTGACCCTACTTTTTGGGGGCTATTTTTGTCTGGAGCCAAGCTTATTAGCCTAGGTGGCTTATCGGGAGTTTCAGGCATCCTTACAGGAATTAGTTTGTACTGATCTCTGATGCGAAGGACGTCATGTCTCTCTCCCTGAAACAAAGGCCCCCCAGGATGAGCATTGCCTTTTTCATCCGGTCCCCAGTCTAGGTTGAGCCAGACTTCTTTTGTATCTGTGTCTACATGACCATAAATTTTGCCCGTATCAGACTCCTGTTGCAGCCATTCCATGATCGCTTCTACCTGACAATTTGGATCATTTATCCGGCCTAAGTAGACTTCAGTATAAGCATGTCCGCCTTTGCTATTATTATTTGCCAGAATAATTCTCGTGGCCCCACCGATGGATTCAACGAATGCTGCCATGAGGATTGCAAAATCATCACAATCCCCTAAGCCAACGCACTTTGCCCTATCACCTATTTTCATTGACGCATTGGCATAGTTCCAAGAATCTATACCTCTTGGATCTCGCACATATCTCCAGCCATTCTTTGTTTGGTTGCCATATTTCATATAAATATATATCTCATTGATCTGATCGATCCCGAGATCGCCTGGATACTTGGATGCCAGCATGACTGCATCCTCGCGTATGCTAATATAATCTGGCTCTACCTTCTTATTCAGCTCATCTTTTAGGTCTTTTACTCCCTTTTCTAATTTACCTTCGGGGGTGCTTCCGCCACCTGTTACAGGGATTTCCAAGACCTCACTATCCGATGGCGAAATAACTGGAGGCACACCAACTAGATCTGGAGAAGAAGAGCTAGCTTCTTGCAGTTGATCAGAAGAATAGTCAGTCAAATTCGAATTGTCTTCACCAAATACAAATGGCACATCTGAGGCTAATCCTGACCCGCAAAGAGTGATTAAACATAGCCAGAAAAGTCGAGGCGACATGGCGATCCTACATATGTTATCTATTAACTACTATAAGTACTTTTAAGTAAGACTGTATACTCAGAATTAATCCTATATCGATATATGTCTTCATTTTATACGCCTTATACTCCTGATTTGGGACTTTGTTCGCCGGGAGGTGATTTGCCCAGTAGATATCCCACAATTGTCCCCAGCAAGCCGAACATAGGCGCGATTTGTTGGTCAGAATATCCAGCTGTTATGAGGAACAATCCCGCGGTGACAATCAGCGAGATGGTAAATACACGAGTTGATTCTTGGTCCCAACCGGTATTTTTTCTAAGAGCAAGTATCACTGTGAATACGACAAGAATCAGTCCAAAAACTAGTACCCCTAGGCTGAGGTATATTTCTGTCATCGACCTGGGTTTTATGACCAGCTCGCTTGGGATATTTTCGCTAGAAATATTACGTTCTATATCTTCGAGTTTAACATCGAAAGCCGGATTCCCTACTGCTTCTGATTCAGTATATTTTGCAGGCTGCATATCTCCTACTGCAGAATATATGAGCAATACAGCAAATATTATAGAAATACGCGTCCTCCCTGTCCTCAAAAATGTTCCTCCTGCATAGCTTCATTTTTGTAACCAATTGCTTGGAGTGCAGTTTCTTTGCTTTTCAATGCTTTCGCATAATGAGGATCAATATAGAGGGCCTTGTCGAATGCTTTTATGGCCTCTTGGTATTTTTCTAATCTACATAGAGCCATGCCTTTATTGCACCAAGAACCAGAAAAGTTCGGATTAATCTGGATTGCCTGGTCGTAACATGCTATAGCTTTTGCATAATTCCCGTTATCGTAATTAGTATTACCTTCATTAAACCAATCATCTGAGCTTGAGGGAGGAACAACAGGGGGTAATATCGTAGGATATTTAGGCGGTAATTCGGTCTCGAATATTTCGGGCGAGAAGTTGGTCGTATTAGCCATAGATGATTGATTAAGTGTAACCAACCCTGACGAAATCCTCTGCCATCTTGTGGTCTTGTTATCACGGATTGAATTATTAATTGAATCATTTGTAACTAATGAAACCTCGATCATATCATCATTACCTGGTGAGGAGACTGGCGGAACTCCTGCAAGGTCGTGAGACAAGGCACTGGCCTTCTCCAGCTGATTAGAATCATATCTAGCTAAATCTGAGGTGTTTTCATCAAAGACGAAAGGCAAGTCTATGGCCATTCCTGATTCTGCTAAAAGGATTGCAGAGAGCAAGCAAAGATACGAGTGGGGCATAGTTCAAACGGATCTCGGGTCATGACTATTAATAAGTTTTGATAGAACCGCTTGTGCAGCTACAAGGATTGGCTGGTGACTGGGGTGCCCCCCTGGAGTGGACAATGAGTTAAGGTGTTGACGGAAGATAATTTGCATATTTCTGGAGGCATGCTTGAAATTCCCTTGTTTGAAGATAACGATTTCGGGATATGCTCGCCAAAATTTGAGTATTTTATTTCCTGTCAACGACTAAGTAGTAACGATTTTAGAATATCGCGACTGACACGTACTGCAATATACAAACAACTTGACCACCAATAGCCCAACATAAAATTTTATAAATACTAATTTGACCTCGTAAGGTCTTATGTTCCGCGGTGGAGTCTACAGCGCTTTTTTTTGTTTTGCCGGTGCGGGTTCAATCGATATCATGCAATTGTCGAAAATTCATTCCGTAAAGTCTGGACTGGTTAGAAAGACAAAAGTGATTTAAATCTTATCTGAAAAAAAAAAATTTGAAAAGGATGAAACCTTTGCAGGTTATACATACTCATGAGAGGTCATCACACCATGCGGCGGAGGATCGATGCCACCAGTAATCCAGAGAGAGCGTTGGGATAAGAAGCCGCAAAACCCGCAGGGCGTTTTCATCGCACTGCCCCGGTCTTGACCCCAGGCCAGGCATCTTCGTCCATCCTCTGCCCGCGAGGCGCGTGTGCTTGGCCACCGTCCGGGCTGATCAGGGCTGCAGCCATTGAATCATCACAGAAGTCAAACCCAGATCCTGCTTGAGGGCGGCAATCATGGTTGCCAGGCTTCGCGCCTTCGCGGCTTCGCATGAGATTCGACCGGGTCCGTTTTCACGCGAAGTCACGATGAGAGAAGGACATCTCTTGCACGAAATTCTGGAACGTAAGTTGCAGGAAAAGAGTTTATTGCCAAGAGCCCAGAGCCAATAGCCATGTACCTGTCCCGTGAGGAAGAAGGCATTTATCAGGGCGATCAAGGCGAGACCCTGCGCCGCATGATGGAGATCCTGGTGGCGCTGGGCGACATTTACGGCGCAGAGAATCTCGTGCCGGTAAGGTCGGTGCAGATAGCTGGAGTATCCTACAAGAACATCGGCGAAGCGGGCCTGGAGTGGATCTCCGATCTGCAAGGCCAGGTGGTGGTGCCCAGCATCCTCAACCCGGCGGGCATGGACCTGTGCCGCTGGCAGGAGATGGGCATTGAGGAAGAATTTGCCGTCAAGCAGAAAGAGACCATCGAAGCCTACCGCCGCCTGGGTGTCACCATCGACTGCACCTGCACTCCTTATCAGATCTACGACCTCGCCGCCAAAGGCGATCACCTGGCCTGGAGCGAGTCCTCCGCCGTCTCCTATGCCAACTCGGTCATTGGTGCCCGCACCAACCGCGAGGGAGGGCCGTCTGCCCTGGCGGCGGCGCTGGTGGGAAAGACGGCTCTTTACGGCTACCATCTGGACGAGAACCGACTGCCCACCCTTCTGGTGGAGGTTGACGCGATTCTGCGGGGATCGGACTACGGGGCACTGGGATTTTTGGTGGGCAGAATCGTCAAGGACGGCGTGCCCTTTTTCCGGCTCCGGGGTGTGCCCACCCAAGACAAGCTCAAGGCCCTGGGCGCGGCCATGGCCGCCAGCGGCTCCGTGGCCCTTTACTACGTTGAGGATGTCACGCCTGCGCCACCCGTCCCCTGGCAGGCGGAGGAGACGATCTGTATCGGCAGAAAGGAGATCGATGAGGTCTATGCCAAATATCCAGGGGACGGCGCGGATGTGGTGGCCCTGGGCTGCCCCCACTGCTCGGCGACGGAGCTGGAGAAGATTGCCCGGCTTTTGCAAGGCCAGAAGGTGCAAAAGGAGCTGTGGGTCTGCACAGCCCGCAAAATCGCAGATGCGCATCCTCATCTGGTGGCGGCCATTGAGGAGAGCGGGGCGCGGATCTATTGCGACACCTGCATGGTCGTCTCCCCGGCCACGGAACGCTTTGGTAAGATGATGGTCAATTCCGGCAAGGCGCTGGTCTATCTGCCCGGCCTGGCCGGCGTTCAAGCTGGTCTTGGATGTCTGGAAGAGTGCATTGATGTAGCTCTGGGGAGGCGGTAAATACGGAAATAAAATGTCATAAGGTTGCCAGCGGCTGCGCTAGCGGTCCTGCTCTGGTGACAGGGGATGCCATCTCCTTTTTGGGAAATGTCGATGCCAGGACCGGCATGGTGGTCGATCCGGCACACGAGCTATTTGATCAGTGCATCGCAGGAAAGGTGCTCATCTTTCCGGGTGGCAAGGGCTCCACGGTGGGCTCCTACGTCATCTATCAGCTTAAAAAGAGAGATCTTGCGCCAGTGGCCATGATCAATATCCGCTCCGAGCCGATCGTGGCAGTGGGGGCCATCATCAGCGGCATTCCTCTGGTGGACAGAGTGGCGGAGGAGATTATGCTGATAAAGAGCGGCACTTTGGTCGAGGTCGATGCTGATCAGGGGCTGGTCAGGGTTTTCGGAGAAGATTGATTAGCTGGTCAACTACCGCGCCCTAAAGGATGGGGGCTGTGCGCTGCCACGAAGATGAATATAAAATTCGTCGGAAAGCGCAGTAAATATATATACGCAAACAGTATATAGAAATTGATGAGTATAATTTCAGGAGCATCGCGAGCTCTTCTATTTTCTGTCCTATTGATACCTGTATTTGTTGCCTACTCGTCGTCATCTACATGGGATGATGCTTCCGAAAAGATGAACAAGACGGATAAAGGAATTCCTGAGGTTGAGCTGCTTTTTTGCAAAGGGCAAAGCATCCTTCCCGTGCTGCTGACCACCGGGCAGATAGACGGCTACGTGGCCTGGCAACCTTACCTGGCTCTGGCCGAGATGAGTGGCATAGGAAAAGTTGTTGCCTTCTCCCGAGACTTTCCGCCAGACGGGGCATGGCATAATCATCCTTGCTGCGTTCTGGTCGCCAGCAATGATATTTTGCAGAATTATCCCGATTTGGCCATGGCCGTGAGCGCCATTCTTCTTTCAGGAGACGATTTTGCAGAGCAACATCCGGAAGCTTTGCCAGAAATCACCGCCGATTGGCTTATGGGAGACCAAGATTATTTATTGGGAAGCCATATCATTTCTCCGGTTAGCTTATTTAATAGATCTCTTTCCACTTTTGTGTTCTCTTCTCAGGTAAATGGAAAATGGAATGCTTCTGCACAAATCCTAGTCGATCGGATGGGAGACATTCTCAACACCTTAGATAGTGCTCAGCATAATGGATCCGAGACTAAACTGTCAGAATTTATGGATTCCAGGCCTTATTATCAGGCAGTTAACTGGATTGCTTCGCAAGATCGGGCATCATATAATATTTCCAATAAGCCGGGGAAGAATCTAATCAGAATAGGATACCTCATGATCGATCACCAGGCACCACTCTTTGCTGCTGTCAAGAACTGGCCGTATTTCCAACAAGAATACAAAATTGCGCTAATGCCGGTTGAGGGCATCAAGCGGCCTCGATATCTGGAGCTGATGATCAACGGCCAAAAAGCGGCCGATGTGGAGCTTATATCCGCGCCTACCGGGCAGAATCTTATGACTTTGATGGAGCAAGACAACCTGGATATGGCCATAGTAGGCATAACCCCGGCCATAGGATCAATCAGCCTGGGCTGTGAAGCTAGAATTATTCAACCGGTGCAGAATTTAGGCTCGGGACTGGTCCTGGCGACCGCATCTGGGGCAGAAGATTGGGATGATTTCGTTTCCCTGGCCAAAGCCTCCTTTGCCCTAGGTCGGCCGCTGAAGATAGGCGATCCGGATTTAGGGACCATTACAGACGTCATATTTCAGGATGCACTGAGAGCATCCGGCCTGCGGGGCGTGAGAGCATCATGAACATTCGAAAGCTGGTCCTTCCGATCAGTGTGATCCTGATCTGGCAAGCTTTGGCTCTCTACGTCAACAATCCTTTCGTGCTTCCTAATCTGGAGGCGGTCCTCTCTGTCCTTCTCAAGCCGACAGCAGATATCCTGGGCAGCGGCTCTCTCCTAGAAAATGCCAGGTTGAGTCTTGTCAGAGTGACACTGGGATTCCTCATTGCCGCTTCTCTGGCGGTGCCTTTAGGCGTGGCCATAGGCCGCTGGGAGGTGTTTAAAGATGTCTCGGAGGGCTTGATCTCAGCTCTGCGACCTGTGCCGCCGCTGGCCTGGGTTCCTCTGGCCATGGCTTGGCTTAAGATTGGACTGGCATCTATGGTTTTCATAATAGCCCTGGGAGCGTTCTTCCCAATTCTGCTCAGCACGGCTCAGGGAGTTCGAGGCGTGAAGAAATCCTGGCAGGAGGCGGTCTCCATGATGGGCGCGGGGGAGGTTCATATCATCTCCAAGGTCATCTTGCCCGGCAGCGCTCCCGAGATATGGACGGGAATGCGGGTCGGCTTTGGGATTGCCTGGATGTGCGTGGTGGCAGCGGAAATGCTGCCCGGTACCAGCTCAGGTCTAGGATATCTAATCATGTATGCTTACGGCTGGGGGCAGATCCAGGTGGTAGTGGCGGGGATGGTGGCCATTGGCGTCCTCGGCATACTGATCGACCGGTTCTTCATAGCCGTGGAAAGAAGATGGTTCTCCTGGAGGGCATACGACCGATGAAGCTGGAATTGTTGGAAATAACAAAGCAATTCGATCAAGGAAACGGCAAACCTGTTGTAGTCCTGCAAGATATTTCGCTGCAAATAAATGAGCAGGAGATGGTGGGTATCCTGGGGCCATCGGGATGCGGAAAGACTACTCTGCTCAGGATAATTGCCGGACTGGAACAAGCAACTCATGGGCAGGTGCTGCTGGATGGAGAGCCCGTAACCAGGCCCAGCGCAAGGATGGGAATGATTTTCCAGGAGCATGCTTTGCTTCCCTGGCGCTGTGTGCTCGATAATGTATCCCTGGGGCTGGAAATGCAGAAAATGCCCCGCAAGGAAAGGCATGAGAAAGCTATGAAGTACCTTGAACTGGTGGGCCTGCAAGACAGCGCGCATAGCCGTCCTTACGAGCTTTCCGGAGGCATGCGCCAGAAAGCGGCAGTGGCCAGAGCCCTGGTTCTGGAGCCCTCTTTGCTGCTCATGGACGAGCCATTCTCGGCTCTTGACCCCCAGACCAGAAAGCAGATTCAAGCGGATATCATTTGCATCCAGGAAACGACAGCAAAAGCCATCGTGTTCGTGACTCATAGTGTGGAAGAGGCCATATTTTTAGCTGACAAGCTGGTAATCCTCAGTGCCAGGCCGGGAAGGGTCCAGGAGTTATTGGATGTGAAGCTAGAGCGGCCAAGAGACAGGATGAGCCCGCGATTTCTGGAGATGAGGGAAATGGTTCTTGGGTCTTTGGACGGGAGTAATCGGAAGACGTGACTACTCACACGACTGAAGTCGCGGGCATCTAGGCTTTCGCCATAGACTGTAATCCCAGTCTGATAATATTTTTTTGAAGCATTAAGATCTCGGTCCATGACCAACCCACATTTAGGGCAGTTATGGACTCTCTTTTTTCGATATGCTTTAAATGGTTGGACATTATTATTAGGATACTTTCAGGCTTAAACCCCTTATGATGCGCGACAGATTGGGGATTCGCTTTTTTTGCTTTGTAACTAGATAGATGTTTCTCTACCAGGAATACAACATTTTGAGCCAGTATAAGCGGCCAGCAGCGTTGTGGTGAAAATCGTAAGGCCCAGAGTATAGCCCAAATGCGCCTTAATACTACTAACTTGACAATTTCGTGTTAGCATTCTTGAACTCCTCCATGAAGCGATCGTTATCTTCCGACCTGCCCACAGTGACCCGCAAGCAGTGCTCCCCGGAGCCGGGAAAGGAGCTGCAATCCCGCACTACAATCCCCTGGCAGAGCAGCCGCTCCACTACCACCTCTGATTTCTCCTCGGTATGAACATAGAGGAAATTACCCTCCGAGGGATGAGCAGAGGCCAAGCTCTGGCGCATTCTCTCTCGCTCCGCGACTATTTTGCCCACACACTCCCTCATCCAGCCCAGATCCTGCAGCGCGGCCACGCCCGCCGCCAGAGAGAGACTGCTTATGCCAAACAGTGGTGCAACGCGCCGGTACTGCCGGGCGATCCAGGGCGGAGCTACGGCATAGCCCAGGCGCAGCCCGGCCAGGCCGAAGGCTTTGGAGAGGGTGCGGCCCACTACCAGGTTATCGTACTCTCTCACCAGCTTTAGCAGGCTCTTTCCGGCAAACTCGGCATAGGCCTCGTCCAAAAAGACGATTGATTCGGTGCTTTCCACCACGGCCCGCACGTTTTCTTCCGAGAGGGCATTTCCCGTGGGGTTGTTGGGCGAGCATAGAAATGCCATCTTGATTCCTTCCGGGATTTTCCGGTCCACAGAAAAGCCGGCAAGCCTGGGCTGATAGTGGGGCACAGCCCCGCAGAGCTCCACTGCCAGGCCATAGAAATTGTAGGTGGGCACGGGAATGAGGACCTTGTCCCCGGCCCCCAGGAAGATGCGGCAGATAGTAGTAATGATCTCATCCATGCCCGCTCCCGCCACCAGACACTCTTCTGGATAGCTCGTGTACCCGGAAAGAGCCTTTAAAAATGGCCGGGAATCAGGGTACCTGTGCAGAGATACATCGGTTAAAGCCGCGCGGACGCGGGGGCTCGCGCCGTAAGGATTCTCATTTCGGCTGAGCATAACGATGCGCTCCTGGGAGATGCCGTATCTTCGCGATATCTCCGCTGCATCGGGGCCGGCCTCATCCTCCTCCAGTTGGGCCAGATAGGGCAGGACATTCTTGGTAAAATCCGCCTTGTCGCTCACAGTTCTTCCTTGACAAGGATGATATTTAGGTTCCTCGTTGTTTCGAGTGGGCAATAGAATAAAATCGAGTTCTCTGTGAGTCCTCCGTGCGCTCTGTGTCTCTGTGGTGGTAGTATCGTCTGCCGTTTTTTATAGTCCGTGGTTAACGACGTTTTCAACCACAAAACAAAATCCTTTTATCTTTTCTCGGCCTTTCGTAGCGGCATGTTCAAGATCGGTTTTGTGAAGCTCGGAAACATAGCCACCTCGACGGCTATTGATCTCTCCCTGGATGAGATTGCGGAAAGGTCCGACATCGAATTCAAGATCGTCAGCTTCGGCCCCAAGATGACCAAGAAGGAGGGCGAAGGCGCAGCCGAACTGTTGGCCTGGGCCCCTCAATTGGTGGTCATCTGCAGCCCCAACGCCGCGACTGCCGGACCCACGGCGGCGCGCGAGCATTTCAAAGGCGTGCCCACCATCGTCATCTCCGACGGTCCCGCCAAGAAAGAGTCGCGCGACCTATTGACGACAGAGGGATTTGGCTACATCATACTGCCCATGGACCCGCTCATCGGTGCCAAGCGCGAGTTTCTCGACCCGGCGGAAATGGCCCTCTTCAACTCCGACGCCCTGCGGGTTCTGGCCGCCTGCGGAGCCATCCGGCTGGTCCAGGAAGAGCTGGACAGCGCATTGATCAGCATCGCCGCAGGCCAGGCCAAGCTTCCCGCCATTCTGGCCACGCCCGAGAAATGCGCCGAGCGCATGAACTTCTCTAACCCTTACGCCCGCGCCAAGGCCGTGGGGGCTCTCTACATGGCGCAGACCGTGGCCGGCATCGATGCTGCTGCCTGCTTCCGCCTGAAAGAACTGGAGGCGATCGCCTTGGCTGCGGCCGCGGGCCATGAGGTCATGCGCGCCGCTGCGCGTCTCGCCGACGAGTCCAGAGAGCTGGAGAAGGCCAACGACACCGTCTCCCGCCGGCCCCATGCCCGCACCGGGGAACTCATGAACAAGACCCGGCTGCTGGAAAGGCCGGAGAAGATCTGAAAAACACTTTCGCCCCGCGCGGCTTGCGGCTTTATAGAAGGCCGGTGCAACTAGTATCTGTGGCAAGGAAGACTGCACCGGCCCTACAAGCTTCTGGGCAAATGGGCAGTCTTCCCATTCACCCCATTTTCTTAAGTTTCAACTCATCTTCCCATCAAAAATCAAGGATCACCGATATATCCTATTGCCACCTTAAAGTGATGCAGCTATGTATTCAATCATTGCTTGCGGCATTTTTGAAAAGGAGATCGAAGCGCTGCGCTCTGAGCTGGTTTTTCCCTTTGAGGCCCACTACCTGGGAGCAGGTCTGCACGTAGACTTCGATGAGTTAAAAGGGGCTCTCGTGGCCGAGTTGGAGAAGTGCCAAAAGAATGGAAGCGATGGGCAAATAGTAGTATACGGCCAGTGCCTCCCCTTGATTGAAGAAATCCTCGCGCCCTACCATGCTGCGCTTGCGGCATGCCAGAACTGCGTGGACGCCTTCATCACCCGGAAGGGGCTGGAAAAGAAGGCCAAGGATGGACTTTTCTTCTACCTCTCTCCAGGCTGGCTGGATGCCTGGAAGGACATTTTCCGCCGCCTTAATTGGGGCCCGGAAGAGGCCAGGATGCAGATGGGCTCATTTAAGGGAACGGTCTACCTGGACACTCTGAAAGATGCGCAGGCACGCGAGGAAGAGCTTTTAGAATTCTTTGACTTCACTAACCTACCCTTCGAGATAATGCCCGTAGATCTGGGCCACTTCAAATCCCTCATAGTAAATGCCAAAGAAAGATTGGAGGATTGAGCTTGGACGAGTTGGAAGAGATAAAAAGGAAGAAAATGGAACAGATGAAAAAAGATATGAACGCATCAGCGAAACCGTCCGTCGAGTTGCCGGACAAGCCCGTTATTGTCACAGACGCGACAATTGATGCCGCAGCCGGCCAGTATCCGGTCTTCATTCTGGACTGCTGGGCGGAGTGGTGCGGACCATGCCGCACGATCGGGCCGATTATCGAGCAGCTTGCGACCGAGATGAAAGGAAAGGTCGTCTTCGGCAAGCTGAACATCGACGAGAATATGCAAACCGCCAACAAGTACAGGATCTCGGCGATTCCCACTCTGATGATCTTCAAGGACGGCAAACTCATCGATAAACTGGTGGGAGCTTACCCCAAGCCCGCCTTAGCCGCAAAAATTCAGAAGTTCCTCTGAAGGCTAACCTTCCGAGGATCTTTCTTTTTTATTACTTTTTCTTTTCCATCAAGGTATACTATTGGCAACTTTGATATCTGGATAGCCGGAGATGCTGTAAACCGGTTTGGACGAGAGAGTGTCAGGCACCTCATAAAGGGGCTTGGTTCTCGAGTATTGACTGATATTGTAAGTGGGCTTATAGATATCGGTATTGTAGGTGAATTGGGATACATTTCCCAGACGCTGGCTCACATTGAATGCGGTACTTGGTGATGTGCTGGAAGGTATATTATAGGTGGATTTGTTGCCGTACACATCCAGGTTATTTAGTGGCTTGGGTCTCGCGAAGCCGGCCCGAAGGACCTTGGTGTGCGAAGAAGCATTCCCAGTACCCAATTGAGTGGCGACCGGGGCGCTTTTTAGGCTATCATCAGGAGAAATAGCCTTTGTCGCATCGGGGTTTGCAGCCACTGTGACGCTCGCAGTGACGTTTTGAGTCTCATTTAGCGCGATGTTCTTTGTGACATTCAGAGTCTCGTTTAACGTGATGTTCGCGGTAGCGTTCTGACTGTCTTCTGCAATTGAAGCCGGCATTAAATAGGCCAGCAGCGCCAGAGTGCAGATAAGGCCTACAAGAATTTTTTGCATAATGGTCATCTCCTTTTCCTGATTAGAACGATAGTGAGCAAGGCTAATGCTGCAACTCCAGCCGGAAAGTTGGCTTTCTTTGCCGTATCTGTGGCGTTGCTCCTCAGCAGAGATTTAGCCTCAATCACATTCTCCTCCAAATCCATAACGGCACCGCCCTGGCCGAGCAAAACGGTGCGCAGTTGGTAGATGCCCTGCTCAAGAGTTTTGTTCCAGGTGATCTCCACCGTCTCATCGTCTCCAGTAAGAAGGATAGGCGTCCTCTTCTCGGTGGTATTGAGAATGGAACCATTTTGAGATAGAATAAAGCGCAAAGATCCCGCAAAGGGAACGCGAGAGTTGCCCATGACGGTAGCGCTGGCACCGGTCTCATCTTGATAGGTCTCGGTGATCAATGCATCCTCCACAGCCAAAAAGGAATTCATGAAGGACCTTGTTTGGTTGTGATTCAGCTCCACAATCTTCACGCGGCCCGCATACTCGCGTCCGTTTTCCAGGATCTGTTTCCATGCATAGTCCTTGGTAATCGGCAGGCCATTGCTTCCCGTGATGGGTATAACCTGCTCTCTGGTGACAAACACGGCCCTGTTCCCGTCGATGAGCATGTAGTAAATATCCACAACGGTAGGATCGCTGGCACTGATGACAAGGTGCATGCCGCGAGAGTCGGCACGAAAATCGCGCACGTCAAACCGTATGGGCTCCACTCCCCCGTAAAAGAAGCTATTGCATTTCCTGGAGACGGTGGTTCCATTTTCCCATAAGAGCGCGCAGACATCATAGCTGCCTTTCTCGGCTTTTATGGCAGGCCAGCGAATGACAAAGGTTCCCGCACCATCCAGCGTCAGGTTCCTGGTCGCGATCAGCCTTCCCTCATCCATCAGATCCAGCTCTAAAGCCATGCCGGCCACCTCTCCTTCCAGTGTAACATCAGCCGAGTCTATGCTGGAGTAGAGATTTGCAATCTCCGAAGAATGGGCTGTGCCCGTCATAGCCATCAGGGCTGCCAGGGCCACCAGGGCCGCTAAATGCCAAACCGCGCTTATTCTCATAGGACCATACCTGCCGACCATTGCCGGGTATTCTGTTTTACCTTAATGGGTTTAAAACTACCGTATCGAAATAGAAGATATCAAAAAAAAAATGCCCCGAGGCTTGATGCCGGGCCGGCTAAATAGTCAGCCAGTTGGTGAACGGCGCGATCAAGGTTATGAGCAGGGATGTCAGCACCAACCAGGTAAGAATGGCCACGGTCGTCTTGGTGAATCTTTCCGCCTCTGAAGGCCGGACAATCCTCTCAAAGCCGGACTGCACCAGATCCCTGAAGATATGCCCGCCATCCAATGGCACCGCAGGAAGGCAGTTGAACAGGCCTGCATAAAGGTTGATCCAGCCGATCCAGAGCAGAAGGTTGGCAATCCAGAAGAACCTGCCCCCCAGGGGCTCTGCCCATCCGCTGGGCTCAAAGACGGCGGTCAGCCAGCCACTAAAACCGGGAAAGCCCTTCTGGGTGAATCCCGGGATTCCCGTAAAAGGCAGGCTGAGCATTAAGTGAAACCCGGTTATGCCCATGCTGGGTATATCCTTGAGTGTCTGCAAAAATTGCCTGGCCGGAACCTCCTGAAAGAGTGCGCCCCCTGATAAAACCGCATTCCCTGAGATGCCTATGCCTATGAATCCACCGCGGTCTTCCTTGGCCGCAGCCTCTTTCGCAGTTAGATTGACCTGGTAGGTATTGCCCTGACCGGTGGATATGGCGATGATTTGGCCGGGGCGAGTGGTGTTCATCTGCTTTCTGAAGCCCTCCAGATTTGCGATCTTTATTCCATCAATTTCTGTGATCACACTCCGGGAAGGAAGACCAGCAGATTCGGCAGGCGAGCCCTTGAAGACAGAAGCCACCATGATGCCTCGCGCCGGCTCGCCGGAGAGGGGCAAGATCTGTTCTCGATCGTCATAAAGCACTTTCAGGCGGGTTGTGGAACTGCCCAGATGACTGTAGAACTGCTCGATATTGCTATCTCGGTTACCATTTACATCCAATAGCACCATGCCGCTCTCAAAACCTGCCTTCTCTGCGCTAGAGCCGGCCTGAACATCGACTACAATCAGCCGATCCACCGGAGATATGGACCCGATGACCGGTCCGAAGAAGAGGGCCATAGCCACTGCCGCCACAATGAAATTGGAGATGACACCTGCCGATAGAATCCTGATTCTTGCCGCCTTGCTCACCTTTGCCGGCATATCTTTGTTGCCGAAGAGATCCACTTCATCCGGCTCCACAAAAGCTGCTATTGGGGCAAATAAAACGGCTACGATTCCCATGGACTTGACGCGCACGCCCTCTACGCGACTGAGTATGCCGTGAGCGAACTCGTGCACGACCATGGTCACAAAAAGAGCAATCCAGCCCCAGACGAAGGGTATGTACTCATTTAAGCCGGGAATGAGAAGAATGTTTCTCGGAGCATTATAGCTGCTGGGCAGAGGAGGCTCCTGAATCATGTAATAGGTCATGGCAAGGACCAGTAGCAAAAAATAGGTCATGCTCAATACGACCAGGGGTATGCCTGCCGAGGCTACCAGTCTCCAGAAACTCTTGGGACGGGCCAGCCTGTCCAGCAGATCCAGACCCCTGGTAGTACGAAAGAACATGGCCAAAGGAATGCCAAACAAGCATCCTACTGAGATTCCCCGGCTTCGCCATTTTTCGCTATCTTTCAAAGGCAAAAGAAGGATGGAATACAGGCCGATCAGTGCCAGAGCTATGAGCAGCCAATCAACGTAGTCAAGCTGAAACTGCAAGTCCAAAATTTAATCCTCAGAGTAAGCCCTGCGCCCTCAGCTCTTCCTTGGCCAGCTCCTGATGCTTCTTCTCCAAAAAGCTATAGACATTTCCATGCGGAGCCCCATCAAGCAGCATCTCTATGGCGGTACGTGCAACTCGCATTTGCTCCGCATAGCCTAATATGGCGACCGTCTTGCCATACACAGATACCTTGGCGCCGGAGAGCCTCTCCATGATCTCACGCGACCGTCCGTCCTTGCCGATGATGCGGCCCTTGATGCGTTCCATATCGTTCTTGGTGCCTGCCATCTTGGACAGGTCCAGCACATCGAGCATCAGCATCTCGTCATCAAGAAGGGCCAGAGCCCTCTCCGGTGAGAAGCCTCTGCCGATGGCTTTTACCAGGTCTAATACTCTAAGGCCCTGCAATGGGTCTTCTGCCGATGCAATAGAGATCGCACCGGTCTCGCTGTCTATCTCAATAGTGGTCTTGGTCTTCTCTTCGATAAAGCGCTTCATGGACCCGCCAGGTCCCACCAGCACACCTACGCGCTCTTCTGGAATCTTGATATCCAATTTAATCAGCCTTCTTTTTTGTCGATCTCTTCAATCTCTTCTTTGTCTTTGCGAAGCCTTGCCCAGATCTCTTCTGGGGAGCCCACGTTATATTTTTTCTTAAAGTAATGGGCCACGTTGGCTATATCGCGCTCCAGAAATCTTCTGGCCATGGGATGGTCCAGCGTAACAGACTGCCCCATATCTATTATCACCGGATCGCCTTCGTCATAAAGTATATTGAACTCGCTCAGATCGGCATGAACGAGCTTCCCACGGTTATAGAGCACCGAGATATATTCGACGATTTTTTCAAAAATGCGCTTAGCGTCCTCAGTCTCCAGTTCCACGTCTCTTAGCGGAGGAGCAACATTCTCGCCTTTGCCGATAAGATCCATAACCAGTATGTTCTCCCTCATGGCTATGGGATGGGGCACGGCTACACCCACCTCTTCCGCTCGCGTCAGGTTCCGAAATTCCTTCCGGGTCCAGGCCGCGACAATAGCTCTCTTTGTGCCCTTCACGTTTCCAAATCGTGGATCGCCATGCAAGTAGTCCTGCATGGAATTGAAATTGCTGGTAGAGATGCGGTAAATCTTTAGGGCAAGCTGTTTTTCACCCACGATGGCCTTAAAAATGTTGGCTTCTTTGCCGGTGCAGACGGACCCGCCCAGAGCATCGATTACGCCCTTGCTGGCCAAGCTGTAAAGGTCCATCAGGGTGCGCTTATCGAAGACAGCATCCTGGACGTTTAGATCATCGGAGTCCTTTATCCTGGTACGAAGAACATCGATCTTGGTATCGAAATCTTCATCCTTGGTACGCCGGCTCATAAAGTGCCTTTCAAGAAGATTCCTTTCAAGAAGTTCCTTTCAGAAATCCCTTGCGCTGCAGCCAGTCCACCTGGGGGCCTGTGTATCTCCAGACTACATCGGCCTTCTCATTCTGGATTTCCCAGGGAATGACAATAACCACATCACCCTGTCTAATCCAGATCCTCTTCTTCATCTTGCCAGGTATGCGCCCCATCCTGGTGATGCCGTCGATGCATCTCACCTTTATGCGATTGGCTCCAAGTAAGCTTTCCACATGACCGAATATTTCTCGATCCTGTTTGCGGGGGAGACGGACTCTGGTAATTACAGCTCCTTCTTCTTCCCTGCCACGACCTCTATTATACAGCTTATCACCTCAAATAATAATTATGGACACGAGACTCATGGAATCTTCGGGGCCGCTCTTGCCCCGAGTAGCCAAAGTATCTTTCTTTTCGCCCTTCGGCTAAAAACCACTCTTAAATAGTTAAAGCTTGTGTCGGCCAAAATGCAAATGGGCCCGACGCGATTCGAACGCGTGATCCCCGCCGTGTGAAGGCGATGTCATAACCAGCTAGACCACAGGCCCTCGAAGTAAGCCTAGTAAGTCATCAGCTATTTGTATCTTGCCCTTGGGAAGAGAACGGCAAAACTCATGCGCCTAGGAATTATTTAAATACTAATTCGCGAAGCTAATAAAACGAATGAGTTTCATTTTGCGAAACCCAGCCTACACCTTTTATGAGCGGCTTTTAAAGTCACGCATTCTTGCCGGAGAGCCGGTGGAGCATGTGGCCATAATTCAGGATGGAAACCGCAGATATGCCCTGCAAAAAGGCCTCTCCAGGTTCCTGGGGCACAGCCTTGGTGCCGACACCTCGGAGAAGGTCTCCGATTGGTGCCTGGAGGTAGGTGTTAAGCATCTTACCCTCTATGCCTTTTCCACAGAGAACTTTGATAGGGACGAGTTGGAGAAGCGCTATCTCTTTGATCTGATCAAAAACAAGTTTGGGGAGCTTTGTCGCTCCAAAAAAATTCATGCCAACAGGGTTCGCGTAAGGGCCATCGGCAGGGTGGAGATGCTGCCCCTGGACCTTCAGGAGGAGATCTGCCGCACTGAGGATGCCACGCGAGAATATGAGACGATGTACCTGAACGTAGCCCTGGCCTACGGCGGCCAACGCGAGCTGGTAGACGCAGCGCGATTCCTGGCGCGCCAGATAAGAGAGGGAAAGATCAGGGCAGAAGATGTGGACGAGGATCTGATCGCAACGCACCTCTATCCGCAGGACGGCATTTCTGTGCCCAAAGTGGATCTGATCATCAGGACGGGCGGGGACAGCCGCACCTCCAACTTCTTGCCCTGGCAGGCCAACGGCAATGAGTGTGCCGCATACTTTTGTGCGCCCTACTGGCCCGAGTTTCGGAAGATCGACTTTCTGCGCGCCATTCGCACTGCCCAGACCAGGGGGCCGGGCCAACAAGCTTAATAACTAAAAGCATGCCATGAGGGATGTTTTGTCCCGATGGGGTAGTGGACATCCCGAAGGCCTGCGGAGCCAAAAGCGCAGAGAGCCTTCAACCCGGGTTCGAATCCCGGTCGGGACGTTGATTTACAGGCAATGGATCACGGTTTTATCGTATAGATCGCATTGGCAATGAAGATAGGTAGATAGGCCCAAGGCCAGCCTCCTCTCGACCTCATTTCTTGGTCGCGATGCAATCGCTTTTGAGATTAGTTTTCTCCATCTTTGCCGAGTCTTTCCCTAATAACCTCGAAATTGTAGCTTGATTGTATTAGAGAAAAGGAGTTCTCAACCAGATTCCGTCCTATACTCGAATCGAGCATCAATCTGATACACTGTCTCGCAAAATCTTCTGCAGTATCCCCAATCAATACGTGCTGTTCGTGATTCACAGGAATGCCCTCTACACCAACCGAGGTCGAAATGACCGGTTTTCGATAGGCAAAAGCCTCTAAGGCTTTAATTCGGGTCCCCCCCCCAGCACGTATGGGTATAACCACTGCATCTGAATATTCATAAATAGGTCCCGTATCGACCACGGGTCCGATTAGGTCAACTTCAGGGATCTTTGATAGATAGGACGCAAATTTTTTTGGTACATTCATCCCTACAATCTTGAAAGAAAATGCCATTGGAGCATGCTTCCTTATAATAGGAAGGATTTGATCACAGAAATAAATCGCTGCATCACGATTAGGGTAATACCCCAAAGAACCCACAAATAGGAATTTAAAAAGAGTTGTTTTTCTCTCCCGCCCCCTTGAATTAGGGATGTCTATGATGTTTGGAACGACTTTAACACGATAATATTTATATTTTTCATAAATTTTATGTTTATCGCCTTCTGAACAAACGCAGACTTGATCGAAAAGAGGTAACTGCGCTCTTTCCATTTCTTCATATTGGCTAGATTCCAGATCTACCCTCTTTGATACCCGCCCCTCACCATTCAACTCATAGAGCTTGCTCAGTCGTTTCCTGGTTATGGATTCGATATCATCTAAATCTAGTTGAAGATATTGTCCTGAATTGAGTTCGAGCATATCTTTTACATAGGGAACCATGTAAAGCCGGAATACATGAATCATGTCAAAATGTATTCCTAAGAAGGATTGATTAATCTTCGTCAACCTATTTCCTGTTAAGAATAATAGTTCGCGGGGTTTTCTAGGCCAGAAAACAATCGATATACCCTTTTTCAGAAAATACTCAAGAGGATTTATAGTATATACAACAATATCATGACACATTTCCAGTACTTCAGGGCCCAAAGCAGGCTTTCTAAAACCAGAAACCTTTATTATCAAGAGGTATATTTCATATTCGATCGATAAAGCCCTTAAATTGTTATACGCCCTAATGGAGATACCTGGACCTGTGATACAAGGCGGTACAGGTGTGACGAATAGAAGTTTTGGTTTCGACATGCATTCAAATTCTCCTTATTAATGTGTGTTTTCTCAAGATTAGATTTAGAAATAAAATTAAATATTTGGGGTAATACCTTGAGTATCTTGTCATGCCAATAAGATATTTTGCACTCAAAAGACTCTTTTGCCTCAATAGCGTCAAAAAGGTTAAGCTGTAAATAAAGAAAAAATCCTCAGGATCATGTAGCATACCGCCCAATAATAATTTGTGAAGAAATTTAAGTAGATGTTGATTATAGTCGCTTAGGCACGTTTGATTTGCACTATGACGACGATAGAATGCATGGATTTCCCTATTACATTTAAAACGGCATCCCTGGGACGCCAAGGTAAGCCAAAAATATTTGTCTTCACCAACTCGCAAATCCTCGAGAAACCTCACATGCTTCAGGCTGCATCTCTTGATTATTAAGGAATGAATGGGATGAGAATAGCATAGCAACTCATGAAAAGGACTCAATTCCAGGTCTTTACAGTGTGTTTGATAAATAGGTTTTACAAATTTCGTCGGTATTTCCCAAGGCATCCGGTTAGATGAGGATGCTATTTTTTCTAAATTTCCGTCTAATGTAAAGAAGTAGGCAAATAGAGATGATACAATATCTACATCATCTTCAAATAGAGGCAAACTAGACTCGATCATTCTTGGGTGGATTAGATCATCATCATCTAAGAAGATAATAAACTCACCCACAGCTTTATCCAGGGCAAAGTTTCTTGCAAACGAAGGTCCTCTGTTCTCAGGAAGATAAAATACTTTTATTATAGGACTCAGCTTTGTTACGTCATTTATTTGTCCCAATAAATCCTTCCTTGACCCATCATCCGCAATTAAGATTTCATAAATAGGATGAGTCTGATCCAGAACCGATTTTACAGCTTGAGCAAGGTAAAATGGCCTGTCTTTGGAAGTTATGACAACTGAAACGTTACCAACCATGTTCATCCTCTCGTTGTGGTAAAAATGGCCTAGCAATGATATTATATGTTGTATCAATATTGCGTATATAATCTTCTGTAATTAAATCTCCGTGAAAGGATGAAAAATCCTTGCGTTTCTTCGACCACCAGAGATGACTCCAAAGATGCATGCTGATGACTCCTTCGAGATCTCTGTCACATTCCTCGAAAAGAGTTCTGATCCCTTCAATCGTCCACATATGCCGATAGAAGGTCCTGCTGGGCTCTATGTGGATAAGATCAGGATACTTTTTGCTCAGTCGATATGGGAGAAGAGTTGAATGCTTGCTCCAAGAGCCATCGAATTCTTTTTCCATGGCATCAAGCCATATCTTAGCAAATTCGGAGCCCTTTTGGGACATGATGAGGGCGTTGCACAAAGAGGGCCTTTTCAAACCAGATCTTCCCACCCAAATATCGTCTTCCCTTCCAAGGACAAAGGACTTTGAAAGAAGAATATCTGAAAATTTTTTTACGAAAATAGTGTCTATATCAGCATAAATTCCGCCCCTTTGAATTAATTTTTTTAATCTTATAAAATCTGAATGGTGCGCGTAAATATACTTCTTGCAGGCCCTATTGCGAAATCCATATGGAAATTTTGCGATAAAGGGCACCAAATCCACCTGTTCTAAGGTTAAGTGCCTCTTAATGAGTTCCCAATATATCCCATAAGGCTTGTTATGATAATAAAAATAAATTTTATCGGGTTGATTGATCCGACGACATGATTCAATGCAGAGATAGTGAGCAAGATGAAACGGTTCCTTTTGGTTTTTTAGACCAAATATAAAGTGAAATTGATTAGGTATGGTTGTATTCATTATTCTCAACTCTGTTTAATGGCCTGGATCAAACTCGGTATTATGACCGATTCGTTAAAGCACTCGTGGATGTGCCTGCTCAGCATTATTCCTCTATGATCAGCCGTGTTTCTCTCCTCAAAAACCTGTCGGATTAATTTGGATGCATGGGTCAGATTCGGTTCAGCCCACCTCTGATCCTGTGAATAGGATTTCTTTCCGACCGCATCTATCACGGGCACAAGACGGTAATCCACTAAATAGGCCAAATGCCCAGGCAGGTATTCCCTCTGACCGCCATATCCTGTGATTATAATCGGTTTTCCAAAGCTGGCAGCATCAAAGGCTCCCAAACCCCAACCCTCAGACCTGCATAGTGAGATGTAGCAGTCTCCACGGGCATGAAGATTGAGAATATCTTCCCCACTTATTTCCTCATCAATGAGCTTTACACGTGCCGGATTTCTATAATCTTTCAATATTTTCTTAACAGCTCCCTCTGTGTGGGAAAAGAACCTCCAAAAATACCTCTTTGTATGATCAAATTTCGTCGTTTTGATCAATAAGAGTGTATTATCATCCGCTGTAAAATTATCAAGATAGCACTGAATTGTATTACCAAGGGCCTTTCGGGCGGTCCACATCCCAATGCTATAAAAGACATAATCATCCGCTCCAATGCCCCAGCAAGACATATCGTAAGATGATTGAGATGCATTAGAAGGAGATCGCATAGGATTAGAATTAATTGCTATATGAGGTATAACTAAGATAGGTCTTGTTACGCCCCATCTTATGAATATCTCTTTGTTCCATTGAGATGGGACCAATAGCAGGTCCATGGTATTAAGAAGGGCCGGCCAGTGTCTTGGAGGCTTATCCGTCTCCCAGACAGTGTATCCGATCATCCTCTTTCCAGGTTCACGTTTCAACCATAAGGGATAGTATTCCGGAGTAAGATGCAAAATGATCGTATCGTATTTAATATTGAGATTGCACACAGAATCCAAATCAGTATCGCCTATTTCCCTTCCCAAGAAAGGTGCGTACCCCAAACCCCAGCCTTTTCCAGGGATCATAGGCGTCCAGGTTATGGGAATGCCCGTTTTAATCAAGCCAAGTAAATAGGCTTTGGCTGCATATCCATATCCACTCTTTTCGTAAAGAGAGACATACTTGATGCCTTCGACAGAGTTCTCATCATTACTTGGGAATATCGGTGCCATCCATCTCGCCTCTCTGCCGAAACTTCGTCTCCGCTAAAGCTGTTATAAACCTTCGCATAACTTTATCTTCACCAAAACAATCATTTACGTGCTTGCTTAAGGCTTCTCCTCGTGCTTTAGCCTCTTTCTGATTTTCAAAAACGTGTCTCATCAACCGGCATGCTTGGGATTTCATAGGCTCTGCCCACCTCTGATCCTCGGTAAAACGCCCCTGATCCCAATCATCCCTTACGGGAACCAGATCATAACCAACCAGATATGTTAATTCTCCGGGCAAAAAATCCAAATGGCCTCCGAAACCAGTTATTATAACCGGCTTGCCCATGCCTGCCGCAGTGAACGGTCCCAAGCCCCATCCCTCGGATCTACATAATGATATATAACAATCCCCCCGATAATGCAATTCCATGACTTCATTATCGGTTATAGTCTCATCAATCAGCATTATTCTGGCAGGAAAAACGTATTTCCTTTGAATTGAGCATAGAACACTCACAGAATCCTTCTTGCATCGAGTGAGGTTTAATAAGGTGGCCGCATTTTTTATTATATTTAGATTTTTCTTAAAATCTTTCATTTTTTTAAATCGTTGCAACTGTGAATCTTCATAGGCATATTTTGTTGTTTTAACAACAAGCAAGACAGGATCATTCCCCGTAAACGTATCCAAATAATATTGAATCGTATTCCAAACTGCTTTCCTTGCGGTCCAGGTTTCAATGGTATAGAAGACAAAATCGGAAGGATTGATCACCCGTGGCAATCTATGGCCATCCGAAGGACGCCTATATCCATCGAAAATATGGGGGATAGCATCGATCGGTTTGCATACGCCGCTCTTTATGAACACTTCTTTGTTCCATTGACAAGGCACGAGTACACGATCGACAAGGTTCAACAGCTTCGGCCAGTGAGCAGGCAGCTTATCCGTCTCCCATACGGTGTAGCCAATAATTCTTTTGTCCTTTTCGTTATCTATCCAATAAGGATAATGCTCTGGCGGCATATGGATGATTACGGTGTCATACTTTATCGGCTTGTTGCAGAAAGGATCAAGCTCCTTGTCTCCGATATTGGCTCCAGTAAACGGTCCCAATTTGCCGTCAGTTCCCCTTACCAAAGGCGTCCAGGTAAAAGGGATGCCAAAATTTTTGAAACCAATCATATACCTTTTGGCCGCAATAAAATATCCATTTGCCCCATAGAAAGAGATATACTTAATTCCGTTTAGTGATTTATATTCAGAATCATCATTGATCAATAATATTCACCTGGCAGTTGGCATGCTCTGTTTGCTGCCACATTGTTCCTATATCCAGATTTCGACTTCCTTCTACTGGGATAAATACCTTTTATCAATTATCCAACCTAGGGATTTGACTTTTTCTCAAAGGAACTGGGTTCTGGAAAATACGACTGCAAGAAAAGCCGAAAGCTCTTCAATATGGCACGGTCAATCAACTCACCTGACAGGTCATCATTGACGCAGAAGAATTTTGATCTGTGAAAAAACAAGGAAAGAAAGGCCCGCCATACCTTCAATGGTCGCCCAACCATCATTATAAAACTAAAACTATCGGACCCGTATGACAGAAGCTTTGCCTCATGGCCTTTGCTATGCTGATCCTCTGAAAATAAGAGATATGAAAAATAGAGGATTCTGAGCACCAGATCTTTTCCATCTCTGAACTGATGCCTCGATGTTTCCCAGTAGTGCAAAGCGAACCGCTTGTTTAGCTTTTCCAGGATGGCCTTGTCGTATAGTTGAGGAGAATGGGCAGGCAGGTATGTAAGCCTCTGCCCCCCGGAAAACTCTGATGTAATTTTTTGCGTATAGCAATAGGCCTTGTCGTGCACGGGCAGCAGGGGTGTATACGAAGGCAAGCGAGTGGATTCGAGATAAACACGGATTCCTCCTGCCTGAGTAATAAAATCCGACCGGCTTATCGGACGTCCTAAGAAGCAGTCATCATTAAAATACAAAAAGCGATCCGATAAGTCGGGTATCTTGTGAAGCTGCAGCTCAATCGCATTGGAGTTGAAGGTGGGCAGATCCTCTGGGTTGGAAAACAACTCGTCGTGGGTTACGATGCGAACCCGGTTGTTTTCAGTATCAAGCCACCAAGGAACCTGTCCATTAGTGACAATATAGACCCGGCGAATCCAGGGAGCATACGCTTCCAGTGATCGCAGGGAGTATCTGAGCTCCTCATTATCCCGGAAGCGCTGCATGCCGGAGGCATCGGATGCGATGGCAAAGCCACGTTCCATCAAACATCGCCTGCGGCTTTCTGCGAAGGCCTCATCCGCTCCATTCACCCACGTATAGACAGCGTCTATGTTCTGCATATATGTTGAGACACCTTTAAGCAATTACTGGCCGAGAAGGCCTAATTCTGAGCAGTGCTCATTCTCCTTCAGCCCCTCCATGAAAATACCTCAGGACATACAACTCATCGTGAATGCTGAGCTTAAAATGGTACTCCCCTGCAGCGGCATCATCAGGTATTCTGAAGATATAGGTGAACTCTTGGGGTAAACCGCAGGTGAATGGTTTCTTGTAGACATCTGTTTTGGGATGGCTATTAAATATCAGGAGGTCACCCTTACCAGCATTACCGATTATTTGAAGTGATGCCCAAACATTGACTGCACAACCGTTATTGACAGCAAAGACTTCAATCGTCAGGCACTCCCCGGGTGCAAAGAACGTGCGGTTGCCTTTGCCCAGAGAATCATATATCTCGATGTGATCTATTGAGATGCGAGGGAGAGGGAACGAAGGATCGATTATTCGCATAAAAAAAGACTCTGGATGATCTGAGTTCAGATCGACCGAATGATCTTGGGTAATCTTGATGCGAGGCAGAGCCATGATATCAGAGGTCGCTAGATTGGCCATGCCAGAATCGTAGGATACCGCTGACATATACCCAGAATGGGAGACCAAAAATCGCAAAAAAGAGCTATCAACTCCATCGCCAAAAGGATAGGCAAAACAGGTCACCGCCGTGTTTAGCCTTTTTTCTATCTCCTTTTTTGCACCTGCTATTTCCCTGTAAGCCTTCCATGGATTTACGGTGTCAAGGCGAGGATGGGATAGAGTGTGGGCCTCGCAGGAGTGACCTTCGGCCTGCATGATCGCGGCCTCCTTCCACAGCATCATGGATGTGGGCCAGCCTCTATCGCCTACATCCCAGGAGTTATCATATCTATACTCAGTCCCGATATAATCCGGGCATATAAAACAGGTTGCTTTAAAGCCAAACTTGCTGAGTATTGGCCGGACAAGACTATACACGCATTCATAGCCATCATCGAATGTTAGGATGATAGGTCGTGGTGGAAGGGCCATGCTTCTCTTCTTGAAATTCACGATGTCGAGAAATGAGACAGTAGTATAGCCATAAGCATGCAACGCTGCCATCTGCCGACTGAAGACATGCAGAGTGACCCACGCTGAATCGCAAGGGTATGGCACATCGGCCACCTTATGATAGGCGAGTATCGGCAGGTTGCGTGTTTCTCTTAATGTCTGATCATCTTCCCAAAGCATGTGATTTTTCCACCAAGGATGCAATACTTATGTTAATTATACTTCATTATTGGCGCCAATATTCCCGGTCGCCGATTCATCCAATAAGGAGAATCACTCAACCCACCCTGAACGGTTAAGAATATAGGAGGAGCGTTTCTGCCCGGTTCAAAGAGCCACTGACGGGAATGAAGTCTACCTATGCACTCGATCCGATAAGTTCCTTCATTTAAGAAATGCTTGGGGATCTTGCTCCTCAGTACATTAATGCCCATCGACAGCTTTATCCAGTTCTCCTCGGGTCCATCGGTTTGATAAGACCAGTAAAGAAGAGTTCCGTCTTCACAATAAATGGCATATCCGAGGGTCAGGGCGAGATCGAGCTGCTTTACTTCGCCCTCAATATACAAATATGTATCAGAACCGTTGCTTGCAGGCATAATTACATTATTGCCGTCCTCATCTCCCAGGTAGAAGTGCAGGGGCTTAAACCAGGGATTGTCAAGCTCATCACTGCGGTTCACCCATTCTGAAGTCTTGAAGCTATCTTCTGCTCCGAAGAGGTACTCCCTGACCATATCTCTTACCTCAAAACCATATTTCTTAATCGTCCCATTCTCAAGCATCATGCAAGAGCCGCAGAGCTGCTCGATGGCGTTCATGTTATGGCTAACAAAAAGCACGGTACGCCCTTCACCAGATACATCCTTGATCTTTCCCAGACACTTCTTTTGAAATCCTGCATCACCTACCGCTAGAATCTCATCCACAAGCAATATTTCAGGGTCAAGGTGGGCTGCAATCGCAAAGGCTAATCTTACATACATGCCGCTTGAGTAGTGCTTTACAGGGGTGTCCAGGAAGCTATCGATATCCGCGAACTTGACTATATCATCAAAATTGTTCTCTATATCCCTTTTTCGCATACCCAGGATTGAGCCGTTCAGGTAGATGTTTTCCCGGCCAGTCAGCTCAAGATGAAAACCGGTGCCGACCTCAAGAAGAGAGCCGACGCGGCCGTGCATCTTTATATATCCCTCAGTAGGGGATGTTATTCTGGAAAGGATCTTAAGAAGAGTGCTTTTTCCTGCCCCATTCCTGCCAATAATGCCCACAACCTCTCCTTCATTTATATCAAAGGAGACCTCCTTAAGCGCCCAAAAGAACTGTTTATTGCTCCTTCGGTCCAGCCCCTTAGCGAGACGCCTAAAAGGAGTCTTCATGGTATTGGCAATAGCTTCTCTCAGGGTCTCCTGGCGCGGCCGTTGGCCTATGATATAACGCTTTCCGATATGTTGAGCATGAATCGATATGTCACCCATATTCTTCACACCACATCAGCAAATATCTTCTCCATTCTCTTGAAATAGAAGGCCCCAGAGACGAGAATTATCAACACCATTAGGACGGAAATTAGCGTTAAAATGCTGGGCGGCGCTGTCCCCAGCATGGCCCAGCGAAAGCCTTCTATCACCCCAGCCATTGGGTTCAGGCCAAAGAGCAGATTATATGGTTCAGGTAGAAGTGAGCTTGGATAGACAACAGGCGAGGCAAATAGCCAGAGCTGAATGAGGAATGGTACCGTATATTGGAAGTCCCTGTACTGGACGTTAAGAGCCGAGAACCATAGGCCAACACCAAGAGAAGTCGCTATCCCAAGCACAAGAAAGACAGGAAGAAATAGGATATTGATGGTTGGGACGAAACCATAGTAGAGCATCATGACAAGTAGAATAACAAAGGCGATTAGAAAATCGATCGTGGGAGATAGAACGCCGGAGATAGGTAGGATAAGACGGGGAAAGTATGCCTTGGTCATGATGTGAGAGTTAGCGATCATGCTTCTTGTCGAACGGACTATTCCCTCTGAAAAGAGCATCCAGGGGAGCAGAGCGACGTAACTGAATAGTGGATATGGCAGACCCTCTGATGGGATTTTGGCCAGTCTTCCGAAGGCCAGAGTGAAGACTACCATCATAAACAGGGGCTGCATCACGGCCCAGGCAGCACCAAGAGCAGTCTGTTTATATCTAACCTTGATATCGCGACTAACAAAGGTTAAGAGAAGCTCCCTGAAATCCCAAAGCTCTTTCAGGTCTATTGGTATCCAGCCATCTGCCGGACGAATAATTATAACTGGCACGCTATCAGAACGGGATGACTTGCCTTTCGCTTTAGAGTTCATATTCGGTAAACCTTTTGAATTCGCATTAGCAATACGAGTAAGCAATAAGAGATATAATCATGGATCAATTTAGATACATCTTTTTATAGCCAGCATTGGGTTTTGTGCCATCCTTCCGGCATCCATTTTCATCGTGCTCTGATAAAGATCATAATACCGGTAGGCCAATTGACGGATATTATTTAAGCGTTCTCGTGTGTAGCCATGAATGAATTAGGGACCAAACAAAATATCCAATGGCAGAGATCCGTCTTCGGTCATTTAGGGTGCTTGTTATTTCGAAGGGATTGGACCGCAATAGTTGCTGGGTACACTGATAATCACGAAGTTTTTCATTAATTGCTCGATTTCCCGCAAATCCTTTTCCAAAGCATTTGAATAATCCATTTCCAAAATTCTTCCTCTAATGGCTTTGGCCAGGTTTGAGCTTAGTATGCACTTTTCTGGAAGATATTTTTCTGTTAGCGGATATTCTCTCCGGAAATATTCGCTTGGAAATTTTCTTTTTAAAAGTATTGTATCTGAGTTATATTCAATACTGTAAATCGGATTAATGGTCAGGTTCCTTTTATTAATCAAAATATCACTCCATAAATTTCGATAGATCCTTAAGACCGATGGATCCCTGCTACCTACGATGGTCAGCGCCATGGAGGAGTTCAGATCAATTGCTGAATATTTCTTATCCAAATCGAGCTTATCCCTCAATATAAAGTCCTCTACAACTGATTTTTCTGATAGCACCTTGACAGGCAGCCGTTGAAATAAGCGAGCCCAGCCCAAAGGAGGTAATAGATGCCCGTAAGCAAAGTCGCGATACAGGGCGCTGTGTTCGTGAAGGAGGAGAAGAAGGCCTTGTGGCGAAATCACCCGCTCCATCTCTCTGGCCAGAGATGCCCGAGATTGGATATAGTGAAAGGCATCAAGCATGAGAAGGGAGCTAAAAATACCATCTCTAAATGGCAAGGGATAATTTGCATCAATACATAAAAATGTAGCATCTCTCACAATATAATTCTTGGCTAAAAACAGATTACGGAAACTATAATCGGCGCAAAATAGCTGCCTTGGTTTAATATATGTCGATAGAATATATGAGGAATGACCTGCCCCGCAAGACAGGTCCAGAATCCTTCCACAGGACGCCTCCAGCATCTGAATAAAAGGATATAATGACCACAGAGATTCAGCAGAGAAACGATCCTTTAGATAATTATCAAAATTCCCTTTGCCTAGAAAATCGCAAAATGGCCGGACTATGCCCGTTGAATACTTTCTGTGGCAAATTTTCGCATCTAATTTTTCGAATTGCCAAACGAAAGTTTCGAATATTCTTCCACCGAGGCCCATAAACCCAGCGATTTTTGAAATATTATGAGTAACATTATTAAAATTTGTTAATGCTAATCCGATCGCTTCCTTTGATCTTCTTTTCCGGATAAGTTGTACTAGACGATCCTTTAGTGGGGAAGATGATAGTACTAATATACCATCCAGGATAGGATACTTACTGCATTCACAAGCTATTTGTCCCTCTATTAGCTCGTCCTTTTCTATATAAATTTCCTCTGGATAAAGATTGGAATCACAATAAGGACATTTCATCAGCTTAAGAATCTCCTGCTTCATGACGCCATCCCCTTAATTTTTTCAAATTAATTTTACAGATTATGGTTCTTTTATAGCCCTGAAGGCCTTATTATTTTTAAACATATGCCTCAATGCTCTCGTTATATACATAATACACATATCTAATAGTCTATTTTCCCTACCCTCACCGAAAGACCTAATTACCTTCGTCGCGAAATAACATGCATCCGGCGCTGCAAATCGCGGCGCAAAATCGAGTGAGGGAGCGATTGGTTGTGGCATTACAAAGCAGCAAAAATTCCCGATCCAAGTCGGGCGTACCTGGATATGATGAACTGGTCGATGGCGGTTTTCACAAAGGAACAGTCAACACCATCACCGGATCTTCCGGTACGGGCAAGACCGTCTTTGCCGGCCAGTTCATAAATTACGGCATCAAGATGGGTGAGAAGGGAATGATCATCACCCCTTCCGAGAGCGCAGAGTACCTGAAGCGAGAGATGATGTCCTCCTTCGGCTGGGACTTCTCCAACCTGGAAAAGGAGGGAAAACTCGCCATTGTCGATGTCACCGACCCAGTTTTGCGCCTGCAAAAGAGCATCGATGTCGATCCGGTGGATTTTCTCATAAACTTTCGTAAGCTGGTAGAAAGAAAGCTGGAGGAGGCCAAGCCCGACCGGCTCTTCATCGACGACCTGACTGCTTTCTTCATGGCCGTAGAGAAGCCCTTTAAAATTCGGTCCCTGACCGATGACCTCTTCGGCACCATTCGTGCCAGCGGCGTGACGTCGGTGGTCACCATTGGCACGGCTTTTGGAACCAACCAGTTCCTGGAGTACGGAGCGGACTCAGCCACCGTGCTCAACCGTGAGCGCATCGGCAACACTCTCATCAGGTCGATATATATCATGAAGATGCGCGGCTCGAAGATCGCCAATAGCATCAGGGTCCTGGACATATCAGATGAGGGAATCTCCGTGTCCTCGCTCTCGCCCTATCCCTAAAGGACCATGAAAACAGAGGGAGCATAAAATGATCGAAAGATGGATCGTCCTGGCTGCAGAGGAAGCAGGTCCCGTCTCAAATAAGATGGGCGGTATCTGGAATGTGGTGGATGCAGAGGCAGTGACGCTAGCGGGGCTGGTGGCACGAGGTGATATTGAAAGCGGCCTGCACATCCTGGTAGCTGGTCCCAACTATCCTACTTCCGGCGGAGACTGGAACACAGGTAGAAACCGGGTCACAGATCTCACGGGATTCGAGAAGATGAAGAATGGGCCAGAGCTCGAGGGCGTTCTGGCGACACTGAATGCTTCCGGCATTGAGACCGTTACCGGGCAAAGAAATGTAGAAGGCGTTCCCATCAGCTATGTGCTCTTCAATACCAATTATTATCAGTCCCACATGGTGCGCTGGAATAATCAGGAGATGACCCAGAATAACGCCATCAAGACGGAGGCCTTTGATCTGGTGGGCCTGGATTCCATGAACTTCGAGAGAGCTCACTATGGCTCTGAGTACAACCACTACCTCAATCTTTCCTATGCCGTATCCGAGCTGGTGCGAGGCCTGACGCGCGCCCCGGAAGAGATGGCGCAAAAGTATACCGACCGGGCAGTCTCGGATTTTGCCAAGTCGGTAATGCCCAAAGTGAGAGTTGCAATGCACTGCCATGAGTTTGGTGTCTTCTATGCGGCAGCCAGGCTGAAGAAGCTGGGCGTTCCTGTTAGATCGGTCTGCACATTGCACGCCACGGTTCCTGGTCGCACGGCGGGCTATAAATCTCTGCAAAAGGTAGCCCAAGGCGACTCAAACATGGAGCCAGGCACGCCTTCAGGCTTTGCCACATTGGAGGCTCTGGCCCGCTATGCCGATGCCGTTACATTCGTGGGTGATTCGACCATGAAAGAGGCCATGCTTTTTTACCGCATGAAAGGCATTGTCATCAGGAATGGAATTGATGTGGCGGCGCAGGAGATCGACTGGGATAAAAAAGAGCGCTGCCGGACCCGGATCCAGCAGTTTCTGACCGACAATCTCTACAAATACTGCGACGGCAAGTGCGTAAAATCCGAGAATATAATTCCGGTCTTCACCATCTCCCGCATAGAGATCGAGAATAAAGGATATCTTCAGCTCCTTGATGCCCTGGTGCTTCAGGATCACCTGCTCAAGCATAGATTAGCCAGTCAGCGTCATGCCGAGGAGACAAGGGTGGTATGCTTCCTGATAGCCGCGCACGGTCCTAAAGACAAGGAGAAGCTTCCGGAGGGATTTCCCATCAACCTCACGCCGGAGGTTCTGGTGGGCGACGAGATCCGCCTGGAGAATATGATCAAGGAGCATGGCCTGGATGAATCGGAACTGATATCAGGCAGACGAATGGTGGCGGCACTGCTCTATCCTCAGTGGGTGGGACCCGACGACGGCGGCCTGGGAATGAGCGCGGATGAGATCATGGCCGGCTGTGTCGCCGGCATATTTCCGTCCCAATATGAGCCCTTCCTTCTCACCGCCCTGGAAGCGGGCCGGGAAGGCACCCCCAACATCGTCAGCCGGGCGGCAGGATACAGCGATGCTCTAAAGAAGATCAAACGCCGCGTGCCGGGCATGGGGGGCGTGGTGATAGTGGACAACATTGAGGCTCAGCCCCAGGAGACCGTCCTGGATTATGCCCTGGCCCTGGACTACTTCACCTGGACCTATCTGGATGATGAGGTCAAATACCGGCTGCTCTGCGAAGAGTCCTTCTCCTTGGCCAGACAGTTTAGCTGGAATGAGCCGGTACTGGAGTATTACAAGAATCTGGTAGCTTAGCCGGGATGTGAGAAAACAATGAGAATTGCCTACTTGAGTATCGAGTTTCCGCCCAGGATCTTCGGCGGCCTTGGTGTGTACGTGGATGAAATATCCAGAGAAATGGTCTCCCTGGGTGAGAGAATCTCGGTCTTTACATTGGGGGACAACAAACTGGAGAGGCACCAGGATATGAATGGTGTGGAGGTGTTCAGGGAGGTTACCGTCCCGATCAGGGATGGTCTGGAGATATTTCTATCCCCGGAGACCCTTTCCTGGGGGGAAGGCCTTTACTTCCTTTTGGACCTTTTCAGCCTAAACCAATTAGCTGCGGCGAGACTCATGGAGAATGGGCCATTCCATCTCTGTGTGGCCCACGACTGGCTCGGCCTCCTGGGAGCTATGGCCGTTAAGAGGGAAGGTATTCCCATGATTTTCCATGTGCATGGCCTGGAGGTCGGTCGAACGGACAATCCCAATCCCCAGCTCGTGGCTCTGGAAAAGAAAGGCGCGAAAGTAGCGGATCTGATCATTACCGTTTCAGAGGCCATGAAGCAGGAGCTGGTCAGCCTGGGAGTTGAGGCAAAGAAGGTTCGCGTATGCTACCACGGCGTGGACGGCGCGTTTTTCGATCCCGGTCGGGCTGATCCCAAACGGCTAGCGGCCCTCCGAAAAAGATACGGTTATGCAGAGGATGATGTAGTCGTGCTCTTCATGGGCCGGCTGGAGAGTGTCAAAGGGATTGTACAGCTCTTTTCTGCCATTCCCATCGTCCAGGCAAAGCATCCCAAATTGAAGCTGTTGGTAGTGGGCAAGGGCAGCCTGGAGAGCTGGGCTCTTTCCGAGGCGAAACGACTGGGCGGCATCACTCTGGTCACAGACTTTCTGGATGCCGAGGATAAGATGCACCACTATGCTCTGGCGGATTTGTGCGTATTTCCCAGCATCTATGAGCCCTTTGGCATAGTTGCTCTCGAGGCGGGGGCCATGGGCAAGGCGGCTGTGGTGGGCGCCGCCGGCACATCCGGTTTGGCAGAGATTGTGAAAAACCCGAGCGATGAGCGACCTACGGGCGTTCATGTCAATGCTCGCGATTCCCAAGATATCGCCTGGGGCATCAATCTCGCCCTGGAGGACCTGGATAGACTCAAATCCTGGGGAAAGAACGCCAGGATCCGGGTACTGGAAGAGTTCACCTGGCAGAAAGCCGCAAAGAGGACCCTTGAGATTTATAAGGAAGTGGCTTAACGAGAGAGGATAAGAGGGAACGCAGACGATGACGGAGTTAAGAAGACATTACTTTCTGGATGAATACTGCATCATCGCCGCCGAGCGCAAGAAAAGGCCGTCTGATTTCCAGGTGGCAAAGACGGCCCCTGGAAACGAAACCGCATGCCCTTTTTGTCCGGGAAACGAGGAGATGACTCCACCTGCAGTTGCAGTTTACACTGAGCAAGGTGTATCATCCGATGGCCAGGAGAGGATTTCCGGTTGGGAGATGCGTGTCTTTCCCAATGTTTTCGCAGCCATGGTCCCATGCCCTGCGCCCGCCACGACAGAATGGATGGCTCTGCCTGGGCAGGGCTTTCACGAGGTGATTGTAGACAGTCCCCAGCACGGTGAAAATCCGGCTGACTATGCAGAGGAGCACATGGAAATGCTCATCCAGGTCTACCGGGATCGCTATGTCCATTACTGTAGCAACAGCCTTGTGAAATATGTATCCATCTTCAAGAATTGGGGCAGGGAGGCGGGAGCATCATTATCGCACAGCCATTCTCAACTCGTCACTCTTCCCATTCTTCCGCCTCTGATTAAAAGAGAACTGGATGCCATCAGCCATGCCTCGCGTTGTCCGTTCTGCAATATCGTAGCGGAGGAGAAGGAGTCATGCCGGCTCATCGAGGAGAACGAGAACTGGATTCTCATTGCACCCTTCTATTCTCAGGCACCCTATGAGACCTGGATTTTGCCGAAGAGGCATTTTGCCAACCTCGGAGAGATGCATGAAGATGAAGGCAAGAGCCTGGCGGCCTTGTTAAAAAGGGCCCTGGGGAGCATGCGATCCGTCTTGAACGATCCGTCCTATAACTGCATGATCTTCCAGCTTCCTTTCGGCTACCACATCAACATCAGAATTCAGCCGGCCATTTCCAAAATCGCGGGATTTGAGAGGGGCACAGGAATGTACATCAACTCCATTGCCCCAGAGCAGGCCGCCGAGGATTTTAGGCATAAGCTAAAAGCGGCGAAAAGTTAATCAATTATCCGGCTATAGAGAATGAGAATTTGATTATTTCATTCCTAACGTATTTCATAAAGCGTATCGTACCGATAAAAGATCAATAACCATTAGCTGCAAGGCAAGACAATACTGGTGAATAGATGCGAATTGCAATGCTCTCCTGGGAGAGCTTATACTCAATAAAGGTCGGTGGGGTGGCCCCCCACGTCTCAGAGATCTCGGAAGCGCTGGCTAGAAGGGGTCATGAAGTACATATCTTTACGCGGCGAGGCGATTTTGAGTCCTACGACAAGATCAATGGCGTCCATTACCAGAGGGCCGATGTAGACGGCTCTGGAGATGTCCTGACTCAGATGAACCGCATGTGTGATGCACTTTACGATCGTTTCGGGGCAGTGCAAAATCTCTTTGGCAAATTCGATATATTGCATGGCCATGATTGGCATCCGGTGCCCGCTTTAACCCGTATAAAGGAGTACTTTGGCTTGCCCTTCCTTCTGACCATGCACAGCTCGGAATGGGGCAGGAATGGAAACCACTTCGGTCACGGTATCTCTCAGGAGGTCTCCCATCGAGAGTGGCTGGGCTGCTATGATGCCGCCAAGGTGATTGTGACCACCAGGCGCATGCAAGACGAGTTGATGTGGATATACAGCCTGCCTGAAGACAAGATCAGCATTATACCAAACGGCATCATTATGGGAAAGATGAGAAAGGGGCTGGACGCCGGCCGGGTCAAGGAGAAGTACGCCATTCATCCCCTGGCTCCAATGGTGCTCTTCTGCGGCAGGATGAGCATCCAGAAGGGACCGGACCTGTTGGTAGAGGCTGTGCCTCGTATCTTGAGAAACCGATCCGATGCTCGTTTTGTCTTCATGGGGGAGGGTGACATGAGGCAGGACTGCGAGAGGAGAGCTCGCGAGCTTGGCGTAGCGGATGCCTGCCGGTTCCTGGGATACACCTCCAGCGCCGAGAAAGAGGAGCTGGTCAATGCCTGCGACCTCATGTGCGTTCCCAGCAGAAACGAGCCTTTCGGCGTTGTGGTACTGGAAGCCTGGGATGCCTGCAAACCGGTAGTGGCGACGGAGGCGGTGAGCATAATTAACAACTTCGAGGACGGCCTCCTGGCCTACATTCAGCCGGAGTCCATCGCCTGGTGCATAAACCGGCTGCTGGCCAATCCCGAGGAGATGATGAAGCTGGCAAGGGCAGGATGCAGCCGGATCGATGCCGAGTTTAGCTGGGATCGCATCGCCAAGAGGACGGAAGACGTTTATGAATTGGCAAGAAAACACGGCAGCTAGATATCCTTTTTCTCTTTTTTTGTGCAATTGCCGGAAAGGCCCAGGTCGCCGGATCTTGGGAAATCTAACCGAAAGGTTCTTGAAGGGTGAGTAGCACAAAGGGCTCTTGGCGCCTCGATAGCTTAGCCCGGTATAGCGCGTCCTTGGTAAGGACGAGGTCGCGGGTTCGAATCCCGTCCGAGGCTTAATTTTCTTTTTATGCCGCCGTCTTTGTGCAAGTTGTATGACATTTTCTCAATTGCACATCTCCCAGGCCCTCAGCACCTCTGCCACCGACCAAGCCTGAGAGATGCATCCGCCCGGACGCTGGGGGCAGTCGCCGTCAAAGACCTCGGGGATTGTGTCAATCCCGCCGGCATGCATGTTTATCAAGGGCCTGAGAAGCTCTCTGGCCTTTGCCAGGACCGGCCCGGATCTGCCGTTCACAGAGAGCAGTGCATCAATGTACGGCCCCATGAGCCAGGGCCAGACGGTGCCCTGGTGATAGGCTCCATCTCTGCGATGAGGATCGCCCTCGTATCTGCCTCTATAGCGCGGATCGCGGGGTGAGAGTGTTCTTAGTCCGTAAGGCGTGAGCAATTCCCTTGTTACAACATCAAGAATGCTCGTTCTCATAACCAGAGGCAGCAGATCGGGAATTCCTGCCGCGATAATCTGGTTGGGACGGATGGATGCATCCTCATGGTCAATTACATCATAAAGGCACCCGGTCTCACTATTCCAAAACCTCTGGTAGCTATGGCGTACCCTTTCGGCCAGCTCTGTAAACCCCGCATCTGATTTGTCTAAAGCCTCGCAAAGCTTCTGCATATCTCGCAAGGCAGAATACCAGAGGGCATTTATCTCGCAGCATTTTCCGGCTCGCGATGTCACCGGCCGGCCATCCAGACGAGCATCCATCCAGGTGAGCGCGGGCCCGGATATGATAAGACCATCTTCGCACCCTCCAAAGTCCTCTCCAGGCCGAGAATAGCGACGAAACACCTCTAGTAGCCTGGGCCAGAGCTGCCCGACAAACTCCCGGTCTTTAGAATATTCAAAATAGCGGCATACGGCCCGAACAAACCACAGGGATGCGTCCACGGTGTTGTAAGAGCCGGCCCCCAGATCGTTAGGCAAAACGCCATCGTTCATTGCTTTTGCGAAGGATTTCAAGACCTGCCTGGCATCCTCAAAGCGTCCTGTAGAGAGCAAGAGGCCAGGCAGAGAGATCATGGCGTCCCTACCCCAATCATCAAACCAGTGGTATCCGGCGATGAGGCTCATGCCTTGATCTCTTTTCACCAGGAAGGCGTCTGCGGCCTTTGCCAGATCCGGAATGGGGGCGGTTATCTTTTCCAGACGCTCCATTTCTTTTTTCTGCTCTGCCCGCCAGTCCGGCATGCCGGTCCTCCAGGTAGAGGCAGCAATGGCAAAGGCGGAGTCTCCCGATAGCTCGATCTCGAAATGGCCCGGCGTGAAGAGGTCCTCCTTCCAGGCTAAGCCCCGCAATCGTTCCTCTTCGTACTCGAAGTTATGGTAAATCATCTCCTGCGGCACATAGGCAAGCCCGTCCGAGAATAGAGTGAGGCGGATGTCCGGGCGAAGACGTGATCGGAGAATCGTTCCCGCACCAAGAGGCTCCTGGCCCAGGGGCGGCAGAGGGGATGCAGCGTGAAAGCTCCTGCTGTGCACCAGGGGAACGATGGCAAACGTTCCCTGCCCATTTTTAATTTTGTAGCTGATGATGGTGGTGTTCTCACCACGGATCATGAAAACGGTCTTCTCGATGCAGGTACTGCCCACTTGATAGCATAATCGAGGGAAGGGATCCGAACGAAACTCCTGCAGGTATTTGAATCCCTGGGGATGAATCACTCCAGGATATTGATGATTGGCCAGAGAAATGCCTGCGATCTCCTCGTCCAGGGAGCTGAGCAAAAGCCAGCGGTCCGCGGGAGGCTCCAGCGCCGCCACAAGAAGGCCGTGATAGGCCCGCGTGTTGCTGCCTACTATGGTGGCGGAGGCATAGCCGCCTAGATCGTTGGCCAGCAGCCACTCCCGGCCCGCGCCCTCAACATAACTAATCATTTGCCCCCCAAGAGGGCGGCATCTACTGCCTTCAACAGGCCTTTTCGCAGTCTTTCCCCCTTGATGCTCTTTAATTTAGCCATACGCTCTGCCAGAGGCGCATCTGCGAGGCTGGTCGCGGCCCAGATGGCCAGGTCCCCCCGGCTATTATGATAGTGCAGTGATTCGATAGATACGGTTTTTAAAATATTTTGCAGGCCGGCTAAGCTCCAGGCAACCTCTCCCGTGAACTGATCCGTGTCTGTGGCAAAACGGAAGGGTGAATCGGCCAGGTGGGTCCTCATCTTAAGACGGTAGTGCAGGTCACATAGAACGCTAAAGTAAGTGACGGAGGCATCATAAGGGATGCCGTAGGGGCTGAAGTAGCTGTGCACCTCTCCTGGGCCCCCGCCGTGAGTGAAAATGTAATAGAGATGATCGGATAAGAGAAGCGTCCTCCAAATCTGCAGAAGCTCTGGATCCCGGCTCTCTTTGACCGGCGCTTCGAGTCGCTTTTGGTAGATGAAGCAGGCCTGCTGCAAGGCATTTCCCAGCCAGCAGCTCGTATCCCTCTCCAGGTCCGCCCAGGAGACATAATTTGGCACAGATAACTCTCTTTCTGGAGGAGTGTCGCGGGCGATCTCGGCAGGCGTGGCAAAGCGGAGGTTCTCATGCCGGAGAACCTCTTTTGGCAGAACACGCAGGAACTCAAAGATGCCCGTGTCCGCCCACTGATGCTCGCCAAAGGTCTCATAGTCGCAGAAGATGTTTATGCACTGGCCGGGGGTGGCGGCGAGCCAGTTGGCATACTTGTCAGCAGTGAGAGGGTACTCTTCCCAGCTACGCGAGGAGAAGCGAAAGCCTATGTCGTCTGTGAGCTTGAAATTACGAAGCAGCAAAGATATGCCGGTTTGGGGTGGCCGGTAAACGTAATTGGGGTCGGCCACCACGCCCTCGGTGAAGACGGCCCGGTATCCCATGCTCTCGACCATTCCCGCAATCTCGTCATTGTAAATCAGCTCCGTATTCTCGAAGGTAGTAGGATAGAGCCCAAAAATGTCCCAGATAAGCTCCTTATGCATCTTGACCTGCTCGAAAAATTCGCTTTTATCCTCGAAGAGGCTGGCCAAAGAGTGATAGTAGGTCTGCCCCATCACCTCCACCCCGCCCGTCTCCACCAGCTTGACAAAGGAGTCCAAAACCTCGGGACGGTAGGCACGGCACTGCTCCAGGAAGACGCCAGAGAAGCTGTAAGCGACCTTAAAGGGCCTCTCCGATCCCTCATGCTTTCTAATGCACTCCAAGATCACCTCGTTGGCAGGCAGATAGCATTTGTCGGATACGCGCTCAAAGATCCTCCGATTCTCGGAATCATCGAAATAAAACTCCCGCAAATTGGGCACAGCCTCCCTTAGGGGGGAGCGATCCCAGAAGAAATTTTTCTTGAGCCGCAGCGGCTGGTGGACCTCAAAGCATAGGGATACGAGGGTCATGTTTTCTATATCCGGCTGCAAAATATTTACATCCTTCGCGTGGCCTTCTCAATTATCCTCAAATGAGCAAAAGATATAAATCCTCGAACTTATTTCTTAGTTGCTCCTGTGGGGGAATCAGGTAAATGTTATTTGGAATGACAATGATCAAAGTTAGCTCTGGCCAGGAAAGATCGGTTTATGCCAATCTGCAAAAAAGGCCGGAAGTAAGGGACGTCTATCGTCTCTTTGGAGAGTATAGCTTCTTTCTAGTTATGCAGGCAGAAGAGAGAAATGGACTCTCCCGAATGCTTAGCGATATAAAAGAACGAGAGAATGTCATCAAGACCGGACCCTTCCTTCTCAGCGCAGAAGAGGGCGGCCCGAAGATGGACAGAACAGATTTCTTCTTTGGGTAAAATCATCAGGTCCCTCGCTGTTTCGAGTGAGTCTCTATTCGGTAAAGATTATCCTTTAGCGTTTTCGTCCGAGCAGCCAGTCTCCAGCAGAGGCGCAAACTTGGTACCGTAGTAGATTATGCCCTTGTCACCCTCTTTTCCCAGTATGCGAAATACAGGCCGTACAAGCATGCCGATTTTCACACCCGCTGAGCTGGATACGATCTGACCGGTAATCTTGGGCCCCTCATCCAGTTGGATGATGGCCAGGTTATAGGGCGTCAGCCTCTCGAAATCCTCGGTGGCAGTATAGATGGTAGTGTAGGTGATGACACTGCCCGTTCCCTTGAAGGTGTAATCCTCTAAATGTGCCCCGCGACGGCAGTTAGGGCAGAGGTTTCTGGGAGGAAAGAAGTATTCATTGCAGCAAGTGCAGTGTGTCCCGGAAAGATTGTATCTTTGCGGTATGCTTCTCCAGAATCTGGGTGCTTGGTTTGTCATCATCACCTCGAAAATATGTGGACCAGGGCCGTTCCGCCCGAACCGCCCACATTGTGGGCCAGGCCCACCTCCGCCTCATCCACCTGACGCTTGCCTGCCTTCCCGCGAAGTTGCAGGACGATCTCGTAGGCCTGCTTTATTCCTGTAGCGCCCACGGGATGGCCGCAGGCCTTCAGCCCTCCGGAGGTGTTGATGGGAATGCTGCCGCTGAGGGCCGTCATACCATCCTGTGTGGCTTTGCCGCCCTGGCCCTTCTCCACAAATCCCAGGTCCTCTATGGCCAAGATCTCCCCGATGGTAAAGCAGTCATGCACCTCGGCCACGTCAACGTGGCGCGGCTCGATCCCGGCCTGGGTGAAGGCAGAGCGTCCGGCATGAACGGTGGCGTCCAATGTGGTCAGATCGCGACGATCATGCAAAGCCAGAGTATCGCTCGCCTGGGCACTGCCCACGATCTTTATGGGCTCTTCGGAAAACCGTCTCGCTATTTCCGTAGGGGCAAGCACCAATGCCGCCGCTCCATCGGAGATGGGAGAGCAGTCCAGGACATGCAGAGGGTCCGCCACCATAGGAGACTTAGACACATCATCAATGGTTATCTCCATGTGATACTGGGCTATGGGATTCATGCAGGCATGGTGGTGATTTTTCACCGCCACCTGGGCCATCTGGTCGTGGGTTGTGCCATAGCGGCGCATGTGCAGCTTGGCCATCATGGCATAGAGCGCAGGGAAGGTAGCGCCAAAGAAGCACTCCCATTCCCGGTCCGCTGCCGCGGCCAGGGCGTCGGCGGCGGTGCCGGTGGAGACATCGGTCATCTTCTCCACGCCCGCCGCGATGACAATATCACTGTAGCCGCTGGCCACCGCCAGCACCGCCTGACGTAGCGCCAGGCCCCCGGAGGCACAGGCCGCTTCCACGCGCGTGGAGGGCACGTGCAGGCGGGAGAGGCCGGCGCAGTCGGCGATGAGCGCCCCGATGTGCTCCTGCTCGATGAACCGGCCGGCGCTCATGTTGCCCACGTAGAGCGCGTCGATCTGCTCACCGGTGATCTCGGCATCCCCAATGGCCATCACACCGGCCTCAGCGATCATGTCGCGCAAAGAGACATCCCATCGCTCTCCGAACTTGGTGCAGCCTACACCAATTATGGATACGGATCTCATATTCTCAGCTTGCCCTTATGCTTGGCATACATGGCATAATCAAGATACTCGGCCTCGCCGATATAGTCGCGAACGCTTGGCGCACCGCAGCGGATATCATCAATTTTATCTTTCACACTTATGCTGAAGGCGTCGCTTCCCGCACCAGAGCCGAAGCTGGTCACAAAGATGCGCTCACCAGGCTGTGCGATGTCCAAAGTGGCGGCAAGACCAATGAGGCAGGACGCCGAGTAGGTGTTACCGATCAATGGCACAATCAATCCCGGCTCGATCTGCTTTTTGGAAAAGCCCAGCATCCTGGCCACGCGGACGGGAAACTTGCCATTGGGCTGGTGAAATACGGCATAATCATAATCCTCAGGGGCGCTGCCCAGCCGTTCCAGTAGGCCGCGCGCAGCACCAGTCACATGTTTGAAGTAGGCCGGCTCGCCCGTGAATCTTCCCCCATGCTCCGGATAGGCCATGCCTTCCCGTCTCCAGAAATCAGGGGTGTCGGTTGTGAAAGAATAAGTGCCCTCGATCTCTGCGACCACATCTTTGCTTCCTATCAGATAGGCCGCTCCACCGGCTGCGGCCGTATATTCCAGCATATCTCCCGGAGCGCCCTGGCTCACATCCGCGCCTATGGCCAGGCCCAGATCAATTAGATTGGAGCTGACAAGGCCCAGGCACGCCTGAAGGGCAGCGGTGCCCGCTTTACAGGCAAACTCGAAGTCCGCAGCCGTAAAAGAGGATGAGGTGCATACGGCCTGGCCAACTATAGTGGCGGTGGGCTTCACGGCATAAGGATGGCTCTCCGAGCCGGCATAAATGGCACCGATCCTTTTCGGATCAATTCTGGCGCGCTGCAAGGCATTTCTTGCCGCTTCCACGGCTATGGTCACCGTATCCTCATCCAGATCGGGCACGGATTTCTCGAAGACCTGCAGACCCTCTGAGATCTCTTCTCCGTCCCCCCAAACCCGAGCAATCTCGTCCAGCCTTATGCGAAATCGCGGGATATAGACCCCATAACTTACAATACCAGAGACCAAGAGATTTCACCCTTTGCTCAGAGCACTAGAGATATCGTCAACGGAAAAATGTGTCGTTAAAAGAGGAATATTCTCGATCTGGGCGATTCTAATGGCAATGGGACTAACTTCGGACGGCATTATCCCCTGCAAGATTACGGCGCCGGGCTTGAGGTTGCTGACCCGCACCGCCACCATGGGCGATTTGCCCGAGTGAACGCCCGTGAATATCAGGACACGAGCCGTGCTGCGTCCGTAGATCTTCTGGAACTGGTCGGGAAGCATCTCAATGATGGCCTTCATGCTATCTATTATCGTATAGCCCCAGATGGTGATATCCGTGCGGCCGAAGATGACATCGGCATTCAGTTTTTCGACAATGGTCGCGAGGTGGATGGGATCCTGGTACTCGCAGACGCTGCAGATGGAGTCCAGGCCTAAAATGTCGCCCCACATGTTTTCGTAGGCGCGCAGAACATTGCAGCCGCGGCTCTCATCTATGCGCAGGAGCGCATCAATGATCTTGCTCACGATCATTATGCCGGGGGACTTTCGCCTGCCGCTCTCATAATCAGAGATCACGGAAGGAGACATGCCCATATGATTGGACAGATCGGTCTGGGTTATGGCGAAGTTTCTGCGCCATTTCCTCAGGGTATCACCAGGACTAGTGGAAAGGGTGATCTCTCCTGCGATCTTCTCGGCCAGTAATCCTCGTGCGTTGGAGATCTCCCCACCGGAATTCATAAATCAACAACTGGTTAAACTAGGATATAAATCTAGCGAAAATAATTCGGCATTCAACGTAAGAATAAAATTCAATCAAAAAAGAAGTGCGTCGACCGGGATTCGAACCCGGGTTGTAGGCTTGCTTCGCAGAGAATCAAAATCTGCCTGGAAGGCCCAAGTCATAACCACTAGACCATCGACGCCCGCCCCTTAGGTTGCAGAGGTTGAACTTAACTGTTTCGATCCAAAATCCAAACGTCCATCAGATACTTTGATATAAGGGAGAGAACGCGAAAACGATTCAGGAAATACGAATGAATGCCCTGATCATTGCCTTCTGGCTGATGCTGCCCGCATACATACCCAATAACTGTGCCGCACTCTTCGGCGGAGGCATGCCTCTGGATGGGGGCCGGATCTTCTCGGACGGGCGGCGCATACTGGGCGACGGCAAGACCTTTCGGGGAACCTTCGCGGGAACCGTCTGCGGCGTTCTGGCCGGGCTCTTGCAAAACATGGTCGCACCCTATGTCGGCCTGCCAACTTTTGGCAGCGGCTATGAGCAATTATTCATTCTCCTGGCCCTCTCCCTGGGAGCGATGCTGGGAGATATCGTGGCGGCATTCTTCAAGCGCCGCATGGGTCTGCAGCGCGGTGCACCCCTTTTTATCATAGATCAGCTCGATTTTGTCATTGGAGCTTGGCTTCTCACATTGATCATTGCACCGGACTGGTTTATGCAGCATTTTACTATTACTATAATATTAATAGTATTACTAATAACCCCTGTACTGCACCGGGTTACAAATATCATCGGCTACAAAATGGGTGCGAAGAGAGAACCCTGGTAAGTTAACAATTGTGTTTTTGCCTTTCTTGTGGGCCATAGCTCACTTTTTTGCCATAAAGGTCCTGTTGTCACTTTGTTTCACCTGCATTAGATAGCGATGAGCAAGATATTTTCCCTGTCTGCCATCGCGAAAGGTTTATAAGTTTAGGTAATTGATACCGAGAGCGTCATAGCCAATTTTATCCTGAAACAGCATGAAATTGGTGAAATGAAAAGGAGGAGGAATACATGGACGCATTTGGCATGGGGATCTGTGCTGCGGCTGGTGCTCTTGCGTTTGTTGCGGGTGCTTCTGAGGATATCGATTCGGATATTGGTTCTCAAAGCAATCCCAACTCACAAGTTCAGTTGGCTGCCCAGGTAGGAAATCCCCACCGGATTTATAATAAGGCCATTGCAGGCGAGCCACCATCGAATGCTTTGTGGTGTGCGGTTGCATGTCTCATGGCTTATGTGCTCATCGAAGGCTATCATATGCCTTTGCTCTTTGCAGCAGTTGCTGGTGCTTCATTAGCCGCTCTATTCGACGGCGTTATGTCTCTTAGCGCTTACCTAGGACGGTCTGCCAGCCAGGCCAGGTTCAATCAGTGGATATACCTGGATATTATCAGGTACACAACGCCTTCCATCATGGCGCATGTGTGGATAACGTCGTTTTGCATAACCCTGATAGCAATTATTCAGGTCTACGTGCTCACGCCACATCATCCCTTCCCGATTCCCGTTATTGGCCTCATTTGGGGCATAACTGTGGGAGCTATCGGATCATCTGTGGGTGATATTCACTACGGTGGCGAGCGCGAGTTCCAGTGGAGGCTTTTCGGACAGGGCCTCAACACTATGCTCTCCGGACAGATCGTCAGGAAAGCAGAAGCTGGCCTGAGAAATTCTATTGATAACGCATGGTTTTGCGCCAAGTTCGGCGGTCCGTGCACGGGTCTAGGCTTTGGCCTGACAGTGTTCCTGGACAACTGGAGAACAACGGTCTTTGATCCCGTTACCCAGGCAACTTATGCCATCGCGATGGGATGTTTCTTTGTACTTGCTATGAACTTATATAATCTTTATATGGAAATCTCCGCGAGGAAGAAGTACGGGCCATATCCAGGCTATAAGGGGGACATTGCAGCATGAGCCTTGTCTTTGATACTAATATGCTCATTTATATGCTGGAGATCGTAGTTGGAGGTCTCCTGGTGAGCGTAGGCGTACATTTTGTGCCTGTGGGCGGCGCGCCGGCAGCTATGGCGCAGGCTACAGGTATCGGTACAGGTACGGTTACCCTGGCAGCAGGCTCGGGTCTGACCGGTCTATTATCCGCCGGTTTGATGATGTCTGTCACAGATAATATCTGGCCGATTCTGGCTACAGGCGCTGTGGGCTCCATGATCATGATGGATGCCACAATGCTGACTGGCGACTTCATCTACTCCTACGCCGTTGGCTGTCCTTATGCCTCGGCCAAGGTCAACTACGACCCCATAACCATGTTTCCCCAGCCGCCTTATGTGGCTCCGGGAACGGTAGGTCAGGGCATCCCCACGGTATGCTTCGTGAGCGGCACCATTGGCGCTCTCTTAGGCGGCGTCGGAGGAGCCATGATCTACTACCCATGTCTGCAAATCGGCGGGAATCCTGCGCAAGCAGCTATCTTCGCCATAGGCATATTCTTCGTGCAAGCTGTAATTCCCTCCTGGAACATTCAGGGAACTATCGAAGGATTCCACGACCCCAAGTTCAAGAAGTGGCCCCTGGCATTCAAGGCAAGCTTGGTTGCAGGAATACTCTTGGCTATTATGACGGTGCTTATCCAGCCCTTGGGAGGTGCTTAAGATGGATCAGCTAAAAGGATTCAAATTGGAGCCCAAGCAACTGAGGATGTACGGCATAATCGGGTCAGTAGTTGGAATATATCTGACTGTGGGCCTTAACGCTATGACAGGAACGAAGGTATTCTCCTTCATAGGATGCATTGCAGCCTTATTTGCAGTGCTGTGGGGAGCAAACTCCATCCGCAGAATCTGTTCCTATGGTCTCGGTACAGGAGTACCCGCCATGGGAATGCTGTGCACGGGAATGGCGTGTGTGGCTGCCGTGTTCGGCCTGAACATCGCCGGTAGGATCGGATTCGAGTGGGGCGGTGTAATCATTACTTTGGTTTATGCCATGATCTTCGGGTATGTCGTTGGCACCCTCTGTAATAAGGTAATGAAATTCAACATCCCCATCATGGAAGAAGGACTGATGGACGGCTCCGGCGCATGCACCATGGCAGTACTTGCCTGGAGCGTTAGCCTATCCGGATCTCTATCGTACAACGAGATCATCGCCACCGTTTACAACACCGGCTTTTTGGCAGTCATCTTCATCCTGGGAGGCATGGCCCTATTCCATCCGTTCAACGCCAACCTGGGACCTGATGAGAAGCAGGACAGGACGCTCATCGATGGTATGATGGTCGGCGGACTGGCCATGTTTGGACTTGGCATATGCTCCATAGTGACGATCGGATTTGCTCCGGCAATGCTGACGATAGTAGTGGGCTTTGCACTCTGGTACTACTTCTTTGTCTGGTACTTCAGACTGGCAAAGAGAGATGCTGCCGCAGTGGTAGGAACCGGGCTTCTGCCCCCGAGCGCGCTATAAGGAGGAGGAGAAAATGGGAGTTGTTAGAGTATCACCTGAACTGGGTCTGCTATTTGACCCAATCAAGGGAACAGTCTCACAGGAGAGGGAGGACGTCGTTCAGTACGCGCTCGATCCGCTCTATCCTAAGATTGAGAGGCTGGACAGGATAGCGCAGGATATGATGAACCAACTGGGGCCGGACAGCGAACTCATGGAGTCCTACGCCAACAGAGGCAAAGCCTCTTACATCGGCGGCCTCTACACCAACATCTGGGCGGGCTTAATCATCGGCCTGGTAGTGGCATTCGTCATCCTGATCAGCTCGCTGTTCGCCACGCCGGAAGGAATCGCGATAGTAAGAGCCGCAGTAACGCATACGGGAGGCATGTGAGATGGTGCTTAAGAAGAAGCCTACCGATCCTTGGCCGCTGATCACAGGCGAGTATGAAGTTGGAAATCCGGAAAGCCCGGTGGCCGTCTGTACCTGCGGATCGCATCTCAAGGCCTCCGAGCTGTTCGCTGCCGGTGCCGGTCTGGTTGGACCCTGCAAGACAGAGAACATCGGAATAGAGAAGATGACCGCTAATCTGGTCTCCAATCCCAACATCAGATACCTGATCATTACGGGAATGGAGGTCAAAGGGCATATCACCGGCCAGGCTGTAGAAGCCTTCCTCAAAGACGGTATAGATAAGGAGGGAAAGATTGTCGGGGCCACGGGCGCCATTCCCTTCATCCAGAACCTGAACGAGGAGTCCATAGAGCGGATCAAAACGCAGGTCCAGCCTATCATGATGATGGACACCGAGGACATGGGCGCTATCAAGGCCAAGATCCAGGAGCTGGTCTCCAAGGATCCGGGGGCCTTAGACGTCGAGCCCATGAGAATAGAGATCAGCAGAGGCGGAGACGAAGAGGAAGATCACGGACCCAGGCCATTGGCAGCCGAAGTTGTCGAGATCAGAGACAGAATCAGAATTCAGCAATCCGCAATTACTGTCGATGGTCTCCTCAACAAGCTGCAAGCGGGCATTTATGCAGGAAAGATGGAAGGCCTTGCCCTAGGCATGACCATTGTCCTGATCCTCTTCGGCTTAATCCTGAGGATCGCACCCAAAGGAGGGATCTAGAAATGGCAGAGGAGAAAGAGGTTGTCTACGGCCAGGGATATCCCACGGTTGTCATGACCCAAGAAGGGTACTTCGATGACATTGTAGAGGACATCAAGTATAAGGGCCAGCTCCTGGCCAGAGAGACGAAAATGAGCTCAGGAGTTCTTTCCACCGTTTCGATGGGATTCTTCACCGGTTTCATCATCGCACTCTTGATGATGATCGGGCCGTTCTTCATATTTCAGGGGGGGCTGTGAGCCATGGCTGAAGAAGGAAGACAGGTAGTACCCGTCGCGGTTGTCGATCCGGAACAGTTCAACCAGCTTATGGCCAGGTTGGATAAGATCGATGAGAAGATCGAGTTCTACTCAGGCGAGAAGTTCCTGCGGGCAGGCAAGTCTATCGGCAGGGATCTAGGTACCGCCTACGGTGTTTGCGCAGGATTGATCATTATACTGGCATATGTGCTGTTCGTATATGCCGGTAACTGGACAAGGGTGATTTAAGTGTTTAAGTTTGATAGGAAGCAAGAGGTCTTCGAGTTTGGCAAGTTCAAGGTTGGGGGCCAGCCTGGAGAGTACCCCACATGCTGCATAGGCACCATGTTCTATGCCAGGCACAAGATCGTATCCGATCCGGAGCACGGAGTCTTTGACGCGGCAGCTGCAGAGAGGCTCTGGAATAAACAGGTTGAGATGAGCGACATCACCGGCAACTCCTGTATGAACCAGATTGTTGCAGAGAGTGATGAGGCCATGAAGAAGGAGATCGACTGGTTTGTGGGCATATCCGATTACCCATTCCTCATCGACTCCTCTGCACCGTCGGTGCGCGCCTTCGGCGTCAAGTACGCCTCTGAGATAGGCGTAGCCGACAAGGCCATCCATAACTCCATCAACGCCTCCATTACACCAGAGGAGCTGCAGGCCGTCAAGGACAGCGACCTCGATGCCGCTATCGTCCTGGCCTTCAATGCCATGGAGAAGGGAACCGTTGGCAAGATGAACATCCTGACCAAGGCAGCCGGCGGCGCCAAGAAGGGCATGCTGGATTACGCCAAAGAGTGCGGCATCACCAGGATTCTCCTGGATGTGGCGGCCATGCCTCTGGGCAACGGCTCCGGTGCTACCTACAGGGCATGCATCGCCGTCAAGGCTCAACTGGGCCTTCCCGTGGGCGCAGGCTTCCACAATGCAGCCTCCGCCTGGGACTGGATGAAGAGATGGAAGAAAGAGCACAAGGAAGCCTTTGCACCTGTGGACATCGGGGCCAACCTGGTGGCAGGCATCTTGGGCGCAGACTTCTATCTGTACGGCCCCATCGAGAACGCACCCATGATCTTCCCGGCTGCCGCCATGGTGGACATCTTCAAGGCAGAGTCGGCTGAGGAGCTCGGGCTGAAGGTTCTGACCGACGACCATCCCTATAAGAAGACGCTTTAAGCGCCTTCTTTTTTCCTCTTTTTGAGGTTTCTTTGCCTCGCGTTGTTGTGCAAACTGCGTTTGAAGATATCAAATTCATGTGCCAGAGATGCGGCTCCTGTTGCCGTCATAAAAGGCCATCGGAGTTTGAGGACCTGGTTCCCATGGAACAGCTAAAGGAGTTCTGGGAGAAGTCCAATCTCATCTACCTGACGAAAGAGGACATCGAACGCATAAGCCGCAAAACAGGGCTCGTCGCGAAGGATTTCGTGGACACGCTCTACGAGTACGACGGTAAATTCGTCCGGGCCAAGGAAGGAGGAAAGAAGGTGATCCTGGACATTCCGGTCATGAAGAGCAAGGGGGATACCACCTGCGTATTCTACGAGGAGAGATGCACCGTTTATCCAGTGCGACCCAGGGCTTGCAGGCTCTTCCCATTCCGGGTGGAAGAGGAGTCAACGCCAAAAGGTGATCTCATCCTTAGCATTGGTTATAATCCCACTTGTCCAGGGATCGGCAAAGGGAAAAGCGTTGCCAAAAAAGATCTGGAGAAGCTGGTAGTTGACCAGTTTCGGCAGAGGAGCGAGTCAATAGCGTCTGAATTGCGCATCCTTGCGGCAGAAGGCATGATCCAGAAGGATGCAGAGGTTTACAGAACAATTCCTGGCCGCAGATCTATTGCCTGGCAAAGTTTTTCTACTGAAGAGTAATAACAGAGCAAGGCATGGTTATTCCAGCGCCCTGCAAAAGGAGGTAAGATTTATGACAGTAGTAAAGAGCGACGCAATGCTGCAACATGAGGTTTGGATCCATGAGGTAGTCACTCATAGACCCAAGCATATGAGAGAACAAGTGATGCACATCGAGGTTAGAAACCTGGTTATGGCTGCTGCTGCTATATTGATAGTAGTAATTGCTGCTGTTGAAATGTTTAAATGATGTAGGCTGAAAAGGCCGGCTTTCCGGCCTTCGCCCTATATTATTGGAATTTGCAATTGCCTGATTCGATATCATTCAAATTTTTAACAATATTTGCTTTGTGGGCATTGGATAGCTTATGATATTCACAGATCGTCAGCACCCGGTGAAGTTCATCGCGCTGCATTGAAGCAGTATGCTGGGCAACGTACAACATTGTTTCCAGATATTCTTTCTCTTTTATCATATTTTCAATGATCTCTAAAAAAATCGCATCAAATTTTATCCCAGAAGTACCGATATCCTTGATCACTTTTACCAGTTTTTCGCTTGACTTTTGGCTGGCCATGTTGGCGGCCAAGGCTCTTTGAGCAAAATCCAGGGACGCTTCAGAAACCCCATTCAGTATTAGTTCGGACGCGAGTTTCTTCAGGGTCTTGCTCTGAAGAATAGTTTCAGATTCCAGAGCCAGAAAGGCTTCTGGGGTTATCTCTATTTTCGTGTATTTTGGGCCAGGCATTTTTCTCGCGGCACCTCATTTTTCAATCCTTATGAGTTCCTCTATATCAATACTTATTCCAGAAAACTCGAAAATGATAAATACTAAGAAAAAAGATGAATTTGGAAAAAAGGAAAAATTACCAAATCAGGAGGAACAAGAAAATGAAGATTGGTCAACAGGAGTTGGGTGTGTATCCGTTGTGGGTAGGATTTTGGGTGGCTGCCATCGTCATATCGGTACTATTGGGTCAGACTTAAAGGAAGAGTAATTCAAAAAGAATTCATTATCGCAGGATTCATTCCTAGGGGGATTGACCTCGAACTCATCCCTTCATCCCTATTTTGCCTGGCCAACCGAGATATTACGAATCAAAAATGCATGCACCACTACTTTTCAAAGCATGAGAAAGCACAAAGTTTATGTGGGATGCTGGATGATAGGGCCCAAGTCTAGCGTATCCGATGCCCTAAATGGAGGTGAAAAAAATGCCTAACATCATGGATCAATTAATCGCTTTGGTAATATTCGGTGCGAGCACAGTCATACTGCCATACGTGTTCAACAAATGGTCTGATAGCAGAGCAGGCGTTAGATAAACTTGTTCTTTTCGATCCTGGCTCGTGCCAGGATCTGCATTACTATTTTCTCTATTTTATCGTGTCAATCCACGAATTGGAACTCCGAAGTCAAACGGCAGCGGTGCACACCGTCGCCAGCAGGACGGAACATGCGAGACACAGCTGATTAAGAATATCCTCAAATTGGTCCTTCGCGAAGAAAAATCAATAGCTTTGCTCTAAGTATATCTGAATAGGATACCATTCCCTCAATCATTATCTAGAAGCTTTACATTTTGGCGAGGCGTCGAACTCTAAAACGAGTCAGGCCGATATCCTTTGATGCGCCCTAAGCGAACGTGATCATACCTGGAATTCCATCCAAGGATAGCATTGATAAGGCCCCTGGTCCAAAAACCATTTCCTGAATGACAAAAGGAAGAATGATTCATTGTATCGGCTGTGGGGCTGAGTTCTCCACGGAGGAATTATTGATCGCCTGGCTTGAGGGCAAAATCCCTAACACAATCAGCTGTCTTGTTTGTGGCAAGCTTGAATCAAATCTCATGGAAAGACAAATCAAGGCAAGGGAATAAGACAGGTACCCAAGCAAAAATTCTTATACTTCCAAGCTCACGTAAACTATGCCCAACGCCATGGGTTTACACCGAAATTGTGGTGGGGTTTATCCACTATCCGGCCTACAATAGAGGGCCAGCCAAAAAAAGGTACTGGCCCTCTATTTTCTTTTATCAATTTCAATTATTAATCGGCACTGCGGTTACAGCTACAGCAAAAGCTTAATAGTATTGTAAACCTTATTCGCGAAAAAGAGTTTACAATTTCGTGAGGCATGGTTTATGAATCCGGCTGCCGTCGTAATAGTAATATATTTGATGGGGATGCTTGCCATCGGCGCTTGGGGGCACCGCCTGAAAGGACTGGAGGATTTCCACCTGGCGGGGCGGAGCATAAAACTGGTTCTTCTTACAGGCACTTTCTGTGCCACCATCATTGGTGCTTCGGCAACTCTTGGCATGACGGGCCTGGGCTTCAGCAAAGGCCTGCCGGGTGCATGGTGGATGCTCTCCGGTACGGCTGGACTGCTGGTGCTGGCGACTTTTTTTGCCGAGAAAGTAAGAGCTAGCGGATGCAGCACTCTGCCCGATTTGGTAGGATCATTTTATGGGGAAAGCGTGAGGTTTGTCGCCTCCGCTCTCATTGTTATCTCCTGGGTGGGAGTCATTGCCGTGCAGATTGTGGCCTGCGGTAAAGTTCTTGGCGCCGTATTCGGAGGAAACGAGACCCTATTCATGGCAGCATGTACGGCCGTCTTCGTGCTCTACACAGCACACGGAGGACAGGGCTCGGTGATAAGGACAGACCTGGTACAGCTCATGATAATATTAGCAGGAATAATCGTCCTGTTTTTCAGAGCATTTGAGGCAGCCGGACCCGGATTGCTCTTTCGCCAGAGCTTTCCCACTTCGGCAGAGATGGGCGGATGGGATGTACTTTCCATGCTACTGGTCGTCGGCTCGGCGTACCTGGTCGGGCCGGATATGTATTCTCGTTTGCTCTCTGCCCATACCCCGAGAGAAGCAAAGATATCAGCGGCGATCGCAGCCGTCATTCTCATTCCCCTGGCCCTCCTGATCACATCCCTGGGCATTTTTGCCCGGTCGCTTTACCCTGGCGCATCACCTGAGCAGGCCATTCCCGTGCTCCTGACAGGGCTTCTGTCGCCCGCCACGGAAGGCCTGGTGGCCGCAGCTCTCCTGGCGGCATTCATGTCCTCAGCAGACACTAGCCTGATGACTGCTACTTCCATTCTAACTCTGGATATTTACAGAAAGGCAAGGCCGGCTTCTGGTGAAGAGAAGCTGATGGCCATGTCAAGGCTTTTTGTGTTAATCATAGGGCTCTTGGCTTTGGCATTAGCGGTTTCCTTGCCCAGCATCATCAAGACTCTGCTTATCGCTTATACCGTCTTTACCAGTGGTCTGCTCTTACCGGTTATTGCCGGATTTTACAGAGAGCGGCTGGGCCTTACGCCTTCCGGCGCGCTGGGAGCGCTGCTGGGAGGCGGAGTAACTGCGATCTTCCTGGGCCAGACGTATCCTCTGCTTGGCATGACGGTCTCCGCAGCATTCCTATTCGGGGTAAGCTGGTTAGAGAGACAGTATACGGAGCAGGAATGCAAAAGCGTGGTTTAGACGACTTTGCATTCAACGATAAAGCATTTATACTTCCATGTAAATGTAAACCCGAACCAATCACATGGGCTTACAATTGTGCGTAATAATGAGGAGGGAAAAGAAATGCAAACAAGTGGCATGGTGAGTGCAGTATTGTTTATTGGAGGTATCGCCGCGATATTCACATCAGGCGGCAATACTATGATGATGGTTATTGGGGATGTATGTGTTGCAGCCGCTGGCATAGCCATGGTTGCTTTGGGAAGCAAAAAAGCTGCCTAGGTCGCAGCCCAAATATATATTTTTTGGTTTCTTGAATGAATAACCCCTGGCTTGCTGCAGGGTGCATCTTTTTGCAGTCATCTTTACAGAGAACTGCCGGGCCTTATGCTATTTTGCGCGCTGCAATGATCATAAAATGCAGGTGAAAAGAGGATAGAGGGGGCCGGTATTCCCTTACTGGCCCCTAATTTTGGGCGGATGATGGCCAAATCGGACCGCAACGCAGCGGTTCTGTAAACCCATGCCATTGGGCAGAGTTTACATCGGCTCGGGAGTATAAATGCTTTTTCGTACCTTCTATCAAATCAAATGTCCCGCGCCTTGATCCAAACAACGATGTTGTGGGTGTTTTTGCTCAATTTATAACCTCTGCGTCGCAGTGCAGTTCTAACACAGTCGCGGTCTACTCCATTTATTTTCGCGATCCTGCCAATTTCAGATCTATCAAAAAATTGTAGCTGTCTGGCTTCGCATTTGGCAATATAATCCTCCAAGGAGGCGATCCTTTTGTTATGATTCATGCGTTCGCCTTCCTTACTCTTCCAGATCATTCGGCCGTGACCGTTATTGGTCAATTGATAGCCGAGCCTTCTAAGCTCACAGCGAATTCGCTCCGGAGATAAGCCAAAACGACCTGCTATGCATTGGACCTCTCGGCGATCATAGATGCAGGATCTAAAATGGCTGCTATTTGAAAGATAAATTTCGAGGTTGTGAATAGTCTTATCAGTCTGTTGGGTTACAGGTGGGTTTACTGAATCTAAACTGGTTTTCAGTATGCACTTTGTCACATTCGCCTTGGCTGGAAGCATCTTTGGATGATTGGCTGTGATTGAGGATAGAAGGCCAGTATTCTCTTGCCGACCCTCAATCGTATGGTGGATGATGACAGAACCCCCTCCACAATGCGGCGTAAACCTCCACATTGAGGTGTGGTTTACAGCGCTTGGAAGTATAAATGCTTTTTCGCGTGTCGTGCATTTAGCACGGAAAAGAAGACGGTAGAAAAGGCTATTACTCGAAGTTTTCGGGAATGGATTTGTCCAGGAAGCTGGCTATGCCTCCCGGATAATAGACCTCCAATGCATCGAGTTCCGCCATCTTTCTTGGATCAAATGAGTGCGATTTCATATATTTCTTGAACCTTTCTTGGTTCTCTTTCGAATCAATACTTCCCTGGACCAGTGGGATCTTAAGCTCCATAACCTGATCGGGCTTGAGACCAAGGCATTTTACTCTGATATCTGCATTGCTTCCCGGTGGCTTTAATTTTGCAATCTTCGTCGCCAAATCCTGGCAAAAGAACGCACTGCCGGAACTCAGGTCGGAGAGACAGAGAATGACGGTCGGAGAGTCGCAGCGCCGGTACAGGGCTTCGATGGCCTCCTCCGAGGCACTGCCACTGACCGAGACGAGGGTTACGTTGTGTTTCTCACAGACAGGACCTATTAATGGATTTAGCGCGGACTTATTCAGCCAAACTTCCATGGAATTGGATCTTCTGGGAGAACTCTCCGACAAAAACACGTGCTCTCCCGGAATCTCATCCAGAATGGCATCCGTTGGAATGAAACCCAGCTTTCTTGCTTTGCTCATCCACTTGGAAAGCTTCTCGCCATCGCTATCATGGTAAGGCCGTGTGATCCGAATCTCGCCTACGAACCATCCACAAATAGGATAATCTGTCTCCTTCCTTTGCATCGCATAGTAAAACATGGCTCGAAGCGTGGTCCTCGATCTGCCGATGTCTCTTACAAAATTACGATATACCTCTGCCAACCACCGGGACTTGGTTCGATCCGTTTCAGTATCTACAAATGGTTCGGTCATATCTGTATTTCCTATTGATGCCAAAATATATAGATTAGAGCGTTTCCGCAAGTATACCATCCGAAAATAAAAAACGAAGATTCCTGAAGGTGCTGGATGGTGCAGAAGCTTTTTGGTTATGGAGCGGATACTTAATGAGGTGGCAAGTGCATGGACCATTGAGGTTAAGCATTGACAAAAAAATTCACAGATTTAGCATCCAGCGATCTGACCAAGCTTCCCAACATTTCGGAAAATCACTTTTGCATAGGCGTAGAGCGCATTTATCTGCATCTATTTAACGAAAAGAATATGCACTGGTATATGGCGGAGTACGGGCCGATAAGCAAGAAATTCTTCGGATTTTTCGAGAACAGGTCCGACGGGATATCCTCTGGATTTTGTAGCCAGGAGGATCTGATGAAATGGTGCAAGAAGGGCGGACCATGGGAGCCAATGGTAGATGAGAACTGGAAGCCGACGGAGGCCAGAGAAGTCCTCTCTCTGCAGGGATATATCAAAATGATGATATGCTCACCGGATATGCTGTGATTTGGCTTTTTGGCTCCAGGACTTCGCTTATCTCATCTTGCACTTTTTGTTGTAATGAGGGCATTTGGCATTGCTGCAGACGTTCTCCTTCGCGATCTCTGTAAGCACCATCTGCATCATGTCAAGGCGGTCTATCAACGAAGCGTCTGCAGATGCGGACTCCGCCTCCGAAAGAGCTTTTGCGACTTTTTCTAGCATATCAAGGGCTAGCATTTTTTCTTTGCGAGAAACGGCAAACTCAGCCTCAATCTTTGCTAAATCTTCCTCATTCACAGGCTCCATAGGCACTCCTTTTTCGACTCTTCAAAGGTCCACTTCCAGTCCCAGAATGCTCTTCGAGCCGTTAAATACGTCTTTGGCGATCCAGGCGCACCCTTGTGCAGCTGCAGAGCTTTCCAGGGGCTGCACCTCTCTGCCCAGTAGCTCGGATACGCGCCGACTCAGCTTTGCGGCGGGGCTGCCGGCCAGAAATAGATCCGGATTCTCCACGCCCCGGTCGCGACAGAGGACGAGAAGGGCATTGATCTCCATGGCCGCGAATAATGATAGGGATTCGAGGGCCTGAGTTCCTTCCTCGGGCAGGCATTGCTCCAGATTTGCCCGCCCCATCTTGGAGAGAATGCCGCCGCCGTTAAAGGCCTGGTTTGCCGTCATCTTGCCGGAATCGACATCTCTTATGGCCTCGACATCCAGCGGGCCCTGTATCAGTCCGGGGGCAAAGATGGGCGCGTCAATAGCGGCGACGATCTTTCCCTGCAGCACGGCAAATGTAACGGTGTTGGAGCTGGCATCGCATACAATGAAGCTATGGCTTTTGCCCCTAAAAACGCCGTAGGCCAGGCCCACCTTCTCCGGGCTCATGCCGTGGGAGAAGACCTTCAAACGGGGATCGATATCGCTGGCACGATGAATGCCGGGCAGAAGGATGGCCGGCCAGCCCGAGGCTTGGATGGCTTCAAAGACCCTGGTGCCGCCGCCCACATGCAGACCGGCTCCATCCTGCCGGACCAGGCCGCGGTTAGGTGCATCCTCTAGCCTCACAATCCTAGTTATGCCGTCTCCCATGGAGTAGCTGAGGGCTACCAGATCGACGGTCTCGTGGCCTAAATGCTGAGCAATCCGCTCTACAATATCTTCCGGAGAAAGGCGGCTGGCCTCTTGCCTGGCAAGATTCCAGCAGCGCCCCTCCGGGGTGGCAAATCTTATGGCGGTGGTTCCGTGGTCTACTCCTATGAACATTAGATCAGCCCAATGCCAGGATTCCTGGCAGAAGGGTATTTTTGCTAGGCCTTGATAAGCGTATCCGGCCCGCGGAGATCATTTATCCGGAAAGAAGCAGAATTGCCTTATTCAACAGCACAGTGGTATGTATTACCGCATACGATTCCAGAAGCATGACCGCCCCTGTGTACTCTTCGGTCTCGATGCGATCTACCTCTGCAAACTGGGGCTTGCTTGACCTTATCTGTCCTTCAAAGAAAGAAAGGCTCTCTTCATCTCCCTCTGCCAGGACTATGACCACAGAATTCTCTCTTTCTGTACGGTTGCCGGCATAAAATCCACGAAGGCAGGCATTTACGGCAACATCAGTAAGCCACGGCCGATAGCCCACTCCATGCACTTTACCGCCCGTAATTTTGATCTTTATCTTCATGCTTGAGCCTCAAATCCATCTTCCGCTCTTGCTCGATTCAGGCCGCGGAGATGAGTTCCAGCAATTCCTTTGCCACCTTGCCGCTCTCCCTTCTCGTTCTCATGAGCGTGCTCATGCGCCGGCACTCTCCCTGGTAGCTGCTCTTTTTGTCCACCAGGAAGAGGTCCACCTTGCCAAGCATTGATCGCACGCCTTCATCATTGGGGGGGACATTCATGGCCGTCATGAATTTAGCAGCCGGACCGCTCACCGGCTTATTTCCAATGAATGGACTCATGGCTACCACCATTTTGTCCGCCAGCCGCTCGCGCACGCCCTGCAGAGCCAAAATCGGGCCGATGCTGGTGACAGGATTGCTGGGACCGATGAGAATGGTGTCTTCCTTTTCCAGCAGATCCAGGAAAGCCTGGCAGGGAAGAGCGGCATCCAGACCCGCAAAAAATAGATCGCGAACCTCCGGCAATCCCTGGCGCCCTACCCAGAATTCCTGAAAGTGCATCACACCTTCCGGGGTAGAAACGACCGTAGAAACAATGTCGTCCGTCATGGGAACGACCCGCTGCTTCACACCCAGAGATTCGGCCAGGGCCTGCGATGCATGGCTGAGTTTGACCCCCCGGCGAAGCAACTCGGAGCGAAAGATATGAACTGCCCGATCCATGTCTCCCACCTGCAGCTTCTCTTTGATGCCCATCGCGATCAGGGTGTCATGGGTGAGGGTCTTGTCCTTCTTTATGCCCCACCATTTCTTCTCGTCGATCATATCGGCCAGGGTGTAAAGCACTGAATCAAGATCGGGGGAGATGTAGTTCCCGGAAATCCAGAGGTCCTCGGCCGTGTTCACCACCACAGAAAGCTCCTCTGGCCGCAAAAGCTCCTTCAGGCCCAGAAGAAGCTTGGGCGTGCCCGTGCCGCCGCTCAAAACTAGCATCTAAAGACCAGCACTTTCGACATCCACTATAATCATGCCCGTCTTGAGATGAGCCGCATCTTCATCAGGAAGTGTCGATTTCACGGCTTTTTCATAGTCAATTGCGCTGTTTCCCAGAGGGTCCTCGAGAATGAGGGTCAGAGGAAATCGGCCGGCTTTAGCAAGGTTGATCTTCTCCAGGATCTCTTCGCCCTTACTGATGCTATCCAGGCTTTCCGCCTCTCGCGCCGAGCGCGTGGCAAAGCCCACCACGCCCAGGATCCGGTCAAGGACGCCCTCCACATTGGATATGTACGACTCCGAGGAAAACCCTGGCTCGATGTCCACGCCAAGCTCCGGGATGCGAAGCGTGCCGCTGGAAGAACGAATCACTCTTGCATCCAGATCTTCAATGCTCGTAACCGGCAGAGTGAAGCGCACCGGCTCCTTTTGCGTTAAGAGAATAGTATCGCTGTGTCTAAAGCCGCAGTCACAGATCCCGGCAATGACCATGGTCTCTCCAAAATGAGGTATTTCCACCGTCTCCCAGCTAAACTGCATCTGGACTGAGCATACGGGGCAGGGCGCGTTTGTGGTTAGATTCAATCTTTGCTCCCGACCACCTTCTCACGGTCAATCTTTATGCCGCTGGGAACCAATACTATGAGATCGTCGCCTACTCCCGCTATATCTCCGGAGACGTCTTCCACTGCCTTTTTCAGTTCACCAATGGCCCGGTCTAAAGCAGCTTTATCCCGCTTCAGTCCGGCGATATCCACCAGGACAATATTGCCTGCATAAATCTCCTGTTTGATCTCGGGCAGAACCTCGACCCGTCCCAGCTCCGCTACCCTTAAGATTATCTCCGGGGAGCCGCGCCCTTCCTCGAACTGACCCAGATCGACCTCAGAGTAATCCTGCTCCTTAGACTTTCCTATGAGCTTGAGCTTTTCCAGAAATCCAGCCATCTAAAAACCCCGCAAAGGAAATGTGTATTATTATATTTATATTTAACGGCATTACAGGTCCACGAGTTTTAATCCTACCAAGCCCATGGCCACCATGAATAGCAGGACGATCAGAGCAAAGCTCGACGACCTCAGCTCGGCGGGAAGGGTTATTTGTGCCCCCAAAATGAGAACAATCATCAGAAATACGAGGCCAGTACTGAGGCCAATCTCAAGCCAATTCTTCTTCACAAATGTACTGTCCACCCGCCTTAGAAGATATACTTTTTCACCCGAAGACCGTCCTCGCCCGCCAAGAAATCCACCAACGATCGGGTTTCATGGCCATGCCAGCCCATAGCAATAAAGCGGGGATAAACGGGCAGCCTCTCTCTCAGGTTATAATCCGAGAGACGGTGGTGCAGCTCTTCTTCATCCGGCCAGGGCCTATCAGGATTTATGCCGTCCACAGTAACAGGGCTAATTCCTCCCAGATCGGTTGCACCCGCGGCAAGCATGGGACGCGGGTCCACAAGGTTGGGAGGAACCTGGATTGCCACCTCAGGCGGAAGGATCTCGCGCGCCGCTTCTACCGTTCGGCAGAGATCCATCATCTCTGGCCGGGGTGCATTCTCCAGAGCCGTTCCTGATTTGGGATCCAGCGGCTGGATGATGACCTCCTGAATATGACCGAAGACGCTATGCAGATGGGCAATTTTGCGGAGCGCGTCTTTCCGGTCCTGCTGGCTTTCGCCAATGCCCACCATTATGCCAGTAGTGAAAGGAATATGCAGTCTTCCGGCCAGGGCCATGTACTGCAACCTTAAGTTTGGCCTCTTTCCCGGCGACTGTGCATGTGCATCCAGCAGGGCAGTCGTCTCCAGCATCAGCCCCATAGAGGCGTTATACGGCTGCAAGCGCCGAAGATCTTCTTCTCCCAGCAGGCCGGCATTGCAATGAGGCAGCAGTCCAAACTCAAGGGCAAGCTCGCATAGCTCCACCAAATAGTCCATCAAATCCGCGACGCCGGCATTGGCCAGGATGCTCTCAAAGCCCGAGACCGTCCCGGGGCTCTCACCCATAGTAAAAAGCGCCTCGCTGCATCCACATAGAGCGCCCTGTTCCAGCAGATGCAGCGCGTTTGATCTGGAAATCAAATGAGCGTCTTTTGGTTCCTTTCGAAAAGAGCAGTAGCCGCAGCGATTCCTACAGAGGTTTGTTACGGGAATAAAAATATTTTTGGAGTAGGTGAGTGTTTTCATATTAAGATTCATAACCTAACGACGAAACTCCACCAGCTTCAAGACATTTCCCAGCGGGCAGTCCTCGGGAGCCTCGCCCACTATATCCACAATAGTGCATCTTTCGCCATCTTTCAGTCCCGATGGGTGGCACATATCATACATGCTGCATTCGGGATCATCGCATTTCATGGCTTCAAAGACGATCTTGGAACCGGGAAATGCTTTTCTGGCGTCAAAGGCCGCAATTATGGGGCTCTCCGCCACTTCAACCGCCCGCACTCCAGCCTCGTGGATAGGGCAATCATGAACCAGCTCCCCGCGGGTCCCCAATATCCTGTAGCGCCTGCTTGGCTCCAGGTTGATGCACGTGTTTCTAAGCTTACAGGTCTCGCATTCCGGTGTGGGGCCCACGAAGGTGAACTCCAGGCCAATGCTGGCAAGTTTCGTTCCAATCAGCGTAATTTGTGTGGATGCCTCGGACATAGTTCATTCTCCTTTTTTCATGATTATTATTATTTTAGATTATTCCCGTCGCTTCAGCCGCTTTGGTCGCTGCCATTCGGTTCAGGCCAAAATCAAGAATGGTATAACGTTCCGGTCGAATCTCGTGGGCACGAACCAGGGCAGAGATCACGCTATCTGCATCCAAACCCGCTTCTGCCGCGGAGATGGGGGCGCCTACCATTGCCAGTGCCCTTTTTATATTCTTCCAGTCCCCGCCATGCAGATACATCATCATAATGGTGCCCAGACCGCAAAGCTCGCCATGCAGAGCCTTTCCTGGAGCAATTTTGTTCATGGCATGAGCGAACTTGTGCTCCGAGCCGCTGGCTGGGCGCGACGATCCAGCTATGCTCATGGCCACTCCGCTGGATATCAGGGCTTTGATTACTATCCGGGCCGATTCCTCCAGGCCCGGCCGAATATCTGCCGCAAGCTCGACGATCATGCGCGCCGTCATGCCGGAGAGGGCAGCGGCATATTCACTGTACTCCTCATTATGAAGGCGATGGGCCAGTTGCCAGTCTAAAATGGCAGTGTAGTTGGAGATGATGTCGCCGCATCCGGCAGCCAGTAGCCGCGCCGGAGCCTGGGATATTATCTTGCTGTCGGCAACAATGGCCAGCGGGGAATGCGCTTTGATGGAAGTGGTCTCCCCGTTGACCGTCAAGGAGGCCTGAGAGGAGCAGATGCCGTCATGCGAAGCGGCCGTGGGCACAGACAAAAACGGCACACAAACACCAAGTGATGCGAGCTTGGCAATGTCTATCGATCTGCCGCCTCCGGCACCGATAAGAAAACCTGCCCCCATCTCCCGCGCCAAACGCTCTGCGCGATCTACCTCTTCCAGCTTGGAGGCGCTGCAAATAAGGGTCTCTGGTTCGTATCCGCCGTCATCTAAGAGCTCAAAGATGGCCTTTCCCATCACGTCCTGGGTACGCGGGCCAGTGATGATAAGAGCACGCCCTTGCAACTGCAGACTGGTGCAGATCTCGGATAGCTCCAGTATCACGCCACTACCTACCGCTACGATGCGCGGGAGTTCCATCCACCTAGATCCGACCATTGCCTTCTCACCAGCGAAAAACAGGCTAAGATGCATGTGGTCTATGGCGATATAAAATCATATCCTTAACAAGTCACTATTCTCAGAACGTAGGTCGCAGAGTATGCGATCCCTTATAAGATTGACCTCGGAGCTGGTTCTGTTGCGGGGGCGGGGAAGTGGTATCTCAATGATATCCTTGATTCTCCCCGGCCGGGCGGACATGATCACGATGCGATCCGCGAGGTATATGGCCTCGTCAACGCTGTGGGTGACAAAGACAACCGTTTTTCTCTCCTCGTGCCAGATGCGCAGAAGTTCGGACTGCATGATGTTGCGCGTCTGGGCGTCCAGGGCTCCAAAGGGCTCATCCATGAGCAGAGCCTTAGGATGATTGACCAAGGCACGAGCGATGGCCACCCGCTGTTTCATGCCTCCAGACAACTCATGCGGATAGCGCGTCTCAAAACGCTCCAGGCCCACCATTCTTAGGTACTGCCTGCCCTGAGCAAGTCGCTCCGCAGAGGGTACGCCTTTCAATTCCAGGCCGAAGACGATGTTATCGATGACCGTTCGCCAGGGAAATAACGAGTACTCCTGGAAGACCATACCTCTCTCCGGTCCGGGGCCTATTATGGGTTCGCCATGAAGAGTTACAGTGCCACTCGTCGCCTCCTCAAGGCCCGCGACTATACGTAACAACGTGGTCTTGCCGCAGCCAGAGGGGCCGATGAAGCAAACGAACTCATTTTCCTCTATTTTCAGGTTGACATCCTGCAGAGCTACCATCTCTTTTCCGTCCGCGAAAAATTGCTTGGATACGCCCTTGATCTCCAGCAGAGCCATTCAATTCGTGGTATCGCGGCGGGTAGGTATAGATCTTTCCGTTCAGGAAGATTTTGGGAGGTGCGTGTTGCCAAGCACACTATTCTGACCGTCCTGAATATGCGGCGAGGTCGCTTACCCTTTGTAGTCCCCGCTCACCAGCTCGCGAATGCGCTGTGCGATCTTGGGCCCCACCAGTTCTACCTCTTGCAGCTGCGAAGATGAAGCCGTCATGATCTTCTCGACGGATCCGAAGTGCTTGAGCAGGTTCTTGGCTACCGTTGGCCCCACGCTGGAAATGGCCGATATCAAGTACTCTTGCTGCTCTTTAAGCGTCCTGGCGGTCTTGTGGCCGTGCAACTTAGGCTCGCGCCCCTCCCGCAACTCTCTATGGGCCAGCAGGGCAATAACCGCGACCGTTTCGTTCCGGTCTTCCGTGGGAATGATGGGGACGCCATAGTCCACAGCCACGGAAATCATTGCTCCGCGAATAGATCCGGCATTCATCTGCGTGGTGTAAAGATCCCTGCCCTCTAAAATCAAAACCGGCCGCTCGTAAGTCCTGGCCAAATCCGCAATCTGCCGAAATAAGTTTCTCTCTGGATCGATAATCGAAGATACAAAATCATGTGCCGTTTTGCGTTCGATGGCCACCCGATCGCTGACCACATAGTCTCCCACCTCCAGATTCTTGACGGTGACTTCGAGGCCCAGAGACTCCAGAAGCTTTGCCATCTCCCTCTCCCTTGAGTCCACAAAAATTTTTGCCGGAATTTTGCCGGGCTCTTCCGAGTCCGTTTGCTCTTTTTGCACATCTCTTTCATCCATCTTTGCAGGATGGGCCGGATCCTGGGTTATCTGCATCTGACGGGGCAAAAACTCCTTCTGCATAGATTCCATAGGTTGATCGCTCAGATCCCGTATCTGCCGGTTCATGTTCTTTTCTTTGCGCTCCGATATCCAGTGATAGGCCTCATCGCGCGTACCTTTGGCCATTAATACTACTACTCTGCCAGCTCTTGCCCTGCCGGTCCTGCCTTTGCGCTGAATGCTGCGAATCTCGGAGGGCACCGGCTCATAAAAGAGAACCAGATCCGTGGCAGGAATATCGATTCCTTCCTCCCCCACCGAGGTGGCAATGAGGACATTGTAGTCGCCTGCCCGAAATTTCTGCAGAATCTCGGCTTGCTTTTTTTGGCTGAGGCCTTGATCATTATCGCGGCTGGACTGGCCCACGAATCGCACGGCCCGAATGGCGGGATCATCTTTCAGGAACGAGAGAAGAGATGTGGCTGTGTCCCGATAGTTAGTAAAGACCATGATGAGAGACTCTGGCTTCGCAGCAATCTGCTCCAGTAGTATCCTCTTTACGGCGGCAGGCTTAGGATGCTCCACCTTCAGGCTATGCAGGGCATCTACAACCTGCCGGAATCCGGGGTCCTGCATTATCCGGCGGGAAGCTTTGGAACCGCTACGCGAGAGGGCTTCGCCTTCTAGCCTTTGAAAATATCTGGCCAATGCATCCGGTCCCTGCGTCTCCGCCAGCTCAACGGCATGATGCAATTTGAGAATCTCGGCCATGAGAGAAATGGCCGCAAATGTAGATTTATTTGCATGCGTCTTGGCCGAGGACATGAGGGTAGCTTGCAGCCCTAGAAGCTCTTTCTTAGAGGACTTGGATTCGATTCTGACCGGACTGATGCCTAAAAGGTTCAGATCATCGATTCTGCGGCTGAGGAGCTCCTCGATGGCGGATCGGATAAGCAGAAGCTCTTTGGGAACGGTAAGCTTCACCCACTCGATCTCCCGCTCGTGAACAAATGGGGCGACATCAGGATCATTTTCCGTGCGGGTCTGGATCTTCTCAATGGATAGGTTGGTGCATATCTCGGCGATCTTCTCGCTCTGGCTGCCCGGGCTGGCGGTAATCCCCAGGACCAGCGGGCTTTTCGCCTCGCGATGATAGCGATCGGCGATATAAACATAAGCATAGCCTCCCACTGCTCGGTGCGCCTCGTCGAATATCACCAGGGATACATCCTTAAGATCGATCCTTCGAGAGAGAAGATCGTTTTCTATCACCTGTGGAGTGGATACAACGATGCGGCTTTTCTCCCAGGATTCGATTCTTTTTTCCGGAGAATTCTCCCCCGTCATCATGGTGACGATATCTCTGTCTTTGAGCACACGCTGCAAGAAAACAGCATGCTGCTCCACCAGTGGCTTGGTAGGAGCCAGGAAAAGAACCCTGCCCTTATCCATTCGAGCCAGCAACACCATGAGTGCTATGACGGTCTTGCCCAGACCCGTAGGTACTACAATAAGACTGGAGGCCGTGAGAGCCGTGGCGGCCAAATCCAACTGGAATAGCCGCTTTTCTACGGTTTGCGGCAACAGATGCGGATGCTCCAGGTAGGAGGACATAACTGATCCAATGCTCTCTTGTTGTATTTGATTCCATTGTATTAGATCTATTGATGCGCATTTATTATTCATATTATATCATTTTTACGATACTTATCCCCCCAGGCTTTTGAAACTAGTTATGGGATCTGAAAGTAGGTCGCCCCAATCTAGGCTGTTTTGAAGGATAAATTTATATAATATAAAAGTAAGATATTGATAGAAAGCTAAATTTCGCTTATTTAGCGAAATAGCTCAAATTAATCGCTTAAAAAAAAGGGGGCGAAAAGAAAAATGAAGGGAGTAATAGTAATAGTAGTTGTGTTGGCAATTGCCCTAATCGGAGGTTGCAACACCGCGCTAGCTAATCCACCACTGGTGCCACCAGTTCAGTATGAACAGTTCTGTGAAGCACAAAAAGTGTCTGGAACGGGAATTATCGATGTCAGCACATCGATAATCGATAAAAAGATCGCACTTGAATACTACAACACCATGGCAGGCGACGGCGACTTGGAGCTAGACTCTGAGCATGCTTACTCTCAGGATGCTGAGAAGCTCAACAGGAATATAAGCTCAGTAAACGGCGGCAACAAGTCTGCCCTTAACCTCTACGAGACCACTAAACTGACATATGCAGGTGAGACGCCCCTGACCGGCGGCAAGTACCTGCATTCCAAGGCATTCTACGGCGGCATCGGCGCTGATGTTCAGGAGATGTTCTCCGTAAACGAGATGGAAAAGGATGAAACCGCATTCTTTGCCTCTACGACGCCTTATCAGCCCCGGAATGTCAGCCCGGAGGACTTGATCAAGAAGCTCAAGGAAGCAGGAAGAAACACCAAGGAGGTCGAAGATCTCATGACGGCTAGCAATGGTATCTATGTTCCGTCCCACCTCATCGGCCTTGAGACCAAGAACTCCTTCAATGGTACCTGGGGTACCGATGCCAAGTGGCACAAGATATTCTACAAGGATATCAAGGCCCACGAAATGTTCACAGGAACCTTCGAGGCCGAGAAGCTCATCAAGTTCCATGAGAATCCCGTGCCCGACAAAATCCAAGCGCCCTGTGATGGCATTGACTGCTAGGGAAACCTGGCAGCAAACCTATTTTTTGATCCGCTTATAGAGTCGGATTTCCAGGCGTTCTAATTGATTGAATAATATAAATATAATCCACCAGCGAATAGGAAATCTCTATAGGCCATCCTCTCATGGCGATATATAGAATTAGATCCCAATAGATTCGACCCAGAAAGAAGAGGCTCTTAGAAAGCAAAAGGAATAAATGGTTAAAGCTCACCTACCTGAAAAAGGGGTCTGATTGAGTACCCTTTTGAGAATGGAGGTTCATGAAATGAAGTTGATTCTTACATTATTCGTCGTCACGGTTCTTCTGGCAAGCGTTGCCGTCACGGCCAGCGCTGCCGATGTTCTGGATTTGAGCACATTAGGAAAAAAACCGAGCATAGAGGCCGTTTCTCTGCCCAGGCTCTCACCCACAATGCCGACTATTGCCGCAACCTCTCTGGGGGGCAACCTGAATAGCAATGTGCTCGATCTCAGCACCCTGGGAAAGAAAGCACTGCTCAATGTGAACACGACCATGATCAAGGATGCATCTCCGGTTACAATCACACCCATGTTCGCCATTAAGAATACCAATGTAACCAACCAGGCCGGATCTGTCATTACCCTGCCCCAGGCAATTTCTGCCAACCCCTCCGTCTACACCCCGCCCATTGCCATCTTTGGCGGAGCTTAAAGAGGAAGAAAATGGATGTTTCGCTGAAAGTGGATGGAATGGCGGTTGATTTAAATGCCTTCACGAAAGAGATCATCGGCAATGTGGCAGTAGCTATGGCCGAGTCTCTGCGTGGAGTGGGCCAGGACTGGAAAGGAATTGAGATCAGAATAGATAAGTGATTTAACTCTCAATCCTTCTTGCCTTTTTTAAAGACAGATGCGAGATCAATAAAATAAGTGCCTTCCTTGACCGCCATAATCAGTTCATCCCTCTCGAATAGAGACGGCAGATTCAGCTCGTAGGTGCCAGGTGCCGTTATCTTGACGCTCTCCAAAGTCTTCTCATCACTTTGATGGATATCATCGATTTTTTTCTTGACCGGGATGCAAAGCGTCGGAGAAGCGGTTGCAGCAGGAGCGGTTTTTTGCGAAGCCTGCATCACCTCATCTATTGCCATCGACTCTTTTTCCCTTCTCCCGGGAGGTATCCGTACACCCATAGCCCGATTTATGATGGACTTTGGCTGTAGCACCTCTGCCTTCTGATCCTGCTGCTCTTTTTTCACGAACATGAACTTCTTCCAGCCGCAATTGGGGCAGCCCTTCAGGATATCCTCCCCTAAGTCGAAGACATTGCTACAACGGGTACATATATGGGGCATCTAGTCCCCCACGGAGACCTTGGTGCTGATCTGATATTTGTCTTTCTCAATGGTGCGTAGCTGGTTGGCAGGACCGATGACCGTCATCCTGCCCTTAAGAGCTCTGCCAAATATCTTGTCCAAAAACGATCCTTCCTTCTTGGAAGGGTAGCTCTCTATCTCTATTCCTGAGAACTCGTCCACCCGAATCTCGGTCATGGTCATCTCGATGAGGCGCACCTCCTCATCAGAGGTCAGGCCGCACTCTAAAACCACAATCTTGCCGTTCTTGACCTTGTCCAGGATGAGCCGAATCTTCTCCATGGAGGTCATTTTCTCCAGCTTCTCCCCGGAGATGAGGTCCATTTGCACTTCTCTCATCAAGATCACCCAAAATGAGCTGCTATCGCCTGATAAAGGTTATCTATATTCGATCCTTCCAGGGCGGAGATGGGCACCATGGCATGCTGAGGGAAAGCTGCCTTAATTCTGGCCGGCGAGGCGTTGGGCAGATCCATCTTATTGGCCACAATGAGGAGGGGAAGCTTCCGGGCTTCCATGTTTCCAATCACTACCACATTGACCTGAGTATAAGGATCCTCGGTTGAGTCCATAACTAATAGCACGCCGTCCAGGTCATCCAGCCATTTGATAGCTTCAATGACGCCTTCCGTAGCTTCCTTGGCCCTCTTCTTAGACTCGACCTCAGAAAGGCCATAGATCATGAACTCCTTGAAATCGACCTTTGTGGCCATGCCTGGTGTATCGACTATATCCAGCTCGATGCTCGATCCGTTGGCGTTGATCACCACGCCCTCCTTTCTCATGGCCCTGCGAGTCTCATGTGGAATAGGGGAAGCCTCTCCAAAGCTCTCTCCCTCACTCCAGTCGTGCAGAATCCGGTTGGCCAGTGTAGTCTTTCCGGCATTAGGCGGGCCGTAAAGTCCGATCTTGGCCCTCTTCTTTTTAAATATCCTGTTTATCCAGGTCCCAAGGCTCTCCTTGAGGCTACTGATGATACCCATGTCTTACCTCAGAGATGATAAGCGCATATCTCTACTAATAATTTTCCATGGAAAAAATTAAAAAAAATGCCTTAGCCAAAGATTTCCTGGGCCGGGCAATGGCAGACGAATCCCTCGAACTGCCCAGAGCTACGTAGAGCCTTCCAGGCATCTTTCAGGGAAGAGTCCTTGATATTGGCATAGCTCTCCTGCAAATAGGGACAGGCCCTGACGCTGCCGTCAACCGCCACATGCATCCACCTTCTCCCAGCCATGCAGCCCAGCAATTGGCCCTCAAAATAGGTATTGGCAAAAAGCCGCGGGCCGCCCGGCGTGGAGTTGATCTTCTTGTAGAGGTCTATGATCTTCTCCTTCTCAATCAATGTCAGCTTTTCCTCAGGAGTCCTCGGCATGCCCTCCCAGATGGACAGCTCCTGCACCCCCAATTTTGCAGCCAAATCGTAGAGATCCGAGATCCTGTCCACCTGACCGGCCTTTATATGACAGGACATAGTTACCATCAATCCCGTCTGTAGAGCGATCTGTATGGCTTCTATTGCCTTGGCATGAGCCCCTACTACCCCCCTCACCAGGTCGTGCTCCTCGGGATTGGTGCTGTAAACGCCAATGACGAGATTATAAAGCCCGGCTTCTCTGAGCTTGACCGCCTTCTCTACGGTCATGTCCAGACCCGGCGTGAAGAGGTTGACTACGGCCTTCTCCGGATCGACGTGCTTTATCAGTTCGTTGATATCCTCTCGCAAAAGGGGATCGCCTTCGGTAAAGGTGACGATGCAGGTGCCCATATCCAGGGCCTGGTCGATGGTGCGCAAAATGTCCTCGCGGGAGAGCTCTCCCTCGCCCTCTTTTATCAGGCAGTGGTCGCATTTTGCCCCGCAGCGTCTTGTAACCTCGATGGAGAGAGTCTGAGGCACCGGCCGGCCTATCGCTGCCCGTGCTTCATTGACCAGAAGCCTCCGGAAGGGGCCGCTGGGAATGGGCGGAAGCCATGTACAGGCAACGATATCCTTCAGCCTGACCTGAGCAGGCTTTTCTTCCGCCAGCCTCTGGTTTATCATCTTCAAAACCGGCTGGATCATCCGTGCCAGAGCGCCCGATGCCTGCAGGGCTCGAAGATCCCGATCATAGTCCACAGATAGCGCGGCCGTCTTGATAAGCTGGGTCATTATGCTCCTACTTTTTCGTGGCAGTTATAGAGTTATCGCTACAGGAAGAGATAAGGTTAAATTGACCTTGCCTCTTGTACGAAAGTGGTGTTGCGAAGTGTCTGAAGTTGTACTGGCCTATTCCGGCGGCCTGGATACATCTGTTTGTATTCCGCTCCTCAAAGAGCGCTATGGATTTGATAGAATAGTCACCGTTCTGGTGGACGTAGGCCAGCCGCGCTCAGATATCGAGCGGGGAAACCGCAGAGCAAAGCAGCTGGCGGACGAGCACTACATCATAGATGCAAGAGAAGAGTTCGTAAAGGACTACATCTTTCCGCTCATCAAAGCCAACGGCTCTTATGAGGGATATGTTCTGGGAACGGCCATTGCCCGGCCGCTGATCGCCATCAAAGCAGTCGAGATCGCCAAGCAAAAAGGCATAAAGAACCTGGCGCACGGATGCACCGGTCGCGGCAACGACCAGCTGCGCTTCGAAGCCATCTTCCGGGCGACAGACTGCCGGGTCATAGCACCCATGCGAGAGTTGGACTTAGCCCGCGAATGGGAGATAGATTATGCGCGCGAGCACGGCATTGAAGTTACCGTAACCCGTGATCGGCCCTGGTCGATAGATGAGAACATCTGGTCCAGGTCCATTGAGGGAGGCCTTCTGGAGGACCCCTACTTCGAGCCGCCCGAGGAGATCTACGGCTGGACCAAAAAGCCGGATGCAAGCAAGAAGGCGCTGGTAGTGGAGATCGGATTTGTCCAGGGTGTTCCCGTCTCTTTGGACGGCGTGCCGATGGGTGGTGTTGAGCTGATTGAGAAGCTCAATTTGATGGGCGGCGAGCACGGCGTGGGCAGGACGGATATGGTGGAGGACAGGGTGCTGGGCCTGAAGGCGCGCGAGAACTATGAGCATCCTGCTGCAACTATTATCCTCACGGCGCATAAGGACCTAGAGCATCTGGTCTTATCCCGGGCCGAGCTTCGCTTCAAGGTCATGGTGGATGAGGCCTGGTCGGAGCTGGCCTATATGGGCCTGGTGGAGGATCCGCTATATCCTGATCTGAATGCCTTCCTGGATCAGTCCCAAAAGAGGGTCAACGGCTCGGTCAAGATGAAGCTCTACTGCGGAAATGCCATTCCCCTGGGCCGCCAATCGCCCGATGCACTCTATGCTCAGGACATGGTCTCCTTCGACTCCCAGACCTTGAGCCAGAAGGATGCTGAAGGCTTTGCCAAGTACCATGGCTTCCAGGCCAGGCTTCTCAAAAGGAAGCAACTTAAGAGCTAGAAGAAATGATGGTCAGGAGAGCTGAGCCCGGGGATCTGGCCCAGATCGTGCAGATCGAGGGGCTCTGCTTCCCGGAGGAGACCGCTTTTCCGCCCAAGATGTTCGCCTACCTGATACGCTATGCGGTGTCTCTGGTAGCCTGTGAGCCGGAGAAGAAAGTATTAGGCTTCATCATGGGATATACCAGTGGAAAGGCAGGTGCCGTCTATACCCTGGACGTCCATCCCGGATACCGCAGGAAAGGCATCGGCAGCAATCTCCTCCAGTCTTTAGAGGATACCTTGGCACAACAAGGTGCCCAGGCGATCCGACTTGAGGCCGCTTTAGATAAGCCGGGAGCAGTAGAGCTTTACAGAAAAGCCGGCTACCAGGAGAGGGAGCTGGTCAGAAACTATTATGGTCGAGGCAATCATGCCGTGCGGATGTGGAAGAATTTGGATGTGTGCTTATGCTTAACGACGTAGCCCGGATGAGAAGCGGCGAGATGGAGGCCGAGCTTTCTGCCAAGGTAGATAAGCTGATAGACGAGTTCATGGCCATAGTTGACGCGAAGACCATGGAGAGACATCTGCAGAGGGGAATTGCCAGAAGCCAGCTCCCCTGTAGCATGGTAGCCATCCTGGATAAAAATAGCCTCTCCATTCTGGCGCAGTTTCGGATGGAGAACAGGACCGCAAGCTATTTTTATAAACCTGATATCGCTCTGACGCCCCAGCAGGCGGCCAATAGCGCCCAGTGGGAGTTCGGCTTCGTGGATGCCTTTATCATCCAGTTTCCGGCAAACTTAATAGAGCAAAACACCTCGGATCGGCATGCGGCTTTGCAAAAAGCGGCCTCTGAGCATATCGACTCGGAGTTCCTGAGGCTGGAAAATATGCTCAGCCTCATGCGCACCCGTCCTATATTTGGACAGGCCGCCGAGCCGGTAGGCGCAAAGACGCTCCTTCTGCTCCTGCCCCAGGATGCGAACCTGCGAGGAAATGAAGAAACCATTCTAAATGCGAGCCGGGCCAACAACCTGCCTATTGTTGAGGCAGAAGACATCAGGAGCGGTAGATCTGCAGTACGTGAGATGTGGCATTCACTCAATCACGCGGCTGTGATCATTGCCGATCTCACGGGACCGGACGGCGGGGTGATGTATGGCCTGGGCATTGCTCATACCCTGGGAAAAGAGACGATATTGATTCACCCGCAAGGCTCAAAATACCTGACGGATATTCCCAGAACATACAGAATAGAGTACGAGGAAAGCGACACCGGCAGGGCAAAGCTGGAAGTGCAGCTTTCCCGTATGCTCGGCAACATGCTGGCACCTGCTGTAGAAGATTAGGCCAAAGCCATATATATGTCCTGTATTTATACGAAGCTGCGACTCCGAATTCAGGTCTCCGAGCTTCATTTGACCCAGGAGGGGAAAAGAGGTTGAAAAAGATAAGGTTGGCAATCGCGGGCTTGGGAAACTGCGCAAGTTCCCTGATTCAGGGGATCGAATATTATAAACATACGGATGAGAAAGAATGCATCGGACTTATGCATTATGATGTATGTGGTTACAGAGCTGGCGATATCGATGTGGTAGCGGCCTATGACATAGATGTGCGAAAGGTGGGAAAAGACGTAAGCCAGGCCATATTTGCGCCACCCAACTGCACCAAGATTTTCTATCCTGATGTTCCCCGCAAAAACGTCGAGGTCAAGATGGGGCCGGTTTTAGACGGCGTTGCTCCTCATATGCTTAATTATCCTGAGGACAAGAGATTCGTCGTAGCTGATGCCAAGCCATGCGACGTGAGAAGAGAGCTGGTAGAGAGCCGCGCTGATGTGCTGGTAAATTATATGCCGGTCGGCTCGGAAGAGGCCACGCGCTTTTATGCGCAAGCTGCCTTAGATGCGGGAGTAGGCTTTGTTAACTGCATGCCGGTCTTCATCGCCTCCAACCCAACGTGGGCCAGAAAGTTCCAGGAGGCAGGGGTGCCAATTGTTGGCGACGACATAAAATCTCAGATCGGTGCCACCATTGTGCATCGCGCTCTCACCCAGCTCTTCAAAGACAGAGCCTGCGTCCTGGACAGAACCTACCAGCTCAACATTGGCGGGAATACCGATTTCCTGAATATGCTCAATCGGGAGAGGCTGAAATCCAAGAAGATCAGCAAGACGGAAGCTGTGCAGTCTATTCTGGATGTGCCCATGAACGATGATGACATACACATCGGCCCATCCGACTATGTGCCCTGGCAAAAAGACAACAAGGTCTGCTTCCTGAGAATGGAAGGCAGGGTCTTTGGAGATGTGCCCATTAATCTCGAGCTGCGCCTCTCCGTGGAGGACTCGCCCAACAGCGCAGGAAGCTCCATTGATGCCATAAGGATCTGCAAGCTGGCCAAAGACAGAAAGATAGGAGGGCCGCTTCTAGCCATATCCGCTTATACTATGAAGCATCCGCCGGTGCAGTATCCAGATGACGTGGCAAAAGAGATGGTGAATAAATTCATCCTGGGAGATGCAGGCGAACGGGAGAATGCCAAAGCCTCGCTAGCCGCAGGCTGTGATGGGTGAACTACCGCGTCCTGAAGGGCGCGGCTTCCCACTTCATCGCCAAAACTTGCCTCACAGATATGTGATGTAGAGATTTCGACTCGATGGGCGCTACGGGCTGTTCCATCCCTGAGATGAGTATGTTCCTGGAAGCATTGTAGTCTCGATTGCATGAGAAGTCGCAATAAGGGCACTCATGTACTCGTACCGACAGATCTTTCTTTACGATGCTTCCACAAGCGGAACACCTTTGAGTGGTATTTCTGGGATCTACTTTTATCAACTTTCGACCAGCACTTTGAGCCTTGTACGAAAGCATGAATATGAATTTTGACCAGGATGCATCATGTATGCTGCGATGCATACCATTATTATGGCCTTTCTCTTTCAGACCTTTGACATCAAGATCCTCAACACAAATGATATCAAAGTTATTGACATAGGTACGAGATAACTTATGCAGGAAATCGTCTCGTTGACAGTTGATTCTCTTATGCAGCTTGGCGATCTTATCCTTGAGGGACTTATAATTATTAGATCCCCTCACCGCTCTGGCTAGCTTTCTTTGCAGCTTTGCCAGTTTATCAGCAGATTGCTCGGCACATCTTGGATTCTCTATCTCATTGCCTTCGGAATCAACCACGAAGGAAGTCAAACCGACATCCAGACCTACTGCTTCCTCGGTTTCTGGTAATGGCTGTGGTTCCTGATCGGCTTGGACTATGGCAAACCATCTCTTGCCTTCTCTCTTGATTATGACGGCTTTGATGCAACCTTCGATCTTTCGATAGATCTTGATCCGCATTTCTCCGATCTTGGAGAGATGTAATATTCTATGATCTTGATCGATTTTGAAACCTGATTGGTTGTAATTTAGGGTGTTATACCAGCCATATCCTTTGAAACGGACATGACCGATCTTTCGACCATTCTTCTTGGATGCTGCAAGTCCCTTGAAATTAGACCAAAGGGTATAATTCACCATCTGAAGAACTTTAGAATAGACAAGATTCAGCTTCGGATTCTCAAGCTTCAGAGATGGAATCATGTTCTGAGTATCATAGGTCTTGAGCTTGATGCCTTTTTCTTTCGCTTCATTCAGGTCTTTGAGAAGCCGATTATAGAGCCATCTACAAGCATCCAAATTCTCCGCTAGCTTCCATTGAGTGATATTGCTCGGGAAGATGGGATACTTGTAGCTGATCATCAAACAAATACAGATATGCACACATAATATTTATATCAGTTGAGGGCGGCGTGAAAGTAATCATGGCAGGCAAAGGACTCCGCTTTCATCCTGTGGCTGACGTTGTCAGCCACTCCCCCGGGCTTGCAGTCCGGGAGACCACCCTGAAAGATGGGGACTTCCCGCTTCGTCCTTCGCAATCCTACAAGTTAAATAATTGTTCTTTCAATGATCAGGCAGGCTACGTTGTCTCTGGAAAGATCCGCATTACCGTGGACGGCAAAAGCTGCGATCTGGGCCCGGGGGACAGCTACTTTGCCCCATCCGGCGCCCTGCACTCTGCCCTAGCTTTGCAGGAATCTGTGGTGGTCGATACATTCAGTCCGCCTAGAGTTGACTATCGCGCCCACCCTGTCGACGAGGGGCCTACTATCCAAACGATTATTAGTAATGAAATCAATAAGAATCCTTGACTCTCCCATGGATCCGATCAAGAAATTCATAATTAAAGCCCGGCACAGCTTCTTTATCTTTGGCCTGGCCAGCATTCTCTGGTTTATCTTCCGGACAGGCAGCAAGCCCACCCGCATGATCTACCCTTGCCAGCAGGCCTCGGTAGCCAGCGGAGGCCTGTGGCTCGCAGCCTACGTTCTGCCTTTATTCATGGCCGTTCGATCACCAGGGGCAGCCAGGAGAGGCAAAGGCCGGATTCTGGCCGGCTTTCTGCTGCTCCTGATCATTTCTTTATTTGTCCTGGGTGGTTCATTCAACATCCCGGGCCAGGCAGATGTAGCGGGAGATGATGCGCCTGTGGCCGGCATTGGAGACACGATCTTGATCAACCTTTCCCAAATGCGCTCGCAATTCCCAGAGCCCTCCGACATCTTTGCGGTAACCGGCACCACAGGAAATGACGATGCGGTGATGAGATTGGTAGAGCTGATGCAGAGCCACGGCCTGCCCTTCTATGCCCAAAACGGCTCTTTTGGCATCATCGGCAAAGATGACGTAGTAATAATCAAGGTCAACAGCCAGTGGGATGAGAGAGGTGGCACCAATTCCGATCTGGTCAAAGCACTCGTACAGGCTATCCAGGAGCATCCCCAGGGCTTTACCGGCGAGGTGGTCATTGCCGACAACGGCCAGGGCCAGTATGGCTCGACTGGCAGTGGAGGCAGCCTGAGTTATGCTCTAAACAACGCAAAAGACAAAGCCCAATCCATGCAGGCTGTGGCTGACTCCTTCCCGGATCAAAAGGTATCGACCTATCTCTGGGATACGATCACCAATAAGAAGGTCGGTGAATATGCGAAGGGTGATATGGCCGACGGCTACATCCTATCCGGGCCGCCTGATGAGCAGACTAAAATCGCCGTCACCTACCCCAAATTCCAGACCAAATACGGCACCTACATCAGCTTTAAGCTGGGCGTCTGGGATGCCGCCAATGGGAGCTACAACTCCCAGCGGCTCAAGGTGTTAAACGTTCCTGTACTCAAAACACACGTAATATACGGTGTAACGGCCTGCATCAAGCACTACATGGGAGTGGGCTCCGATAAGCTCAGCCGGGAAGCAGGCGGCAGGTCCCATAACTCAGTAGGCTCAGGGGGCATGGGAACAGAGATGGCCCAGACACGATTTCCCGACCTGAACATCCTGGATGCCATCTGGATTAACGCTCATCCCAAAGGCGGGCCCCGCACCTCTTATGAGCAAGCCAGCCATACGGGCATAATCGCTGCCAGCACCGATCCTGCCGCCCTGGACTATTGGACCGCCAAGAACATCCTCATGCCGGCTGCCCGGAATTTAGGCCATGATGATCTGGAGTCCATGGACCCGGATAACACCTCGCCCGGCTCTTTTGGTGATTGGCTGAGGCTTTCCTTGGCCGAGATACAAAAAGCAGGGCACAGGACCACGGTGAGTGAAGAGAGCATGAATGTCTATCTCATATAAAATAATTTAAGGCAATATTGCAAAAGCCCTTGCAGGAAACCCTGATCCACCCTCGGGTTTTGGAAAGGCAACCACGATCAAAGCTCCATATTCAGGCACCTTGTCAAGACTAGCGAGCAGTTCTATCTGGAAATGGTCCCGTCCCAGGATATAGGACTCCAGCGTGTAGTTATCTTTAGTCGTCTGGAATCCAGGATCTGTATCGGTTGTCTCATGACCGGATGCCGTGATCTTCCGATCCTCATAGAGGTAGCGCAGCACCTCCATGCTCCAGCCCGGATAATGCAGTGTCCCATTGCGGTCTCCATTCAGCATGGCAGTCTGGTTGGGCCAGCGTTTGGACCAGTCCGTCCGAAGAGCCACGAAGCATCCTTCCGGTATCTTGCCATATCTGGATTCCCATGCTAACACGTCATCCATATTGATGGTATAATCCGGATTTTCAGACACCTTCTGATGTATATCCAGTACTACTAAAGGCAGCACCATCTCCTTGACGTCTATCTGATCAACGGTGCGTTTCCCTTGATGGAAATGTACAGGAGCGTCAACATGGGTGCCCCATTTCCCTACAATGCTGAACTTCTGGGCCAAAAAGCCTGAGGTGCTGAAGTTGAAGACCGTCTCTACACTCTCATTGGGAAAGCCCTCCCAATGAGGTATTCCCGGTCTGAAGCTATGGGTCAGGTCTACATAATCCTTTGATTTCAATAGATCAAAAACCTGCCACAGAGATGGATTTCCGAGAGAAGAATTGTCTTTTGAGTCTTCTGCCCCTTGGTAAGCATTAGGGTCGGACGGTTCATTCAAACCCGCCGACAAGGGGAGCAGCAGCAATAATACAATAATAGAAATCGACCGGATGCATACAATCAAAATGTGTTTGAACGATTTTCTCATAACCTTATGACCGGTCCCAGAGCTTCATCTATCTTCATTCAATCTGATTGCGAGAGCTTTCGCAGTGATTTTCAGTATCGTTCTATTCTTTTATAAATTTTCCTGCAAATGTGCTATGATTTAACGGGATAATAGCTTGCTTCTACTGAAGCGGATCTTTGGCCCAAAGATGGGGCTCAAGCCTGCCTGTCGAGCAATGTCGATCGTCCTTTCAAAAACAGTTGCCGAAACATGGAACATGGGCTCAACAACCAGCAGCTTTCCTTTGGGCTTGAGCATGGAGGATATCTCCTTCAGGAAGGCTTTTGCATTGGGCACTTCATGAACCATGTAAAAAGCCAGAGCAAAATCAACCTTCTCAGATAAGCCGATCCGGTCCGGACCGCTCTTATGTGTGACTATTCTTGATTCCAGTCCCTGCTGGGCCGCTTTTTTCCTCACGATTTGGAGCATTTCCTCCTGAACGTCAACGGCTATGACTTTTCCCGATTCGCCTACCATCTTTGCCATAGCAATAGAAAAAGTACCTGGCCCGCATCCAAGATCGAGAACGGTCTGTCCTGGTTCAATATATTCACCCATGATTTTTTGTGGATTATGGATGATTCTACGAATTGGGTTGTCCAAAGCGAAGGCAATCTTCCAGGAACAGATGTGTGATGTTTCGCTCATTTTAGGACCTCATGGTGGATATGCATCTCTCGCATGGCACATACTCGTTCTTGTGGATAAAGGTGGTGTACCACTACATGGCATCCGGAGTTCTAATCTAAATGAGATCGGCTTGGGGCATTATCATGGCGTCAGGAAGATAAGCAAGGAACTGAAAGAAAGATCGGCAAAGGCATTGGTCTGAATCATTGTCTGGGATTAATTATGAGAAATTCGTGGATCCTACTTATCCTTACATTTGTGTTTATGTCAAGTTCAGCTCAAGCAACATTGGCGAATTGCCCGGCTTGTATGGGAGAACAACCTGATTGGGCACAAAGCGCTACTGCATTTTTGGAAGGAACGCCCATGCAAGACACACCATCCACTCTGAGCGGGCCAGAGCAGGCTAGACTACTAAATGCACAAATCGATGCAAGGAAAAAAGCAAGTCAAGCTTCAAATACGGCAGGTAATACAACCGTAAAGCCGATGCATAGTTCGACTGCATTGTTCGACATTGACCTGTTTGACATACGCGCTGTGCCCAATCCCGCATATTTCAATGATGAGGTCAAAATAATAGCAGTTTTCGGGAATGCCAGCTCTAACTTAACAACTCCGGATAACCCATCGAAAATAATAGATCTGACCCATCTTACGATCTATGCCGACATCAGGAACTCAGCAGGATTAGATGTTGGCAAGGTTAATCTGAGACCATCATCTGAGAATGGATATTCCGGAATCTGGAATGCCAGTGTAGAATCAGACATCTATAATGCAACAATCGAGGCATCTGGCCCCGACGGATCAAAGACGTTTAATGACGCCCTGCAAATAGCAGTAATCCGGTAGGCATTGCTTGTAACGAAAGTCAAACGGCGGCGGCACACCCCGATGCAAGCATCGGGGCATTCAAGGCGACGCCGCTGGTTTATCCGAAATCGATAAGCTTTAATTGAGCAGGGTTACGATTCAATTTTCCACATCAGAGACGATCTCAAAGCCCTCTCTTTTCCAGCCCGCTATCCCGCCGGCAAGATCGTAAATCTCCCGAAATCCCAACGATTTCATGAGCGCTGCCGCCCGCCCCGATCTAACACCGGTGCGACAGTAAACCAGATAAGCATTGCCGCGATCGAGCACTGCCAGCTCATCGGCAAACGAGGTGGATCTGAAGTCCAGATTAATTGAGCCGTTCAGGTGTCCGGAGCGGTATTCCTGCAAAGTTCTCACATCCAGGATCACCAGGCATCTTCTATCGGAAGAAGTATCCCCGTACTGCGGGCCGGAGAGCCGCTCGATAAGATCCCGGCATTCGGAAGGACATAGCTGTTTGACGATGCATTCTTCTGCATCGGCAGGATGCTCCACATTTGTAGGGGTAGTCTGCTCCAATTTTTCTGACATCTTCTACACCCGCCAGATCTCCCTGGAGAGAAGGGTCAGCCTCTCCGGCCCATTGGGTCCGACGAGGAAGGTGTCCTCGATTCCCACCACGCCTTCTCCTGGATAGATCATCTTCGGCTCTACGGCAATGGTCATGTTCTCCACAATCTCGTGGTCCACGGGACCGATTACCGGATACTCATCTATTTGCAGCCCCACGCCGTGTCCCACAAATCCGGCTTTGCTGCCAGGGGGGCCACCCAGGAAATCTTGATAGCCCAGCTTGAGGCCTTCCGCCAGAGAGAGGTCCCAGATCTCGCGGCTCAACTTGCCGGGGTGAAGCTCGCTGGCAATGACTTCTTCGATTCGCAGGGCGGCATGGTGCGCCTCCTCCAATTTTGACGGCAGCTTTCCTAAGGAGAATATGCGCGTCTCATCGGCGATGTAGCCGTTGTAGCATCCGGCATAGTCCACCAGCACAGGCTCATTGCGCCTGATCCTGGCAAACCCGGGCCCTTGAGCAAAGAAAAGGGACATGCCCCTTCCGCCCGTGGGAGAGGATACGCTGCTTGGTATTGCGGCACCTGCGCCTGCCATGAGATGGCCCATGGGTAGATTCTGATTGAACCGTCTAAATGTTACCTTGCCCTGATGGCCCAGGAGCCTCATGGTGCCCTCCACAACGACGGCCAGATCAATCTCCCGCATGCCCTCTTTGAGGTTGTCTGCGACAGAGGCGATTCCCTTATCCAAAATCCTTGCAGCCTCGCGAATGAGCCGGATCTCAAAATCAGACTTCACGGAGCGAATGTGCTTGATATCCTCAGAGATATCGGAAAATTGGACATCCTCATCTAAAGCCTTTGCCAGCCGGGCATAATTATTGTAAGGAAGCACATCCGTTTCCAGGCCGATTCTCGCACCGGCCGGTAGATCCAGATCTGTTTTGAGGAATTTAAGACTCTTTTGCGGCTGCACGGGGAGGGGTGATTCCTGCCTGGCCCTCTCCAGGTTTTTTTTAATCATGAGGGTTGGCAGACCGTCCCTGGGAATGTAGATTAAACCTTCCTGAGCTGTGCCTGAGAAATAGCCCAGGTCCGTGGATTCAAACAATATGGCACCGGTCAAATCACCCATCCGGTCTTGCAGCCTCTTTATCCTGGCATCGATCTCTGAGCAGGGATGTAAAACGTACTCCATTTATTCCACCTTTTCAAGATACCTTGATGCGAGCTCTTCAGTGGCTATTTTCATGGCTTCCGATTTCCTCTTCCAGGTCCCAAAGGTATCTTCTCAAAATCGTTGTTCTTCCTGCCGCAAGCTTTTTTCCGCTCTTTGTATGCATGCCAAATTCCAGTTTTAGCAGCTTTTTGTAGAAATGATCTAGATTCCATTTCGCGTCATCAGGCTCTCTGGCCCTGCAGAAGGGATCGTCAGGATTGTAAAGCTCTCTTCCCAGTGCTCCTCCCGTGAGAAATACCCGGGCAATTCCAATGGCCCCAATGGCATCCAGCCGGTCGGCATCCTGAAGTATCCTGGCCTCCAGAGTAACCGGAACAATTTTTCCGGAAAAGCGGTGCACATCGACGGCATAGAGCACCTTTTCTCTTGCTTCCTCTTCCAGCCCGATCGACACCAGAAATGCCTCCACTGACCTTTTGCCCTGGCCCACAGACTCTCCTTGCTTCGAGGTATGCTTTTTTTCCGATCCCACATCATGCAGCAGCGCGGCCAGGAGCAGAACCTGCATATCTGCGCCTTCTTCCCTGCCAATGATCGTGGCATTTTTGTAAACACGCAGGATGTGCGAGAAATCATGGGCGGGATCGGCTCCCAGGTACATGGGCCGAATTTCGCTTATCCAGGATTCTGGATCAAATGAATACAAGGATATCGCCGCCTTATTTTGCATAGAATCTAAGAAGCTCTTTTATCCCTTCTTCCAGGTCGTATCTTGCCTTAAACCCGAGCACTTTTTCGGTCTTCGCAGTGTCGGAAAGGGTATGCTGGACATAATTCTTAATGGGATTCACCACGTGTTGCGCTTTCATGGTCAATCCCATGTTCTTGTTCAAAATCTCTACCGTTTGGTTGAAGGTGTAAGCTTTTCCGGTTTGCATATTGTCCAGGACCACAATATCTTCGCCAACTTTTAAGAGTTCCTCAACAAGGTTGGAGCCGATAAATCCTGCGCCGCCTGTAATCAGTGTGCTCATAATTATCTGTTTCTCAAAATTCGCGATCTCCTATATCTGTCTGTCGAAACTCCACAGGGCGCACTGGCCCGGAAATCTTGATGCGCTATCAACCCACATAAACCCTCTCCGCCTTGTTGCAGATCTCCTCCCAGTCATACTTCCTGGCCTCTTCTATGCACCGCCCTCGCATTTTTTCTTTCTTTTGCAGCATGCGGCAAATTGACCCGGCTAAAGCCTGCTCGGTTGGCTGGCAAACTGCGCCCGTCTCCTTCGTGACCAGATCCATCACCGCATTCATTCTGTGCTCTACGGTAACCACAGGAAGCCCGCAGGCATTCGCCTCCAGAGCCGCCATGCCAAAGCCCTCTCTGCTGGAAGGTGTTGCAAAGACGCGCGAGGATTTCATGAGGGAAAGTGCATCATTGTAGTCTTCCAGAAAGCCCAGGAACAGCACATTTTTTCCCAGTTCCAGCTCGGATACCAGGGACTTCAGCGTTCCCATCTCCGGGCCATCGCCCACTATCATGGCCTTCACATCCGGGACATCCATTTTCACAGTCTTCAATGCCTTGATGAGCAGATCTACGTTCTTGTGCTCGACCAGCCTTCCCACGTAGATGACATCCGACTGCTTGGCCGACGGAGGAACCCGATTTATTTTCTGCCAATCAATGCCGTTGGGCACAACCTGAACCTCTTTTGCCCCCAGGCTCAAAAGCTCTCTTTGGGTTCTCACCGACACTGCAATGTTCTTTTCCGTTAACCGGGCGGCAGCCCACTCGACGATTTGGCCGGCCCTGCCTTTCTCTCCCAGGTACTCGCGCCAGTAATCGCCCCACACCTCATGCCAGGTGATGAAGAGCTTCTGTCTTTTGAGGCTGGAGATCAGCTTTGCCGAAAAGCAGGATAGGTAAGGGAAATTCTGGCAGTCCATCACATCGCAGTCGGCGCGAATGGTGAGAAGCTTGCCCGCGAAAAAAGCGGCCTCGTAGATAGACCTCTTGCCGCTGACATAAAGGGGCATGGGCGGGCAGATGCCGTGCAGGTGTACGTTGTCTTTGTGGATCTCATTCTCTCCCGTCCACCATTTCATGCCGTAGCAGTGCACCTCATGCCCTCGCTTTGCCAGCCGGCGGGAGAGTTCATAGATCCTTTTTTCCGCTCCCCCCTTCACCCATGGGTAGACGGCGTCGTAAACATAGGCGATCTTCATCGAGTCTCTAATCCTGCGACCCGTTATTATGAACATAGCGGAGACTGACGGTCTGAATCTTCAGGGTGGAAAAGATCGAGGATGACAGTCCGACCGAAACACAAGTTAGGACCTCTTGCTTTTTGGTCTATTCACACAGGCAGGAGGAACGAACAGAGCACTCCGGACTACTGTCGCAAGCTTAGGACCAATTCCCGGGCAATCGTCCAGGTATGTGTCCGGCTTTTTTGGAACCAATGAGACATAGAATTTTTCCAGGATTCTATTGGCTCTTGCGGGGCCCAGCCCTTTTCCACATAGTATGGACAGCCCTACAGCTTGCCTCTCACCAACCGCCGGTTTCGGTCGAAAGACACAAATATCGCCGCCCTGCAGGATCTTTTGGACACTATGAAGCATTCGCCGCCAGGGATCGATCTTGAGCCGCCATATCTGAATATTCATGCCGATGCAGTTGGCCTCAAAGTCTTCCAGCATGGAAATATACTCGGTGATCTTATCCTCTGCTTCTTGACCTCTGATGCCTCTACTGTAAACGACATTGTTGACGGCCTGAACAACATTGTCATCATCGCCGAGTACTATGATGATAAGGGGATCTTGTAGCTCCCGGCCGGCGAGGATTTGCCGGTAGAGGTGGCCGCTTTGGTTGATAATCGAGGCTACGTAGTCGCTCTGGGGTTCACCGATCCTTGTGAAGTCCTTCAGCTCTACATTGATGGTCTTACCTTCCCACTGGAAACAGAGGTCAAAGGGACAATCCTTGGGATCGGCCAGGAAGAAATGATCGTCTTTAAGGATGGCAGCCTTGATTTTTTTCGCTCTGGCTCGATGGGCTTCATTGGTATCCAGGGAAACGCGTATGCGGGAGATTGGCACCATATTTTCTGCCAACAGTTTTTATTTGTTTAGAATTGGCGGCCTTTGGATATATAGCAAAGTAGCGCGGGGAGAAAGTGTTCTGGTGCAAAAAGAAACATAATCACACGTCTGCGCTCTAGCAACTTGTCGGCGGCTGCCCGGCCAGAGGTCAGGATCGGTAGCGTTGCTGGGCCAGGTTGTGGTTCAGTCAGGGCGCGCGAGATTCACTTATGCTATAGATTTCGCGAAAGCTAGATGTACACAGACAGACATTGTTTAGTCCTGAGCAGTTGGGGCTGATTAGCTTTGAGCCTGATGAGGGGTGTGAGTGGCAAGGATGCCGTTAAGGTCTTTGTCATGGCTGGCGATGTTGTGCGTCAGGGCAAAGGCGACCGTAGTAAATATCAAGATGCCAAATGGCCAGCTCACTATTCCCGTATCCGGAGATCTCAAGATAGGTCTCCTCAAATAGGCAATAAGAAAAGCTGGGCTGGATGAGGAGGATTTCCTGAAACTCTTAAAAGGTGATTGACTATGGATTATACAATTTTGATACATCAGGCTGAGGAAGGCGGCATCTGGTCCGAGGTCCCGGCTCTGCCTGGCTGCTATTCGCAAGGAGAAACCATCGATGAAACCTTGAGAAATAGCAAAGAGGCCATAGAGGTCCATCTGCTGGTCTTGAAAGAGGACATGGTTGCAGCTCCTGTTGAAGAGAGCCTTTTCATAGGCAGGGTCCAGGTAGAAGTAGCATAGAGACTGCTCTTAAGATCTATGCATTTGATTTTCAAGGTCTTGCATAAAATCGTGCATTAAAAACGATTCAGCTCCCCCAGCTTATCTGGCCTGCCCATCAGCTCTGTTCCCACCAGCAGCGCGTCCGCACCTGCCTGCATCATGCGCAGTGCATCATCTCTCGTATGCACACCGCTCTCCGCCACCAGGAAGACTCCGGCCTCCTTCGCCCGCGGTGCTAGCCGCTCGAATGTTCCCAGGTCCACTTCCAGAGTATTCAGGTTGCGGTTATTGATGCCGATGATCCGGGCATCGGTCTTCAGCGCCGCTTCCAGCTCTTCTTCGGTATGGACCTCCACCAGAGGCTCCATGCCTAAGGCCCTGGCCGCCTCCACAAATCGGTTTAGATCGATGCCCAGCGCGGCTATGAGCAGCACCAGATCAGCCTGCACCTCGGAAAGCTGCCTTTCCTCGAAAATGAAGTCCTTTCTTAAGACCGGCAGCCCGGCTCTGCGAGCGATCCAAACGTTTTCGAGAGCGCCTTTGAAGTGAGTGGGCTCGGTCAAAACCGAGATGGCGCAGGCGTTGTTTTCCGAGTAAGCCCCGGCATAGGCCGCCACCTCTTCAGGAGCTAAAGCCCTTCCAACCACCTTGGGCTTGATCTCGGCAATAATGGGAATTATGCCGCGGCTCTTCAGGGATTGAGCGGAGACGATCAGATCCCATCGCTCGGCCTTCGGCCAGGGGGCCGCAGCCGCAAAGCCCCGCTCCCGAGAAGCGGCCAGGATTCCATCGATTAGTGAATGCATGCTACCACATCCTCGATCCAGTTGCTGATCAGCTTCTTGCCGGAGGGCGTGAGCACCGACTCGGGATGAAACTGCAGACCTGAGTGGGGCCGGCTCCGATGTCGTACGCCCATGATGATACCGTCTGCGGTCTTTGCTGAGACCTCCAGCGGCGGAGCCAACCGTTCGATGGCCAGGGAATGATACCGACCACCAACGATCGGATTTTCCAGACCCCGGAAAAGGCCCAGTCCATCGTGCTCTATTTGCGAGGTCTTGCCGTGCAGTGGCCTGGTGTGGGAGATAGTGCCGCCGTAAGCTATGTTCATGGCCTGGTGGCCCAGACAAACACCCAGGATGGGTGTGCCCCCAAACTGCTTGATAATCTCCAGGCAGTTGCCGATGTCCCGCTCGTTGGCCGGATGGCCCGGTCCGGGTGATATTACGATTCCCCTGGGCTCTATGGCTGCTACCTCCGCCAATGTTATGCGATTGGAACGGACAGCCGTCTCCGGGTAAAATTGGGAGACATAGTCCACCAAATTCCATACAAAGGAGTCCTGGTTGTCCACAAAGAGAATCGGTCGAGGCGTGGGGCGGTTTTCTGGGGTCATACCGCCACTCCCAAAGCCCTCTTCATGGCCGCCATCTTCCGCTCTGTCTCCTGGTATTCCTTCTCTGGATCGGAGTCCGCTACTATCCCCGCCCCGGCCTGCACCGTAGCCACTTTGTCCTTGACCAGAACGCTTCTGATGGCTATGGCAAAGTCGGAGCTGCCGTCTATGGAAAAGTAGCCTATGCCGCCTCCGTAGATGCCGCGCGCCGCCTGCTCGAGGTCATCGATGATCTCCATGGCTCGCAGCTTGGGCGCTCCGGAGAGCGTTCCTGCCGGAAAGGCCGCCCGGGCCGCATCGAACTGGTCGCACTCTTCTCTCAGCTCTCCGGAGACGGTGGTCTCAATGTGCTGCACGTGAGAGTACTTGAGCACGGACATGAAATCGTCTACCATAACCGTGCCGGAGCGGCAGACGGATCGCACATCGTTTCGGCCCAGGTCCACCAGCATGACATGCTCTGCCCTCTCCTTCTCGTCTGCCAGCATTATTTTGGCGTACTTGTCGTCCTCTTCTCGCGTCCTTCCCCGGGGACAGGTCCCGGCAATGGGATTGACCCTGAGCTTGCGGTCATAGGTATTGAAGAGGGTCTCCGGCGAAGCCCCCACAATGGCCAGGTCGCCAAACTCGAAGAGATAGGTGTAGGGGCTGGGATTGATGCTGCGTAGCTTCCGGTAGAGCTTGACGGGATCCGGGCACTCAATTCTGGTCGACCGGGCTAAAACTATCTGGAATATGTCCCCGTCCAGAATGTGCTCCTTTGCTTTTCGCACGGAATCTTCATACTGCTGCTGCCCTCCGACCGAGAGAACCCGGCCTGACACAAACGGGTCGTCGGCCTGATCGTAGTCTGGGTCGATTCCACCAATGGTCTCGATCAGGTTGACCTTGGGGCCGGGCAGAATGGGGGCTATGGTGAAGTAGACCTTGCGGGTGAGGTGATCGAAGATGAAAGTGCTCTCTGCCAGGCCGAGCTTGGCATCGGGTGTATCTGAGGTAGAGATTCTGCCCAGGCGCTCTTTAACCAGATCATAGGCCAGATATCCTATCCCTCCTCCGGTGAAGACCTGTCTGCCAAAGCTGTTGGGCATGCCCCGGCTACAAGGGATGGCCGCCCGCAGGGCATCAAAGAGATCATAGCCCTCCTTTATTGGCCCTTGCAGAATGGAGCCCTTCTTTTCCACCTCCACGCACTCGGCTAGCCTCTCTTCGATGGGTCCCATGCCACTGTTGAAAAACTCCATTTGCAGGAAGCGGTTCTTCACGGTAACCACCGCGGAAGGGTCGGCTCCCACGAAGGAGAACCTGGCCTTTTGGCCCGACTTTTCCACCGACTCCAGCAGATAAGGATACCTGCGGCTTCGCAGAGCCAGGTAAAGGGAGAGAGGAGCGTCCACGCTCACCTTATCGGTCACGTCCACATACACTGGTTCTATTGGGGACGAGGACATGATCTCACCTCTCTGACAAAGGAAAAAATCTTTTGCGGGTCCTTCTTGCCGCATGTCTCCAGGCCGCTGGAGGCATCCACAGCATAGGGCCTGACCTTTTCGATGGCATCAGCCACATTGGCGGGGTTAAGGCCGCCCGCCAGGATCACCGGCACCTTCAGGCTTTCGACTATGGCGGCGCTTTTGTTCCAGTCATGAACGTTTCCAGTTCCCCCCAGCTTTCCCTGGGCAACGCTGTCCAGCAGAACGGCATCGGCACTTACTGCATACTTTTGGATCTCAAATAGGCTCGAACCTGCGGCTACCGCCGCCACCAGCTTCTGAGAAACTCTGCCCTTCAGCTCCGCCAGATCAGAGGCGCTTAAGGAGCCATGCACCTGAAGCACATCCGCTCCGATCAGCTTCGCCAGCTGCACAGCCCCCTCGACATCCTCCGGTGCGATCACAGCCACGCTCTTGGTGAATAGCGGCACCAGTTTTATCAGATCTGCCGCATCTTTTGCAGAGAGGCGGTGTCGAGACGAATCGATCTCCACAACAAATCCAACCGCGTCCGCTCCGGCAAAGATCGCTTGCAAGAGCTCGGTGCGGTTCATGATTCCGCAGACCTTAATTCTCGTCACAAAAACCGCTCCAGCTTTTTTGCGTCGCCGTTCATCTCCACCATTCTTTGCAGGACCTGCAGGGCTTTTCCCGAGTCGATGGCCTCTTCTGCCATTTTGGCACCTTCTTTTAGAGTAGGGGCCCGGCCGGAGACGTAGACGGCTGCCCCGCCGTTCATGGCGATGATATCACGGGCAGGTGACCTTTCCCCTTTCATAACCGCTACCAGCTTTCTGGCATTATCCTCGGGCAATCCTCCTGCGATATCCTGCGGCCTGGCCAGGGGATATCCCAGGTCCAGGGGCATAAGGCAGTAGCTTTTTACCATTCCGTCTTTCAGCTCCGAGACCTTTGTCTCGCCGGTGTTGGTGATCTCGTCCATGCCCATGCCGTGCACCACCAGGGCCCTCTCTGTGCCCAGCATCAGCAAAACCCTGGCCAGCTTCTCGCATAGTTTTGGGTCGTAGACGCCCATCACCTGCGCTTTGGCTCCGGCGGGATTGGTCAGAGGCCCCAGGATGTTAAAGACGGTGCGTAGTCCCAATTCGCGCCGGACAGCAGCTACGCGCTTCATGGCCGGATGGAAGACGGGGGCCAGCATGAATCCGATGCCAAGGGTCTCAATCATGGCCGCCACCGCTTCGGGCAGAGGACTGATGTTGACGCCCAATTCCAAGAGCACGTTGGCGCTGCCGCATTTCGAGCTCACGGCATAGTTTCCGTGCTTGGCCACAGGCACGCCGCAGGCGGCGGAGACGATGGCAGCAGCCGTGCTCACGTTGATGGTGTTGGAGGCATCACCTCCTGTGCCGCAGGTATCCACCAGGGCGCCTTTGACCTTGGGGCGGATGCAAACCGCGGTGTCACGCATCTTCCTGGCAAAGCCTGCGATCTCCGGGATGGATTCGCCTTTCATGCGTAGTGCAATCAGCAGAGCGCCGATCTGGGCATCTGTGGCACTGCTGAAGATCTCACCCATGAGTGCCTCTGCCTCCTCCATGGAAAGGTGGTGCCCTTCCAAGATCTTTTGAAGATAACTCAAAGTAATCACCAGATCAAATGTGTAACATTGTACTATAGTGAGTTAAAAAGTACATTATATTTATAGGTTGTGCATTGTAGACCAAATAACGACTTTGATAGTAGAATTAGTAGAAGATGAATAAATTAAAAATAGATAAAACATTTTTAATAACAAAATAGAAAAAAAAGAACTACCACTTGCCGGATTCAATGACATTAAGCTTGTCGAGGACCTGAGCGATGGCCTGCTGGCTTAACTTATTCTTCCGGCAAATCTTCAAGACGCGAGACAGTTCGGTATTCTCGTCCGTTCCCGTGAGTTGCGAGGCATACAGTTCTGCAGCATCAAGGCCTTTCTCCAGCACGATTTTTTTGGTATCTGCAACTATCTGTCCGGTTATGCAGGCCTTGGCAGCGCCAATCTCCTCGATGGCCTTTCCCATATTTTCCAATTCTTTTGAGCTAAGCATGCGTCCTTTCTCGTTGCCCTTTTCCTGACCCTGATTTTTTATCGGGATTGTCTTTCCGATCCCTCGTCTTCTCTTCTTCGAGGTCGGATAAATCAGCTCCGCACATGGCCTGCATTTTCCTTTCAGCCCCTATAAAAATGCGAGGGCATTTCGGCCACCGCAAAACCTATTATCCCAGGGATAATTTCAGTTAAACATGGCGAATCTCAATGTGGCGATCCTGGGGTCCCTGGACTACGGCAAAGAGCTGGGCAAGAAGGGCACGGCCAGCGATCTTACCTTTTACAACCTGAAAAAGGGACAGAACACCGTCACCTTCATAGAGCCGTCCCGCTACCCGGAGAAGCTTGCGCCCCTCTTCTACGCCGTTTCCATGGCCCAGAAGGCCCTGCTCATTGTAGACCAGATTAATCCCGCCTTCGGAGAGTCGGTCATCATGCTGGACTCGGTAGGCGTTAAAGAGGGCATTGTGGTCCTGAAGAACTACCTCTCCCGCGAGCAGATCGCCCCTTTCATCAAGGGCACGGTGGTGGATGGCTATGAGTTCCTGGAAGACGACAAGAACGTCCTGCGTGAAAGGCTTTTGCTGGATGTGGGCAAGATGGATTCGCCCCAGAATGCAGAGACGGGATCCTTACCGGTCGATCATTTCTTCAATGTGCGCGGCATCGGCACGGTGGTCCTGGGGTGTGTGGCGGAAGGGAGCATCAAGAAGCATGACGTTCTCCGGGTATTGCCGGGAGAGAAGACGGCCCAGGTGCGCTCCATCCAAAAGCATGATGAGGACTTTGATACGGCAGGCATTGGCGAGAGGACGGGCATAGCCCTCAAGGGCATCGAGGTAGAAGACCTGGATCGTGGAACCATTCTCACCAACGATAAATCCATCAAGCAAGTATCTTCCCTGACCGCCAAAGTGCATGTAGTCAAATACTGGCCCGCGCCACTAAAAGAGGGGATGGTGATGCACATCGGCCACTGGATGCAGTACGTCCCGGCAAGAGTCGAGGCCGTATCAGTTGAGGGTGATTGGCATAACGTGGTTCTGAAAATCAAGCTGGACAAGATGCTGGTTTACCGGTCGGGGGCAAAGGCGGTTCTCATTTATCCCGAGGGCGGCAAGCTGAGAGTGGTGGGTACGATAGACTTGCCGTAAGAAGAACTGTTCATCTAATTTTTGAAATGCATATTATCCTGGCAAAAATTAATATCCAAGCAAGTCAAAGTCATTTTCAAGGCGTGATATGAACAATAAACACAATATAATTCTAAAAGCCGCTGCATTAGTAATGGTATTAATCGGCTTGCTGGCCATGTTAGTAGCCTGGCAACTTATGCTGGTCTCAGGTATTCACAACTCGACCGTCGTGGTACTGGAGATGGGCGGAGTTGTGGTCTGCATGGTTGGATACTTCCTATGGCGACGCGTTAAGGGCTTAGAAAATGATGCAAAGAGGCAAATTCAGGCAGCACAATCTGCAGCAAAAGAAGATCTTCAAGAATAAAGCAGCATGACGGAGACTAAACAGATCCTATTTTCACATGTTTATTCATCCAAGCCAAAAGACCGGCTCTTCGCTATTTCCAATTACTATGTTTTTGGTTATAACCTAGCGGCTAACAACGTTTCCACCACCGTAGACACAAAGCGCACGGAGGACTCACAGAGGCTTTTTACTACTATTACACACTCGAAACAACGCGGAACCAAAAGATCCGGATAATCAAGAGCTTCTTTTCTAATATTATTATAATATTTGCCAAGAACCAATATTAAGATACGTTAAATGAACATTAAATAAAAAAGGTGTCTCTTGAGCCTTTAATTAAAGCCCAAGAGTGGGGTTGATCCCCAATACGAATACTACTACGAAGTATATGGCGTTCAATACCAATCCGAATGGTACACCCAACTTTGCCCACTCGCTGCTGGTGATGCCCAGCTTTCCGGCAGAGATGATGTTGGGGATGTTGCCGGGGATGAGCATGCCGCCGGAGATGAGCAGACCGTAGAGTGCAGCGTTAATCTGCTTCTGGGTCAGAGCCTTGGATATCTCAGCTGCGGTCAATGTAGCATTATCCAGGATGGCGGAGATCATGTTCACCCAGAAGAGCACATAATCTGGGATCTTGGTGAAGTACTTGAATATGAGTACCTCCATTCCCGCGCCCAATAGGAAGAGTGCCGCCACGAAGGCATAAACCTTGAGGGTTCTTATGACAACCTCCTTGACGCTGCCCTCTTCGTCGCCCTCGCCCATTCTCTCCACCTTGCCGGTTGTCGGCTTGATGTAGTACATGGAAAAGATCGAGCAGAGTAAGACACCCAGGATGATCAGTATGCCTAGCTGGTCCATGAGGTACCAGAAGCCAGCGTTACCGGGGCCGCCTACATACATGGGCGCACCTTGTAATTTAGTGATGGCGATGGTAGACAGGGGCTCGCCCAGGGGGGTGAGCACTGCGCCTAGACCAATGGCAAAACAGGCGATGATCACATAGTTGATCTTGTTCTTTCTGTCCAGTGGCAGGGTATTGGCGATCTCGCAGAGGAAGAGCGCAGAGATGATGGCCGTGATGACGGAGCATACCAGTCCCAGAACAAAGGTGGAGACAAATATGATTACGCCCAGGTTCATCTTCTTGACCAGGCCGCCCATGAAGTTCTTGAAGGCTTTCTGGCCGTAGAGGAATATGAATCCCGCGATCAATACTGCAGGTACAATGCCCTTGATTACCGGCTCTTCTGCTGCCAACGTGATCAGGTCTATTGTCCACTTGCTGGTCACAGTGACCGCAGCCGCGCCCATTATAAATAGAAATACTTCCAAATTCTGTTCAACTATCTTAACTTTAAAGGGGAATATCAAAACTAGCAGGGCTATAAATGCCAATGCTATATCTACTTGGGTTACAACTTCACCCAATACAGTAACCATTAGACCACCTCGTTTCTATTAATCCTACATCCACTCTCCCGAGGGAGAGTTTGCTAGTCGGATGCTCTTCCAATATTAAACGCTTTTGGCTTTTATTTTGGCGATTAAACTGGCCTTAATCGTGATAATTCGTATTGATTTGAGTTTTAATGGTTCAAACGGAATTAAGGTGAATTCTTGATGCATTTTACGTAGATCCTGTAGCCCAGGAGATTGAGACCTGGCCGTCCGGGCAGTACCTTGCGCTCCAGAAAGCGAGAGAGCCTCTCCTGGAAATAGCAGGGATCAATGATCGGTCGCCAACGGCTCAGGAAGAGGTAGCCCTGGCAGGGCTTGAAGTCAAAGCCGCGGCAAGCGAGGACCGCAAAGCCCGCGTCTTCCAGTGCTCTTTGAAACTCCGCAGGCGAGACGTATTCGGGCGGATTTATCGATTCCCGAAAGAGATGTTTTCTGATCAGGGTATAGTGGGAGATACGGGAAAAGAAGTCCACTACCAGCACACCTTCAGGTTTTAAAACGCGATAGAATTCTTGCAAGGCGCTTTCTGCCGCATGGGAGTTAGGCAAGCAGGTCAGAACACCGCTGCTTACCACCCGCTCGAAGGACTGATCCCGGAAGGGGAGACTGGTCACCGAGCCCTGCAAAAATCCGGCCCGGTCATCGCTCTTCGCTCTATGGACCGCCCGGCCCAGCATGTTGCCGGAGAAATCCATGCCGATGATCTGCAAGGCCGCTCTATTCGCCACAGCTATTCCTTTTTCGTTTTTCAGGGATCGCATGAGCAGGTTGCCGTTGCCGCATCCTGCATCCAGGACCCTGCCCTCTGCCCCGGAAAAACAGAACCTTGCTGCCTCATCTTCGAAATCGCCCATCATCTTTAATATGAAATCCGGCGTGTCGTCGGGCAGGTCGCGCGCCAGCTTGAGGTCCATCTCTTCTTTGCCCCTCTTCTGGCCTTCCCAAAAATCCAGTTCCTCCTTTTGCAGGTGGCAGTCCATCTCTAAGGCAACTCCTCCCTTACTTTAAGAAAATTTGAATGCTTGGCTCAAGGTCGATTCACCCAAAGCCATGAGGCGACCGTTGTGAGGTGAGACTTATTAATAGTTTGCCGGTTGATAGAGTGTGGCTGTTAAAAAGTCGCAAAAAAAAAGATGATCTGCAAGAGAGACGGGAGGGATCTATGATATCTAGCGTTCTTGTCATGGTGGCATACTTTGTGCTTTTTGCCCTTGTACACAGCTTCCTTGCCGATCCTAGATTCAAGAGCCGGGCCAAAATGGTCTTCGGTGAAACCTTTGATCGCTGGCAGCGGCTTGCTTACAATCTGCTAGCTCAGCTCATGATGCTGCCCTTCCTCTTAATCATGATCTTCCTGCCTGACAAAATTCTCTACGCCGTCCCCGTGCCCTGGAGCTGGCTTATGGCAGGAGGCCAGATCTTGGCAGTCTCAGCGTTGCTGCAGACGATTCGCCAGACGGGCGTCTCCTATTTCCTTGGCCTGTCCCAATTGCGAGGTGAAAGTGATGCATCGAGCACAAAGGGAGAGCTGGTGATAGAGGGCTTTTACCGCTATATCAGACATCCTCTCTACTTCTTTTCCGCTCTTTTCCTCTGGCTCACTCCTACCATGACTGAGAATCTGCTGGCCTTCAACATCCTGGCCACGATCTACTTTTACCTGGGTGCCCGGCACGAGGAGAGATCTCTGCAAGAGGAGTTCGGACAGGAGTACGAGGAGTACCAGAAAGCTGTGCCCATGTTCCTGCCAAGATTAAAATGCAAATGCAAATAATTGATAATATCCAAATCATCATAGCCTAACAAAATGGATGGATTAAATGACAGATGATAGCTCAATGCTCTCGAAAAAGAAAAAAGAACCAGTTCAGAGGAATTTTGGCTTATCCTTGGGCATTCTTGCCCTGGCCATGCTACTGTTAGCACTCATTTTCTATGCGCCGCCCACTATGGCAGCCGAAAGCGGCGCCCCCATTCCACCGGAGAGGTTCTCCGATGATTTCTACAAGGTCTACGGCACACCCAATCTGACCGTCTCCCTGGAGCAAACTCGCGTCTATCAAGGTGAGCAGACCTCGCTTTTTCTAACTTTGACCAACCGGGGGCGTATAACCTCTTTTCAGGTAAATGAGGAGCCCGGCGCCAATAAGAGAGAGGAGATCCTGGCCGCGCAAAAAGAGCAGGAGCTGGAAAAGCAGAGAACCGTGGCCCAGGATGTCTCGCTGCTACTTTTGGCCGAGAACGAGAGCGCCATAGACATTAAGCGGGCCGTGGCCTTCCCCGGCAGCATCCGGGAGGGGCAGACCTCCGCCCGTCTGGAGTTTCCTATTGAGGCCTACAAGAATGCCCACCCCGGCCTTTACAAGCTCTACGCAGTCGTCAATTACACCTACCAGAAGGACGTGGCTGTGAAAGGAGACGAAGATCGCCCGGAGAGCCCGGATGTGTTCTACTGGTACGATAGCCAGAGCCAGATCATTCCCCTGACCCTGACTGTGGAGCGAAGAAGCGGTGCAGAGTTTGAGGTCCTGAATGTCAGCCCCGACGCCCTATCGGCAGGCTCCCAGGATAATGTGGTCAAGATTCGCATAAAAAATGTGGGCAGTGATACTGCGCAAGATCTGGTGGCAAGGCTTCGTCCCGAGAGCGGCATTTATGTGAGCGTGGATGAGTCGCCGATAGCGGCCTTGCCGCCGCAGCAGGAGGCGGAGCTTATCTTCAAGCTGGATGTCTCCAAGGATGCCGTGCCCGGCAAGAGCTACCAGGCTAAGGTTCGCTTCGAGTTTTCCGATAGCTATCGGGATGACCTTCGCGACGAGGAGAATGCCTATCTCAAAATCGAGCCGCAGAGCACAAGCCGACCGTTGGCAGCCGTCCTTCTCTTCATTGTGCTCGCCGCAGTAATAATAGTAATAGTAGTAATAAAAAAACGGAGCAAGAGCTGAAAGTATGGCCGGGAGAGGAGCGATGAGAGAAATAGAGCCGGCAATTTCGGCGCGGTGCGTGACTAAGAGCTTCGGGCGGCAGCGGGTCCTGGACAGCCTTACCGTGGACATTCCCTCGGGCGTGACCTACTGCCTGCTCGGCCCAAACGGCTCGGGCAAGACCACCTTCATTCGCGCCATCGTGCGATTGTTGCGCTTGGACGGGGGAGATATGTCCGTGCTGGGCCGGCCCGTCTCCGAAGTTGATAAGATCTACTCCAAGATCGGCTACATGACCCAGCATAAAGCCCTCTATCCCGACCTGACGGTGCAGGAGAATATGGAGTTTTATGCCGGGCTCTACGGTCTGAAGAAGCAGCAGCGCGTGGAGAGGCTAGAGGAGCTGCTGGAAATGGTCGATCTCTTAGAGCACCGCAGCCGTCTGGCAGGAGCTCTCTCCGGCGGCATGTACCAGAGGCTCTCTTTGGCCTGCACCCTCATCCACGAGCCCGAGCTGCTATTGCTGGATGAGCCCACGGTGGGCGTCGATCCCCGGCTGCGGCAAACATTCTGGGAGTACTTCAACCGCCTGGCCGGGGAGGGCAAGACGGTGCTCATCACCACCCATCTCATGGATGAAGCGGAGAAATGCCGCATGGTGGGCTACATGCGGGCGGGAAGAATGGTGGCAGAGGGTTCGCCGGAGGAAATTCTGCACCTGGCCGGGCTGCGGCCCATTCTCAAGCTCTGGTTGGCCGAGCCGGAGAAGGACGCCGCCCAACTTCAAGCCCAGGGATATGAGATAGAAGTTGAAGATGGTGTCGTGCAGGTCCGCCTGGAGAGCCATGCCCAGATCAAGGAAGTCCTGACATCCGTCTCGCCTCTGGACATGAGGCTGGAAGAGCCCAGGCTGGAAGAGGCATTCCTGCGGCTCTCGGAGGCGGCATGAGCCGCCCGGTCGCGGGCCGCGTGGGCGTGGTGGCCCTGCGGGTGGTGCGCCAACTGAAGCGAGACCGGCGCACCATCGGCCTGATCGTCTTCGCGCCCATCGTCCTCATGATTCTCTTCGGCTATGCCCTCTCCGGGGATATGAGCGGCGTGGCTCTGGGCCTGGTGGACGCAGGCGGGCACGATGCCCTGCGGGGGCACCTGATGTCCATCCAGGACTTAGATATACTTTACCTGGGATCAGAGTCGGACGCAGAGAAGCTAATAACCGAAGGAAGGCTGGATGGAGCCGTGGTGCTGGGGGCGGAGGGGGTGCGGGTGCTATTGGACTCCAGCAGCCTGCAGATCGCGGGAGCCATCCAGGCGGCGGTGCAGGCGGGAACGGCAACGGAAAGGGCCGGCCGGGAGACGACCGGCCTGCCGAAGGGATCGGAAAGCGCGTTCGTTTCGCGCTACATCTTCGGCTATGACCTGAAGATGATGGACACGGTGGGCCCGGCCATCCTGGGCCTGGTGGTCTTCTTCTTCACTTTCATCAACGCCGCCATCGCCTTCATCCGGGAGAGATCACAAGGGACGCTGGAGAAGTTCATGGTCTCCCCCTTAAGCCGGGTGGAGATGGTATCCGGCTATGTGCTGGGCTTCTCTCTCTTCACCCTGCTACAATCAGCAACAACCCTCTTCGTAGTAACCGCCCTCTTCAAAGTGCCCCTGCGCGGCAGTGCCCTCACTGCGCTGGCCGTGGTGATCCTGCTGGGCGCGGGCGCTCTGGTCCTGGGCGCTTTCTTCTCCAACTTCGCCCGGAGCGAGTTTCAGGTGGTGCAGTTCATACCCCTCATCATCACGCCTCAAATTGTGCTCTGCGGCATCTGGTGGCCCCTGCAATCGGTGCCCGAGTTCATCCGGCCCTTCTCCTACATCCTTCCCCTCACCTATGCCGCCCATGCCCTGCGAGCGGTGATGCTGAAGGGCGCGGGAGTCGCCGATATCCTTTATCCCGACCTGCTGGCGTTGGGCATATTCTTCCTGCTCTTCTTTGCGGCGGCGACGCTCATGCTGAGAAGGGAGGTGGCATGAGATGAGGTATGATTTATGAGGACAATGGAGAACGAAAAAATCCTCTGTGCGTTCTTTGTGGTGAAAATCGTTACCCACTGGTTAGCCCAAGGTAGATCCATCAGTCCATCCGGGGCATAATATCGCTGCCTGATTTCACAAATATTATCAAGAGGATACATTGTGCCCCCAGGCCCTCAGGTCAGCTTGCTCTTCACCTTGGCGTAGAACCCCTCTCTCCCCACTTTTACAAACCTGGCCGGGGTTTTGGCCTTGCTTATGACCACCGTATCCTTGGAGGAGATGACCGTTGAGGTCTGGCCGTCCACCACCACCAGTGCCTCCTTGTCCGGCAGCTTGAGGCGAACCTCTATGACGCTGTCACCCGGAATCACCCAGGGTCGCGATGAGAGCTTGAAGGGGGCCATGGGAACGAGCACAATGGCATCCACCCGCGGATCGACGATGGGCCCGCCCGCCGACATGGCATAGGCTGTGGAGCCGGTGGAGGTGGCGATAATCACCCCGTCCGCCCGAAAGTCCTCCATGAGTGCGCCATCCACGATGATCTCAAACTCGATCATCTTGGCGGGACTGGCGGTGAGAAAGGCGATCTCATTGGTGGCGCGGGGCAGGCATACCCCATTAAGGAGCAGCTTCAGGCGCGAACGCACATCCACATCAAAGCCCGCCAGCAGGCGCGAGAGCGTCTCCACGGCGTCCTTGGGCTCCACGTCCACCAGAAAGCCCAAGGTACCCATGTTTATGCCCAAAATGGGAGCCGGATCTGCCATCTTGTGAATGGTGCGTAGAATCGTCCCGTCCCCTCCCACGGAGACTATGAAGTCCACCAACTGCCGCTCCATCTCCGCTACGGTTGTGCCCTCTCTGCCGATTTTTAGAGCAAGGTCCTCATCCACGAATATCGTGACGCCCTTCCCTTCGCTCTCTATCTGGTAGATGAGCATCTGCGCCAGCCGAATAGATTCGGGCTGCTGCCGGGAGACAAAGCCGATCTTAATGGGGCCCACCACCGATGAGTCTGAGCAGGTCAGCGTGCAAGAGGCCGTTCGAGCCGATCAGATCCTTCCTCTGCCACATATTACCGTCCAGATGAAGCGCGTCTCCCAGAGAGTCGGTCACCATTCCGCCCGCCTCTTCCAGTATGATCTTTCCTGCCGCCACATCCACCACGCGCATCATGCCCCGCAGATCCACGAAGGCATCCAGTTTTCCCGAGGCGACCAGAGCCATCTCCAGGGCGGTGCTTCCCAGGGTGCGAATACGGCGCACAGTGTCGCCGATGGCCGCCATCCTGCCGGTATGGGGGCGCAGGGTGTAAGCGGAGATGCTGAAGTGAGAGAGGTCGGATTGGGTTGATACTTGCATGCGGCCGCCCGGCTTTGCATAGGCGCCCCGCCCGATTTCTGCATAATAGCTTCCGCCCCGCGCCAGATCAGAGATATATCCAAAATGAAAATCGCCCTTGCTCAGGTAAATGGAGACGGAGTAGAAGGGGATGCCGGCTATGGCGTTGAAGGTGCCGTCCAGGGGATCGAGGTGCAGGAAATAGTCGGGCTTCTCGCCGATCAAGACCTCGCCGATCTCCTCGCTAAGCACCTTAAAGCCCAGGCCAGAGGAACGCAGTGTATCGAGAACGGCATTCTCTGCGGCCCGGTCGATTTGCTTGGTGGGGGTGCCGTCCGCGCCCATCTTCACATTTTGCCCGCCTGCAGTTGTGCCGGTCATATCTTCTATGGCATCGGTCACGGCTTTAGCCGCATTATCGCACAGTATTTTTAAATCGCTGCCTTGGGGGGAAAGTCGCTCGCTCATCCTTCCCCCAAAGGCATGCCCACTATAAAAGTTTCTCACTTGAGATCAAATAGCTTTATAAAATGCTAATTTGCATCATGCTATCACGTAACAATCATGGAGGGATTCTATTTGATCATTGGTTTACCTACTGATACCTTTGTTGGAGTCATAATTGTGCCTGTAGCCATCTCACTATTGCTCTTGATATGGGCTCTGCGGTGGTGATGGGTTTGGACTTTACTGGAACCATCATAATAGTACTATATTTCGTTGGCCTGGTGGCCATCGGAGCCATAGCCTCAAAGAAGATCAAGAACTCAGAGGATTTCCTGGTAGCAGGAAGAAATCTGGGCTTTTGGACCTTTACTCTACTAATTGTGGCCAGCATCTGCAGCGGCATGACCATCCTCGGCGTTGCCGGTCTCGGTTATGCTACCGGCTGGCCCAGCATCTGGGAGCAGATCTTCGTGCCGCTCTCGGCTGCGGTCTGCATACTGTTCTTCGGAACCAAGCTGCACTCCGTCGCCTCCAGAACGGGCTACGTAACGGTGCAAGACTACTTCGCTCACCGCTTCTACAGCCCGAGAGGCATTCGCGGCACCTCGGCCATAATCGGCATTCTCATATCCATTATCTACCTGGTGGGGCAGTACGTCTCCATCAGCATGGTCCTGTCCTGGCTCTTCAAGATCCCCTATGAGTGGTCTCTAGTGATTGGCGCAGTCATCGTCATGGCCTACACCATCCTTGGCGGCCTTTACGCCATAGGCATGGCCTCCCTGGTGCAGGGGATAATGATACTGGCAGGAGTTCTGCTCGTGGGACCTGTAGTCATTTCCGCGGCGGGGGGACTGGAGCACATCAACCTGGTCCTGGCGGGCATCGATGTGAACATGACCAGTCTCTGGTATCCGCAAGCGCATCCGCCCTATGCCAAGTACGCCTTCCTGACGCCCGAGTACCTGGTGTCGTTCTTCTTCCTGCTCACTCTGGGGCTGGCGGCAGCACCGCACGTCGTGAACAACGTCCTGGCGGCCAGAGATGTAAAGTACTTCAAGTGGGCTCCTCTGGCAGCCTTCGTCATCTATGCCGTGATCATGTACCTGTGCAAGATCACCGGCTTTGCGGCAAGGTCCATGGTCAGCGAAAAAATGATCGCCCTGCCCACGGGGGTCGCCAATCCTTCCGACTACAGCTTTATTGTGGCAGCGGAGCATGTATTCCCGACCTTCTTCGCGCCGTTGGTGGCCATAATAGTATTATCCGCAGTCATGTCTACCACGGACCGGCTCATGCTGACCATCGGCAGCTACGTGAGCTGGGATGTTTACAAGCAGTTCGTCAATAAGGATGCGTCTGAGAAGTCGATCACCCTGCTCAGCCGGGTGGCCATTGGGATTTCCACAGTCATTACGCTCTATCTGGCCTGGTCCAATCCGCCCGAGCTTTTGGCCTGGCTGATCTGGATGGCCATTGGCGTGATGCTGGCCTGTTTTGTAACGCCCCTATTTGCCGGGCTGTACTGGCGGCGGGCCACGCGCGAGGGGGCTCTTGCCTCTATGATTTTGGGGCTGGTGGGGGTATTTGCCTTCAGCTACTACGCCAAATTCATCGCGCCCATGCCCATGCACCCCAGCATATACGGATTTGCGATATCGCTGGCCGCCATGATTGTGGTTAGCTTGATGACCAAAAAACCGGACGAGAAGCTACTGGATGAGACAAGCACCGGCATGTTCATCCGGGATCGCAAGAAGGCCTGAGCCGAAAAAACCGGCCGGGCGGCTTCATTGAAGAGACCGCCTGGCCTTTGGCGACGGCGCATTAGTGTAGAGTCCTGAATGTTTGGACTCTATCCGTCTTCAAGTCCTCAATATCAGCATGAGTCCCTTTATCCACTCATTCATCGCCTGTTTGGCTATGTTCATGTCGTCAAGCTCTTTCTCCTGGTGAGCTATGTACTCGTTTCGGAAAGAATAGATTCTGTCAACCGTATCCAGCAAATCCGTTTTTGCCGCATCGACAAATGCAGCCTTTACCGCAGAGAAGATCCCGCCAGGAGGCGTTTTTGGATTCTTGGCATAATCCAAGCACCACTTCAAGAGGCCCATGGGCATGACACCGTCATTCTCGATGAGCGTCCTCTTCAGGTTATTCTCTTGCCTCTTGTAAAAGCTCTGGTCGCGGGGATGAAGGACGGTGAGATCCGGCTCGAAGAAGCGCTCCCGTTTCTTGGAGTCTTCAGGAATGGACTCTTTCAGGGTGAAGATAATGAAGGACTTGGCAGCTTCATCAATGGAGCCCAGGAGAGGAGTGAAGACGGCTGCATAGGATACATCGCTCTTCTTTTCCAGGAACGTGAAGAGGGCAATGGCTTCTTGTATGCCTTTCTTGTATTTGGGTGGCAAAAGATTGAGATCCTTTTCTGAGATAAACTCGTCCGTGGTGAGCTTTTCCAAATTGCCCTTTTCCAGGCTCAGGGGGGCCTCGATCTTCTCTTGAATCAGGCTCTGCTTGGTGGGCTCGCAGAGGGATTCGAGCGTCTCCAGACGGGTGTCATCGATCTTGGCAAAGACCTCCTGGGGAACGTAAAGATATCTCCACTCCAGGCTGCTGTGCGAGGCGGCACGGCACCAGGCATCGGCCGCCCGGATCTTGAGAGGCACATCGATGTCCACGCGGCCTTTGGTCTCCAGCATGACGTATTTCCCGCTGTCCAGCAGCATCAGGAAATCTGGGGTGTAGTGGGCCAGCCGGCCTGCATGGGTCTGGTAGTCGATGCGTACGGCCTCGGGTCCGGCATTCTTGTCGAAAGCGACGACATCCGGGGCGCGGTCCAGGAACTGGGCCATCTCCTTCTCGAAGGCATTGGTGCAGGCCACCAGGTTGAAGGCGGTCTTGGCGGCCTCGATGGCCGGGTGGCGCTCGGAGTGGTTGGCCTGGAAAGGTTTCCAGGTGACAATGGACTTGCTCTGGCCAAGGGCTCTTTGCTCCAGCTTGATGGTGCTCTTGCTGAGAATAAGGGGCACGAAGACAGCCCGGATGTGCTCACGCACGTCCCGATCGCCTAACCGGTTGATGAGCTGCTGGTCAAAAAGGGTGAACCTCTGGCCAAAGAGCATCTCGGTGAGGAAGATCTCCAGCAGAGGAGCAAGCGAGGAGTGCAGGCCGTGCAGCCCGGTGATGTGCTCCAGCTCGTCCCGGAAGAAGGAGATGGCGCCGATGCCGCTCTCCAGAAGGGGCAGCTTAATGGTCATCTCCTCTACGATCTCATTGGTGAGAAGGTGGCGGCCTTCGTAGTGAATCTCATCCTGGGATTGCTCTTTTAGCGCCAGTGGTTTCAGACTGGAAAATTGCCTTCGCACGTCCTCAACGGTCAGGCCGTCCAGTTTCGGTATGCGGGTGTAGGCAGGGGAGACTGTGGGAAGGAGCAGGTCAAGCTTGTTGAGATCCTTGTGCTCGCCATCGGGAAAGATGCTCACGGTGATTTGTGGGATCTCGTCCACAGTGGCCACCGTTGGGTAGACGCCTTCTTCCCCTAGCTGCTTTTCGTAAAGCGATATGAAGACAGGATGCTCGATTACCGTGAGGATCTCGGCGGGGCCGCCGGGAAAGGTCATGCGGCGCAGGCCCCGGCCCAGGGTTTGCTCGGGAAGAATGTTGGCTTTGGAGGTAAAGGGCCGCAGTGGAACGATAGTAGTAACATTCTTCACGTCCCACCCTTCTCGCAGCATGAGCACGGAGACGATGCAGCGGTAAGGGCTGGTGCCCAGATCCAGTTCTCGGGATAGCTTTCTCAGCTCTCGCAGGTCCTCGTCGCTGATCTCCTTCTCGCTGGGATCGAATACCGGGATGCAGTCCTTCTTGGGGCCGATCCACTTGATCTTTCCTTTGAGGCGGGTGTGCAGGTTGATGGTCCGGTTGTTAAGCTCTGGATAGAGTGGGCTGTTGTTCAATTCCTGGGCGATCTGGTCGGCAGCTTCAGTGTCCTCGGTCATGATGAAGAGCAGCGCCTTCTTGCCGCTCCTTTCCCATTCCGCTTTGGAGAGGCTCCAGCGTTTGTAGCCGATCATGAGGTGCTGCTGGAACCGGCTGGCGGCATCGCCGCTGGGGTGCTCCACCAGGCCGTCGCCTCTGCCGATGACCGGGATTTTGACTATCCCAGCATCCACGGCCTCGCCCAGTGGCGTGTCGCAGATGACGTGCTGGAAGATGTGGCCGTGGTTGTCCTTGGGAGTGGCCGAAAAGTCGAGCTGGGCTACAATGCCGCCTTCTCCGCCGCTCTTCTCCTGGATTTTCTCCGAAACGTATTCGATGGCCTCGTTCCAGGCGCTGTCTTTGTCCCAGAGGTGGTGGGCCTCGTCGTTGAGAACCATGAGCCGCTGGTGGCTCGTCACGCGCTCCCGCAGGGCCTCGCCCGTGTCCAGCGCGCGGGCGCGGGAGACGGCCGGTCCCAGCCAGTCGTGCGTCTCTACCGCCTTCTTGCCCTTTCGGTTGGAGAGATCGTAAAGGCGGTGGATGTTGGTGAGGTAAATTTTGCCGCCCGTGGCCGCCCCGCCCGCTTCATCCTGTAAGGATATCGACATGTTCCAGTCGCCCCGCCAGGCGGCGGGGATGAGCGGGTCGGTCTCGAAGATCTTGCCGTCTCCGAAGTCCTCCTTGAGCCGCTCGAAGACGGTGATGTTGGGGGCGATGATGAGAAAGTCGCGGGCCAGGGTCGAGCCCTCTTCATATAGGGAATGGAAGTAGCTCCAGACGATTGTTAGGCTCATCACTTTGGTCTTGCCTGAGCCGGTGGCCATCTTGAAGGCATACTTGGGCCAGAGGTCGTCCTTGGGGTTGACGCCTAAGGCAGAGTCGTAAGCATCGTCCTGGAAGAATTCGGCGGTCAGGTTGGAGAGGGTTGTGATGGACCGGATCTCGTAGAGATAAATGAAGGTCTCAACTGCCTCTCTCTGGCAGTAGTAGTAACGGAAGGGGAACTGTTCGCCTTCGTTATTTTGCAGGATGTGCTCCTCATCAAACCAGTAGTGGAGAAGTTCGCGGCTGGTATCGGAGGCTCCGGGATAGTCGCTCTCCCGCCACAGCCGGACAAAGCGGCGCAAATTCTGGGCAAGGGGGATGTTGGAAGGCCGCCTGCCCAGTTCGATCTTGGCCGGGTCGCCTTTTTTGTCGGCAGGAGCGCGGTAGCGGAAAGGCTCCTCGTGCGGAGAAAAGAGGGGCTCCAGGGCAGCCGGATTGATGACCGGGCTTGCTGTGTTAGTAATAGTAGTATTGTTAGTAGTGCTGGTAGTATTAGTAGTATCTGACTTTTCAGATGGCTCAGTCATAGCGCACCTCCACTACAATGCTGGTGTCGCAGCCGAAGATATCCACCACTTTCACGCAGGCCCGGTAGACGCCCTTTTTGGGGTAGCCGTCGAAGAGGGCGTCGCTGGTCGTCTTAAGCTTTCGGTCCTTGCGGGTGCGGTAGTCCTGCCAGTGGTGCTCGAAGGGCCGATCCTCCTGCCAGTTGAAGTCCACTGCCCAAAAGTCGATGAAGTCAAAGCCGTCTTTGGCGGCCCTTTCCTTCAAGGCAGCCAGCTCTTTGCTGGGCACCTCGGCCAGGGAGGGCAGGAATCTCTTGAGCCGGATGTCAACCTTCCTTTTACCGCCCACTTTGCTGTAGACGGCCTCTGCCTCCAGCACGGCCACCTCGAAGAAGGGCGGGGCGTCGGTGCGATTCTTTTCCATGATCTCCCGGGGAATGGTGAGCAGCCGGATGTGCACGCCCTCGGAGGCCTCGATCTCCTGCGCCACGAGCCTCAGGTCCATCTCAAACTCCCAGGCCAGGCAGTGCAGCTCCCGGCCCCCGGCGGCGTGTGCTTCCTGGGCTGCGGCCCGCACCTCGTCTCGGGTCAGCAGCGAGTCAATGCTGTCCACGTAGACAAAGGCCCCGCCCTTGCGCCCGTGCAGCCAGGTCGTAGGGCGCGCTAGCGGCTCAGCCTTGTAGAAGCCCAGGACCACGCGCCGGTGGTCGCTGTCATAGCCTTGCAGCCTTTCCCGTTGCCACCACTGCCGCTCGTAGCGGCCCAGATTGTAGACATCAAAGGCCCGGTAGGATTTGCCGTTCGCCTGGAGCTTGCGCTGCAATTCAATGAGCCTTTTGCGGCTGGTGTGGATGGCAAAACGGCCCAGGTCGCACATGATCCAGCGGCGACCCAGGCGCTCGGCCACAGCGCCCGTGGTGCCGGAGCCGCAGAAGAAGTCGGCCACGAGGTCGCCTTCGTTGGAGGATGTTTGTACTATCCTCTCCAGCAACGTTTCAGGCTTTTGTGTTGGATAAAATGCCCGTTCATCATCTCTTGCACCGAGACCTGCTAGGCTTTTAACATCATCCCAGAAATCTTGGATGGGCTTTCCAGGCATTTCATCCAAGTAACGTTTATACTTAGGAACAGTCCCTGGTTTTGTTTGAACAACTCGTCCTTCTTTTATCAATTGTGCCATACGCACTTTGCTATAACGCCAATAACGGGTTACACCCATGACTTCGTACTGCGGATTTCCTTTAGCAGCACCACCGGGGCCCTGCAAGTTATCCAGCCAATAACGTCGTTCCGTTCCATTTTCGATGTATTTGTAATAGGTATCAATATAATCTTGCGAATAGGGACTATATTGCTGATTAAATGCCGCCCCCTCGCTTTTTCTGAAGTAGAAAATCGTCTCGTGAATCCGTCCAAAGTGCTCTGAACCTTGCTTGGAATCGTTATGAGAATACCCTCTTCGCCAAACTATTTCGTTAACAAAATTTTCTTTGCCAAAGATATCTTCTCCAATCAATCTCACAGATTGACTGACTTCTTGGCCCACGTGAACATACAGGCTTCCTTTTTCTGAAAGAAGTTCTTTCATCAAAGACAGTCTTTCAAATAACATCTGGAGGTATGAGTCGCTTCCTTTTCCCCACATGTCCTTGTAAGCAACCGTCTCCAAAAGGGACTGATCTTTGCCGACTGCATCTTTATCATCGCCGATCGGCACCTGCATCGTGAAATCCGCCCCCACATCGAAGGGCGGGTCGATGTAGATCAGATCGATCTTGCCCCGAAATTCCTTGAGCAGCGAGGCTATGACCAGCTTGTTGTCGCCCCAGATGAGTCGGTTTCGAAAGTCCTCCTGCAAGGTGGTGGAAAGCTCCCCAAAAGTGGTCTGGCCGGATGCTAGGGCTTCACTCCTGGGCATGTCCACCGTCTCGATCTTCTGCATGGGCATGGCTACCCCGGCCACGTCCACGCTGCGACGGCGACCGTACTCGTCGTACTTGCCATCCCAGACCAACTCGGTCCTCATTTGAGAGAGAGGATGGGGATTGTCCGGCCCCCAGCGGACAGGGTCAGGCATGGGGGTGGGGCTCCGGGCAGGGAAAGGTGATCGGAAAAGCGAGGCATGACTTCAAAATGAGATTATGGGACTTGTGGCTCAAGGTCAATTACTATTATCCTCCCGATGACGGCTTTCTGGCGGCTAACGGGAAAAAGCTTTTGCATGAAGTCAACTACCCACGAATAAATTCGTGGGCTTGCGGCTCCGCAAAAAATCGGGCCACGATGGGCATATTGACTGATGCCCGTGCAGCTATATTCCGAGCTGCAACTATGTCTGCTGGATCAGAGAAACCACAGCAGATACAGCAAAATTCATCCCTAGTAGGACGGTTGGATCGAGAGATATGATGGCAGATCGGACATTCTTGAGATGTATAGGCAGGATCAATGTAAGCAACTGGTACACCAGCAATGGCTGCCTTGTAGCCGATAAACTGCCTGAGCTGATCAAAACTCCAAGAGCTATGTCTATGTCTCTGAACCTTAGTTTGGACCGTTGTCCTCTCTCGGATGCCTTTGAGATCTTCAAGGGCGATCAAAGAAGAGGTGTCTATGGCTTTCTTGACAAGCTTCTTGGAAATGCAATGATTGGTGTCTCTCTTGAACCGGGATTCATGACCCGAAAGTTTCTTAAGATGCTTTTTGGCACTATCGCTACCACAACTTTGAAGCGATGCTTTGAGATTATCAAGTTTGGCTCTGGTCTTGTCGATCTTTTTCCCTGAGAAAGTTTCTCCTGTAGAATCTACAGCGATGTTCTTAATTCCGAGATCGACACCAAGAACATTCGTTGGAACGATGAGGACAGGTTCAGGAACCTCGACGATGACACAAAGATAGAACTCTTTGTTTCTGAAAATCAAATCTGCTTGTCCCTTAATTCGATCCAATCTCGGAGCATGATAATCACAAATCTTAACGGGAGCCTTGATTCTACCATGAACAGTCAACAACGAAACCGTATCCAGCCCTTTCCAAGAGAGGATTCTTTGGTCGTAGATGACGGCTCCATTGAGATCAAAGGTTGGTTTGATAGACTTATCTCGTTTATAGGCCTCGCAAGCTTTAGAAATGGCTCTAACTGCCATTTGGGAGGATATACCAAACTTCTCACGGATATCATGATAAACAATGGGCTGCAACTTGATTTTATTGGCTGTATGCATTTGAAAAGCAATTTCAGCTACATAGTTGCAAGCAGCATTGAACTGATGCATAGTCTCATGGAGAGCCTTCGCTTGCTCTGGTTCAACTACAACTTTGACTTTGAGAGTTTGCATCATGATAGTATAGACATATATGATCAATGTCATAAATACTTAACGTCCGGGAGTGTCCAATTCCTCCATCGAATAAATTCGTGGCCTCCTTGGACGAACGATCGTGATAGGAAGAATATTTAAGTCTACGAGTCCATTAAAACAGAAGGCTAAATTATGAGTGCATCCAAGACCATTGAATGCGTTTATGAACGTGGTGTCTTAAGGCCGCTGCACGAGGTTGACTTTAGAGAGGGAGAGAAATTGAAGCTTACTGTAAAAAAATTCGACATCTCTAAATTCTGCGGAGCATTCGGCGAAGGTTCTATGGAAGAGTTTGAAACGTTTGAAGAAGAGGCCCAGATGTGATTTTCGTCGATACAAATGTGCTTTACAGCGTCCTGGTGAAAACGAAGTTTAGTAAATCTGCCCAAGACATTATTTTAATGCCGTCCGATCTGGCAACTTCAGCAACCGTTTTAAGTGAGCTGGTCTTTATTTCCATTCGCAAGCTTTGCAAGGAACGATATGGAACTAACAACTACTCCGAATTCCGAAGAGCCATCGTTCACAATGGCTACGGTCCTTTCAAAGAGGATTTGGATCTGATTTTCAGGCTTGTTGAGGAGAGAGACATTTTAGTGCTTCCGATCAACGATAACCTTGATGATTGGAGCAACGCCATGATCAGGTACAACCTCATGCCTAATGATGCAATGATCGCCTCGACCTGTCTCAAGCATGAGATCTCTAAAATTGCCACTTTTGATAGCGACTTTCTAAGAGTAGACTGGCTGAGTGTAATAGATCAAAACAAGTGACTGCTAATGGCCTACCTGCACGGAAAATATAAGCCCACCAGGGTGGTCTCGCCGGATGCCAGTGGCTCACTCCCGGGGCTGCGGTCCACCGTCTCGATCTTCTGCATGGGCATGGCGCTGCCAGCGATATCCACGCTGCGGCGACGGATGGGTATGGAAAGTCAAAGCTTTCGGGACTCCACCTCGAAGGCATAGGAGCGATAAGATCTAATATGACGAGGAGATATTGAAAGGCGCAGGGCCCGTGGTCTAGCTGGTTATGACATCGCCCTTACACGGCGGGGATCACGCGTTCGAATCGCGTCGGGCCCATATCCTCAATCGTTTTCGCTCTTTGTTATTTCTAGAGTATAACCTCAGGTTACTATGTTTTTTAGTTGTTAGTTCGTCGCTCTCTGTGCGTCCTCTGTGAACTCTGTGATCTCTGTGGTTGAAAACGTCGTTAGCCGCTGGTTATAACAAAATGGTTTCGAACTAAATTCAAAGCAAGAATAGCGCAACGAGCCCCACCACTACCGTTGGCAGGAAGATCACCGCCATCTTGTTGCCAAACTCCCTGGTCCCCAGCACGTAAGCCAGGACGAGCTTGACCAGGGTGTTGGTTATGGCGGCCAGGGTGATGGTGGTAACGGCCACGGCGGGAACGACGGTCGAATGAGCCAGGGAGGCCATGGTAAGAGCAATGGCATCGACATCCGCCAGCCCGGAGACTATGCCTGCCGCATAAATTCCAGCATCGCCGAAGTAAACGTTGGCCAGCTTGGAAATGATGAGCACAAAGGCGAAGAATGCGCCGAACTTCAATGCGGGTATGATGCGAAAGGGATCTTTCACCGGCACATCTTTTCCCTGCGGGGCGTTCTTTCTGACCAGCAAATAAGCCAGCGCCGCGCCCACAAACGTCATGAGCAGCAGATGGGGCAAAAGGGCGAAGAAGAGATCCCTGTTTACCAGCAATACGATGAAGAGGATTCGGGGGAACATGGTGCAGCTCGCGATGGCCGTGGCGAAGACGGCGGAGGGCAGTATCTCGGGGCTCTCCCTCACCTCCGCGGCCATGGAAGAGGTAACGGCGGTGCTGGATACCAGGCCGCCCAGGATGCCCGTTAGGCTTAGGCCCCTCTCCGCACCCAGGATGCGTATCGCGATGTAGCCCACGTAGCCGATGAGGCTGACCAGCACCACGAAGAGCCAGATCTGGCGGGGGTTGAGCACACCCCAGGGGCCCAGGGGCGTCTCGGGCAAGAGCGGGTAGATGACCAGGGCGATTATGCCCATCTTCAGGGTATCGAGCAGATCCGTCTCGCTTAGCACTTCTACATAATGGTGCGTGATAGTTCGCGTGGCCAGAACCCAAGTGGTGATGATGGACAGGGCTACCGCTAATTGCATGCTCTCGGGAAAGCCGGCCAGCATTCCCAAAGCGAAGGTGACAACGGCAGCCACTGCTGCTGTGAAATCGACTCTGCCCAGAGTGCTGATCGAAGCGGCATATCCTACGGCCACCAGGATGGTGAAGGTGGCCATGGATGCCATGGCAAAGCCGGAGCCGAAATGGACGGCCAGGGCGGAGCATAAAGAGCCCAGCAGGGCGATCAAGACGAAGGTGCGTAGACCTGCCACGCCCCGCACCTTATCTTCAACCAGTCGGCGCTGCCGTTCCGTGCCGATGAGTGCGCCTATGAGCAGGGCGACGAGAAAAGGGTAGATATCGGCGAAGTCCATTGGTCATTTTTTGTCATTCTCTGGTTAATAGCCTTTGCCGTTCGATGCTGTGTCGAGAGTCCCTCCTGCAATTTGTGCGACAGATAGTAATAGCTAGAAGTCCTTGAAATACACTTCGTTGGTTGGCAAAACACTCAAAAACAGTCATATGCGGGCGGATTCATGCGAAACGTATACTATGTTTTGATAGGCCTGATACTATTAATATCCGGCATGGCAATAGCACAAGAAGGCTCGACGGAATTTACATTTGCAGGAGCATGGGATGTCAATTACGATGGAACACCTCTATACATGTGGATTTATCCCGAAGGTTATGCCATAATATTTGACAATGCTCAAAACATGAAAGGTTTGGCTGATGTGAACGACATGCAGTTGCAAATGGAAAATGAAAAGCAAGTTATGTTTGGTGACTGGGTTGCACGTGATGTCTGGCCGGGTGCCGAGGGTGGCAATGGAAAATTGTCCCTGCTACAGGGCAACGACTTCAATCATTTCACAGGAAGAATCCAATGGGAAATAGACGGGCTGACATTACCGTTCGATGGTACGAGATCGACGTGAACGCTCCCCGCCCTAAAGGACGGGGATTCTATCGCTTTTGCGAACAGACTGCATCCCCAGTCTGAGAATGTTGATTGCTGCATTGAGATCTCTGTCCATAGTCAAGCCACATTCCGAGCAGTTATGGATTCTTTCCGAGAGATCTTTTTTGACAATCATGCCGCACCGTGAGCACATCTGAGAAGTGTACTTGGGATCAACCAGGACAACCTTAGAGCCAGCGTATGCTGCTTTACTCGCGGTTGCTTTTACCAGCATTCCCCATGCAACGTCCGAGATGGATTTTGCTAGGTGATGATTCTTGAGCATATTCTGAATATCAAGATCTTCAAAGACTATTACGCCGAAACGGTTTACCAATCGGCGACTAACCTGATTGGAGAAATCGGTTCTCTTGTCTCCGATTCTTTCATGAATTCTAGCCACCACTTTGGACGCTTTTCGTCTGAGAGAAGATCCTTTAGGAAGCTTATCGCGTTTGCTTTGTGCTTTGGCTAATGCCAACTCATCTTCTCGGAAGAATCTAGGATTATCAATCTTCTCGCCATTTGAGAGGGTGGCAAAGCTCGCCAAGCCTACATCGATTCCTACAACCGATCCATCTTTCCAAGGAGGCCGTGGGATATCTCCCATATCGACGGAGAAGCAAGCGAACCATTTACCAGTTGGCATTCTGCGAATAGTACAGGTCTTAATCTTACCAACAATTGGCCGATGCAACTTGATCTTGATATCTCCAATCTTGGAAAGATGGAGCATTTCAGAATCCAACTCAAAACCAGATTGGGAGTACGTGATGCTATCGTATCTACTCTTTCCTTTGAACCTTGGAAACCCTGGTTCTTCTCCTGCCTTGACCCTTCGGAAGAACGCTTTGAACGCCAGTTCCACCCTAAGAGCTACATTCTGAAGAACCAGTGAATAGACATCCTTGAGTTCGGGTACCTCCAGCTTCAGTTGAGGTAATCTATCCTGAGTCTCAAATCGTTTAACCGTTCTTTGCTCAAGCTCCCACGCATTCTTTCGATATGCAAGCGTATCATTATAGACAAATCTGCAAAGCTCAAGTTGCCGTTCTAAGATAGTAACCTGAGATTTTGTAGGTTTGAGCCTGTAGCGATACGTTTTAAGCATTACTAGATTATTGATTTATGAGCTTAAATAGTTATTGTTAGGCAGAAACAGGGGCAAAGGACTCCGCTTTCATCCCCACCCTGATGGATGGGGACTTCCCACTCCGTCCTTCGCAATCCTACAAGTTAAATTTTTTTCAGGGATTGTCCTCCGAAGGGTGGCAGGGGTAGACCATGTGGGTTTTGTGTATGGTAATTAGTTCTACGACATTTTTCTAAGATATTTATATAATAGTAATCTCTCCAGGATTGTGCATTTATATTTTGGGCAGTATTGTTGTATCTAGTTACTTATATATTACTACAACACATATGTCGAATCACCAATCACCACAGTTCTAATCAAAAAGACTTAAATTAAAGGAGTTCCTTTTATAACTAGAAACTACAAGGAGATTTCAAAATGAAAAATGAAAATGCAGAGAAGGCAACGCCTAATTTTGGGAAAAAAACGGCTACGTCCAGGGCAGATACAGAGAAGGTGGGCGATGCTGATGCAACATTCATAGAGTCAAAAGTTGGAATGACGATCGCAGTAGGTTTGCAGGATCGTGAGGAGCATTTCACCATTCTCGACCTCAAGATGCACCATCAAGAATGTGAAGGCGGCTATATCGAGATCCGCGAGAAAGATGGATATCATTTTAGATGCAAGAGATGTGAGGTATCCAGGGTTATTGCGGGAAGTGATGCGGATAAAGAAGGCATGATTGATGCCGCACTAAAAGGCACAAAATACAAGACACTGTCTACTCACCTCGATATAGTGATATTTATTCCACTAGATAATTGAATTCTATTGAACAACGCTCGCGTGCGCCTCCGCTGCCCCAGCGCGAAGACCCGGCTGCGCGCGCATGTGCCCGAAAAGTTAGGAATAACTGGTAATTATGCACCATTTTTTCGACTGGTGCCTTGGATACCGGCCAAGCTTTTAAACGATGCACGTCATCTTCAGTTGAAATGGACCGGCAAAGAGTTGCGACTTGCATTTCCCTTCTGGAGGAGCAATACGGCATTCCCCATCCGGATAAAACTGACCCAGTGGATCTGCTGGTCATGACCATCCTCTCTCAGAACACCAGCGATACTAACAGCCTGAGGGCCTTTGCCCGCTTGAAGAGCGCTTTTTGCGACTACGAGGAGATCCTCGCCGCCTCGGATGAAGCTGTGGCTGACGCTATTCGCGCGGGGGGCCTGGCAGAGATAAAGGCCCGGCGCATAAAGGAGGCCCTTTTTAAGATCAAGCAGGATGCGGGGGCGATCTCACTCGCCTTTCTGGCCGATATGGGAAAGGATAAGGCCATGGCATATCTGCTATCCCTGCCCGGCGTGGGGCCCAAGACGGCTTCCGTGGTGCTCCTCTTTGCCTTTGGCATGCCTTTCCTGCCTGTGGACACGCACGTCTACCGCATTTCGCGCCGGCTGGGGCTGCTAGCCCAGGATGTCAGGCCGGAAAAGGCGCAGCCGCTTTTAGAGCGAATCGTTCCTGTGGCGAAGTATCTCTCCCTGCATCTGAACCTGATAACGCACGGCAGGCTCATTTGCCGGGCGCGGGGGCCCAGGCACGAAGAATGCGCCCTAAGAAATTGTTGCAGCTATTACTTGCTGGGCCAAAAGCCTTAAATGATAGTAAAAACCACCCCAAGTCCGCGCTCCTGTAGTGTAGCTCGGCCAATCATGAAGGACTCTCACTCCTTCGACTCGGGTTCAAATCCCGACGGGAGCATTGTTTATCCTGGTCGAAATTTCTTTTTGCATTTTAGAACTCGTAATTCTGCCTGGGGAATTCTTGGCCTAAGTGGGGAAAATGTAGGCACCTAATTTTTGAAATAGTATGAGGTGCATTTATGATTAGTGATGAGCAAGAGTATTAAGATCTGAGGATGAAATTATGAAAAGAAATCGACTATATCCGATAATATTAATATCCGTTTTATTGCTATGTTGCTCTGCCGTTCAAGGAACAGCCGGAAACAGCCTGCGGATAGAGGGACCGGATGGCTGGACAAAGCATCTGGAAGTTGCCCAGGGATCAACCGCTTTTCTGGTGGTGTTAGCTACAAAAGAAGGCGACGGCACACTTTTTGATCAATATCCAGATGGAAGCACTCATAACATCAAATATTACTTCCAGGGTTACAATCGTTTGCCTTTCTGTGCAAACATACCAGGAAGACACGTATTGTCCTATGTCATTAATGGCTTGGAGAGCAACTCGGTTGTAATAGATGTGAAAGGCACTCCTGCCCCTTCAACTTCGGTTGGGCCTCAGACCTATGTCATGCCCCGAATGAACATTCGCGCAACATCCACCTACTTTGTGCCTCGCATTGCACCTATTTCACTCTCTCGTGGGATCCCGAATTATCCGGTGGTGCTTGGGTATAATCCCGTAGGTGCTCATATTATGAATTACCAGAATGGAATCGTCATTCCCAAATCTGCATCACAATATCATTTTGGTAAGGATTTCTCGTTAGGGACGATAGATAACAACTATCCGGGCACACCATTCCTGCTCCAGTATCTTTCCGATCCGTAATTAGTTTGAGAGCAGGCGCGGTTTTAGCCCGCTCCTTTTTATCATTCTCATAGACGGTTGATCATCTTCCTACTTCTTTGCAGTTTCCCCGCAAGAGGCAGACGATTCCTGCTGCCAGAAGCACGGCGATGATGCCCGTCAGGAATATGCCGTCGAAGACTCCGGCTCCGCCGATGGAGAGAACCAGGGGGCGGGCCTGGTGCAGCTCCAGCGGCGAGAGGGCGGGCAGTATTCCGGGGGTAAGCAGGCTGAAGAGGTCGGCTCCAATCAGCGTTCCCAGGGTGCCACTGATGTAGGCCAGGGGCGGAGCGCGGCGAAAGCCGCCCGCCAGGAGCAGGCCCATGGCTGCTGCCAGAAGGGGCGATAACCAGACAGGCAGGACAATGCCCTCGCCGGGAATGGCCTGTGCGACCCAGTAGGTGATGGCAGCTACCACGGCCATGCCCAGCAACGCCTTTTTCAGGCTAACCTGGCCGCGCAGGAGAAGGTGGGCGGAGATTAGCAGGGGAATGATGCAACCCCCCAGGTTGACGGCCAGATAGAGGGGGTGAAAGGTGGTGGATGCTTCAGTGGAACCAAGGCTTTGCAGAGAAACATACCAGTCCGGATAAGATGAAATGGGGGAGCTTATGAGCGGAAAGTCCACCAGGCTTCCCAGGATGGAGCCGAAGACGGCCAGGGTGGCATGCCAGTGAGAAAAGCCTACCATCTCAAAAGCGGTTTCAGAGAGCCGGAGAAAGAGGTAGATGATGATGAGGGGCGTGACTAAGATCAGCAGCATGATGACGATTGTCAAAGGCAGGAAGAGAAGTTCGAACACCGGCTTATGCACCCGCAAATAAGTTATCTGTGATAGTTAATAGAGCTTTTGAAAGGTGTTTTAAGATGACTATCATTACCGGCAGCCAGGCACAAAACCTCGTGGAATCCATGATCGACCCCGAAACGCAGACGCAGATGTGCGGCATGGAAATGACGCTGCAAAAGATCGAGCGCTTCACATCCGCCGGGGCGGTTGCCTTTGATAACATTGAGAGAGAGCTGCCCCGGACAGAGCCTATGGATTTCGACCCGTCTGGCTGGATTGATCTGGCCGCGGGCGCTTACTTGGTAACCTTCAACGAGATCGTGAATGTTCCCCGTGATGCAGCCGCCCTGGCCCGTGCCAGATCCACACTCCTACGCTGCGGGGCGAGCCTGGAGACGGCCCTCTGGGACCCGGGCTACCGGGGCCGAAGCCAGAGTTTGCTGGTGGTCTACAATCCCAACGGTCTGCGGCTGAAGAAGAACGCAAGGCTCATGCAACTGGTATTCCTGCGGCTGGAAAAAGAGGCGGAGAAGGTGTATTCCGGAAAGTACCAGGGCGAGAACATCTGATCGATGCTCAAAAAACGAGTGGAAAAAATAGCGAACGGCTCTGGCCTAGCTAATGGTCAGAGTCTTAATGGTTTGGGTGGTATTATTCTGATCGAATAGCGATACCATTACCGCAAAGTTAGGTCCATCCAGATTCCAGACAGCCATATCGTAACTGCCGCCTAGCTGATCAATGCGTTCGTCATTGGTGCTCAGGGTATGCACGGTCACATTTCTGCCTTGGCTATCGACAGCCGTCCAGTTTCCAGTCTCCACAGCGCCTTTGGCTTCCACCCCGGAGATGCCTCCGATCAGGAAAAGCTCGGAAAGCGCGCCCGTGCTCATTTTACTCATGGCCTCATCATAAACACTCATAACGGATACGAATGCCGCACCGGATGCGTTGGTGTTATTGATGATGAAATCCTGGCTGACCATTCCGTTTTCACTGGCGTTGAATTCGCCTCTAACCATCTCGAAGCCTGGACCCAGATCCAGAGAAATGGTCTTTTCTGTGACGGTGAAGAACTTCGATTCCAGGGCGGTGCAGGGCAAGGCCAGACAAGCCAGGAGAAGCATGGCCGGTACGAGAGCTGCGAAAGGCTTCATATGGCCTGGATCTCTTCCTTGGTGGCGATCTTGACGTTCTTCTCGCCCAGCACCGTTCTCGCCTTGGCGATGTCGTCCACCCGCAGGATGAGCATGGCGCGCTCTGCCTTGGCTGTGACGAAGGCGTAGGCGTAATCCACATTCACGCTGTTCAGTCCCAGGGTGTTCACGATCTCGTAAAGCCCGCCGGGAGTGTCCTTCATCTCCACGGCCAGGACATCGGTCATGGAGACCGTGAAGGCATTTTCTTTCAGAACTTTGTACCCTTTCTCCGGGTCATCCAGGACCATGCGAATGACCCCGAAGTCGCCCGCCTCGGCGATGGTCAGAGCCCGAATGTTCACACCTGCATCAGATAGCGTCTTGGCAACCTTGGCCGTTCTGCCCGGCCGGTTCTCCACAAAAAGGGAAATTTGTTTGATCTCCGTCATCTTGAAAGCCTCCTACACCTTTCGGTTATCTGTTACTCTCTTGGCCTTGCCCATGGAACGAGGGATGGTGCCGGGCTCAACCAGATCCACTTCGGCTGCTATGTTCAGCACGCCTTTTAATTCTTTTGAGATTTTCTTTTTGAGCTTCATCAGATCCCCGATCTTATCGGAGAAGCCCGCCGACGTCAGCTCGACGCGCACCGTCATCATATCCAGCGGCCCTTTGCGGTCCACCAGGATCTCCCAGTGGTCGCCAACCTCCGGGATGTCCATCAAGACCGACTCCACCTGGCTCGGGAAGACGTTGATGCCGCGAATGATGAGCATGTCGTCCGTTCGGCCTAAAATCCTCATGATCCGGGGGTGGGTGCGCCCGCATTCGCAGGGCTCACTGTCCATGATTGTGAGATCGCCGATCCGGTAGCGGATGAGGGGCAAAGCGAACTTGTGCAGCGTGGTGAAGACCAATTCGCCCGTCTCGCCGTCCGCCACGGGCTCGTCGGTCTTGGGGTCGAGTACCTCGATCAAGAACATGTCTGCCCAGACGTGAATGCCTTTCTTGACATGGCACTCCGTGAACAGTGGGCCGGAAATCTCGCTGGTGCCGTAGATGTCGTAGGCATTGATGCCCGTGGCGTCCTCGATTCGTTTCCTGGTTTCCAGGGACCAGGGCTCGGCCCCGAAGATGCCTGCCTTCAGCTTCGTATCCTTCTTGATGGAGATGCCCATCTTCTCCGCCACCTCCATGATGTGCAGGAAGTAGGAGGGCGTGCAGGCGATGGCAGTGGTGCCCAGGTCCTGCATCAGCTCGATCTGCCGCTCCGTATTGCCTGTGCCCACGGGCAGCACGGCTGCACCGATGCGCTCTGCGCCGTAGTGCAGGCCCAGGCCCCCCGTGAAAAGGCCATAGCCGTAGCCCACCTGCACCACATCGTCACTGTCAAGGCCAATGGAGGTCAGGGCTCGAGCCAGCGACTCGGACCAGGTCTCGATATCGCCCTTAGTGTAGCCGACCACGGTGGGCTTTCCGGTGGTGCCGCTAGAGACGTGGTAGCGCACCACCTGGCTCTTGGGGGCGCTGAACATGCCTGTGGGGTAGTTGTCCCGCAGGTCTACCTTCCGGGTAAAGGGCAGCTTGGAGACGTCGCCTAATGTGCGGATGTCGCCGGGCTCCACGCCTGCCTCTTTGAACCTCTGCCGGTAGAAAGCGGAATGATCGTAAACATATCGTACTACGGATTTGAGCCGATCCTCTTGAAGGGCATGCAGGTCCTCAAGAGGCATGCGCTCAATATGCGGATCCCAGTAACCGGACATTGATGATCAACCACTTGCCATGAATACCCGGATGGATAAAAAGCAATCGATTATCGCCTCACATTTTTTCAGATTCCGAAAGTACAGTTGTCAGCTTTTCCAATTTATGGAGCATGGTCTCTCCGGCAAGAGTGGTTTTATAGACACCTTTTTTTTCTTCCAGAACCAGCTCGTGAAATTTCAGCCATTCTATGAACTCGCTGGCCTTCTGGAAATTGAGGTTAGATTTGTAGGTTATCTGCGTCTTCTTCATGTCCGGTCCAAGGCATAAGGTGAGTATATCCTTCATAATATCCAGTTTATCCCTTCTTTGCATTTCCCATCTACCCCTCATCAGGCCCGATCGTGCGCCACATTCCACAGGGCACCGTGATCTCAAAGCGTGCTCCTTCGCCGTATGTACCGGTCTCTTTTATCTCAATGCCGGTGATGGAGAGAGACTCCTTGCACAGGAAAAGCCCAAAACCGGTGTTCCTTCCAAACCCCTGCAAAAATATCTTCTTCTTTTCGTCCTCGGGTATGCCTATGCCGTCGTCCTCCCAGATAATAGTTATGTCGTCCCCAAGAGTGCGATAGTAGGTATGCACCAGGGTCGAATGTTCACCATGTCGAACGGTGTTGTCCATCAGGTTGGAGAAGACCTTCTCAAGCATGGGATCGGCGTACACGAAGAGCCCGCGACACTCGTCCCGGACGGGCAGTTTTCCCGAAGAGGCCCTTGCAATAGCGCCGGATACGGCTTGCCATGTAGGCTTCACTGCTTTAGGCTTTTCGTATTGCCGGGTAAATTCGACATGCCGCTGGATTTCTTTGGTGGCGCTCTCCAGCTTTTCCAGATAATCGATGCTGGATGTATCAATGCTATGATCCTTTGCCAGTTCAAGGTATAACTGAAGTACGGTTATCTGATTGAGGATGTCGTGACGAGTGATGCTGGAGAGAAGCAGGAGTTTTCTGTTCGCAAGCTGCAATGCATCCGCCGTGCGCTTGAGCTCGGTGATGTCTTGGCCCTGAGCAATGACGGCCTGCAGTCCGCCTGATTCGGAATATATATTAGCAGAGTTCCATAAAACAATGCGTTCCTCTCCGTTCCGTTTAAGTACGGGGATCTCCACCGACACCCATTGCTCTCCCTGAAGGGAACTTTCGATCTTCCGGAGCGAGTCCGCACGGCTTAACTCTGGAAAGAGCATGCTCAGATCCTCACCAAGAACCTCTTCTGCATTGTAACCAGTTAGACGCTCAAAGGCCGTATTGAAGCGAACAATTTTCCGAAGAGGGTCCCAGACTATGATGGGCGCATTGGCATAGCTAATGAGCTTGTCCAGGTATTCCTTGGTCTCCCTGAGAGCCTCTTCTGCGCGCTTATTCTCGGTAATATCCTGCACCCCGGCAAGGGATCCCCGGTAATTACCAACAATATCGAGGAGAGGTGACGTTTCCAGGCGGGCATAGATGCGCGTGCCGTTCCTGTGCATAAATTCGAAATCGTGCTGTTCTCCAATGCCTTGTTGGCGGAGTGCAAGCTTTTGCGTGGCGATCTGGACGCCCTGCTTGTCCATGAATGAAAAGAGATGCTTGCCCAGCATTTCCTCTGCCCTATAGCCCAGCATCTCGGCCATGCGCGGATTGACAAAGGTAGTCACCGCTTTCTCGTCAATCATCCAGATGCCTTCGTTCAGGTTTTCGACCAATAGGCGGTACTTGGCTTCGCTCTCGCGAAGAGCCTCTTCCGCCTGCTTGCGCTCGTTGATATCGCTTGTAGTGCCAAAAGCTTTAACTTGCCCATCCGGCAGGCAATAGGCCGAACCACGGGAACGGACCCAAAGCATGGTTTTGTCGGCCTTTTGCAGACGATATTCGGCGCTTTTATCCTTCTCAAGTTTTTGTATCCCTTCGGCGAGCGTCTTCTGCAAGGCCGGCAAATCATCGGGATGGACGTAGGAAAAGTATTTGTCGAAGCTGTCTCCGATGGTGCCGTCCGGCAGACCCAGCATCCTGTCCGCCACAGGCGAGATGTAGGAGCCGACATGCTCTCCGCGTCCATCGACATCATAGCGCCAGACGATATCGGATATCATCGAGACTACCTGTTTGTACAAGGTCTTGCTGGCTTGCTCAGCTTGGTTGGATTTAAGCAGAGATAACTCGTTTTTCTTGCGCTCGATAGAATATCTGATGCACCGGCCCAGCAATGCGCCATTAACCTCATCTTTGACCAGGTAGTCCTGTGCTCCTTCTCGGACGGCTCGATAGGCCATTTCTTTATCATTTAGTCCGGTTAGTACTATTATCGGCTTTTCTGAGAATTTTTCATTGATTTTTGTGAATGTCTCCAGGCCCCGGCTGTCCGGTAGGTTCAGATCCACAAGAATTGCATCTACATCAGTCTCTTCCAGAAATGCAATCCCTGCTGAAAGACTCTCCCTCCAATCCGGATGGAAATTATCATGAGTATCCAGGAAGCTTTCTTTAATCAGCCTCGCATCTGCCGGATTATCCTCAATCAATAGTATCTTTATCTCCACCAGTAACTCCCCTTTCGCTTAGATATCAGGTATTGCAGGGAATGGTGAAATAGAATGCCGTGCCGCTTTCCTTCACCGACTCCACCCAGATCTGCCCCCCATGTCTTTCCACGATCTTCTTGGCAATGGTCAAACCGATACCTGTTCCTGGGTACTTATCTCTGGCGTGCAGCCTCTGGAAGATGACAAATATTTTCTCGAAATACTGGGGATCTATGCCGATGCCGTTATCCTGGAAGGAGAATATCCAGTTCGTCCCTTCCTGCTTTGCCGAGATATGAATCAAAGGCGGCTGTGGGCCGTGGAATTTGAGGCCATTGCCTATTAGATTCTGGAAGAGTTGCACTATCTGCATCTCGTCGGCCATAATTGCCGGCAGAGGGTCATGAGTTACAGTACCCTTGGTTTCATCCAAAACCATTCTTAGATTTTGCAGTGCATTCTCCAGCACCTTCTCGCACTCCACAGTCTGCAAGGGATGGCCCCCTGTGCCCACCCTGGAACAATCCAGAAGGGCGGCGAGGAGCTGCTTCATGCGTTTCGTGCCCTCCACGACATAGCCGATGAACTCATCGGCATCCGGGTCGAGCTTACCTTTGTAACGCATATCTAAAAGCTGCACGTAGCTGGTCACCATGCGCAGCGGCTCTTGCAGATCATGGTTGGCCACATAGGCGAACTGTGCCAGGTCGGCGTTGGACCTGGCCAGATCTTCCGACTTCTTGACCAACGTCGCCTCTGCCTTCTTGCGTTCGGTGAGATCGACATCGATGCAAAAGAGCATCGGCGTCTTTTCGGGAAGGCACACCGCCGTGTGGATCGAATGCACAGAGATCTGCGAACCGTCCTTTCGCAGAAGGTTCACCTCGCCCGCCGGCAAGAACTCGCCCGATTCCTTGAGGGTGGAGGCTTGCGCCAGAGTCTCGCGGTACATCGGCTTGATCTCGTCCGGTATAATAAGATCCTCCAGTTTTCTCCCCATTGCCTCCTCTGCGACGTAGCCGTAGATCAGAGCGCTCATCCGGTTCCAGCAAAAGACCGTCCCTTCAACGTCGTAGCCCTGTATTGCTACAGGCATATTATCCATGAGGTTTGCAAGCGTGGCCTCGCTCTCATGAATCGCCTCTTCAGTACGCTTTCGCTCATTGATGTCACGCACTACGCTCACCCAGCCTATGTTCTTGCCTTCATTATCCGTTAGAGGTACTACGCTATTTTCTGTGAAAAAGATGGTTCCATCTCTGCGTTTCATCTGGAATTCCGGCAAAAATAAGAATCCCTTCTCCGCAATGGAGGATTGCAGACGAACTCTGAAATATTCGAGTAAGGCATTGCTGACATGGAGAAAACCGGTCGAGCGATTTATCATATCTTCTCGGCTATAACCGAATATATCAGAAGCTGCCGGATTGCAGTCAATTATCTTCGTTGAATTTGCTTCAATAATAAAAAGTGCATCATGAAGACTTGAGTAGACCTTTTCCAGCAATTGCATAGACTTATGCAGCGCTTCCTCCGCCCGCTTTCCTTCGGTGATGTCTCTGGCACTTCCCTGGATACCAACGACCATGCCGGTTTTGTCTCTTAATGGTATCGCATTTGAGCTGTGCCAATGCCACGTCCCGTCGATATGCAGCACGCGATACTCGACGCCCGTTTGTCGTTGTCCAGTCTCGATCACTGCTCTCAGGAATGTTCGACACACTGCAATATCCTCCGGATGGACGAATTGCTGGAATGGGTTTCCGATTACCTGAGTTACCTCATGCCCCAGGAGCGCGGTCCAACCTGGAGAAACAAAGGTGAATGTGCCTTCAGGAGTGAGCGCATAGATAATGTCGTGGCTGTTTTCGATCAATAAGCGATATTTCTCTTCGCTCTCCCGCAGCGCTTGCTCTGTCTTTCTTTTCGTCTCGCGCAGCTCTCTTTGCACCAGAGCCATGACCACGGTCTGGCCCAGACGGGCCATGCGGTCCTTGAGCAGGTAATCAGAGGCTCCCCGCTTCATGAATTCAACGGCCACATCCTCTGATATGGTCCCGCTGATCACAATAAACGGTATATCCAGCTTCCGCTCCTGCATGAGTTGCAGGGCCAGAAAGGCATCGAACTGGGGCAGATTGTAGTCCGACAGGATCAGGT
>JBAXWY010000003.1:0-141075 GCA_037128175.1 Methanothrix sp.
TACTATATATACTTTTGCATATTAATAATTGGGCAGGTTTATAGGAATCCTCACTACAAAAATTAATAATATTGCTATGATGATTTAATCGCCTAACTCTAAGCTCTTCGCAAGAGATTTTATCCATCTAAGTTGGTCAAGCGCGATTGTTTCTATAAATCTCTCGGGCTTTCTTAAACATATCAACTTTTTTTTGAGTTACCTCAGGGTGATTAAATCCGTCCATGAAGATTCTTGCATCCTCATCCTCTAATACCAGCTTAAGATCGATTTGCTTTGCCATTACCATCACCCCATTAGTAGATAATAGTTCCACCTCAATAAAGAGTTTTTCGGTCTATCAGTCTATCCTTTTCTGTGCGTAGTCCCGAAAGTATTTCGCACTTGTTCGGATTTCGTTTTGTGTGAATGTTTCATCACAGGATAGTGCTTGAGGTCAGCGATCATGGCTTCTTCGCGCCCTTCACGGTTTCGCTTGAGATCCGAGGTATCACGCGAAGGCGCGAAGCCGCGAAGTTCCGATGAGAGAAGGACAATTCTTGCCACACCCTTTAGGAACGTGCTGCGCGGGCGGCGGTGCAGGCGGGCACGGACGTGACGAAGGTTGTGCCAGCCAGCGCAGAAAAGGCAAGCGATGTGGAGGCTGCGCCGGCGATCGGGCCCCAGCCGGAGGAGCCTGCGGCGACTGCTGATGGCCAGCAGGGGAGCGTGGCCAGGCGCGAGGGCAGCAAGAGGGGGAGACCGAAGACGGGCGAAGAGCGAGGGGAAAGCGAAGGCCAAGCCAGGGAAAACGGCAGAAGTCGCTGTTTGACTTTAAGAGATCGATAATTCTTAATATGATTGATCCAGAGACGACAAACAAAATCAGCATCATCTATATAAATATCAAATTTAATTCCCTTACCAAGGTGATAGCATGAAAAAGATGATTTTATTGATTTCAGCCTTCTGTTTTTTAACTCTAATGGGCATGGCAGTAGCTCAAAGTAATGCTAATCAAAATATGACCGTCCTCACGCAGGATAGTGGAACCAATATTACTAAGATGAATTTTACTATGTATTCTGCAGGTCAGGATTGGGGCATCGATTCATTGAATATTGGCGAAGCCGTAAAATTCACCGCACCAAAGGCCGGCTGGAATTTGAAGCAGATACGAGTACTTGGCTGGAACTATTTCAATGAAACGACTATGACACTCCCTCCTCTGGGAAATTTCCTAATTGAGGTCAGAGATGAAAATCTAAACCTGCTTTACCGACTTGCAGACACCCAGAATGCATACTTCACATTCAAAGCGCCGGTTCTCAGAGCCATCGATGTTCCTGCTCTTCCATTAACGGGCGACTTTTACATCATCTTCTACGATCGAAGCATTATGAAGATCGGCATGGAATTCGAAAAAGGAACTGGAAATTCCTATTTCTACAATAATCTATATCATGAGCTGCTCCCTGTGCAGATTAAAAATGGAAATAACGAATCAATCACGCTTAACTGGGTCATCAGAGCCGTCGGCGAGTAGAACAAAATTTCTTTTTTGCTAAATTAGATGCATTTTTTCCACCATCAGAATCTTTATATGGACAAAATTCGCTTGTTCTACCTCAGGTGATCGTTTGACGAATATGGTCTTACCAATAACTGTATTATGCTTACTGACTCTATCTTTGACCGGCGTGTCTCTAGCAGCCGATGCACAATCACCAGAGAATCAATTTATAAATTCATATGAGGGCAATTTTTCAGAAAAGGAAGTCGTTCCCATCGATTTGCTGTCGATTTTCGGCAAGCCGGCTTTTTTCTTTGCGGAAACCGTCAAGTTCAAGGCACCCAAGTCTGGCTGGAAACTGAATGCAGTTCAACTCTTAGGGTGGGACGGATACAACGGCACCGAAGCGACGGTTCCAGCAGAACGAGTAATCGGCCTTGAAGTAAGGGACAAAAACCTCAAATTGCTGTATAAATTTGCGGATTCTCAGCTTCCTTACACAAATTATGCGCGTAATGCAACGGCTGGAATGTTATTTACTATAGAGATACCATCAATACCAGTTAGCGATGACTTCTATGTATGCTTCTATGATCGAGGAGCAATCGCTATTGCTAGTGAAAGACTCAACAAGACCAGCCAGAACTCGTTCATCTATATAGAAGACGGAATAGTGGACGGAAATGAATTATTGCCTGCAAATCTGCCCATCGGTGAGAACACAACCATGCCCATAAACTGGATCATGACAGCGGTCGGAAATTAAATATACTATTTGATCTGGGTAGGGCGGCACGGACCGAAATTTAGCCCGATGTCGACCTGCCTTAGATATCTATTTGTGGATCTATTTAAATTGTGAAATTATATCGGGTACATATCAGAATCTTTATATGGATAAAAATCATTTGATAGATCTTGGGTGATTTCGCTTGAAGAAGACCATATTATTACTTGCTTGCCTATGTTGCACAGCACTATGCATAAACGCTATTGCGGCAGAGACAGCAGCACCAAAATTAACTATACTGAGGGAAGATAGCGGAAAGAATTATTCGGAGATAAACTTTACATTATTCTCTTCATTGGCTGAATTTAGCTCTTTGGAGGTAGGAGAAGCTGTAAAGTTCACTGCCCCCAAAGCCGGCTGGAAGCTGCAAAAGGTGCGGGTGTTGGGTTGGAGCGGATACAATGTGTCCTCACAATCGTTCCCTGCAGACAGAAATGTCATGCTGGAGATAAGGGATAAAGACCTCAATATTCTCTATAAATTTGCTGATGCTCAGAACAATTACTTCCTATCTGATGCCGGGCCGTTATTCGGTGAGATAGAAATACCAGCAGTCCCGGTAACAGGAGACTTTTATGTAGTCTTCTACGATCGCGGGGCCGCTCCCATCGGCATGGAGAATATCAATGGAACAGGCAAATCATTCATCTTTATCAACGGCCAGATTCTGCCTGCAGATCGCACCATCCAGGAGACTAATGAGACAGTTAAGATCAACTGGCTGATCGAAGCTGCCGGCAAATAAGAAAAGACATCAAGCTAGCATAAATAAATCCCAAGAATTGAATATCGGAAAATGGGGTTGGCGAAAGTATGTTATAGCTGCACGCCAACCTTATTCCGATGTTTGAGTCTCGTTCCATCTGCATTTGCGGTCTTCCGGGAATTGGAAGCGTTGGCAAAGTGGCTGCCGATTACCTGGCTACTGCCCTGGAATGCAGTACCATAATGCCTTTTTTTTCAAATAGTTTTCCGCCCCAGGTTATGATCTCCCAAGGGTTAGCGGAGTTGATGCATGCAGAGCTTATGCGTCCCAAGGAAAAAAATAACATGCTCATTCTCTCCGGCGATGCTCAGCCCCTGGATGTAGTAGGCATGTATGAGCTGGCAGGAAATATCCTGCAGGCCTTAAAGGAACAGGGAGTTACGGATGTGATCACCCTCGCGGCATATGTGGGAGATACGAGCGAGACGGTACTTGGCACTGCTACGGATCTTGATTCTGCTACGGCTCTTGGTCTGTGCAAAATACCCTTGCTGCGAAGCGGTGCGATCGGCGGATTAAACGGCCTTCTGGCAGGGCTTGCGCCTCTGTATGATCTGCGGGGCTTCTGCCTGCTTGGAGCCAGCTCGGGAGCCGACCCCGTGGACATCCGGGCGGCAAATAACTTGCTAGGTGCAATAAAAGAGCTTTTCCACCTCGACATTGACATCACTCTCATGGAACCTATCATAGAGGAGCCACAAGAGCTAGCTCCTCAAGAAGTAGATATGAACTATAGGTAAAAAACACTATATCGATTTTGCCACCAGAGTTCCCTTTGGAACGCCAATCACATCGGCCACTGGCTCGCATTTGGCTCTCATCAGGTAGATAAGCCGGCCCGACAGCCGCTTTTCGAACTCAGAGATGGTCTCGAAGTTGCCCATGCCTTTGGACAATATCAGCCAGCTGGGATCAAACAATAAGGCAGAAGCCTCCGGCTCCAGGTGCTCTTGGGCCGTTCCCACTACATTTCCGGTCGGAAGGATCTCTACCTCCATATCGGTCATGGCTGAGATCTCTTCCACGGTAACATCATTGAGGACCGGCTCAGACTTTGATCCCACTACCACCTGCTTTCCCATTCTCACAAGCTTTCCAATTACGAAGAGATCGAATACAACTTCCCCGCTATTGTCAGTAAGATAAAAGATATTGCTAAAGCTGCCTAGACGCCTTTTAACTTCGCCAATATCGCCATGCAGCTTTTCGCTAAGTGTTTTTAAGAAAACCCCGGCAAAGGTACTGTTATCGAAATCGTGGCCCTTGACGCCAAACTCCATGGAATTGGCGGCCGCTGCAATGCGAATTAAGGCCTCAATCTTGTCATCGGCTTTTTCGTAGAATTCTTCGGCCAGGGGCAGAAGATCCATAGCTACCCGATTGCTCTCTCTTTTCAGTTCCTGGTACGGATCAGGATTTTTGCTGCGCCTTTTGATGATGTTCTCTCTTTCTGTTCCCACCAGCGCCGGCACTCCGCCCTTGTGGCCGGCCATGTAGTCCAGCAGCTCCTCCATTGCCGCCTTCTTCTCTTCCTCTTGGGAAAAGACGAGATCACACTCGAATTTGGCCCGGTCCAGGATACAGGGATAACAGTTGGAGGCCATTCTCAAGACGGCCACCTTCCAGCTAAGACACAGATCACATCGGGGATAACGCGCTGTGCAACATGCACACACGAGCCGCCACTCAGCACAAAGACCAAACCCCTATCGTCAACTGCCTCCATTATCAATTGCACCATCCTGGGATAGGCTTCATAGGTGAGATTGAAGCCCCCATAATCGTCCTGGTGGGAGTCATGACCGAAGATGACAAAAGCCATCTGAAAGTCAAAATCTTTGGCCAATTCCAGGGCGCTCTGCAGAGCTGAGAGGAACCGCTCATTGTTGCCGCCAAAAGTGAGTCCGATGTCGTAGTTGTTTTTAATTGGATCATGCTCTTCGCCCGTGCCGCTGTGCATGTTAATATGAAATACATCGGCATCGTCTTTGAAAAAGTCGCGCGTCCCGTCGCCAAAATGAGGATCTACATCCACGATAAGGAAGCGCTGCAATCCCATCTGCCGCAGACGAAGTATGGTGATAGCCACGTCGTTGAAGTAGCAAAAGCCCCAGCAACTACCTCGCGAGGCATGGTGTCCGGCCGTTCCGGTATATGCGAAGGCTCTCCTGGCCTGGCCGCTGGCCACCATCTCTGCCGCCATCATCACGCTGCCTGCGGAAAGCATTGCTACATCCCGGTATGGATCATTCTCCATATTGGCCATGTGAGCTATGCTGTGAGCCTGCGCCACCAGCTCCCGGGGGGCGGGCCTTGCCTTGAAGACCTGCACATCTGTGCCATCCACCAGCCCCGACTCCATCAGCTTCTCGAATGATGGCCGGATTCGCTCTTTCAGTACGCTAAATCCCCGCTTTCCGAAATCCTCGTGATAAGTAATTGCGACCAACATTTTTTGTGCCCTCTGACGCCTTTTTATAACTCGGTGATCCTGGGGTACCTCTCCAGAAGCATTCCCTCGACCACGATTGGCATCTGCCTCTTGGCATCCTTTACGGCGCTCTCCAGTTGCCAATCCGAAGAGGAGCAGATAGTTATCAAGGGCTCTCCCTTCTTTACCAGCTCTCCCATCTTCCTGTGGATTATAACGCCTGCCTTCTTGTCCGCGGGAGCGCCAGCCATGCGAGCCAGCTCCACCAGCCGTTTATTGTAGAAGGCCACAATGTAGCCGCCTGCCGGAGCAAGAATATCCTCACAGTTATCACCGATAACGATCTCTTCGCTCTTCACCAGGGGATTGCCGCCCTGAACCTCGATGATCTCCATGAGCTTTTTATGGGCTTTTCCGCTGGTGAGAATATCCTCTGCCGCCTTGTAGCCATCTCCACGCCCAGCGATTCCACCCATCTCCAGCAAAATACCGGCCAAAGAGAGGCTCTTCTCCTTCAGGCTGTTCGGTCCGCCCTTATTCTCCAGGACAGTGAGGGCTTCGCGTACCTCCACGGCCGGACCAATGGTTCGTCCTACCGGCGATCCGCCGAAGGTCATGGCGCACTCCACGCGAATGCCCAGGCGTCCCCCCAGATCAATGAGATCTTTGGCTAAAGTGCGGCCTGCCTCAGAAGTGGCAAGCTTTGTGCCTGGACCTACTGGCATATCCACCACAACGGCATCTGCGCCTACAGCTCCCTTCTTGGCCATGATGGAGGCGAGCATCTGGCTGTAGGGATCGATGGAAAGAGCATATTCAGCTTTAATCAGCTTGTCGTCGGCTGGAGCAATGTTGGTAGCTCCGCCCCAGACTATGACCCCTCCCACCTTTTCGGTCATTTCCTTGATCTCGTCGGCACTAAACTCAACCGGTGCCAAAATTTCCATAAGGTCTGCCGTACCGCCGGCGCCGGTAATGGCGCGCGAACTGGTCTTGGGAATAAGAAGGCCTGCGGCCGCGACTATCGGCACCACCAGCAAAGAGACCTTGTTGCCGGGAACGCCTCCAATGCTGTGCTTGTCCATGACGGGATGGGTGTCGAAATGAATTCGCTCTCCGGTATCAATCATGGCTTTGGTCAAATAAAACACCTCCTCAGAGTCCATATTATGGATATAGGAGGCAGTAACGTATGCAGAAAGCTCAATATCACTGAGGTTATTATCCACAATATCCCGTACGATGGTGCGGATCTGGTCCTCAGTGAGCTTTTTCTTATCCATTATGCTCTTTATATAGCAGAGAGAGGCGGGCTTGGGTGCAGGCAGAACATCCACGTTTGTGGGATTCTTCAGGTCTTTTAGAGCCTCTGTGAAGATGCCGATCTCCCCTGCCTTGACCATCTCCAAAGTGACGTCGAGAATGGCTGTGGTCGCGGAACCCTTTGTTCTGACCCGGACCCGATCACCGGCATTAAGGCCTCTTTCTCTGGCATCCACTACGTTGAGCATGACTTTGTGCTGACCTATCTCGATATCAAAGGGACGAACTTGCAACATGCAAAAGACCTCTTCATATACAATTTATAATTAGCTTTCCAGCAAGGTTAGCGATTTGATCCATTCACCGCGGGCCTCGCGTGTGGTTCCTACTACCAGCCGAAGGCCGTTGGCTGTCTCTTCCAGCACGCCTTTCGCCTCTATAGTTTCGCCAGGCAGAGCCTGGCCGGCATAGGTATGCGAATAGCAGAATATCTCCTTTACCTCAGGGTGATCCAGACGGAAGATGGCAGGACTGTCAAAGGCAAAATCGGCGTTAGTTACTCGGGCCTCAATGCGCCGCTCCCCGGCCGGCTTGCCGGTAGGCTGCGTTTGTATCTGGTTCCATTCGCGAGTGAAAAGGAGGTCAAAGTAGGTGCCTTCGATCATGCCTCGATTTCCTTTGCGCGTCTCGTGCCGCATGAAGTCCTCGAAGCTGATCTCCGGCTTTCTCTTGGAGTAGATCTTCCTCCAGGTGGGCTCGTCCAGGTCCCCGATTTTTCCTTTGGCCTTGGCCCGGGCCACAATATCCCTGGCCTTCCACCAGATGGGGCCATAAACCACAAAATCGATATCTGAGCTGGGACTATGCAGACCTACAAGCATAGATCCGGTGATGCCCATCTGCTCCCATGACACTCCGGCTTCTGCCAGCAGGCCTGCAATCTTTCCGACTCTCGGGTCTCGCTTCGCCAATGATAAAAGCCCCTCAGACGGCCGATAAATCCTGAGCACTTCATTCTCAGGAACCACATGCAGGTCGCGGACCCAGTCAGGTCGCTCTCTTCTTAAAAATTCATAGGCCGGATCGAAGTCCATTTTGCGATAGCGTTTGCCATCATTCTCGCGCTCTCCTGCTGGATCGGGAACATAACGTAGCATTGAGCGAAGACCATCCGGGTGACAGTAGTCCGCGACAGCGAAGATCCAGCCATCTTTGGTCCGAAAGAAGTCTCTGATTCTGGCCTTCACGATATCGCCTTCATTACCTTATCCAGGCCAGCTCCCGGCCGGATGATCTCCCTTTTTTGCAGATCCAGGAGAGTTGAGGGCTGTGCGTATCTGCATTTTCCTCCGTCCACGACGGCGTCCACTCGATCCCGGATATCCGAGGAGACGGAAGCTGCACTTGTGGGTGGCAGGGCGCCTGTGCGGTTGGCACTGGTGGAGGTGATGGGTCCGGCCAGATCGATGATCCTTAAAGCCGTCTCATGATCCGGGTACCTGATGCCGAGCAATGGCGAGCCGGCGGTGAGTATATCCGGAACTACGCTTTTTTTCCTGACAAGAACGGAAACCGGCCCTGGCAAGAGCTGCTCGAGAAGGGCCAGGTCATCCTGGCTCACCTCTGCAACATTCATCAGCATATCAAAGTTGGAGACGGCCAAAAAGATGGGATTGGAGAGAGGCCTTTTTTTAATCTGAAAAACCCTCATCACCGCTTGCTCATCCAGAGCATTGGCGCCCAGGCCGTAAACGGTCTCGGTAGGGTATACTATCACACCCCCACCAATGACATAGCGAGCTGCACTGGCGATCATTTCTCAGTTTTCCGTTTGATGCTGGCAATATCTCCTAAAGTCAATCCACGGCCAGAGCTGCCGGACTTGACACGAGTCTCGCTCGCCTCATCGGACAGTTTGATCTTCAGCTCCTTTTCGAGCTTTTTTCTAATTCCATCCTCTGGAGAGATCTCCTCTCGCTCGATCTTCTTTAAGAGAGTCACCTTCTCTTTGATCCTACCTCCCAGCTCCTCTGGAGAGAGGCCCAGGCTCTCGCGTGCCTCCCTGATCTTGCGCCCGAAATCCGGAACTAACTCTGCCAAGTCCTTGAAATAGTCGCGCGGTTTGGGCCGACTTTCCGTGAAGGCCCTCGCCACAGGAACCATCTTCTTGGGAACCAAAGACCATTTGTCTTCCGGTTTTCCGAAGCGCGCACAACCCTTGCATACCTCCATCGTTGAGCGGTCGATCACAACCCTCTGGGGTACTCCTGTGATCTCAGCGCCGCAAATCTCGCATTGCTTCTCGTTCATTTCGGAAACCTTTATAGGGGTCGGTGTTTAATAATCTTTGTAATTATGGATAGTGGAGAAGGCATGAATGAGTCACAGGCCGGCGCGGATTTTTCGCGCTACATCCTGGACCGCATGCGCCAGCTTGAAGAGCGCAACCTGGCGCTGCGAGAGCAGAAGGACCGCGTGGAAGGCGAAAAGCGGCTCATTGAGAACCAGAAGCTCAAGTTCGAGCGAGAAGCCCGCAAGCTGAGAAGCGAGCTGGAGCGCCTGCGCGTCGGTCCCATGATTGTGGGCACCATTGTAGATGTCCTGGACGAGAACAGGGTCATCGTCAAAAGCAGCACCGGCCCCAGGTTCGTGGTAAATCTCTCCCAGTTCATCGAGGAAGAGATCAAGCCCGGTGCACAGGTCGGCTTAAATCAGCAGTCTTTTGCTGTGATGTGCGTCCTACCCTCCCCCCGCGACCCGGCTGTCTTTGGCATGGAGATAGAGGAGGCTCCAGATGTGCGCTTCTCACAGATTGGGGGCCTGGAAACTCAGATCTCCGAGATCAGGGAGATTGTGGAGCTGCCCCTCAAGCGTCCGGACCTTTTCACGGCCGTAGGTATTGAGCCGCCCAAGGGGGTCTTGCTGCACGGACCGCCTGGGACGGGCAAGACCATTTTGGCCAAGGCGGTTGCCCAGAGCACCGATGCTACATTCCTTCGCGTGGTGGGCTCGGAGTTCGTGCAAAAGTACATCGGAGAGGGCGCGCGCCTGGTGCGTGAGCTCTTCGAGCTGGCCAAGAGCAAGTCACCTGCCATCATCTTCATAGATGAGCTGGATGCCATCGGTGCGCGGCGCATGGATGGAGCCACCAGCGGAGACCGCGAGGTGCAACGCACTCTCATGCAGATCCTGGCGGAGATGGACGGCTTTGATGCACGAGGCGAGGTCAAGCTCATCGCCGCCACCAACCGCCTGGACATGCTCGATCCGGCATTGCTGCGGCCGGGCCGGTTCGACCGGATCATCGAAATTCCCATGCCCAGCCGAGAGGCACGTGAGGCGATTCTGAAGATCCATACCTCGGGCATGAGCCTGGATGAAGATGTGAACCTTAAGTTGATCTCCGATATGGCAGAGGGATCGAGCGGTGCGGATCTAAAATCGCTGTCCACCGAGGCAGGTATGTATGCCATTCGCGAGGAAAGGACAATAGTATACCAGAGCGACTTTGTGGGCGCAGCGATAAAGATACTGCACAAAGAGAGAAACCATATAAGCGAGCCCGAGGGGCTGGTACAGCAGTACATTTGAAGACTTGCGAAGAGGGCCCGAAAATGGGGGCCCATTCATTCCTTATCCATGGGCAAATTTTATAAAATAATGGGAGTGGTTATCGTCCTGTTCATCCTTTTAACATTGCTAGCAGCGCCCGGCTTTGGCCAGGAGACCAAGACGGCGTACACCAGGGATGGTATTCAATATGTTAGCAAGGAACGGGTGGACGAAAACATAAGATATGAATACGCGAAGCCTGGCGATTATAGGGAAGTGCAGGTCCCCCTCAATACAATAGTAGTAGGCGCATCCGCCATTCCGGAAAATATATCCCTGCCGGAAGAGAAAAAGGAGCCTGTAATAGAGGAGAATTCGCCACCAAAATCCAACCTGAATGCGCCATCTTCGGAAAATAAATATCCTTATGCATCACTTTTCATAGGACTGCTGGCAATTGGCGGGCTGGTTTTCTTTGTTGCATCCGTTTTTTCTGGGCGGGATAAGCAATAACGAAATACAAGTGAAATCATAGCAGGGGAGATTGGCAGGACTAAATCACTGCTCTTTTCACCCGGAAGTCAATGACCACATTGCTTCTGTGGGGCGCATAGCTTCTCACTATCTCTTTGTAGAGCACATCAACCTGGGCGCCCACCTCCTTAGCCGCCTTTCTTATCAGGGCCTCATCTTTGTAAAGATCCTCTTCCGAAGCTATGCAGTAGTAATGGACCACCCCCCCCGACCTTGCCGCCCGCATGGCAGGAAGAAGGAATTCAGACGCGCTGTGGGGAAGGTTCATGATCACGTGATCGGCCCGGCTCTCGTAATGCCGGGCCAGCTCTGCTGCATCGCCTTCCAGGATCTCGATATTATTTATTTTATTCAAAAGCGCATTCTCTCGCAGGTATTTCACGGCCACGGGATTTTTGTCCATGGCGATGACGTCTGCCCCCTTTTTGGCCAGGAGCAGGGCAAACGGCCCCACGCCTGCAAACATATCCAGCACGACATCGCCCGGGCTGACCAGGCCGGCGATGCGAAGCCGTTCCGTGCCCAGACGAGGCGTGAAATAGGCACCTTCCAGGTCCACACGGTAGCGCAGGCCGTGCTCCCTGTGGAGAGTGACAGTGCCAGCCTCTCCGGCCACGTGCCGGAAGCGGCGGGTGCGAAATTCCCCTTCTACGTCGGAGATGGGGGCAATGACCGTCTTTATGCTCTTGCTGGTGGACATGAGGGCAGCGGCCACGCGTTCTGCATCGTTGTCCTCCACCATGGCAATGTCTCCCACCACCTCGAAGCTGGGCCGAAAGCCCAGGAGATCCTCCGGGCTAGGGATCTTCTCTTCCGGCAGGAAATTGATCACTACCAGTTCAAACTCTGCAATGCTGCGGACACTGGCCGCGGACTTTTCATCCATCTCCAAAACCGGCAGATAGACATGAGATTCATCTGAGCAAATCTTGCGGTTGCGATCGAAAGCGCCCGTCTCCACCAGAGCTTTGCGAATTTTCTCACCATTTTTTCGGCTAACCTTCAAACCCAGGGATTTATCCGGCATCTGGGGAGACAAAAGGATGCATTCTATTAAATCTGTCTGTCCTGGCTGGGTCTTTGGAACAAGTACAGCGAGGCCGAAATAAACCTATGTTTTGACTTCGCGGCCTCGCGCCTTCGCGTGAAACCGGAATCGGTTGAATCTCACGCGAAGCCTTGATTGGCGCAAAGAACGATCAGCCGTTCACAAAGTCACATTATCCACTCATAATCCTGGCTCTATTTAGGCCCGGCTGTACTAGGTATGCCGGAAATAGGTTTATCTCCATTTGAATCCTGCACAAAATCATTATGCTAAAACGCAAAAATGGATTCAAGGCAATATCGGCATCCGAGATATCGCAATATGTCTACTGCCCTGTATCCTGGTACCTGAAAAGAACCGGAGTGCAGCCGCAATCATCCGGCTTGAAGAGAGGAATCGATGCGCATGAAAAAGCAGGGAGCAGGCTGATTATTCTGGAGAGGCGGGAGAGGGCAGCGGGCATGTTCCGACTGCTGGGTTATTTCTCTGCGTTAACTGCAATTTTGCTCATTGGATGGGTTTTATGGACTTATTTTTAATTTTATTTTTCTTGGTTTTTACGCTCTTGATTTTAGCTGTTGCATTTCAATTGCTCTCAAAGAGGGCATCGTCATCGGCAAAAACTATGCGCATGGTTTATGGAATTCCTGCGGGAAAGGTGATCTACTCTGATCTGGACCGCCCAGGAAAGGCCCTGTATTCCAGGAATCTCGGCATCAGCGGCAAGCCGGATTACATAGTAAAAGGCAGAGGTCGTAGCTTGGTTCCTGTGGAGATCAAAAGCGGTCGAGCCGTGGAGCCCCATAAAAATCACATCATGCAATTGGCGGCCTACTGCTACCTGGTGGAAGAGAACTATCGCAGATCAGTGCCCTTTGGGATAATTGTCTATTCCGATGCAAAACAGCATAGAATCAATTTCGATAAATACCTGCGCTCCGAATTGCTGGCAACGGTAGACGAGATGAAGAGGACAATAGGACATGATTGTCCCAACAGGAGGCATAACTATAAACAAAAATGCCGCCACTGTTCATTTAGCGGCAGCTGCAAGAACAGTCTGCTGTAATGAGGAGTTATTTTAGATTTTGATGAAATGGTAGCCATTTCGAGGGGAATCATTATAAATTTTGAAACCGCATAAGTTTTGATGGAGAACGGATTGTCATGATACGGCAGTTGGCTTTATTGGTTTTGTCATTGGTTTTGGTTTTCATGCCCGCGGCTTTCGGGCTGCCTGACGAGGCTGTCGGGCGTGTGGTAAGCGTGATCAGCGGCGATTCGCTGGGCATAGAAATGCAGATCGCCGATGCCAGGACAAACAACATCGACAGCATCAAGCTTGCCGATATACAAGCACCCTCAACCGTGACCGCAGAAGGCAAAGCCGCTCAAAAATATGCACTTTCTTTGCTCAAGAACAAGATGGTATATCTGGATATCAATGACAACACCACCGGCACACGAAACGAATGGAGCCAGCTTATCTGTGTCATTTATCTTATGGATTCGGAATATCGCCCCATCTGGCCGCCCCTTAACAGAATCCTTGTGGACGGCGGCTATGCCAGGCTCATTGAGACCAAGAATTGTGAATTCAATTCATCTGCCTGGTGGCAGCCTCCTCCGGTCTTCCCGCCGGGTGAAAAGAGAGACCGGCTATTGGCTCTGCTGGAAGGAAGGCCTCAACCAGAACAGGTGACCTTTGTCGAGCCGTCTTCCTCTCCATCCAGTGTGGTAAAAGGCAGTTCCACGTCCAGTGTGGTAAAGGACAATTTCACATCCAGTGTGGTAAAAGGCAATTCCACATCCGATGTGGTAAAGGACAATTCCACGTCCCTTATTGTACCGATCAGCTCCAAATCCGGTGTGGTAGAACGCAATTCAAGGTCGGGAAGCATTTTGGAGAAGGACAAGGCATCCGGGCGCGTCAGCATCGGGTATCGCACCTGAGGCGCGGAGAACTATGCGTGCAGATCCTAAATGGCGGAAATAGAAAGTTGGAGGGATCTGAGAGGACAGTCATAGATTTAACACGGCTCGGCTTTATACTAATATGATTTAGGACTCCAGGAGCCGACCAATTGGTCAATAATCAATAAGGTCAATTTGATTGCCTGATTTTTCACTTTCAAGCCCCCGTTGGATCAATCGAACCATCCACCGCGTTTGAAGAACCATAGCTCTACCGTCGTGAGTATTATCATTGATATGACTACGGCAGTGAAACCATTAGGGTTGGTTAGATAAGGAACACCACCAACGTTCATTCCTAATAGACCTGCAATGATGCCCAAGGGCAGGGTGATTACAGAGAGTATTGTGAGCATGCGCAGACGTTTGTCGACTCTATCACTGCTCGCCATCTGATAATAAGCATTTAGATCGTTCAAACGGGATTCTAGCCGATATATTCCCCTTTGAGCAATCTCTGCCTCAGAAACTAAATCCTGAAGGTATGCCTTCTTGTGGAGATCCTGCAAAGTCTTATTGTCTGAGGCGTTCAGACCGGCCACACTATATGACTGATTCTCCGTGAGAGAAACCAGGGTATCTATCTGCTGTCGCAAACGTGTGAGATCCGCTGAGGATATTGAACTAGAATCTTCAACCAAGGCTTTTGCATTTCTCGCGATCTCATCTCGAACCTCAATCTGCGCCCTGACGTTAAGGTCCGCAAGGTCGTCAAGGATCATGAACAAGATCTGGGGAAGATAACGAATTGCTGGTGCATTGTCAGCAACCATGCCTCGTATCAGGTCATCGAGCGAAGGCATTGGGCCCGTTCGAATCGTTATTAATACATTAGGTCGCAGGACGAGCCTCAAATAGCCTGGATCGGACACTAACCGATCAAAAGAGGCCGGGACTTCCACGAGAATCTCGCTTTCGTAGGAAATCACACCTGGAGAGGACTTCTTGCCTACACAATGATCAAGAACGAGCGGATGCAAACCGAATGGTGTCAGAAATCTACGGAGTTCTTCGGGTTCCGACTCTTCAATGTCAAACCAGGCATAATCATATTTGACCTGGTCATCTGTTGTCCATATCGCAGGAACTGGCTTCTCCCGAAGCACTCCCGAATCAAGCACATACCACTTCATCTTGAGCATATCCCAAAACTCCTGCAACCTATGCGTTCTATGCACCTTTATTTTTGGGATTACGGAGTTATAAAAAGATGGTTGGGCCCTATACCATCCTTTTCATTTAGCTACTGTCCGGCTTCATTTCAGTACTGCCGGGCCATGTAAGTTCTGCCAGTGCTCTTCTTGCCGCAGACCGCACAGGCGGCCTCAGGGAATATTTGGTACTGCGGCTCGCCCAGCATGTTCGCTTCCACCTGGTTCTCCAACTGATGGCCGCAGTCCACCTCGCCGCACCAGGGCACCAGGGCCACGCCCACCTGCGTCTGTGTTTTGGCCTGCTCGATGCCAGGGGCCTCTTTTACCTTGCTTTGATTAAACAGGCAGGCCCGGTTGTAGAGTTCCAAATCAAGAAATCTCCCTTCGTCTATTACGGCATCGACCAGCCCAACCATCGGCACTGTTTTCTTGGCTCCGTCGCGACGGACCAGGGTGACGACTCCATTCTCAATGTCTCTGGGCCCAACCTCCAGACGGATAGGCACACCCTTCATCTCCCACTTGTAGAATTTGGCTCCCGGCCGCTCATCGCTGGTATCAAGCTGCACGCGCACGCGGGCAGCAGCAAGCACGCCCTGCAGCTCCCGGCTGACGGCCAGCACCTTCTCTTTGTCTCCCAGAAGGATGGGCACTATTACTACCTGAATAGGGGCCACGCCCCAGGGCAGGACCAGGCCTTTCTCGTCTCCATGCACGGATATGAGGGCAGCAATGCAGCGCTCCGATATACCGTAGCAGGTCTGAGAGACCAGCTTCTGCTCGCCGTTCTCTGCCTCGTAGGTGATCTCGTAGGTCTTGGCGAAGGTCGAGCCCAGGTGGTGCGCCGTGCCCACCTGCAGCGTCTTGCCGTCGGGCATGATCACATCTATGGCCGTGGTGTAGTCCGCACCGGGGAACTTGTCCCAGCTGGGGCGGCGGCTTACCAGGAAGGGCAAAGCCAGGCGGCGGTAGAACTCCGAGTACCGGAAAATGGCCACCTCTACCTGTTCTGCCGCGTCTTCCCAGGTGGCGTGAACGGTGTGCGCCTCCTTGAAGGAGGTGATCTCGCGCAGACGTATGAGCGGCCGGGTGTGCTTGGTCTCATAACGAAAGGTGTTGACGATCTGGTAAATTCGGAGCGGCAGATCGGCATGCGACCTGATCCAGAGCTTGAACATGGGATAGATGGCCGTCTCGCTGGTAGGTCGCAGCGCGAGCTTGACTTCCAGGGGCGTTGTCCCGCCAGAGGTCACCCAGTAGACCTCTTCCTCGAAGCCCTTGATGTGCTGCGCCTCCTTCATGAACTCATTTTCCGGTATCAAGAGGGGAAACTGGGTCTCCTGATGATCTGGATCCAGAAGCTCGCGGATAACTGCGTAGACATTCTTTTTGAGGGCAAAGCCGAAGGGAAACCAGACGCACATGCCCTTGACGGGATATCGGTTATCGACGATCTCCGCCGTCATGAGCAATTCATGATACCACTCGCTGAAGCTGTCCTTGCCGGGAAGCTTGGCTTGCTTGTTATCCTTTGCCTTGGATTTAATTGTCTTGGAATCGCTCATGTAACCACCGATATAGCGATAGGGGTAATAAAAGTTTCAATGGCCGCGGCCAGGAAGAGCAACGGCGTGACGTAGCGCCAGAGGAAATGAATTGCTATCCGAATCTCGCCGGAAAGGTCGGCCTTCTCTTTGGCCAGGGTCAGAGCCAGCAGATAGCCCAGCCTAAAGCCGATAGCAATGCAGACCAGGACTACAGGCAGCTCAATGATGCCGTGGGGCAGGATGCCTGCCGCCAGAAAGAGCAACCCAGCTTTTTGCACGGCCGCGTAGCCCACTATGCCCAGCAGAAATCCGTTGCTGGTAACGACCATCAGGGGAATGAGCCCCAGGCCCAGGCCCAGCAGCATGGCCATTGCTGACGCCAGGAGATTCTTCAGGAATATTATTACCATTATGAGTATGGGTGGCTGATCCAAAATCCACTTCAGCATCTGTAGCTCTTTCGTCCAGTTGGATGCCAGCACCGGATCGAGCGCTGCGGCATAATAACCCATTACAGTCGTAAGCCCGAAGATGAAGGCGGACAGCAAAATGAATATGCGAATCGACTTCAGATAGGCCAGATCATCCTTAATTGACAAGCTTTATCTCCCCTTCAACCTCGCCCGGCCTTTATTTAAGGGTGGCGCGGCTTTACGATAGTGAAGTGCTCAGGAAATAGATGCCAAAGCATACTAAAAAGCCGCCGCATATCCCCAGGATTCGTCTATAACTCTTCTCGGAGAGGATGCTGCGTCCCCGATCCAGGCTGATCGAGACCAGGGTGTACCATCCGAAGTCCGCCATCCAGTGACCGATCAAGAAGACGGCGGCTATGATTACTCCCGAATGCAGTCCGGAGAGCACCAGGGCGCTGCCGATGGAGAGCCACCAGATCCAGAAGTAGGGATTGGCCGCGCTGGTGATAATTCCCGCCAGGTAGGCATTGCCTATTATCTGCCCCTCCGGCACGGCCAGTGTGGCGCTGCGGCTCCCCGACACAGTCATAAATCCAAAGATAATAAGGGCCAGACCCCCCACCAGAGCGATAGCACGGGAATACCCTTGCATGGCATCGGCCAGCCCGCCGATGATGAGGAGAAATATCAGGGTCTCAACCAGAGCGTGGCCTGCTGCCACCTTGGGGCCTGCCGTCCAGCCGTCTTTGAGGGAGGAGTTGACGGTGGCGACCAGCGTCGGCCCGGGGGCCAGCGCGCCCGTAAGGCCGATGGTAAAGGCCATGAACAGCATCTGCAGGATCTCGTACATCTATCTCCCCTTTGCCAGATTTCCAGACAAAATAAGCCTTTGCCCAAAGAAATAATGCTCGAAAGAATTAGACCGCCGAAAACAGACGAAATGGACAGGTCGGGATTTGAACCCGAGGCCTCTACCATGCCAAGGTAGCGATCTTCCAGCTGATCTACCTGCCCAACAGCACTGAAGGTAAGTCGTACCCCATTTAAACATGTCGGTTGGTGGGTGGCAGATGGGCCATCCTTGTCTTCGCCTTTCCCCATTCTTCCCACAGGAAAAGCTGTATCATGCTTTTATTGGCCATCGGGCAGGAGAAGAATAGCCAGATTGGCCAGAAGAGTCGATCCGGGTTTCCGATGAGATTAATTCATGACATGGGGCCGAAATCCATTTTTATATGGCAGGAATGGGCTGTTTCTATTCTGCGGGCATGGTGCGCGGAAAGCCGCGAAAATGCTCAGCCCAGATCCTAAGAGTTATATCCACCTTGCCAAAATAGTGGTGACTATCATGAAACATTTGTCACTGATAGCACTCTTGTTCATCCTTTCTGCAGGCAGCAGCGAAGAGACCATGTATCTCTATGGCGGCAGCGATGCCTACGGCCAGGGATTGAGCTATCCCGATTACAGCAGTCCGCTCTCCCTTGCCTCCTTTGTGGCCGGCAACAACACCACCGCCATATCACCGGTATTCCTGATCGCCACGGTCTTCCGGCCAGAGTTCAGGTTTATGAACCAGAACGGCTCCGGCTATTATCATCCCATCCAGCCCCTCTGGGATCAGTTCACGTTTTATCTGCCATTTCTCAGCATGCAAGACGGGTTTTCCGGCAGCTACGTTCGCATTGTTCCCTCCGGCAAGGATTTCCTGAAGGAGAACTGGAAACCGGCTGCTTCGAACTATGACACTTCAACGATAAGGCAGTTTATGCAGGAAGACGGCTATCGGGAAGGCGTCGAGCAGCACAACGATCCGGACCGCATGGAACTGAATCATTTCCTGGATGATGATGAGCCGCCTGGAAGGCCACTATTATGAAATTTCGAACCGCTCCCCTCTCGCAGGAATTACGACATTGCCAATTCCCAAACGGCTCAGCCCTGCGGCCATAGCCTTTGTCGCATCCGGCTCGCCGTGCACCACAAACACACGTTTTGGCTTCTTCGGGATTGCTGCGATGAAATCGAGAAGCTCGCCCTCATCCGCATGGGCGCTGTAGCCATCAATTTCCTCCATTCTGGCCCTTACCTCGTACTCTTCGCCGTATATGCGCACCGTCTTGTCTCCCTGCAAGAGCTTTCGTCCCAGAGTATTCTCCGCCTGATAGCCTACGAAAAGAACTGTGGTCTTAGGATCACCGATATTGCGGCGCAGGTGATGCAGCACTCTTCCACCCTCGCACATACCCGAAGCGCTGATGATTATGGCTGGCTTTCCCAGGTTGTTAAGCGCCTTTGACTCCTCCGTACTGCGGGTGTACTTGAGCATATCAAAGCCAAAGGGGTCCTTCCCCCCATCTTGCAACAACAGCTTCTCTGTTTCCTCATCATAGCACTCGGGATGCTGCCGGAAGATCTCGGTGACATTGGTTGCCAGAGGGCTGTCCACGTAGACCGGCATTGAGGGGATTTGTTTTGATTCCATCAATTCGTGCAGATGATAGACCACGTCCTGTGTTCTCCCTACGGCAAATGCGGGAATTATTAGGAGGCCGCCTCTATGCGCCGTCTCGCTTACAATTCTTGCCAGCTTTTCTTTGGCCTCACTCAAAGGACCGTGATTACGGCCGCCATAAGTCGATTCCGTGATGAGAACATCCGCCCGGCTAATAGTATCCGGATCTCGTACTACGGCGGCACCGTTTCTTCCCAGATCACCGGTGAAAGCAAGCGTTGTCACCTTCTTTTCCTCTTGCCCCTCGGTAATCTCCAGCGTAACCGTTGCCGAGCCAAGAATGTGTCCCGCATCCCTGAAGGTGAGTTTTATGCCGGGAAGGATCTCAAGTTGTCGACCGTATTCTAAGGTTTGAAAGAGACGAAGTGTTGTCGTAACATCATGTACTGTGTATAGCGGCTTGATAAAAGGCAATCCTTTCTCTGCATTTAGCTTATTTACATATTTTGTGTCCATCTCCTGAAGGGAGGCAGAGTCGCGCAGCATGGCACTGCACAGGTCGCGCGTCGCTGATGTCGAGAAAATGCTGTTGTCAAAACCCAAGTTTACCAGCATGGGCAATTTGCCGCTGTGGTCAAGATGGGCATGAGACAACACCATCGCATCGATGCTCTTAACGTCAAAAGGAAATTCAGAATTTAGCTTCCTGGCTTCCTGCCGTTTGCCCTGCACCATTCCGCAGTCCAACAACACACGATGCCCATTTGCCTCAACCAGATGCATCGAGCCGGTTACGGCCTGGGCGGCTCCAAAGAATTGCAATATCAATTTAAACCACCATTTCTAAAATTTTTAGCTTGCTTAAGATAAATATCCTCTGTCAAGAAACTATTTAATGTTTGGCAGACCAATTTAAGTCAGTTGGAATGGTGTTGATTATGATTCATCCCGAGCGCGTATTCTCCTTCAAGGAGCTGGAAAGCGAGGACGATCTGGTAGAGGCCATGATCAACCATAAGTGGCCTATATGTTACGGCTTCTACTTTGGAAATCTGCTCTACCTGGGTGACGCAGATAACGAGGATAAACCCGAGTACGCTGTCATGACGATCGATAAAACACAAGGCCACCATGGCGTTCATGGCCGCGAGGTAGGAAGGATTAAACCTACGGGAATGTCCGCAGAACAGGTCCATAAGTTCATCCAGGAGATGGCGGCAGGCCACTACAGCAGCGAAAATCCCGTCCAAATTGAGGCCCAGCCCATATGGCACCATAGCTGCCAGTTCTGCCGGCTGGAAGAGGAATAGACAAGCATCTACATAAAATTAATATAATGGTATTCTGTATAACAATTATTCAAATAGCATTCGGATTGGTTGGGAAGCACGGAGGGATTTGATGGCTGAGACAAGAAATTTCGCCCTCAGGGACGAAAAAGGCAATGAGATCGGTGTCTTTACGGGAAAGCAACCAAGACAAGCAGCCTTGAAAGCGGCCAACAGAGGCATCACGGATATACGGCTCAGGGAGCGCGGCACAAAAAAGGTGCATATCTTCACTGGGGAAAGGGTTCAGGTAACGAAGCCCAAAGGAGCGCCTACCTGGATGCCGGATAAGATCTGGAAGCCAAAGGTAAAGAAAATGGGCGTCGAGAAGCTGGAAGAGCTATAGAAATGCATTTTTCTCCCGAACAATGAGTTTTGTCCGGCTTGATCTGTCAGGCGAACATATCTCATTGCGTCTCTTATTTTATTCTGGCATCATTCGCCAAACCTAACAATGAACCAGGTCTTCACGACCTGGGTCAGAATCACATAGCACACCAACATAATTGCCAGTAGCAGCCAATACAGGGGTGGCAGCGAGACAAATCCCAGCATGTCGGCTAAAGGCGAAACAGTTAGCCACGCGCCCACTGCGACTATGATCAGCGAAGAGGCGATTAGCGGCCAGCTAGCCCGGCTTTGGATGAATGGGATCTTATTGGTGCGGATGACGTGAATTATCAACGTCTGGGTAAAGAGCGACTCGACGAACCATCCGGTGTGGAACAGAGCCGGATCGGTCCAAGCATTGAACAGGTAGAGCATGATGAAGAACGTCAGATAATCGAAGATCGAGCTGATGGGTCCGATAAACAAAATGAAACGCTGAATTTCGTCAATCGCCCACTTGCGCGGCTTTGTCAGCCATTCGGCATCAACTTCGTCGGTGGGGATGGCGGTCTGGGAAAAATCGTATAGCAGATTGTTTGTCAGCACCTGGATAGGTAGCATGGGCAGGAACGGCAGGAAGGCACTGGCCCCCACAACGCTGAACATGTTGCCGAAGTTGGAAGAAGCCGCCATCTTGATGTACTTGATGATGTTGCCGAACACGCGTCGTCCTTCCATCACACCTTGCTCCAGGATCAACAGATTGTTTTCCAGCAGAATGATGTCGGATGACTCCTTGGCGATGTCAACCGCACTATCGACAGAAATGCCCACATCGGCTGCTTTCAATGCAGGAGCATCGTTGATGCCGTCTCCCATAAAGCCCACCACGTGACCAATGCTTTGCAACGCTCGGACGACGCGCTCCTTGTGTGCAGGGACAAGTCTTGCAAAGACGCGAGTTATGCTGACTGCTTTTGCGAGTTGAGCCTCGTCCATAGCCTCTATTTGGGAGCCAAGCAGAAGATTCTCCACCGGCATGCCCACTTGCTTGCAGATGTAGGCAGTGATGATTTCATTATCACCAGTCAGGATTTTGACATCCACGTTCAGTCCATGAAGCCGTCTCAATGCCTCAGCGGCGGTGTCTTTGGGCGGATCGAGGAAGGCTAGGAAACCCTGCAAAATCAGGTCCGATTCATCCTTGACCGAGTATTTCGGCTCATCCGTCGCCCCCGGCATCTGCTTATAACCTATGGCGATCACTCGGAAGCCTTCGGCATTCAGTTTGCTTACCATCTGCCGGCTTATCGCATCGTATTCAGGCGACTTGCCGACGACCTCGCCATTGATTTCCACCCGGCTGCATTGGCTCATCACTTCATCCATGGCGCCTTTACAGATGAGCGTGTTCAACCCGGTTTCATCTTCGATCACCACCGACATCCTGCGCCGAACAAAATCGAATGGGATCTCATCGATCTTATGGTACTTTTCTTTGGCTTTCAGGCGTTCTTCTAGCTCCTCGTGATCGAGAATCGCCTCGTCGAGCAGGTTCTTTAGACCGGTATGGTGGTAGCTGTTCAGGTAGCCATAGTGCAGCACCTTCTCGCTGGTCTCGCCGCGCACGTCCAGGTGCTTTTCCAGCACGATTTTTCCTTCCGTGATGGTGCCGGTTTTATCGGTGCACAAGACATCCATGGCGCCAAAATTTTGGATAGCGTTCAGGCGTTTAACGATCACTTTCTTGCGTGCCATCGTGAGAGCGCCCTGGGATAGATTGACCGTCACGATCATGGGCAACATCTCGGGGGTTAGCCCAACTGCCACTGCTGTTGCAAACAGGAAAGCTTCGACCCAATTATGTCTGGTCAGTCCGTTGATAAGGAAGACGACCGGTACCATCACGGCGATAAAGCGGATCATCAGCCAGGTGAACTTGTTAATGCCCTTGTCGAAGCTGGTGAGCACGCGCTGCCCGATTATACTGGTAGCCAGAGATCCAAAATAAGTCCGATCTCCGGTATGCACCACTACGGCCGTCGCGGTCCCGCTCTCTACGTTTGAACCAAGGAAGCAGATGTTGGGCAGCTCCAGAGGATTCTGAATATCGGCAGAAGCGATGTCGGCTTTTTTCTCCACGGGCAAGGATTCACCGGTGAGGGTCGACTGATTCAGAAACAAGTCCTTGGCAGAAAGCACCCGAACGTCGGCAGGTACCATATCACCGGCAGCCAGCCGAATGATATCGCCTGGCACCAACATCTTGAGCGCCACTTCTGCTTCCAAGCCATCGCGTACTAACGTCGCCGTGTTGCTGACCATTGCTTTGAGCTTTTCAGCGGCGTTGTCGGCACGCATCTCCTGATAGAAACGCAGCACCACGCCCAGTACTACCATAAAAAAAATGACTACCGTCGCTCGCAGGTCACCGGTCAGATAAGAAATCACGCCCAAGGCCGTAAGCAGGATGACCAGTGGATTTTTGATGTTATTCAACAAACGCATCATTACGCCTTGACGCTTCTCTCGCGCAATCTCGTTCAGACCGTACTGTTTTAAACGAGAATCGGCATCCTTCTGGCTCAAGCCGTCCAACCGCGATTCTAGCTCCGTGAGGACGGTATCAATATCAACGCGCGCCTTTTCCTGTAATTGAGCGGAAACTTTTGCCTCGTTTCCGCCAGCTAGATTAACTGGCCGCGGAGATAAATTAGGGTTGGTCTTTGAAGGTTCCATTAAACACCTCACGAGCGTGGCCTCTTGGTCGTTGTAGAGATTAATCTCGAATCAATGAGTACACATCTTCCGTCTGCTACTGGGTCATATCTGATATATACAGCATACCCAACCAAACAAAAAGTTTGCGATGATATGTTCTTGTAGCCGCAATCTATATCAATTTTGACATAGACGGGTGGCATGGTAACTATGGCAAAAGACAACAAGACGAGCAAGGGTCCCAAAGATCGCAACAGCAATTATCAAATGAAAAACGGCAATCCTGTCTCCAAGAAAAAGGATAAGAAATCCAATGCTTCCAAGCCCAAAGAGACGAAATCTGCTGCCCAGACAAAGCCTACGGAGCCTAAGAGCTTCATTTCAGGCATTTCCAGCAGCATTTCCAATGCCACAAACAGCATAAGCAAAATGTTCAAACACTGAAATATATTAAGAATAGATCGGTCCGGCACAACAGAACGACTTGCGCCGGAAAAAAAGATTTTTTGGGCGATTTAGATAGATTAAAGCCTATCCCTGTTCCTTGGTTCTGCTCTGGAACTCCTGCTGCACATCGCATCCCAGCTTTCCAATGGCATCTGAGCGACACTGCCGGCAATGTTTCATCTGCTTGATGATCTTGCCCAATTCTTCCTGGATATTTCTTTTCTCCTCAGGCGAGGGGGGCTTGATGTGGGCAAACTTGTACTGGGGAATGAGAGGCATGACATTATGGATATAGACACCCATAGACTTGATCTTGCGGGCTATGTCAAAGACATGTTTGTCGTTGATGCCTGGAATGAGGACGGTATTAACCTTCACGATCTTTTTTAGCTTGAGGGCCTCTTCTATGCCTTTGAGCTGGTGGTCGCGAAGGATTGTTGCCGCCTCCAGACCCTCGTATCTCTTGCCCTGATAAGTCACATATTCGTAAATCTGCTGGCCAATCTCCGGATCTATGGCATTCATAGTAACTGTGATGTTGGAGACGCCTAAAGCATCCAGCTCCTTGATCCTGTCCGGCAGAAGCAGGCCATTGGTGCTGAGGCAGAGAATGACGCCCGGATATTTTTCGCCCACCAGGCGCAGCGTCTCAAATGTCTCCTCATTGGCCAGAGGCTCTCCGGGACCAGCTATTGCCACGACTTTGATGTAGTGATATTTCTCCAATACCTGATCCACGCGCTCCAGCGCTTCCTCTGGTTTCAGAACTTGAGACGTCACCCCTGGCCGGGACTCATTAACGCAGTCGAAGTCCCGTACACAGTACTTGCACTGGATGTTGCACTTGGGGGCCACCGCCAGGTGCATTCTGCCAAAGGCATGGCAGGCCTTCTCACTGAAGCATGGATGCTCCTGGATCCGTCTGAGCTGATCCGGGTCGTATGGAATATCCTTTCCACCGACATTGGCAACGGGAAAAGTCTCTTCGCTCATTATTGAAAACTCCACTGTTGTACTGACTATGAAATATGGCTCAACATGGCTAAAGACTTTTCGTGCCGGAGAATACTTTAATCATGCGGAGCAAGACCTTGGTCTATGCCCGAGAAGGACAAGCTTGTCATATGGCCCATCTACTTCGACGCGGACCGTTCCCGGTCGGAAGGCAGAATGGTTTCCCATCAAGATGCCGTCAATGAGCCCAATCTGGATATGTTGATCACAGCCTCACTGAAATCCGGTTTCAAGCCGGAGATTGAACGCGAAAAGAAGCACCCTAAGACCTGGCACCAGGAAGAGGCTTCCGGGAGAATACTGGTTGCCAAAACAGGTCCCAAATCCGCCGTCTTAAAGAGAATCGCCGGCTCCATGAAGGCAAAATACAAGAAGAAGAGCCACTGATATGATCGATCTGCATACTCACACCATTTTCAGCGATGGCGAACTCATTCCCTCCGAGCTGGTACGCCGGGCGGAGGTTTTAGGATACACGGCCATCGGCATAACCGATCATGCGGACTATACCAATATCGAGCACATCTTAGCCTGTGTCTCGAAAGTCAAATACCTGGAAGACGTATTGGATATCAGAGTCCTGGTGGGAGTTGAGTTGACCCATGTGCCCCCCCAGAAAATCGGGCCGCTGGCAGCGCTGGCCCGTAGGCTAGGGGCAGAGATCGTGGTTGTGCACGGGGAGACGCCTGTGGAGCCGGTCCGGCCAGGAACAAACCGGGCAGCTCTGGAAGCAAGAGTGGACATCCTGGCTCACCCCGGCTTCATCACCCAGGAAGAGGCAGAGCTGGCCCGCGAGAACAATGTCTGCCTGGAGATCACATCACGCTCTGGCCACAATATCACCAACGGCCATGTGGTGCGCATGGCAAAGCTGGCCGGGGCAAAAATGGTGGTGGATACCGACAGCCACGCCCCCCGAGATCTCATAAACAGCGAGCGCGCCATAGAGATCGCTGTTGGTGCAGGCCTAACTCTGCAAGGGGCTACAGCCATAGTAAGAGAGCACGCCATCATCAAAAGGGGTTGAATAGATAGACATCCTGGCAATTGATATTTCCGGCCGGCATGCCGTGAATGGCAGATATAAGATGGTATGCGCTGTCGTCTCCGCCCGCATATCGCCCAATTTTATTGAAAGAATTCACTCTGTGAGGCTGGTACCTCATGTGGCCAGGGCGTTAGACTTCAATGTTGTAGCCGACTTCATAAGCAGGGCTTGCATGTGCCTTCCCGGAACAATCGTCGCCGAATCCGGAGACCTCTACAACCTGGAGATCTGGAGGGTGAAAAGCGTCCTGGGCAGGGACTTCAAGTATCCTGAGACCATCGCGGAGAGGACGGCGATTGAAATGGCTCATCATACCTCGGTGGCGGGACGAAGGCTTATCATTGATGCACGCGAAGATGATACCAATGAATGAAGAAAAGACCGCCGTCCTGCTTATACGAGAGAATCCGATCAAGTCACCAGACCCCTACAAAATAAAAGAGCTGCGGGGCCTGGCAGACGCAGCCGGATATCGGGTTTTGGCGGAGGTTTTCCAGCGTAGGAGCCGGGACTTTCGCTTCCAGATGGGAAGGGTAAAGATCGAACAGGCCTTGAGCTACAATCCAGAAAAACTGATTTTTTACAATGCACTCAGCCCTAACCAGGTCTTCAACATAAGAAGCGAGTTTTCCGCCCAGGTGCTGGACAGGTTCAATCTCATTTTAGAGATCTTTTCCACCCGAGCCTCCACCCGCGAGGCCAAACTACAGGTGGAACTGGCAAAGCTCAGCTATGATGCGCCCCAGGTAAAAAGTGCCCTCGCCCTGAAAAAGCGCGGCGAGCAGCCGGGCTTTCGCGGCGCCGGCGCTTATGAGCAATCCATGTACCACGACATCCGGGGAAGAATGTCCAAGATCAAGGCCGAGCTTAAGGATGTGGAGAACATGGGCGAGGACAGACGGCAGAGGCGCAGGGAGCAGGGCTTTGATCTGGTGGCCCTGGCCGGTTACACCAACGCCGGCAAGTCCACGTTGCTCAATGCCCTCACCGGCTCCGAGGTAGAAGCTAAGGACCAGCCATTTACCACTCTTTCGCCCACTACCCGGGCACTGGAGGTTTTGGGCAGAAAGGTCCTTCTCACAGACACCGTAGGTTTTATCGACGATCTGCCCCACTTCCTCATCAAGGCCTTCCGTTCCACTCTTTCCGAGATCTCGGAGGCCGATCTGGTGCTCCTCGTGGCGGACGCTAGCGATCCGCCTGAATTGTTGCGGCGCAAATTGGCGGCCTCCCACAAGGCACTTTTTGACTGCGAGGTTACTGCACCCATAGTGACCGTCCTGAACAAGGCGGACCGGCTGGAAGAGGGCAAAGCGGAAGAATTGGTGGAGCTGATCCGAGATTTGGCTCCCTATCCTGTTTTGGCCTCGGCGATTACCGGCCAGGGCCTGGGAGTTCTGGAAGAGTGCATCGCTCAGCGTCTGCAGCCGTTGCAGGAGTATAAGATCAGTCTGCCTTACACGGCGCAGGGCCTCTCCGAGCTTTCCCGGCTCTACGAGACGACCGAGCTGTTGTCCGTAAGCTATGAGGAGGAGCTGATTGTCCGGCTGCGTGGAAAAGAGGAGACGGTAGCCAGGGCCGGGCTATCAGGAGCGCGCCGGCTGTGAGCAGCCATGCCTGAAATTTTGCGGGAGCATTTCCAGCTCAAAGAGACCATTGTCACCATTTTTGCCCGCGAGATATGTCACATAGATGCGGCCCGAGAATCCATAAGAGAGCAGCGCGCCTATCTGGAGGATTTTATAAGTAGAGATCCCTTCTTTCAGATAACCTTAGAGCCTTACGACCTTGTGTATGACGACGCCCCGCGAATCGTCCAGCAGATGATAGAGAAGAGCGCCGTCTTTGGCATCGGCCCCATGGCTGCAGTAGCCGGTGCCATTGCCGGAAATGCCTTGCAGGCCATGATGGATGAGGGAGCCACTTACGCCGTGGTGGATAACGGCGGGGATATCTGCATCTTAAATGATCTGCCCATAGTAGTAGGAATATATGCAGGCAGCTCGCCCATCCGTAACCTGGCCTTCCAGCTTCCGGCCCGGCGGGCGCCGCTGGGCATCTGCACCAGCTCGGGCAGCGTGGGGCCATCCATCTCCTTTGGCTTTGCTGATGCGGCGGTGGTGATATCAGAGGATGTGGCTCTGGCAGACGCGGCGGCCACGGCTCTGGGAAATGCCGTAACGGCAGAGGGACCGCTGGAGGAGTGCTTCCAGGCCATTGATCAACGGGGAATCGAAGGCGCCCTGGTCATACGGGGCGAAAGAATGGCACTGTGGAAGGAGCTGCCCCCCCTGCGGCGCGCCCGGGTGGGAGCGGATAGGATAACGAGGGAATAGAGAATAGATATAATAATGCGCTGCGCATTCCAGATTGACAATTAGAAGTTCGCAAGAAGGGCAAAAATGATGAGACAAAAGTTAAAGCAAAAAAGGCCTTTTCACGTCATGATCATCCCCACCTTAGGCTGTCCTTCCAAATGCGCCTACTGCTGGAGTTCAGAGGTGGGATCCCCCGTAATGAGCATAGAGACCGTTAAGGATACCGTGGCCTGGCTCAAGGACTTTCGCAGCGATCCCGTCACTTTCACATTTCATGGCGGCGAGCCTCTGCTTGCGGGAGCCGATTTCTACAGGCAGGCTCTTCCCCTGCTTACCGATGAGCTCCAGCATCTTGAGCCCAACTTTGCTCTGCAGACCAACCTCTGGAAGCTGACACCAGAATTGGCAGACGTCCTGGCCCAGTACAGCATCCCCATCGGCTCCAGCCTGGACGGGCCCCAGGAGCTCAATGACCTGCAACGATCGGAGGGCTACTACGAGAAGACCATGCGAGGCTATGAGCTGGCTAAAGAGCATGGCTTGCAGGTGCAGTTCATATGCACTTTTACCTCCCACTCTGTGCAGTTCAAAGAAGATATATTCAATTTTTTCCTGGAAAACGGCTTGACGCTCAAGCTGCATCCCGCATTGCCGTCTCTACGAAGCAACGAGCCGGACAAGTGGGCGCTCTCACCAGAAAAGTATGGGGAGCTGCTGGTCTACCTGCTGGACAAGTACCTGGAAAATATGAATCAGATAGAGGTCAGAAACATCAACGACTACTGCCGATGCGTCTTCACCGGGCGGGGTACGGTGTGCACCTTTGTGGATTGCATGGAGAATACCTTTGCCGTAGGCCCGGATGGCAGCATCTATCCATGCTATCGCTTCGTGGGCATGCCGGAGTACGTCATGGGCCATGTGCGAGATCGGCCCAGCCAGAAGGATCTGGCAGAGTCAGGGCCGGGTGTGCGCATGCGAGCCTTCAAGGAGTATGTGGACATAGAATGTAAGGGCTGCAAGCATATCCGCTACTGCCGGGGAGGCTGCCCCTACAATGCCATAGCGCCCACAAACGGCGAGATTAAAGGCGTCGATCCCCATTGCATTGCCTATCAGAGGATCTTCGATGAGATCGCTGACCGCTTCAACCAGGAGATGATGGGATCCCTGGGCCTGGGAATGATTGATCCAGGATCGCAGAAGGGCAATAATTCCCGGCCCGGAATTATGTCTCTAATGCAAAAGATGATAGCAAAATAGAATTTCTATATTTTTTGATCTAAAAAAATAACATTCGTGGCATCTCCTGGTTTTTGCACGCATTTCGCACTCTTACCTGGATATGCAGGTTTGCTGAAGTTGTTCTTTATAAAACTGACTCGTATCACCTTTTTACGGCGTTAACCAGAGACCATTCTGGTATACTCTCATGGACGAGCTTGCCCTTACATAATTCATAGTTTCTGTCCAGTTCTTTTGGAAAGACCCCTTCTGCATCCCGGCTAATGAACTCAATCTGAAGTCCGAATAATAGGGTGTTGGGTTATAAGGAAATACTCCAAAAGGTCCTGGATAATAAAATCCACCTTCCATCCAGTTTGTCGGGTACTTTGAGCCCATGTTGGGGCTAATCCAATCTCCGCCAGATCCCATTGAGCTGCCACGCGAGCCGAGACCCAGGGGGTCCTGTGCGAATGCCGAAACTGCAAGGCAGACGAGCACCATCATACACAAAAAAATTTTGCTAGATTTCATTTTCATATCTACTACCTACCATCAATCTCATATTTCTGTTTCAATGATGCATTAGCACTAGGACATTGCATGTTCTATCGTCGTTGACCCTGTTTGAGCCGGAGATAGCACATCCACAATGACTACATTGCTGGGCTGGCTGTTTACCACAAAGTAAAGCATATGTCTTCCAACCTCGTCGGCTTTGAAGTTCATGGTGTTATATCCTTCGTTGAACTGATAAGTCTTGTACTTAGAACTTGTTGTGTCTGTCTGGATCGTCTCATAGAAGCCTGCCGGCCCTTCAACGGGTGCGTAGGCGATTAGCTGTAACCAGGTTCCAACGGGACCTACCACATACTGGGTCCAGTTTGTTGCACCTTGGATCCAGAGGTCGTTGGTCTTGTTCGGCACTACGGATGCGTACTGGTTGAATGGCAACCCTACACCGGCACCATAGAACACACTGGATGGTGTTTTCTGCGTTATGTCGAACCTGGTAGGATTGCTTATTATCCCACCCACCACAGGCGTACCGGTGGTTGTATAATACTCTCTGAAGGGAGAGAACGTGGTGTCGGGAACCGCTTGCTTATAAAAGGTAAGATCCGCACTGTACCAGGGTAAGTTGGAGACAGGCGCATCGAGCCAGTGCAACATGCTAGCTATCCCTGGGTCCGACATTGAACGGTCATGGCTTCCAACGTATCCTCCTCCCAAATAGTCTGCTCCCCACGCAATGCCAATCAGCAGACACACGGCGAGCGCTGCCATACACAGCAAAATTTTGCTATATTTCATTTTAAACACCTACTTTTGCCTGAACCGGCTTCTTAATCTAAATCTAATAGGATGTTAACGAATAAAAAGCTTTTGGTACCAAAAGCTTAAAGTATCATATGTTATGTGCATATAATAAATTAATTAAACACATGAAATCAAATACAAGCATTTGATATCCTGTAACTCCCTATAATTATTTGATGCAAGAATAAACCTAATTTATCCGGTGCTAATGCTTATGGTCTTTGCAAGCATTGTCCAGGTCGGCTCGGGTCAGCGTCTTCGCCTGCCAGTCATCCACGGCATCCTTTACTGTGCCGACTGCTCCCACGAATACTTCAACGCCCGCCTGGTTGAAGAGTGTGACCGCTTTAGGTCCCAGACCGCCCACAATCATCACCTGTACCCCTTCTGCGAAGATGGTCTCTGTGGGCAGGCCCTTTCCGCCCATGTGCTCGCTAACGTTCTGCAGGACCTTGATCTCTCCGCTATCCAGATCTACCATGGTGAAGGTAGGAGCCCGTCCGAAGTGCTGGCAGATGGCCTCCGCCATGCCGCCCTCGCCCATGGTGGGAATGCAGATCTTCATTGTCCTTGACCTCCTCTGACTGCGCCAACACCGGATCCACTCTCGGCCCCCAGGCCGCCGCTTCCTGCACCAGAGCCTCTGCCGCCACCCAATCCACCACCTCTTCCTTTGCCCTTACCCATGGGGCCCTTACCCACGCCGGCATGGCCTGGTACGGAGGGTCCGGCGATTTTCGTGAGTTCTCCCCGCTGGAATTTTTCCACGACATATTTTACGCTTCCCCCTTCCAGGTGCTGATAAACATCGATCTTGGCGGCAGAGAGGGTCTGCATGGCATTGGGGCCGATATTTCCTGTAATCAGGGCAGAAACGCCTTGCTTGGCTATTTCCTGGGCCGCCTGTATCCCTGCACCGCTGGATGCAGTTACGTTGGAGTTGGGAATGGAATTCTCGCTCATGCTGTCCAGGTCAACCACTACGAAAAATGGGCATCGTCCAAATCTGGGATCCATGGGGGCATCGAGGCCCGATGCACCTGCAGTAACACATATCTTCATCAAAAAACCTCACTAAATTTTACGAATTTGCAATTACGCGTATATGCGATGTTATATTTAAAACATTCTGTCAGTTGAAAACCGCACTGAACAAAAAAACACGTGCACGGACAACCACACCCCGGTATATCCTGACAGGACTTCAAACGGATTCAATAATTTTTTGCAGCATTCCCGCCCTTTGCTTCCAGCAGACTATCGGTGCTGCTTTTTCGCCGTATCCCCAACTCAGGGCGCAACGGCTATTGAGGCTAAGGGCGGATAAAAAATATAATTTTAGCCGCGGATTATACCATCGTACTCTTCCTGGGAGAGGTACTCTGGACTATATTCAAACCCCTGCCTTTGCAGGTTATTGACGAAGGCACGCAGATGGTTTTCTGAGCCACGCTTGAGATTCGCATAAACCAGCAATATGTCCTCTCGGTCTGTTTGAGCCATGCGCTCCTCCAGGTCGAGGATATCTATCTCCTCTATGGCTGCCCCCACCTGCAGGGCATCCTTTACAGAAGAACTTCCCCGGATCACCAGATCATCATAAAGCCCCTGTAGGGTTTCATTGGAAAACTCTCCCGCTCCTTTTGTGGGATCTGGCAGAGAGTACCTTTCCAGTAGCGTCTTGACGGCTGCCTCGTGAGTCCTCTCCGCCTTGCCAATGTTGTCAAAGACACGCAGGTTCCACTTTTCATTGAGGGCCAAATAGACGTCACCTGCTAGTTTTTCTTCTTCAGCCATATAGAGCAGGCCCTCTTTCTCTGAGGCGGTCAATTCCCCGGAAGGCTGTCCCGCCAGGGCCAAACCCAGAGCGCTTTCGTTCAGCTCACTGGTATAGTTATCCTTCACAGTGAGCAGATCCTGGTCTGTTGCATAAGCCGTGCTTAAGACCGCAAGCATCAGACAGAGACTGCACAAGAGTATTGTCTTCATCATCCATCACCAGATAAATAGTAATATTGAGAGAAATTATTTAAACTTTGGCATGATGGACGCGGTATTTGCGCGTTCTATTATCCGTCAGTTTTAAGCTTTCAGCGCTCTTTACTTTTATCATGCTGAAAGACCTCCGACTGATAATTGTGGTTGAGAATTCCGCCTCGCCTGACAACTCATCTCTCTGGGCCCAGCATGGGCTGTCCATCTTTTTGGAGCTGAACTTTGGCTCAGAAAGCATGAAGCTGCTCTGGGACACAGGAGCCTCCTCCGAGGTCATGTTGCATAATACAGATGCACTGCATCTCGACCTCTGCCATCTCGATCTTATCTGCCTCAGCCACGGCCATTATGATCACACGGGTGGACTGATGGGGGTCCTGCAGCGCCGAAACGGCAGAGTTTGCATCCTGGCCCATCCCGATATCTTCTTACCCAAGCTGAAAGAGCGGCCCACACTCCAGTACATAGGAGCGCCCTTCACCCGAAACGAGGCCGAGGCAGCGGGGGCGATAATGCTCGATTGCCGCAGTCCGCTCGACGTAGCACCGGGGGTCATGACCACCGGTGAGGTGGCGCGCCTGGAGAGCTTTGAGAAGGTGGAGGGCTTTTGTACGGTCAAGGATGGCCAATACTGCGAAGACAGCATCCCGGACGACCAGGCCCTGGCGATAAACTTGCCGGGCAAAGGGCTTGTCGTCATCACCGGCTGCGCTCACTCCGGAATCATCAATACTATCAGGCATGCCCAGAAGATCACGGGTGTCGAGGAGCTTCATGCTGTGGTAGGGGGCTTTCATCTCATGGGAGCGGATGAAAAGCGCATCGATGCGACTGCAAAGGCGCTGCAGAATCTCGATCCCGCCCTCGTCCGTCCGGGACACTGCACTGGACAAAAGGCCGTCTGTCGGCTGCAGGAGGCTTTGGGCGAGAGATGCCGGCCTTTGGCTACCGGAGACTCAATACAGCTCTGAGAATACAGGACGGTAGAAAAGAATGATAGCTTTCGGACCCGTGCCCTCCCGACGGCTGGGTGGTTGCGGAAAATCTGATTGATCAGGGACAGCTCGTCAAGACCGAATATCAGGGCAACAGTTTCTACCTGAGGCGGCCAAATATATCCATAGAATAGATAATCTGATATATTCAGCATACCAATATAAACGCAGGTGTTGCAGTATGAAGCCAATTCTTGTCGCCTTATTGTTAGGTTTGCTGCTCTTGTCCTCCGGCTGCATTCAGCCTAAAGAAGTCCCGGTCGTGGAAGAGAAGGCAGCCACTGAAGGGTGGAAAGCTGATGGAATTGTGGGGGATAGCGAATACTCTCGCAGCATGCTCCTGCAAGGCCCGGCCAGGCAGGGATATACCGGAGGCGAGATGGAGATCTCCTGGAAGAACGATCAGGAATATCTCTACCTGGGCCTGAACGCCAGCACTGAAGGTTGGCTAGCCATAGGCTTTGAGCCCCAGGAGTGGATGAAGAACGCCGACATAATCCTCTCTTCGGTACAGGGAAGCAAAGCGACAGTGCTGGACGAGTATTGCACGGGCAACTACGGTCCGCATATCGAGGATACCATGCTGGGAGGGACTAGTGATATTGCGGAATTTGGCGGCAGCAAAGGATCCGGTCGCACGGTCATCGAGCTGAAGAGAAAGCTGGACACGGGAGATAAGTTCGACAAGGCTTTCTCGCCCGGCCAGGCGATCTCCATAATCTGGGCGCTGTCCCAGGAACCCGATATCAGCCTCAAGCACAATGTGGCCTACGGTGAGGGCATCATGACCCTGACCGGTGGGCAGACGATGACTTCTCCGGCTCCAGCTACGGTTGCAACCCTAACCATGCGCGAGAAGGAAGGATTGCTCTTCATCTGGGAGGAAGAAAAGGCTGCCCGCGACCTGTACACCTCACTTTATGATAAGAACAACCTCTCCATCTTCATGAATCTGCGAAGATCGGAGCAAAGTCACATGGACCTGGCCAAAGCCATCATAGACAAATACGGGCTTGCGATTCCAGGAAAGGATGAGCAGGGAGTATTTCAGAACCAGACTTTGCAGAAGATTCACGACGAGCTTCTGACAGAAGGATTGCGATCTGATCAGGATGCACTGATGGTGGCTGCCGCCTTCGAGGAGATTAGCATCATGGACCTAGAGAAAGAGTTGGCATCGACGGCGACGGAAGATATAAGGGTTGTATACCATGGGCTGCTGGCCGGCTCCAGAAAACATCTGCGCTCATACGTCGCCGACCTGCAGGGTAGTGGAATACAATACGCACCAGAGTACCTGAGCCAAAGAGAGTTTGAAGAGATTATTAAAGCCAGCTAAGCCTGCAATCCAAAATCATGGGGAGCCACCTGGGCTCCCTATTTCAAAAAACCTTTTACGCACACCTATGCCGATCGGCTGCCCTGGATGGTCCCAGACCATGCCTGCCCCTGAGCGTCGAAGACATTGAAGCTGCCGGAGAGGAAGTCCTTGCTCATCGTCAGAGTGCACCGGTAGAGCATCAACTCCTCTGCATTCATCAGATCTAAATAGAGCACATCTTTCACGGCCTGACCGCTGGCGGAGAGGGCATTGCTGGAGCCGCCCAAAGATAATGTGCCGCGTCCAAAGACGGCATCCCGGTTCTGGACAAGCAGCAGATCGACCTTACCAGGCATGCCGCCCAGTAAATTCAGATTCCAATTGCCCCGCAGGTCTTGTGCAGTCGGTAAAAAGGGGCCCAGATACTCTCTGCCGCGGATTTTATCCAGAAACTCCGCCGTGTGCTCCGGGTCGAGCGGGCCCATCAAGGGATCCAAGCCCAGAGGATCGGCTTTTGAATCGAAATCGTTTAGTGTATCCAAGCTGCCCGTTCTTTTCATATCCTCCGGCAAAGTGAAGATGTCACTTCCCAATGGATCGTATTGAGCCTGGGACTGCGCCGTCAGGAACATGACCAAGGCCGCCCAGGCCACCAGCATCTTTGCAAACATTAAGTCAAACCCCCAATATCTTATTTCCCCAATGGGCATAAAAGCCGGCCCTTCATATGAGCGCCACAGAGAACCTACATGATCGCAGAGAGGCTGTTTCAAATCTCTTTTTCCAGAACTCCCCACATCTCAGATATGGCATCCGCTACCGGCCCGCCATTCTCCGCAACTGCCCGACCCAGTACCATGGCCTCTACCACAGAAGGGTGGAAGGGCAGCCTTCCCGCGACCATAACTGATCGCTCAAGACAGAGGGCTTCGATGTGCTGGGCCGCCACTGGGTTGAGGTCGTATTTGTTTATGCAGACGGCAGTATTGATGCCGAAGTGACGGGCCACGTCCAGGATCCTCTCCAGATCGTGCTCGCCGGTGATGGTGGGTTCGGTCACCACCAGGGCCAGGTCTACTCCAGTAAGCGAGGCTATCACCGGGCAGCCGATGCCGGGTGAGCCGTCTATCAGGATCAAATCCAGCTTATGCATAGCAGCCAAGTCGCGAGCCATTTCCCTTACCATGGCCACCAATTTTCCGGATGCTTCCTCGCCCGGTAACAGCTCGGCATGCACCAGAGGGCCAAACCTGGTATCGGATAGATAGGCATAGCCAGCGAGACACTCTCTCATCTCCACAGCTTCAGCCGGGCAGACCAATTTGCAAACGCCGCAGCCCTCACAGAGGGCAGGATCGACCTGAAAGTCGGCAATGGCCGCAAAGCGGCAGGCATCCTGGCATGAATCGCACCGGGTGCATTTTGAGCTGTCGATGAACGCTCTCTTAATGCCGAAGAACTGGCGACGCTCTCTGATCTGGGGCAGGAGGATGAGGTGCAGGTCGGGTGCGTCCACATCGCAGTCGGCATAGACGGCCTGGCCGCTCGTCAAAGCCGCCAAAGAGGCAACAATAGAGGTCTTGCCCGTACCTCCTTTGCCGCTTACAACTGCCATCTGCTTCATGAGATCATCTCCTCAATTTCCCGGACCATGCAGACAAATTTTGTCTTCGACTGCGGCATCTTCTCAGCAAATATCTCTCCGCGGGAGTAGAGCTCTGCTATCTTTCGATCCAGGGGAATTTCCATAAGCAGGGGTATGTTTCTTTTCTTCAGGTACTCGTAGACCTTTCTGTCTCCCATGCCGCTCTTGTTGACCAGGACGGCGCGCGGGATATTCATCTTCTCCAGCAGCCGAAGAGCGATGTTCAGATCATAAAGGCCGAAGGGCGTGGATTCTGTGACCAGAAGGCAAAAGTCGGTGCCGCGCACAGACTCCACCAGGGAGCAGGAGGTGCCGGGCGGACAGTCCACGATAACCGTCTCGCCCTCAGCCCCATCCTTCACGGCCTTGATGAGGGGAGTGGTGCGCGCCTCGCCTAAGGCTAGCTCGCCCCAGATGATCTCCACGTCACCGGATTGAGCCCGAAATATCTCTCCTACAGAGCGGGAGGTTTCACTGACAGCCTTCTCGGGGCAGATGATAGTGCATGCGCCGCAGCCGTGGCACAGTTCCGGGAATAGGAGAACCGTCTCAGGGAGCACGGCCATAGCGTGATAGGCGCATACTTCGGAGCATTTGCCGCAGTGCGTGCACTTCGCCTCATTGATGACCGGCACGGGAACGAGACATCCTTTCCTCTCCAAAAGCGTCCTTTCCGGAAAGAACAGGTAGGCATTGGGCTCCTCGACATCGCAGTCGGCGATTGTGACCGATGTCCTGGGCGTGGCCAGAGAAGCGGCCATGCTCGTAGCCACCAGGGTCTTGCCCGTGCCGCCCTTACCGCTAGCTATGGAAATCTTCAATTGATTAGTAACTTATGAGATTATATACTTAAATATTTCTATAAATGCCTATGCTTTTCGTCAGGGGAGCAGTCACAAATACGACCTTTGCGCTATGTGATCATCATGTGTTCTTGTCGAGGAAGAAGAAGGGGAAGACGCTGGATCTCAGAGGTTCCAACCGTACGATGCTTTATGCCGGAGGGCTGTCCCAAGATTGAGGCTATATCCGTAACTCTAGAGGAGCTGGAGACGGTGCGGCTGGTGGACCTGCTGGAGCTGGACCAGGAGGCTGCGGCATTTTATATGGGCATCTCCAGGAAAGCCCTCTGGAACGATCTGATGAATGCCAGAAAAAAAATCGCTGCCGCCCTGGTCTACGGGATGGGGCTTAGGATCGAAGGAGGCAGCTTTGCCCTACGGGGAGGAGACGGCTCGGAAGTGATGGAGGAACAGTCCAGCCAGCATGAAATCCAGCTCATGGAAAGGGAGCTGGCACTTCTCCGATCGCGACTGGAGCACCTTAGCTCTAAGCTTGCTGATTTAAAGGGATCGGACAATATTAGCAAAGATTAAATATATGATCTCATAAGCTCCTATTTTTGCTGAGAAGAAAATTTGGTGTTTACATGATTGCGCCCCCATCAAATGAAGCCGGCAAAGAGAGCTGCGAGGGCCTTTGCAGCTCCTGCGCCGACAAAGGAAGCTGTGATGACCCTAGAGCCCGGCAAAAAGAGACTGTGGACCGCATAACCAGGATCAAGCACAAGATCGTGATAGGAAGCGAAAAGGGCGGCGTGGGCAAGAGCACCGTTACCGTAAATTTAGCCGCCGCACTGCAAAGCAGGGGCTTTAAAGTGGGCATCCTGGACGCGGACATCACCGGCCCCAATATCCCCAAGCTGCTGGGAATTGAGGACCAGAAAATGATTGCAGGCCCGGAGGGGCTCGAGCCGGCAGATGCCGCCGGCATCAAGGTCGTCTCCATGGCTCTGCTCCTCAAGAGCCGGGACTCGCCCGTGGTCTGGCGCGGCCCCATGAAGATGGCAGCCTTAAAGCAGTTCGTATCCGATGTCAACTGGGGCGATCTCGACTTCCTGCTGGTGGACCTGCCCCCCGGAACCAGCGACGAGCCCATCAGTATCGCTCAACTAATCTCCGGCCTGGATGGAGCCGTCATTGTCACCACTCCTCAAGAGGTGGCTCTGCTGGATTCCCGCAAGGCGGTGAACATGTTCCTCATGATGAATGTGCCCATGCTGGGCATAATCGAGAACATGAGCGGACTTATCTGCCCCCACTGCGGCGAAAAGATAGAGGTTTTCAAAACGGGCGGCGAGGAGAAGGCAGCCAAAGAATTGGATGTGCCTTTCCTGGGAGCCATACCTTTGGACACGGAGATCGGTAGACTGGGCGATATGGGACAAACATTCGACAAGAACGGGACATTGGCGGCAAAGGCATTCGACAAGATTGTGGGTGCCATCCTGGTTAGGCTATCTGGCAGCGACGCTCCATCGCTGGACCAAAATATTTAACTATTTATTTACATATATGAGAGTTAATAGCTGACGTTGTGGGCTAGACAGTACAAATACTGTGCAGAAGCGGACACAAATGGTAACTAGAACGAGATTCGCCTCTCTCAAGAAAATCTGTCGGCTCACTCTGGATTGATTTTTATGAAAAAGATTCAGGATGTTAAAGGACTTGGCGGTATGCTGAATGGCTTTAGAGATCTGGTGAAAGATGAGAAGAAGATAACCTTCGTTGGTTCTCCTGGTTTTTGTACGCCCTTCGCGCTCTTCTTGGGCTATCCGGTTCGCGACAAGGAGTTGGCTTTTGTAGCAGGCTTGGAAAAGGAAAAGGCGCGCAAGATAATCACATCCGAGTATGGATTAGAACTTGGCGAGAAGAGTGGCACCGATGCGGACGTGGTCGTAATTTTAGGAGGTATGGCCATCCCTAAGATAGGTGTGAAATCAGATGAAATGAAGGATTTTTTGACCAAGATGAAATACAAAAAACTCATTGGAGTCTGCTTCATGTCCATCTTCGAGAAGTCTGGATGGTGTCAGGCCTTGGAATTCGATTATGTCATGAACCTGATCATAGATGGAAATGTGTCCAAATGGACTATGGAGAACTCCGATTAACCTCAAATTAGTACGTACTCGTGTAGGTAATATATCTGGCAAAATAAAATGTCAAACCTGTTCTGTGATCCCTGGGGAGAAAGATCAAAATTGGTGTTCAGGGAGATTCACGGCCTTACAGGAACTGAAGGACTGACTGATCTGCAGAAAGAGATCTATGAATATATCGAATTGAAAGGCAAAGTCACCCGCATTGAGCTGGCTGACAAGTTTTTATTATCATCAGTTGATTTAGATAACCAGTTTGCCATCATGAGGCACTGCCAGCTCTTGAAAGGCAAGAAGGAAGGTGACGAAGTTTACCTGGTCCCCTGGTAATAGCACCATTTCTAAATATGCATCATTCACCTTTTCCTGAGAACTATGGTGTAATGGTATGGTCCCGCTTCCAGAATGCTTTCTCTTGAGAAACCATATCTTGCAGCTAATGTTTCAACATCATCAGGGCTGAGTCGCATAGAAAGTGGTGGACCCATTGGGGACTCTTGTTTCTTGAATTCCACAACAGCTAATCTTCCATTCTGTGCAGTAACTCTGCCTATCTCTTTGAGAGTGCTATCCGCCTCTCCATTTGCTACCAGTCCGTGCAGAACATTGGACATAAATGCCAAGTTGATATTTCCCTCCGGTAGAGGTAACTCTTTTGTGATGTCTACAACAGATGCCTTGATATTGGACAACTTCTTCTTAGCTACCTCTTTCTGCAATTGGGAGATAGATTCATGGTCCACGTCGAATGCATAGACTATGCCGTCTTTACCGACAACCTGCGATGTTGCGATAGAGAAATGACCATTGCCTGATCCTAGATCCAGGAACCGGTCGCCCTCATTGATGCCGATGTCTTTCAGGATCTTCTCCGAATTCAGGAAACCTTTGCTTGACTTACCATGGTGTTCGTGCCTATTCTCTGCCATTCACATTACCATGTCGGCGATTCTCTAATAAGTTGTCGCTGAACATAGTGAGGTGCTACCCCATCTGGGCAGGTTACATCAGGACAAAATCTGCGGTAATCGCGTATGCAAGTTGCTGAAATCAACTAAAAAAGAAAAAAAGAGTTGTAGGCTTTTGGCCTACACTGCGGGCATGACCAGGCTTCTCTCGCCTGCTGCACGGAACTCGCGGGCTCCACCCTTGCCGAAGCAAGCGCGGACATCTGCCCAATCGAATACCATGCCGGGGTTGGCGAAGGTAACCTTGATCAAGGGGTTGCATGCGAAGGCGTCCATGCGGCCGGCGTGTGCGGCGCTGGAGATGCCTGCGTATTCGCCCTGGTGACCTACGTTCATCGCGTAGTTGGGGTAGTTAGCTCCCCTCAGCTCGAGAGGCGAGCCCTCGTCGGACTGGTAGGAGAACACGTTGGTTGGACCGCATTGATCCTGCAGGTCGTAGCCGAAGAAGCCCAAGCGTCCCCAGCCTTCCTTGTGCAGGAGCATAGACAGGTACCAGCCGGCAAGGCCTACCTGGCTGTGGCCAGAGGCGATGGCTGAGGTGATACCGGATGCGGCTGCCAGAACGGATGCTCTCTGGGATCCACCGAAGTGATCCTCGAGGATGGTCGGGAACAACTCGTACTGCTCCATGCCGTAGGCGTTGACCTCAGTGGCCAGCTCCTTGGCAAGATCCAGGGTCTTGGGTGCCTTGGCGAATCCTCCGAACTTATCGGCGGCAAAGTCGACGCCGTAGTAGCAGAAGTCGTCCAGGATATCGTTGGTGTAGGCTGCAGTGGCGTACTGGGTGAATCCCACACCGCCGGACATGTAGCTTCCCAGCCAAATCTGGTCATAGAGCGCAGCGCCTGCGGCGACTACGTTCAGGGAGACCTTCACTGGGTCGGCTGCTGCCACACGAGAGGTCTGGACCATATCGGCCAGGAATCCGAAGGACAGTCCGCCGGGGTTGTTGGGTCCGCGTGCGCGCCTTGCGGGCAGCATCTCGGACATCTGCAGAACGGCAGCGTGCTTGGCAGCGTAGGCCAGATCAGCCACAGCGGCCTCACCGGCGCACATGTTGTAGGCGTCGATGAAGGTCATACACAGCTGCATGGCGCTCCACCGGGAGGTGGTGCCGCCGTCGCAGGACCTGACGACGATGGTTGGGATGTGGATGGCCTGCCAGCTAGTCTTGCCGATAGCGGCCTTGAGGGCCTCGGCCTGCTCAGCAGGGAACATCTTGTTGATGTCGATCAGGTACTGGTCATCAATCTCGTCTGCCAGGGCATCGTCGCCGGTGAAAACGCGAACGTTGCAGTCATCTACAAGGCCGGGGTGAGTCTCCACCATGTGCTCCTGAACCACGGCTGCGCCGGGCATGGCGTGGTTGAGGATCTCGAGGTAGTTGTTGATGGTCTCGGGTGTGACTTCCTTGCCGAGCCTCTTCTGCAGAACCTCATGGGCCATGTCCAGACCTACTACAATGGTCCTTCTGACATCATCCCACATCTGCTGAATGGCTGGGTTGTTGACGAAGTGCAGATCGTCGCCCTCTACAACATACTCGGTTCCGGAGAGCTTGTAGGGTACGAGCTGCCTCTGTCCCATAGGAATGCCGCCAGCGTGGACCATGGGGTTGTAGCCGGTCATACCGCGCTTGCCCTCGACCTTCCTAGCGTACTCTATGAATTCTCTCTTACGGGCGCTCTGCTCGATACCAAGTCTCTTATACTCTACCTTCTGGCCTGCAAGGTCGAAATCCTTTCCGAACTTCTTGTTAAGAGCCTTTATGAATAGTTTTTTGGTGTGTTTAACTGCCATTTTGTATCACCCCATTTACTCCGGCCTGAATCCCCACTTGCTGCGCAGCTCCCACATATGGTGCAGAGCTTCGACTGCCTCGTCGTACTTCCTGGCGCCGACTGCTCCGCACATGGGAACGCCGTCCGCCCGGAATATAGTGGTTCTCTTCTTGGCCTCGGCCTCGGTCATGGGCTTGCCCAGGTTGACCTTCTTATCCAAGGGAATGCCTACCTGATCCTTGACTGCATAGACGTTTCCGTCCTTGCCCATCTCGGTTCTGGCCAGCATATCGAACTGCATGCCGTTCTCTTCCAGTCTCAAGGAGTGGCCGTGTACAGTGCAGCCTCTCATGGAACAGAGTGCGACATCGGTCATCTCGCTATCGTACTGAGCCTTGGTGTAAGCCTCGATATCCCTCTCCCTGGCCTCGATGATCTGTCTGCCGGACAGGGTGCCTGGATCGCAGCCCTTACAGTTGATGGCTCCCCAATAGGATCTCCAGTATGGAGTGGATGGGGCGAAGTACATAGAGTCAGTCCACTGGGAGTACCTAACACGGTCACCAGCGGCTGCGCCTGCTGTGGGTGCAACGAGCTGCCTTACTGGGCAGTCGGGCTCGCCCATCTCTTTAAGGGGTGGGTGAGTGCTTGAGTAATCGGCACCGGGAGCCCTGTGGCCCATGATCGCCGTGACGTCTGCCTCAGGAATATCTCTGAGCTTCTCGAGGTTACCGGACATGTGCTTTCTTCTGTTGATGCCAACAGAGGTGCTTCCGGGATAGAATTGTGGTTTGTATGCCATATTTTATCTCTCCTCATCGTCAATAGTCACTTTTTCTTCAGACAATATGGCCAGCCTATCTTTCTTGGCCCTTGGATCGATCAGTCCCAGGATGCGTGTGTCCTCCACCTTGCCAAACTTGGCATAATCCGTTATGGTTTGCCGGGTGTGGAAGAACTTGCCACGCCTGATCTGGAAGGATATGGGCAGCGCTCGCTCACACGCTGCTTTCAGCCCGTCGTAGAATTTTGCACTCTCCAGTTCGAGCCTGATCCTTCCAACTTTGACGCATAGCTCAAATGCCTGCCCGCCCACCTCGATGAGAAGGTCTCGATTCTCGTCGATAGGGGCACCCCTTCCGGGGCCATAGGGCACGCTTCTAGGGAGGTTGGGGCCATGGATCATTATCCTGATGAGGCCACCATTCCCATAGATCTCGTTTAGCAGCTTTTGAGCCGATGCCGGCATAAGAAACCTGCTAGGGACTATTTCTACCTGTATCGATTCCGTGTCTGATTCTGTGACCATTTCTTCCGCCTTTACACAGCCTCCGCAACCGATACGATCGGCTCACGGAATTCCTTGATCTCGCCGTATATGGCACCGACCAGTCCAGATGTCATCTCAGGTGTGAACATCTGGGTACCGGCATCAAGTGCTACTGCTGCAGCCACGCAGGGTATGGCAAATCCTCTGGAGTGCCTGGTTACCACGTGGTTGCCGTTGAATACACCGGGGCCGCCGCCGCCGTAGATGGAGTGGCTGAAGAATGAGAATCCGACAGCAGTTCCCATTACCCTGCCGAAGTCGCATCCGGGCAGAGCGGTTTCTTTCTCAATGATATCGTTGAAGTACAGCAGTGTCGAGGACACAGCCTGGGCGCCTCTTAAGGAGCCGCAGTTGACCATGGTGGCAGCCAGTACGCCAGCAGCGCAGTAAGCGTTCCACTTGGATACATCATTGGCCTCGTACAGTACATAGCCGGAGGGCAGCTTCTTGCCTGCCTTGATGACCTTGTCTTCAAGGGCTGCAGCGACTGTGCTCTGAACTACTGTGCCGATGGTTCCGGTCTTGCCGTTAGCCTTAACGCAATTGTAGACCATGTTGTTGGCGTTCAGACCCTGGTATGCCATGCCCAGGAGCTGGTGGCGCTCGAATATGCCCATAGCATTGCCCATCTCCATCTCGCCGATCTGCTCGTAAATAGATGCGAGAGCTGCGGAGTTCATGGCGTTCCTCTTGGTGATGACGGCAAGATGGTTGGCCATGACGTTCCTGAGGGCAAAGCCCAGACCTTCATCGTTCTGGGGGATGTTGAGAACAGATGCGACGTTTCCGCCGGACATGCCTACTGTCTGCGGGTACTCGCCCCAGACAGCGGCGTGAATCATGGGGGCCTCAACCATACCGGCCTTGAACGTCTGGATAAGTGTTTCAGTTGTTGCTGCGGCTGCTGCGGTCAATCCGACCACGAACTCAGAGGCGGCGTTGAGCCTCATTGTTGGGATCTGAACCATCAGCTGCTTGCCGCCGCCGAGCACCTGAACATTGGTGTCGTCGCCGGGGGTAACCTGCAACAGTGACTTGATCTTATCAGCAAGAACGCCAGCGTTGGCAATAACATCGTAGTTAAGCTCGCGTCCCTTGATTTGCCTGCGGCCTCCTGCGACCTTTCCGGTCTTAAGAGCGCCTTCGATGCCGGCCAGGTTGACGGCTACGGTTCGCTTTGTAAGAGAAATGAGTCTCTGCATGGCCGCGTTCTTGAGAGGGCTGACGGCACTCAGCTCAACGTCGCTCTTCAAAAGAACTCCGCGGTCGCTATATAGGTCTATCTTGTCAGACACGTTCTTTATCCTCCTTTACCTTTTTAGCAGCAAAAACTGCAACGACGGCAATGCCGAAGCGATGATATGAGTGCCTAAGCTAAAAGGTATCATATCCGGCACCATCTCAATCCGTTACAATCTCTCGCCGCGTTCTGTAATGCTTAATAGCTACTTAAAGTTTTTGCGTGGCGCATCCAAAACTACCCCCTTTTTAGGGATCTGTAAGCCATTTAAGCATAAAATAAAAGCATTTTTCTGATATAATTTATATTATAGAACACAATTATAATTGTGCAATTCCATTCATTAAGACCCCTATCAATCCCTTTGCTTTACTGACATAGGTCAGGCTTAATTCCAACCATCGCGATAATAGGTTTCGGCCTTTAAAAGAAAGAGATATTATTTCACCGAATTAATCGTATTTAATATCCTTGAGATAAGATTTTTTATGGAAAAACTTAAATCAACTGCCATATTTGGCTCTCTGGAATGCATCTCATAATAGCAGAGAAGCACGATGCCGCCAAGAGGATTGCAGAGATCCTGGCCGGCAGCAAGCCCAGCTCCCAGCGAGTGGCAGGCGTAGATACCTATTGCTTTGACGACAAGGTGGTCATGGGCCTTTCCGGCCACATCGTGGGTGTAGACTATCCACCCGGATACAACAACTGGCAAAAGGTGGACTGCAAAGAACTGATCAGAGCTGAGATAGTGGTTCGTCCCATCCAGGAGAAGATCATCGCAGCATTGCGTTCCTTGGGAAAGCGGGCCGATCTCATCACCATTGCCACGGATTACGATCGCGAAGGAGAGCTGATCGGAGTTGAGGCATTAAAGATCGTTAAAGAGGTAAATCCCAGCCTGCGTGCCGATCGCGTCCGGTACAGCGCTATCGTCAAAGAGGAGATACTAAAGGCCTTTAAAGACTCAGGAAAGGTGGACTTTGACCTGGCAGCCTCAGGCGAGGCCAGGCAGATCATAGATTTAGTCTGGGGCGCGGCCTTGACCAGATATATTTCCCTGACCTCCGGACGACTTGGCAAGGAGTTTCTCTCCGTAGGCCGGGTACAATCTCCCACCCTGGCCCTCATTGTCGATAGAGAACGAGAGATCCAGTCATTCGTGCCCAAGGCTTACTGGGAGATCTTTGCCGATCTGGAGAAAGAGCTTCGCGTACAGCATGCCGAGGGTCGCATCTGGGAGAAGGCCGAGGTTGACAAGATAATATCTCGCCTCGGCCCTGTGGGCATAATCAAGTCCATCGAGACAAAACCGCGCATTGACAAGCCACCGGCTCCCTTTGACACCACGAGTTTCATCTCCGCCGCCAGCGGTATAGGCTTTTCCGCTGCCAATGCCATGCGTCTGGCCGAATGGCTCTACATCAATGGCTTCATCTCCTATCCCAGAACAGACAATACCGTTTATCCGCCATCTATTGACCTGGTAGCTCTAACCCGGCTCTTCCTGAAAGGCGCATTTTCCGGCGAAGCAGAAAAACTGCTCAAAGGAAAGATGCAACCCACGCGCGGCAAGAGGTCCACAACCGACCATCCGCCTATCTATCCTACCGTCCCCGTAGCCATGAGCGATCTGAAGGACGATCAATGGCGCATTTATGAGCTGGTGGTGCGCCGCTTCTTCGCCACCTTGGCCGAAGAGTGCGTCTGGGATGCCACCAGCCTCAAGGTAGACATTGGTCCTGAGCCCTTCCGGGCCAATGGAGCGCGCCTCGTGGAAACGGGATGGAGATACTATTATCCTTACAGCAAAGCGGAGGAGCATATCTTGCCGGAGCTGAAAGAAGGAGAGCGCCTGGCGGTCTTGGGTCACAGCGTGGATGCTAAAGAGACCCAGCCCCCGGCTCGCTTCGGTCAAGGCAAGCTCATCAAGATCATGGATGATCTGGGGCTGGGAACCAAGTCCACAAGGCACGATATCATCAGCAAACTCTATGCGCGCGCTTACGTGCAGGGCAATCCCATGCGGCCCACCAATACCGCTTATGCCGTGGTGGATACGTTGCAAAAGTATGCGCCCACCATCACCAAGCCGGAGATGACCCAGACTTTAGAGAACGATATGACCCTTATCTCAGAACGAAATATCAAGGAGGACGAGGTCATCGAGAAGTCGCGGGTCATGCTCACATCAGTCTTTGATGAGCTGACATCTAACCAGGAAGGAATCGGCCAGTCGCTCAAGGATGGGCTACGCACCGACAAGATCGTGGGCACCTGTGAAAAGTGCAAATCAGATCTCATAATTCGGCGCGGCCACAAGGGCACCCGTTTCATCGGCTGCTCCGGCTATCCGGAATGCCGGTTTACATTGCCACTTCCCAGGTTTGGAACGCTGATTGTAACCGACAAGATTTGTGATGTGCACGGCATGTTCCATACCCGGATTATCAACAAGGGCAAGAGGCCCTGGGATCTGGGATGTCCGCACTGCAACTTCCTGGAGTGGCAGGCCAAGAAAGCTCAGGAAAAGGCAGATCCAGCCAAGATAAAAGAGGATGCGAAGCCAAAGGCTAAGAAAGCGGCGGATGCTGCAAAGAAAAAGGCAAAGCCCCTTGCTCGGGCAAAGGGCGACGGCCTGGTGGCTCTGTCGGGAATCGGCCCCAAGACCCTGGAGAAGCTGGCCCTGGCCGGAATTAATACGGCCGCGGATCTGGCAGGGGCAAAGGCCGGCAGCCTGGCGAAGATGACAGGCATCAGCGCCAAGAAGATCGTGGCCTGGCAGAAAGCTGCCGGCGCCATGAGCTAAATCCTTTCTCCAGAAAAAATTAAGGGGAAACATCTATCTACTTACAATCGTTACAATATTACTCATGCTTGCTGTTAAACGCATTCCTGTGACTGAGGCTGTGTGGATTGAGCTATCTGACCTCAAGACGGCAGGACAGACCTATTCCCAGCTCCTGGAAGAGATGATCGAAGATAGGAAAAAGGCTCGTTTTTTCCGAGATATGGAACGAATTGAGGAAGAAGGCGAATTTGTGGAGTTCCCGTGGTAACCTACCATCTGGTCATCGGGAAGAAAGCTTTGGAGTTCATCAGCGCATTGCCCTCAAAAAGCAAGAAGATAGTGATCGAAAAATGCAAGACACTTGCAGACGATCCATTCCCTGGCCAGGGTGACAAAGAACTAATTCACAGAAAAGGCCATAAAGACATTTATCACCTACATATCTCAAGATCCTACACCGCTTTTTACAAGATAAATAAAGACGAGAAGATGGTTAAGATCCTGGAGATCACGACTATTGAGCAGGCGCATAAGATCTACGGTCGATTCTGAGAAAATTTGTGAACGGCTGATCGTTCTTCGCGCCAATCAAGGCTTCGCGTGAGATTCGACAGAGTCCGGTTTCACGCGAAGGCGCGAAGCCGCGAAGAAGCCATGATCGCAGACCTCAAGCGCTCTCTTGTGAGGAGGTTATTTCGATGTTCCGCTGCAATTGCATCTTCTGTTCAAACCGAATGGCTAGAACCTTGATCCGTCCGGACGGCGGCGCGAGCGCGCAGGCCTTCGCGGGGCAGAGGAATGGCGAATATGCCCGGCACAGAGGCAAAGGCCGAAAGGTAGCGATGAAAGCGCCCAGCGGGTTTTGCGGCTTCTTGTCCCGGTGTCAGGGCTAAACCGCGATACACAGGCTATTTTAGTTCTTTGAGTACGTATAACCTGATGTATGAACAAAGTGCATGTAAATTGCAGGCCGAAAGTTCCTTAAATTAGTTTTAACTAATATAATGAGCATGGGCGCAGATGTTGGCGTTGTGAGCAGTGTAGGTAAAGTAGTTGGTGCCAAGCTTACCCGAAATGAGATTGGCCAGATCAATAAGCTCGTAGAGGCTGGTCTCTACCTAAATCCCTCTGACTTCATCCGTGATGCTGTTAGGGAAAAGCTGACTGCAATAAAGGTCATTGAATACCGTGATGTAGACTATGATAGCGCCAAAAAAGAAGTTGCTGGGTATTTCCAAATGAAAGGTGAAGCATACGCCTCCGATGCCAGCACCGACCTGCAGCTAGATTACGAGCTAGTATGCCGGATCATGGATGACCTGGAGACGGAAGGTAAAATGGAGGTTACTGAATGAAAGGCTATGAGGTTGGCGACTCGATCCACGGTCACAGAATCATAGCCGAGGCCAGAAAAGTAAGAGATCCGGTGGTAATAGTCAAGAGTGGCAGGCACAAAGCACAAAGGCTGGTCTTAACAGAAAATGCCTTTGCAATAATTGACAGAAAGGGCCGATGGTGCGGCCAATGCCCCTGATTAGCCTATGACCAGAATAGATCCCAACAATTCCGAGTTCTGGCACCACAAGGGCATTGTTCTCAAAGTTCTTGGACGGACCACCGAAGCGGATGCCTGGCCTTTGCCAAAGCAGAAGAAGAGCTACGAGGGCATAGCGAATAGGGTTCAGCCTTTCCCACATTTTTCGGAAGGCGAGTTTAAGCCATCAGGTACAGGTAGTGGACTAATTGTGGGTTGGAATTTGTTTATGCCAAAATTGTTCTTCTCTCATCGAGACTTCGCGGCTTCGCGCCTTCGCGTGATAACCGGGACTTCGTCGCTCAAAGCAACAGAAGAAGGAGACTGAAGGGCTGCTGTGAGATTCTTGGGGTAACGGCCTCACGCGAAGGTCATCGAAGGCGCGAAGAAGCCATGATCGCCGACTTCAGCACGATCCTCTGCGATGAAGAAAGAATTGCCCTTTACTCTGTGCGTCCTCTGTGAACTCTGTGAGCTCTGTGGTTGAAACGTCGTTAGCCACTGGTTATCGCCAAAAGGGCTGTGGCCTTACCACAACAGAGACAAACGATTTGCCAAGGATCTGTCAGGCCAAAAACCATGATTATGCAGGCATGGGCCTGGCCGGATTTGAACCGGCGACCACTCGGTTATGAGCCGAGCGCTCTAACCGGACTGAGCTACAGGCCCAAAAGAAATGCGCCGCCAACAGGGCTCGAACCTGTGACATTCTGGTTACTGCTCCTAAGCAATTAACAGCCAGACACTCTACCAACTGAGTTATGGCGGCTCGACACCCTCCCTCGATGCACAATGATTTAAGCCTTTTGATTAGAAGGTAGATTTCATGCGCGTCCTGAAGAAGAATCTGCGAGGCGACGAAGGGGAGATTGCCCTGCTCCCTGAATCGCTGGATGATTTATGGCATCTACAGCACTTGATTTCGAGGGGCGATCTGGTCTTTGCCCTCACGCACCGCAAGGTTCCAGCCATTGCCGACAAGGCGCGCCCGGAGAAGATGGAGAGAAAGACGGTGCGCCTGGGAGTCAAGGTGGAAGATGTCGAGTTTCATATGTATTCCAACTGGCTGCGCCTGCACGGCATTATCAAGTCGGGCATGGATGTGGGGGCATACCATACTCTGAATATCGAGGTGGGAACGGATCTGTCCATCCTCAAGTACCACTGGAGGCCGGACCTTCTGGCACGCATTGATGAGGCGGTAGCCGAGTCGCAAAGACCGCGAGTGATCATTGCGCTGGTGGAGGAGGGCGAGGCCACCATCGGTGTTTTGCGCCAGTTTGGGGTGCAGATGGCGGCAGAGATACGACAGGGCAGCGGAAAAGGCAGTGGTGAAGACACGCGCGCCGGCTTTATGCGAGATGTGGCAGCAGCAATTGATACGACGGCAAAGGATGGCGCAGAGGTAATCCTGGCGGGACCAGGGTTTACCAAAGAGGATTTAAAGAAGGTTATCGACTCCAGCCTTCCCGATTTGGCCAAGAGAATTGCCATGGATGATACCTCGTCCATCGGGCGATCCGGATTTCAGGAGGTCCTACGTCGCGGTGCGGTAAAGAGCGTTCTTGAATCCAGCCGCATAGCCAGGGAAGCAAAGCTTATTGAAGACCTCTTCCGGGAGATCGCCACGAACGGCAAAGCCGCCTACGGCATAAAAGAGGTGGAAACCGCCAAGAACTACGGCGCGATTGAAAAGCTGCTGGTATTAGATGAGCTGGCCCGCCGGGGAAGGGTGGATGAGATTATGCGCGAAGTGGCCGATGCCCGGGGAAAGGTAGTGATCTTCAGCTCGGAGTTTGAACCGGGAGATCGGCTGCGCTCTTTGGGCGGCGTGGCGGCACTGCTTCGATTCAAGATCGCCTGAAAGGTGTGAAACCGAAAATGACCAAGTGCGACAAATGCCAACGCGGTGCCATTATCTATCAGAGGTACTCGGGCAAGCATCTATGCAGGGAGCATTTTGAAGAGGACGTGCACCGCAAGATAAAGGAAGGTCTGCGCAAAACCGGTCTCTTCGGCCCCGGCTCGCGCATAGCCGTGGGCCTGGATGGGGGGAGAAAGAGCGCTACGTTAGCATTTGTTCTCAAGAATCTCTTTATTCACCGAAGGGATATCGATCTATTGGCAGTCATCATCGATGAAGGAAAAAAATCAGGCCCAACCGCAGACCAGGCCCGCCATGTGGCAGAGAAATTTGGTCTCCCCTACATTGTAAAGAGCCTGCCGCTTCTGTCTGATCATGAACAGACCCACATCGTCCACTCTGCCCGGAAGAGGGAGCTTTTTTTTGGCACGGCAAAGGAGAATGGAGCCGGCATTCTCGCCACCGGCGAGACCCTGGATGATGAGGCCCTGGAGATCTTCATAAGCTATCTGCAGGGCGATGTAGATGCAGTCGTACGGGAAGGCTCAGAGCAAGAAGAGCAGAGTGTCGCCTGGATAAAGCCGCTGCGGCGTATTCCCGAAAAAGAGGTGCGGCTTTATGCCATCGGACGCGATCTGGGGTTTGAGAATGCCGCTGATTTGTCCAATACCGATACCTTGCGAGCGACTGGAAAGCGGCTGCTTTGCGGCTTTGACCGGCGCCATCCCGGCACGAATTATTCCTTGCTTCGCGGCCAGGAAAAATGTCCTGCACATGAAAGGGCCCGGCAAGGGCAAAGCCTTTAAGTAAAGATGGAAAATACGTCGAGCCTAGCGCCTCGGTAGCTCAGCTGGTCCAGAGCGATTGACTTGTAATCAATAGGTCGCGTGTTCGAATCACGCTCGGGGCTTTTTCCTTACCATATATTTTTCGAAATTATGTAAAAAAAGTCATAATCTTTGGTTGTTTTATTACAGAGATCCACGCAATGGACAATAGAGATAAAGACCTGAATTTTTCGTTCAGGCCTTCTTTACCTTCTTCATATCCAGCCTGGTTTTGCACCTGGGACAGGCCTTAGGTTTATTTACTCTCGTCTCCCATCCATAATGACATTTGGGGCATCTCATCTGTTTCATATTAATACAGTTGTAATAAGAGTATTAATAACTTTCGATTGTATATGATTACCCTTACTACTCTGGTAAGCGCAAAGCCTATAATTGAATGGACGTGGTAAATACAGAATTTCATGAACGAGATTTTGGAGATTCTTTCTGAAAACGCCAAGGCAACCTCTTCCGAGATCGCGGCCCTTCTGGGCAGACCCGAGGCGGATGTAGCCAAAGAGATCCGGGAGCTGGAAGACGCTGGCGTTATAAGAAAGTACATCACTCTGATCAACTGGGAGAAGCTCGACCTGAGCTATGTCTTCGCCGTTTTGGAGCTGAAGGTAGCGCTGCAGCGAAAGACGGGCTACGACGCCGTGGCGGAGAGAATCGCCAACTTCTCGGAGGTAGAGTCGGTGCGCCTCATCTCGGGAGATCACGACCTATCCGTCACCGTGCGAGGCAAGTCCATGAAAGACATCGCCTACTTCGTGGCGGAGAAGATCGCGCCCCTGGAAGGCGTTCAATCGACTTGCACCCACTTCATCCTTAGGAGCTACAAAGAGCACGGCGTCATTCTAACCGAAAAGCAGAGGCCCCAGAGATTGGTGATTACTCCATGAAGCAGAGCCAAAAAAACGTATCCATAGCCGCCTGGAATGCCGAGCAGCATTTAAATCAGGTTGTCAAAGACATGCCCCCCTCGGGCATTAGAAAATTCTTCGATCTGGTGAGCGAGATGAAGGGGGCGATCTCTTTAGGTGTGGGAGAGCCGGACTTTGTCACGCCCTGGCATGTGCGCGAGGCCTGCATCTATTCACTGGAGTCGGGAATCACCCACTACACCTCCAATAAAGGCATGCCCGAGCTTAGGGAGGTTATCAGCGAAACAGTACGCACTGAGCAGGGTCTTGATTACGATCCAATCGAGCAGATACTGATCACCACTGGTGTCAGCGAAGCGGTTGACCTGGCCTTTCGCGCTACCCTAAACCCTGGCGACGAGGTCATTGTGCCAGAACCCTGCTATGTGGCCTACACCCCAGACATCCTTCTGGCCGGAGGAGTGGCGCGGACGGTTCCCACCCGCCTGGAGGATGAGTTCCGGCTGCAACCGGAGGATGTTGCTGCGGCCGTGAACGACAAGACCCGCGCCCTGCTGCTCAGCTACCCCAACAATCCCACGGGGGCGATTATGACCCGCTCCGACCTGGAAGATCTGGCCGACGTTGTTGTCGAGAACGATCTTCTCGTCATATCCGATGAGGTTTATGCCAAGCTCACCTATTCGGGCAGCCATGTCAGCTTCGCCCAGCTGGAGGGCATGCAGGAGAGGACGGTCATCCTGAACGGTCTATCCAAGTCGCATGCCATGACCGGCTGGCGCGTAGGCTACGTGCTGGGCGATGCGGCACTGGTGGGGGCCATGACCAAGGTGCATCAGTACACTATGCTCAGCGCGCCTACCATGGCCCAGGTGGCGGCTTTAGAAGCCATGCAGAAGGGCGAGGTGGAAATGCTGCAAATGAAGCACGAGTATGACCTGCGCCGGCGCATGTTCGTCTCCGGCCTAAACCGCATCGGTCTGGACTGCTTCGAGCCCAGAGGTGCCTTTTACGCCTTCCCCTCCGTGAAAGCCTGGGGGCTTTCCTCAGAGGAATTCGCGGAGCGGCTCCTCAAAGAGCAGAAGGTGGCGGTGGTGCCGGGCAGCGTCTTCGGGCCGAGCGGTGAAGGATTCCTGCGCTGCAGCTATGCCACATCCCGGGGGGAGCTGATTGAGGCGCTGGACAGGATAGAGATATTCCTCTCCAGCCTTTAAAATTTGATTTCGAGACGATGAAAAATGCTTAAAGCAAAATTCAACTCGGAGCAGACGGACCGGTTAGCAGGCGGGCTGGCCGCTTTGGGCCTCTCCCCCAATGCCTGGACGATGCTCTCCCTGGTCCCGGCGCTGGGGGGAATGGCGGCCCTGATGGACGGACGGCTGGCCTGGGGGCTGGTGCTCTTCGCCCTGTCCGCCTTTCTCGACATCGTGGACGGGACGGTGGCCCGCGTAACAAATCAGGCCACGGCCACGGGAGCTTTTCTGGACGGGGTGGTGGACCGGTATGTGGAGCTCTTGCTCTACCTGGGGCTGCTCTTCTACTTAGGAAGAGGCGAGTTTCTCGGCCTGCCTTATGAGGCCTGGTTTATGCTGCTCTTCTTCGGTTCGCTCATGACTACCTTCGTGCGGGCCTATGCCGATCACCGGGGCATTGTAAAGGGCGAGGCGGAGCTGAAGAAGATGGGAGGTCTCCTGGAGCGATTTGAGAGGCTTATGCTGCTTTATGCGGGAATGTTCCTGGGGCTTTTCCATACAGAGTGGCTGGTAGTAGTAATAGTAATAACAGTGGTGCTGGCCAATGCCACGGCGCTGCAGAGGATAGCGTTTGCCTTCAGGCATGAAAATTGACGCAAATGATATACATGCGGGATAGTTTTGAGCATAAAAACAGGGGGCTGAATATACCCTATGACATTGAAGAGCCCGAGGACATCACTGAATCTCTCATGAGGCTCTCAGAGCTATCACTACACGATTTCTTGGCGACCGAGCCGGATATCTATACTTTCAGCGATTTGAAAGTCAGATATCGATGAAAGGAGACTGGTATCAGTCAAGGACCTTGTACTTCTTTCGGGCAAGCCTATCTGCCTCTTCTTCGATCTCCGCTTCCAGCCGGTCAAGGTCTACATTCTTAGCCTTCTCGATGATATCCTAGATCATGGCGTGCGTATCGACTTTTGCAGAGGGCATGATATCACTCTTGCATCCCATATTTGGGAAATGATCATATTAAGACTTTTACACTCCCACATAAAATTGATTCTTTTTCCGATTGAAGTTGTTCTTCGGTTGATGAAGGATATGACATTGAAACATTCTGCATAATCTCGACATCAGAGTTTATGTGCTTCGAAGCATAAAGATCAGATATAGCGTCATCCAGCTCGATAAGCTTTTTTGCGATGGGATTTTTTTTATTTAGCTTGTACATCCTGGCCCGGCCCACTTCTCGCGTCTGGACAACCAGTTCTAAAGCCTCCAGACCGGGCCAGACGTTGAAAAGTGTGCCGCGGGAGAGATCAGATCCTTTGGCAATTTCCGTCTTGGAGTAATCGGATCCGACATTATCCATGAGAAAGTCTAATATCTTAAGCACAGGACTCTTCTTGCCGAAGGCCTGGAGGAAGAGAGATTCACCCAAAGGATCACCCAAAGATATCACCGTATAATGGAATGGATGGATTGGTTGAAAAGATTGCCATCGAAGTTTAAAATTATGAACTCCAATAAAATTAACTGGATAAAAGCAAAAATACTGCATAAATTGCACAGACACGGCTACTGGGGTGGAAGGCATACCAGCCTCGATAATCTTCCCAAGGGATTTGAGAAAAGCCTTCGCGGAGAGGTCAAAGAAGCGGCCGAGGCCCATCCAGGCGAGGACTACTACCGACGCGCCGTAGCTGTGGGCGATGCCAAGTCCTGGAAGATCCAGTTGGACAAGAGCCGCAAGGGCCAGGGAAGCTTCGAGATGCAAAATCCCAGCTTCCAGATCGATGTTTACCTGCGGGACACGCCGCCCAAGTGGGCCTATTCTCACCTCGGGCCGGATCTGGCGGCTTTGCTACGAGCACGATTACGAGGGCTTTTTGGCGGTGCTCAAAAGGAACAGCAAGAAGCTGCAAGTCGATCCGGCCAGACGGGAGCCTGCACAGGCGCTGCGGGCCGAGTTCGAGGGGTCGATGGGCAAACTCGCGCCCTTGAGGGAGCGGATCAGGCAGACGGACGAGCTGATCGATGCGACGGTGTACAGGCTGTACGGACTGACGGAAGAGGAGATCGGGATTGTGCGGGGAGAAACTCGTTAGATCCGGATGGATAAAAACAAATAAGTACTGAGAATGGAAAATAAGATTTGGAGTTCACCTGTATGGCCAGACCTATTGAGCTCGGATTGATCCTGGAAGGAGAAGACGCCGAGGAGTTTATAGAAGATCTGCTTCATCCCAAAGTCAGTGAAAAGAAAGTGTGCATACTTAAGAAAGCTCAGGAAATCTACAAGGCGCATCCGGTTTGAATCAGATGGAGGGCATCTCTCACACACAGCTTCGTATTGCGAGCTTGAGAGAGGAGAATGATTTAGCATATTTCAGCTCAAAAAGTGATGAGCTAAACGATTTCCTGAAAAGCGATGCACTAAAGGCTCAAAATGATCTGATAAGCAGGACTTATTTGTGCTTTTGGAAAGGAACTCTCGTAGGGTTCGTTACGTTGACCACCGATACAATTGGATACAATTTAGTAGAGCAGTGCGATGGAATTGATGGATACGCTTATCAAAAATATCCTGCAATAAAGATAGCACGACTTGCGGTTGATGACAGATACAAACGACGTGGCATCGGGGAGAATCTACTACTTTGGGCGGTGGGCAAAGCCTACGAGATTTCAAACCAAATAGGCTGCCGATACATAACCGTGGATGCAAAACGTGAATCGATAAATTTTTATACAAAATATGAATTTAAAATAATAAAGAAGCTTAAGGATCGAGATTTTCCACCCATGTATTTTAATCTGTACTCTGCAGATAAAAAAGACAAGCAAAACGAGCAGATAGCAAACGAAGAAAACATAAGTGAAGACGAAAGACTAAAGGTCATGGGAATTGAAGCCCTAAACAATGCCTTAGGTCTGCAAAATGCTCTGCGTTTCTTGGCTATCTTTCAGAACCATCCGACTTGTTACGCCGAAATCTCAAGAATGCTTTATGAAGGACAAAGCATCGAAGATATTTTCAAGCGGGGCAAAGAACACTGGCGAGAATGAATTCGAAAATCTAACCGTTCCTAAAACCATGGAATTTACTTGGATGGTCGATTCCGCCACCCCTGAGCCCGCCCGGGAGTGGAGATGCAACAGCTCTACGCCGAGGAAAAATTCACGGGAATCTTGCCCCCCTGGCAAAAGCCTGCCCAAAGACGAGGCTGGCAACTTCATCGCCGAACAGGAGCGTTCGGACCTGGTGCACGACCTGCTGGCCTTCCTGGCGGAAAGAATGCTGGAGATGAACAAAGAGAAGCAAACGGAGATCAAAGGCTTCCTGGGCTGGCTGGAGAGCTACCTGGGTGCAAAGGTGGAGGACCTCACGCCCAAGACAAAGCTGCAGAGCTATTACGAGCACGATTACGAGGGCTTTTTGGCGGTGCTCAAAAGGAACAGCAAGAAGCTGGCTGTCGATCCGGCCAGACGGGAGCCCTCGCAGGCGCTGCGGGCCGAGTTCGAGGGGTCGATGGGCAAACTCGCGCCCTTGCGGGAACGGATCAGGAAGACGGACGAGCTGATCGATGCGACGGTGTACAGGCTGTACGAACTGACGGAAGAGGAGATCGGGATTGTGGAAGGGAAGGCTTGATATGTGGACGATGCTGTTCGGTAATTTGTTGATTCAATATTTTAATGATACAGTCGATTGCGATACAGATATATACTCGTGTGGATTAATTAATACGACATTAGAGACATTATCGAAAAATAAAAATCTAAAAAATGTATGGTCGGAATTACTTTGAGAGGGGACTAAACATGAGCGTGTTGTCCGATGTCAGGCTATTAGAAAAGATATACGATAGAGAACTCAAAATAGAGCCATTCGTCTTCGACAATATCCAGCCCTCTTCCATCGATTTGACCCTGGATAATCGAATACGAACTCCTAAGAGCGGCATCAAGTTAAATGCATTTAATGCCGATATCAAGGAGTGCTTTGAAGAGAGGATTCTTGATGAGTACACACTCAAACCGGGAGATTTCATCATCGGCCAGGTTAAGGAAAACATCGGCCTTTCCAAAAGGATGACCGGGCTCATTCAAAATAGAAACAGCCTGATTCGTCTGGGAATAAACGTAGGACTATCATCTTACATAAATCCTGGCTACTTTGGTCAATTGCCCATCGTTATCCACAATTTGGGAAGTTTTTCCGTGGATCTAGTTCCTGGGATGAGGATCTGTCAGCTAGTCATATTTGATGTTGAACCAGATCCCGAAAGAGATTACAGTCAAAGAAAAGACGCCAAATATCTGGGAGAAAGCGACGTCGGGTTGTCCAAATTGTACATGGATGTGGAAGTTGGCGAATATTTAAAAGAGTACAATAAAAAGAGCACCAAAGAGATCGATAAAAAGGAACTTATTGATTTCTTGGAACAAAGGATAAAAGCGAAGGCAATCGATGCACTGAAAGATCTGACGAACGAAGAAAAACAGAAGATTGGTCTGCTATAAAATGGAAAAGAATTTCAAAGACTTAATTCAAGAGATCAGGCCTTATATCGTCAAGGGCATTCAAGATGCGAAAGTCAGTGAGTACGAGCAGAGCTATAAGAAGCGAAATGGTAAGGAGCCATCCGCAGAAGAGATTAACCAGTTTATTTCTATTCTAATCGCGAATGGAACAGTAAAGGGCGACGCAGATGAGATTGTAAATGAATTAATTGAAAAATATAGTAAAAAATTGTTAGTCAAATTAATAATAAATTCGTCTATTTCATTGGGTTCGGCGGGGTTGTTCCTGGTTTATATTTTAATATATTTAAGAGATGTTTTAGGATTGAATATTGTAAAAGAGGATTACCTCATAAGCGCGCCAAATTTTATCCTAGCCATAATATTATTTTTTATTGCCATCGCCCTGTTTGTCATCTCGGTTTCAAAAAAGGACAAAGACTGACAATCATCTGTCCGCATCTCTGCCGTCACCCCCGCGCCCGAGCGCGCCCGCCCCGGTCCTGCCAGCAGCACTCATCAGGCTGAGATTTTGTCAACAGCACAGTACATTATGACTCGTGTTAAGTCGTATTTTTCTAGCCTCTGAATGCCCGAATCCGCCAAGAAATCCACTAACTTCTGGTAATCAAATTTGATGCCCTCCCGGCGTGATCCTCGGAAGATGTTAGAATTATCGATGAATATCATTAGGCGTTTCAATGAACCACCGCAGCGCTAAATTCCTTCATGAGGTTAAGAAGCTAACTGTTGACTGGAGAGCGAGACTTTGCCCCACCCACGGCCTTCCTGCTCGCCCCGGACCTGACCGCGGTCCCGCTCGACCGCAAGAGCTATCGCTGAGAGGGCTTTCCGCTCCCCGCACCCGGCGTGCGCACGTGGTAGCCACTTCTGCGAGATTGGGTCCTACGTAGCATCCTGGCCGTCGAGGATGAAATATACCAAAAGATGGCTATTTCTCAGGCCTCGTAGATCCCTGCACCCAGCCACCAGGTATCATCTACCTTGGACACATAGCTCACCTTTGCTTCACTCTGATTGCTGATCGGATTTATCCATCGATACTCATAAAAACCGCTGCCATTCATGGCCAGGGCACGCATCTCCCGGTTGATGTAAACGCCCTGGTCATTCTGAATATCCATACGGTTTGTTCCCACCTCTTTGGGTAGGTAAGGCAGGCACAGGGCGGTTCCATTGAAATCTTGGGCAAAGATGTAGACGTCTTCCCTAACCCAACTGCTATTTAGGTCCATGAATTCCGTCAGCGCTTTGTCCTTGCCAGCCACCAGGGCATGGCTGTAGGCCTCCTCTACAAAGGTCTTCAGCTCTTCTCTGCTGGCCGGTTTCATAGCAGATAGGTTCTGGGCTGAGGATGAGCTGCTGAATATCCCTGCCGCCAGCCACCAGTTATCGTCCACCTTTGTGGTGTAGCTCAGTTTTAGCTCCTCGCTCATATTTTCACTTGGATTTGGGTAGAGGTAGTAGGTCTGTCCAGACCCGGTCCTGGCCAGTTCGAGGTTATCTTTCGTAAAAGCGATGCCATTGGAATCAATGCCATCCAGTCGATTTGTGCCCAACAACTTGGGCTGGAAAGGCAGACAGAGAGCATTTCCCAGAAAGTCATAGGCAAATACATACAGACCTCCCCTAACGAATTCACCCTCGGGATCGTTGAAGACCCTGAGAGATTTATTCTTGCCATTCTTCAGAGCATAGTCTCTAGCTTCATCCACAAACGCCAACAGTCTCTGCTGGTCCTCAAAGCTGAAGAGCGGAGCCTGGCCTGGTAGGTATATGCCAGATCCGATCCACAGGTTATCATCAACCTTGAGAACATAGAGAAGCTTGAACTCAGTCTGGTTCGCCTTTTTTGGATTGGGATACACATTGTAGGCAAAGCCCTTGCCACTCTTTGCCACCTCAATCAGATTCTTTATGAAATGTACGCCGTTGGGGTCAACCAGATCCAGGTTATTTCTGCCAATCAGGTTGTGCAGATAGGGATGGGCCAGAAGTGTGCCCTCAAAGTCGTAGGCAAAGACGTACATGTCGCCTCTGACAAACTCTCCATTTGGGTCGCAAAAGGCCTTGAGGGCCTCGTCGGTTCCATTATTCAGAGTGTAATTTCGGGCCTCTTCCAGAAAGGATACCAACTCCATCCTGGCACCATCATTGGCAAATGGTGGCGCATAAGCGCTCTGATTCGATGCAAGCTCAGCGCTCGCACCTATCGACAGGAACAGGCAGGCAGACAGGGCAAAAGATACTATGAACGCAATTAACTTCATGGCAATTCCTCATAAATACATAACAGAAAATTAGTTGGATTTCATGATACATAAAAATTTCTGAAAGCAAAACTTATCTATTAAAAATCCTTGAATAGTAATAATGTCAAATTTAATGGCAATTGCAAAAAAATATTTGGCGGTTATAGGCATGAAAAGAGTTTTGATATGCATTCTTTTATCACTAATGTGGATATGTGTGGATTCTGTAAGCGCAGACACAATCTCGGCCCAGATAGACTCGTTCGATTTTCCCTCTGGAGACTGGTACCGAGGATCCAATCAGGGTGGTGTCAATGTCTGGATAAAAAATACGGGTGATGTAGGCCATCTATTTTGGGTCTCCTACGAAGTGATGGATAGAAGAGGACAGTGGTACAGTGCGCCTCCCGAGCCGGTATATGCGGAACCGGGCAGCAGCACATATTTTGTTGACCCTGTTTGGCATATTCCAGATGATGCACAGCTGGGCAGCTACCAGGCGGATTTATATTTGTATAGCTATTATGATAGCAACACCGGGGAGCTGTCCGAACTGTTGGATCAAGTTGACCAGGCAGGTGCATTTAGTGTTGTAGGATGAGGCGCAGCTTGCTGCGCGTGGGTGCGCCGCCGCAGTTTTACTTTTTGACGCAAATTAGTTTCAATCGATGACAGCGAGATGAAGAGCTATGCTAATCAGAATCCATCGAGCAATTAGGGACGTAAACACGTAGCATCCGGGCGTTATGAATTGTTATGAACTTTTCTTAAACAAATTTAAATAGAAAATATACCGAATATACATTAAAGATTGAATCCTTATGGTGGATTCAGGTTGAATGCATCTAATGACGCTTTGAGGAGAATAAAACGTGTTTAATACTGAACGTAAGAATGAAATGGGAGAAGCTGAGGTAGCGATATGCCCTCTGTGCGATTTAAGGGTAGAATTTATAGGTGCTCCGATGGTTAGGTGTTATTCGACAGGAGAAACGTATGAACCGGTGAAAATTAGATGGACTCCGAAATCAAAGATCCCGAAAGAAACCGGCTACGATGTGGAGAATATAAGGGGAAATGACAAGGTGCAAGATTTCTTGCCTAATGCACATCTGCTGGTAGATGAGATCGAAGCGTGAATCCTTGTTGGATGCAACCTCTTTTTCAGAGGAACATATAATTTAGAAAAAAGATTTATTGGTACAAGAGCGTTTACTCGCAGGTATCGAGCAGACTCTTCTTCTTGCCGCTTCTCTTGTCACCGAGTTTGATGGGCTCAACTTTTGCTTCCGGCTCTTCTTTCTTCTCTACTACCTTTTTTTCATGGTGTGTCATTTTTCGTACCTCATTTTATTCTTGCATCTGATCTTAATTATAACTTCCGGTGGACAATATTAGAAAAACCACAATATGCAATATGGCGCCAGAAAAATAAAAATTTGTTCAGAGGCTCTTCTGGTCGACAATGCAGGTGGGATCCTCTGCCAATATGTCTCCATGATAATGGTAGGCTTTCTGGCGGCATCCTCCGCACAGATCCAGGTATTCGCACTTCCCGCAGGCGCCTTTGAGGTTAGACTTGATACCCCGCAGCGCCAGCAGCTCCGCACAAGGGTGATCGATCCAGATATCCCGGAAGGAGCGCTCCCGCACATTGCCCACTACCACCTGGGGCATGAAGTGGCAGGGATGCACATCTCCGCGTTGATTAATGTTGGCCACCTTCACTCCAGTGGAGCAGCCGCCGGCATTGGTCAGCAACTTTCGCACGTTCTCCCGCCGGGGATCGTCCTTTAAGAGTTCCAGCAAATAGGCTCCATCCATGGGCGAGTCCGTGGTCAGGATCTCAATGTTCTCGCCTTTCAGCTCCTCAGCCGCTTCGGCCAGCAGGCGGATAACGCTGCGCCGCTGCTCGGGCGTAACGTCCCTGTCGGCCATGCCCGCCCCCCGGCCCGTGGGAACAAGGTGGTAGAGACAGAAGCGTGGGATGTTCTCCTGCACTGCCAGGCTTAACAGAGCCGGAACATCCTGCCAGTTGTCACGGGTGAGCGTGAGGCGCAGCCCCGTCTTCAGGCCGGCATCGCGGGCGTTTTTCAGTCCCTGCAAGGCCCGGGCATGCGCTCCGGCCACGCCCCGGAAGGCGTCGTGGCTCTGCGCAGAAGCGGAGTCGAGGCTCACCCCCACGTATCTGATCTGGGCCTCCACCAGGAGCCGGGCCACCTCCGGGGTAATCAGGGTTCCATTGGTGGAGATGACTGTCCTCAGGCCCACCTCGCGAGCGTGGAAGGCCAGTGCATAGAAATTGCGACTGAGAAGAGGCTCGCCGCCGGTGAAGATGAGGATGGGCACCTTCATATCCGCCAGTTCATCCACCAGATGTATGCCCTCTTCCAGAGACATTTCCTCTCCTGCCTCACGGCCGGCATCCATGTAGCAGTGCTGGCAGGCCAGGTTGCAATGCGTGGTTAAATTCCACATCACGACCGGCCTCTTCTGGGCCGAAAACCTGAGCAAATCAGGCGGCAGATTCTGGCATGACTCGGAAGCGCGCAGAGCCTCCCAGACCGTGGCTTGATCCGCCAGAGCTTTGGAAAATATGATCATTTTACTTCTACTTCTCCTGCAAAACGGCAAGCATCGCCTCAAAGGTGAATTTGTCCGGCATCACGTCCACTTCCACGCCAAGCCTCGTCAGCTCTTCTGCGGTGGGCTTGCCGATGACAGCGACTATGCCGGCGGCAAGCGCCAGACGTAGCTCCTTTTCCAGGCCCATGGCCCTGGCTCTCTCCATCAGATAGCGAGCGGTAGAGGAGCTGGTAAAGGCAAAGATGTCCACACTTCTCGCCCTCTTTATCAGTTCGTCCAGGCGGGTGTCCCCGGAGGGCACAACCTCATAAAGGGCGATGTCATCCACAAATAGTCCCGCCGCCTTTAGTCCTTCTGAGAGATACAAGCTACCCTGCGCGCTGCGCAGGAAGAGAATGCTCCGGCATTTTCCCCGCAGCATCTTCTCCATTCCTGCCGAGCTGTACTCCTCCGGCACCGCTGCCACTAAGCCCTGCTCGGCCAATGCCAGGGCGGTCTTGGGCCCAATGGCCACGATCATCTTTTCCGCCAATGCCTTGCCGATGGCCGGGCTATGCAGCGCCATCTTCACACCGTTGGCGCTGGTAAAAGCCACGCATTCTGCTCTTCTCAGCCGCTCCAGCAGATCTTCGGGCAAAGGCTTTTCCAGCAGAGTGATGGCCGGAGCCTGGATCGGTGCGAAGCCGTAGCTCTCGGCCAGGGCCGCCGACTCCTTCTGCTGTGCAGCGGGCCGAAGAATAGCGATCTTCTTTTGCCCTAACTTCTTCGCCAGCAAGACCACCTCGCCTACTACCAGTATGGCCGGCGACTCGATCCTCGCCTCTTTAGCCTTTTCGGCTATATCGGCCAGCGTAGCTGAGATCATCCTTTGCTCCGGCCAGCCTCCCTTTTCTACCATGGCCGCCGGAGTTTGGGGCGATTTTCCGGCTTTAATCAGGGCCGCTACATTCTGCTCCAGGCGGGAGACGCCCATCAGTACTACTAAAGTTCCACCAATGGCGGCAATGGCCTCCCAGTCCAGTGGCGTCTCCTTTCCCGGTTCCTCGTGGCCGGTCACAATGATCAGCGAAGAGGCCACACCCCGGTGGGTTACGGGAATTCCTGCCAGCTCGGGAGCGGCAATGGAGGAGGTCACGCCTGGCACAACCTCGAAGGGTATGCCTTTTTCCTGCAAGGCCAGCGCCTCCTCTCCGCCCCGGCCAAAGAGATAGGGATCTCCGCCCTTTAGCCGCACCACGATGTTTCCCGATTCCGCTTTCTCGATGAGAAGCTGGTTGATGCCCTCCTGAGTCAGCTTGTGTCTGCCCGCGTTCTTACCCACATCGATCAATTCCGCGTTAACCCCTTCCAGCATCCTGGGGTCAAGCAGCCGGTCGAATAAGACCACATCCGCAAGGCCAAGCAGCCTTTTCGCCTTCAAGGTCATGAGCTCGGGGTCGCCGGGTCCCGCTCCCACCAGATAAACCTTACCGCGTGCCAAATTCCTTCACCGCCTCGTCTACCAGCTCTCTTCCGCCCATCTTCATGAGCCTTCGCCCTATATCCTCTGCCCCGACCAGGGGATCTTCATGCAATGAGATATTTTCATCCAATCGCACAAACCTCTTGCCGTCCAAGGAGAGAACCTCAGCCAGGACACGTGCCTGGCCGTTGGAAACAATGGCGTGCACTGCCATAGGCACCACGCAGCCGCCTCCTACCGTCTCCAGGATCTTGCGCTCGATCATGGTCTCAGCTCTGCTGTGCGCATCATCCAGTGATCGGGAATAAAATTCAGCCTTCGACCCCTTCCTGGCTACGACTATTATCGTTCCCTGGTTGGCAGAGGGAACGAACCTCTCCCCATCCAGTCGCACATAATCATTTTCCAGCCCCATCCTCTCGAGACCAGCCTTGGCCAGGACTATGGCGTCGTACTCTCCCTCATCCAGTTTGCGCATTCTTGTTTGCAGATTTCCTCGCAAGTTTGTTATCAACAGATCAGGCCTGGCCCGGCGTAGCTGCGCCGTGCGCCGCATGCTGGAGGTGCCTACGGTTGCGCCTTTCTTTAGCTCTTCTAAACTTTTCGTCGAGCTGTCCCGGCAGAGCATTATATCGTAGGGCGAATCGCGTTTCAAGATCGCACAGATCGTCAGCTCTTCCGGCCTTTTTGTGGGCAGGTCCTTCATGCTGTGCACGGCTAAATCGATCTCGCCGCTGAGCATGCGTTCGTCAATCTCTGCCACAAAGACGCCAAAACCGGTCAGTTGGTGCAAAGGCTTGTCCAGGAAGACATCCCCGCTGGTCTTTACTAAGATCAGCTCCGTTTCTACGCCCAGGGATTGAAGCCTATCCCGCACAATCTGTGTCTGGCGAAGTGCCAGAGGGCTACCCCGGCTGCCCACGATCAGCTTTTCAGACAGGACTTAATCGCCTCCAGAGTGGTTTGTATGACTTCTGGGCTATGGGCTGCCGATATGAAATCAGTTTCATACTGGCTGGGGGTAAGGAAAATGCCGGCATCGAGCATGCGACGGAAAAAGGCCAGATAGCCAGTCTTGTCGCATTTCAGGGCCTGGGTATAATTATGTGGCTCCTCTCCAAAGAATATCTTGAACATGGAGGCGATGCCGACAACGCTGTAGCCCAGCCGCAGGTCGTCTACAATCTCTTGCAGCCCTTTTCTCATCTGCATTCCAGTGTCATTGAGCTTCTCTAGAACATTTTCCTTCTCCATGATGTCCAGGGTGGCCATGCCGGCAGCCAAGGAGACGGGACTGCCGTTGAAGGTTCCTGCCTGGTAGATGCCGCCAATGGGCGCCACCTGCTCCATCAGATCGCGCCGGCCGCCAAAGATGCCCACGGGAAAGCCCCCCCCGATGATCTTGCCTAAAGTGGTGAGATCAGGCTTTATGCCAAAGTGCTCTTGAGCTCCACCCAGGGATAGCCGGAAGCCGGTTATGACCTCGTCGAAGATGAGAAGCACATCATGCTCCTCGGTAAGATGCCGCACGCCTTCCAGGTAGCCCGATTCTGGCAGCACCGGACCGATGTTGCCCAGGACGGGCTCCATGATCAGGCAGGCGATCTGGCCGGGATTGCTCCGGAGCACGCTCTCCAGGGCCTCCAGATCATTGTAGGGCACCTGCAAAGTGTTCTTGGCCGTGTCCGCAGGCACGCCCCGTGAATCTGGAATGCCCAAGGTTGTGGCCCCCGAGCCGGCCTTCACCAGGACGCTGTCATGTGCCCCGTGAAAGCCGCCCTCGATCTTGATGATTTTATCCCGGCCTGTAGCGCCGCGCGCCACGCGAATGGCCGCCATGGTGGCCTCCGTGCCGGAGCTGACGAAGCGGAGCATTTCCATGCTGGGGTAAAGCCGGGTGATCCTATCTGCGGCGGCAACCTCCAGTTCGGATGGCGTTCCATAAAGCCAGCCGCGGGTCATCTGATCAGTCACGGCCCGGACAATGGCGGGATGGCGGTGGCCCAGGATCATTGGTCCGTATGCTAAGCAGTAATCGATGAACCGGTTCCCGTCCGCGTCCCATAGATAGGGGCCATCTGCTCTGGCCGTGTAAAATGGGCAGGGTGAGATGGCGCGCACGGGGCTGGATACGCCGCCGGGCATCAGCTTTTTGGCGCAATCAAATAGCCGGATGGAAGAATTAAGATGCATGAGAAGTGCTACCCTGCGGGGCAGATTAATCAAACTTGCGAGCCGTCAGGCCATTTGTATTCTTTATAATTCGTTCTATACAGATGCTCTTTCCGTCTCAGGCCTGCTGCTACTATTATTATTTACGAAAAGTATATATAATATCAACTACAACTCTAACTATATTAGTATTATAAGTAAGTGATGAGAATTAATGCGGCTAAATAGGCGAGCTGGTCAGGCAGCATAGTAATAAAATAAGATATATGTTAGAAGGGATGGCACGAATTAGGGGTTTGCTGCCCGCCACCCCGCCTCTTCCACTTTTTGGATGACCGTGCGTAGCGGCTGATTTGTCTCATCAGCTATTCTCTTGCAGTCTTCATACTCGGGCTTGACGCTCAAAAGCTCGCCATCCATGCGGCTCACCTTAACCGGAACCTGGTAGATGCAGCCGGAAAATTCCACCTGCACAAGCCTTTGCTCCCGCTCCGCTACCAGGCGGTGAATGCTGGGAAAAACACGCACGCCCAGGGAGCCCGTCTCCCTGATTATTATTTTGGCCAGCAATTCCGTATCCTCTGCCCCGGCAATGGCCCGGATCACAAATCCGGCGCGTCCTTTCTTCATAAGGGCAGGAAGAATGGACACATCCAGGGCCCCGGCCTGCATGAGCTTTTCTATCAAATGACCCAGCACCTCGCCCGTCACATCGTCCACATTGGTCTCCAGCTGCACAATGCGGTTCCCGTGCGTTTCGTGATTTGGCCTTGCCTTCGCAGGGAGCGTTTCCGCAACCATGGCCCGCAGCACATTGGGCAGGATCAGCTCCTTTTTGCCTGCGCCGTAGCCCACCCTCTCCGCTCGGATGAGGGGGAAGTCCTGCACAAATTCGTCGACCAGAGTTGCCAGCAGGGCCGCGCCCGTCGGCGTTAGCAGCTCCTCTTCTACCGGGCCTCCTTTCCAGGGGATCTCGTGAGATCGCAAGATCTCCATTGCCGCCGGCCCCGGTACGGCAAGCAGGCCGTGCGCCGACGCCGCGTAGCCGCCGCCCACAGATACCGGTCGGGAAAAAACGCGCTCTGCAGCCAGGCTTTGCAGCGCGGCAGAGGATCCGGCGATGTCGGCCAGCGCATCCAGGGCGCCAATCTCATGAAACCGAACATGTTGCGCGGCCACGCCGTGCACCCGGCCTTCGGCTTCAGCCAGGGTGTTCAGGGCAGAAAAGGCGTTTTCCAGGGCATTTCCCTGCAGGCTGGAGCCCTGCAAAATGGATTTGGCCTCGTCCAGGGATTGGTATCTTTTATCCGAGATCACATGAGCCCGACAGGCCATAATGTGGCTCTTTTCCTGGCGGGAGACCTCAAGGCTGCAGCCCACCGACTGGACCGCTTCGCGGACAGCGTCGACATCCGCCCCAAGGTCCAGGAGAGAGGCCATTATCATGTCTCCGGAGGCTCCAGCGCTGGGGTCGAAGAAGAGGACTTTCATAGCCCGCATTATCTTGCTAAGCCGTTAAATACAAATTGGTCATAGCGATCACTTTTTCCAGAACTCCGGTAACAGCAGCACCAGAGCCGTCACTATCTCCAATCGCCCGATCCACATGCAAAAGAAGAGCAGCATCTTTCCGGCGGGATGGACCTCTGCGAAGCTGAATGTTGGCCCTACCATGCCAAAGCCCGGCCCCACGTTGCCAAGTGTGGTGGCGACAGCTGAAAGAATGGTCTCAATGGTCATGCGCGGTTCATTATAGGAGATGATGGCCAAAAGCAGCGATGCCATGGCGAAGATAAAGATATACGTGGCCACAAATATGTTGCTGGGCCGGAGAATTTCGTCCTTTACCGGGACACCGCCCAGCTTGAGAGGAATGACCGCCTTGGGGTGAAGGACATGGAGCAGCTCCCGGTATCCGCTCTTTAATACTAATAGTATTCTTACAACCTTTATGGCACCACCAGTGGAGCCGGCGCATGCGCCGATGATCATAAGCGACAGCAATGTGTACTTGGCAGCTGCCGTCCACTGATCGAAGTTGTCTGTGGCAAAGCCGGTGGTAGTCATAATGGTGACCACCTGGAAGCCGGCCAACTGGATCTTTCTAAAGATATCTCCCTCCAATCCGCCCCAGAGGATGATGATTGCCGTCGTCGCCAGCACGATCAGTGTATAGAATCTGAACTCGGGATCCCTGAACAGAGCTTTTCGATCGGAGTTAAGCACTCTGTAGTGCAGGGCGAAGTTGGCTCCGGCTAAGAAACAGAACAGAGTGATGATGGCATCGATGATCCAGCTCTTGTAGGCCATGATGCTCTGGCTCTGGGGTGAGAAGCCGCCCGTGGCCATGGAGGCAAAGGTATTGCAAAAAGAGTCGAAGAGGGGCATTTTTGCCAGGTAGAGAAGCACAATCTGGGCTATGGTCAAAAGGATGTAGACCACCCAGAGCAAACGGGCAGTCTGCTTAATGCGCGGCGTCAGGGCATCCTTGTCCGGGCCGGGTACCTCTGCCCGGTAGAGCTGGCGTCCCGCCACGCCCAGGCGGGGCAGTATGGCTACGAATAATAGTATTATCCCCATTCCGCCCAGCCATTGGGCAAAGGACCTCCAGAAGAGCAGTCCCATGTAGGTCTTATCTATACGGCCGCTGATCTGGGGCAATGTGCCGTTGGCCGTCAGGCTCCCTAAGCCCAGCTCCAGGTGGTGCGCCAGGCTGCTGTTGGCCAGAGTCGAATTGATGATCCAGTACCCTTGGGCATTCGATTCAGTGAGTATGGAGGAGCCGGTGGTGGTAAAGGCGGACATGGACTCGAAGAGGCCGTCGATGAGGCCGGTGCCCAGGAAGACGTAAGGCAAGGCGCCAAAGAAGGCCGCTCCCAGCCAGCCCAAAGAGACAAGGGCAAAGCCCTCTTTGAGGCCCGGTTCCTCCTTGGTGGAGAGCCTTCCTAAAATTATGCCTGTGGCGAGAGTAAGAAGAGAGGTTAAGGCAAAGGCGATGACGCCACCTGTCTCTCCATAATAGGCGGCAACGGCTCCTGGTATCAGCAGCAATACCGCCAAAATCTTAAGAAGTGACGCAAATAGCCGAAGAAATACCCTGATTCTCATCGAATAATAACACCCCAGAGGACCTGAGGGCATCCTCCTTTTGTCGGCAACTCTCCTTTCTCCCTGCTATAAAAAATATGTGCTGGATTGAATCAGGATACGAAGAGCTTCTTTACCTTGGAGACGACCTCCGGCATAGACATCACAAAGACGCGGTCTCCTTCCTTGACCTTGAAGCCTTCATCGGGCATCATAGGTTTTCCGTCTCTCAAGATCATGCCCACCATGGAATCCTTGGGCAGCTCTTTGGAGATGCTCTTTCCTATGATTTTGGCTCCAGCCTTGGCTATGAAATCCACCAGCTCCATCCGCTCGTCGCTGAGAGTGATCACCTCTTCTCCTCCGCTCACCCTCTGCAGCACGGCATCCGCAGTTACCTGCCCTGGGCTGACTGCTCTGTCCACTCCTACCAGCTCGAAGAGCTTGATGTAATCGTATCTGTTTACCCGGGAGAGGATTTTCTTTGCACCCAGTTGCTTGGCAAGCAGTGAGCAGAGCAGGTTCTTTTCATCCAGGCCGGTGACAGCGAAGACCACATCCATATATTCAGCACCCTCTTCTTTTAAGAGCGAGATATCAGTTCCGTCTCCATTGAGAATCATTGTACTGGAGAGCTTTTCTGCAATCTCTATGCATCGCTCTGTATTTACTTCGATCAGTTTCACATCCAGTCCCATCTTCTCCAGCCGGCTTGCCAGGTAAAATCCAACCATTCCACCACCTACGATCAGGGCCTTATGTGGTGAGGACTCTTCGTGAAGCATTCTTCTCAGTTTGGGAAGCGATTTAGGGTCGCAAAGGAGGAAGATGTGATCACCGTAAATGATCGGATCTCCCTGCAAAGGTATGCTGATATCTCCCTTTCTGTTTATGGCCATGATTTTGCAGCCATCCGGAAGGTTGACCTTGACCTCACCCACTGGCCCCTGCAGAGGCATTTCCTCGGTGACCTTGAACTCGATCAGCTCGACCTTGCCCCCTGCCAGTTCCCTATCCAGGAGCATGGATGGAAAATACAGAGATCTTGCCATATCCTCTGCCATGGCCAACTCCGGACAGATCATGAAGCTTATGCCGATCTCTTTTCGATCCTGAACCGGCTGATCAATATACTCTGGATTGCTGACTCTGGCAATGGTCTGGCGCACGCCTAGATGGCTGGCTATGATGCAGGTGATCACATTCACCTCATCGTTGCCGGTCACAGCTACGACTATATCCGCTTTATTGATGCCGGCCATAATGAGCAGACGGGCATTGGCGGAATTGCCCTGCAAGACCTTAACGTCCATGTCCTGCAGCCTGGCACAGGCAGCCGGGTCCTTGTCTATGACGGTTACATCATGATCCGCGTAAAGCTCGCTGGCTATGAGAAAACCTACCTCGCCAGCTCCGGTAATCAAGATACGCATGTTATTTCCTCCACAGTTCTGGAATAAATAATAAGAATATGGGCATCAGCTCCAGCCGGCCGATGTACATGGCAAAGAAGCCGATCATTTTGCCAGCATCCGATATTTGCGACCAATCAAAGGTGATAATGCCAAAGCCCGGACCCACGCCCCCCATGCAGGAAGCTATGCCTGCGGCCACGACTTGCAGATCCACTCGTGGGTCGCCGGACGAGACCATGGCCAGTAGCAGAGATAGAGCCAGCCAGATTGCCAGGTAGAAGAAGGAGTAGAAGAGCATGGGCCGAAGAACCTCTTCCTGCACACGAGCCTCACCAAGACGCACTGACATCACTGCACGAGGATGAATCATATGGCGAAGTTCGTTGTAGGCGTATTTCAGGCCCACCAGAAGCCTTCCTACTTTGATGCCTCCGGCAGTCGAGCCGATGCAGCCTCCGATGAGCATGACCATAATCAAAGCCAGCTTTGCCGCGGTGGTCCATTTATCATAATCCAGCGAATTGACAAAGCCGCACGTTCCCATGAATGATATAACCTGGAAAGATGCAAACCGGAAGCGTTCTGCCAGATCCCCATCTATCCCGCCGAAGAAGAGCAGGACCGCGGTGGCTATTGCCAGGACAATGATCATGAACCTGAATTCTTCGTCTTTAAGCCAGGCCAGCCGGTCTGAGGTGAGGGCTTTGTAGTGCAGCGTTAAGCTGGACATGCCAAGGACTATAAAAACTGCGACAATTGCTTCGATAATAGGGCTATTGTAGGCGGCGATACTGGATGCCTGGGGAGAGAAGCCGCCTGTGGCCAGGGTAGAGAAAGCTGTGCACACGGCATCGTAAAAAGGCATGCCTGCTGCGTAAAGTAGTATTATCTGCAGGCCATTGAAGAGCAGATACACCTTCCAGAGAATTCTGGCAGTGGCAGTGGCCCGCGGCGTGATGGTCTCCTTGGATGGCCCTACCGTCTCGGCCCGGTAGAGCTGGAGGCCGGCGACGCGCAGTTGGGGAAAGATGGCCACCACCATCAAAATTATGCCCAGACCTCCGATGAGCTGCTGGAAAGAGCGCCAGAAGAGCAGGCCATAAAATGTCTGGCTATTTATGGCCTGGAAGGCGATATTGTAGCCCGCCATGTCGCCTGTCACCCCATTAATAAGAGCGGTGCAGATACTATTATTGACCAGAGTGGAATTGACAATGTAGTACCCTCTGGCGTTTGACTCTACAAGGATCGTAGCTCCAGTTGCCGAGAAGCCTGATACCGACTCGAAGAGGGCATCGACTGGCCCCAGGCCCTGAAATACAAAGGGCAAAGCCCCGAAGAACGTGGCAGCGAGCCATCCCAAAGAGACGGCAGCGAAGGCCTCTTTATTGCCCACGTCTCCTTTTGTCCCCAGCCGACCGAGGATGATGCCCGCGCCTATGGAGAGCAGAGAAGTCAGGGCAAAGGCGGCAATTCCACTGGTTTCATGGTAGTAGGCAGAGACTAATCCCGGCACTAAGAGCAACAAACCCATGATCTTCAGCACGGTGCCGATAATATCAAAGACGATTCTGAGCTTCATTCTCCCTCACGCTATTCAAGCCTAGGGTTCAAGCTTTAAGAGCGTAGAACTAGGTTCGAGCATATAGGAATTGATACACCATATTCCTGTAGAGAAAAAAGATCCCTCTAGCGGATCATAGCAGCATCCTACGGCATCCATCCTGGCGCGGATGGATTGGCCGCTAATGTCTCTTGTCATGATTAAATGGTAGCTGAATTTTTTCAAAGTTTCAAACCTCTGTCAACTGCCCATTGGAGAGTTTTCATGCCGCGGATAAATTGGCATCCTGGCGAAAGCTGTAGTCACACATCCCTCCAGTGTGCAATTGATTCCATCTGAGGCTCGCCGTAGTAGCGATCTTAGGATATAAAAGTTTCCGTTTAATTTATATTGTATCTTTGTGCACGACGAATTCGTGGCTCCGATCTAAAGCCAGGGCCAGGATGTTCGTGAATGCTTCCAGTAACCTCTTCTGCTCAGGCAGCAAGAGCTGTTCCGCCTTGCCCAGTCCCACACCCAGCACTCCAATGGTGACGTCTTTGGTCTTGAGGGGCAGGTAAAAGAGCGTCGCTGAGGAAAGAGTCTGTGTGCCGTGTCCTGCTTCCTGGCCGTGTCTGAGGACCCAGGTGGCCACACCCAGCTTGCGTTCATCAAATATCAGGTGTTCTCCCATCTTGGCCCGTTCCTTGAGCCGTCCGGTTTCATCAGGGAGCAGGATCATCACTTCACACTCGAAGGCTTCTGCAATCTCTCGGGCGGCACAGCTTAAAAGCTCCTCCCCGTTTCCGGCTGCCATGAGGTTACGACTAAAGGAATAAAGATTGGAGACAAAACGCTCCCTTTGGCGAGCGCTCTCGCCCTGCCATCTCACCAGATCCGCCAGAAAACTGGTTATTATTCCAACTATTACGAAGACGATGAACACGGGCAAATAGTGCAGATCTTCAACTGCCAATGTCATTTTGGGTGGTACGAAGAAGAAATCCAGGGCGCCTACGGCCAGGAGCGATGTGATCAGACCTGAGCGCCTACCCCAGGTCATTCCACTGTAGATCACAGGCAAAAGCAGGATCATGGCGATGTTAATGAGGCCCAGCTGGCTTTGCAGCGGCCAGCAAAAGGCGACCGTTGCCGCTACGATTAAGAGGCTGCCGGAGAGCTGCCGCCAGTTCATGTCGCCTGCAAGCGACGCTGCCTCATGTTTAGCCAGATCGGCCTCTGCGCCGCCTATGACGAGCACATGGATCTGTCCGCTCCGTTTTATGATCTCGTTTACCACTGATCCTCTCCACCATCTGTTCCACAAACGGCGACGCGGCAGTCCGACGACGATTACCGTGATATTACGCTCTCTGGAGAAGGCGATGACCTCCTCGGCGATATTCTGTGCGCTAAGAACCTGGACCTTTGCCCCCAGCTCCCTCGCCAGCGTTAAGTTATGCGCCAGTTGATTCCGAGCGGCCTGTGTTGATGAGGTCTCCTCTGGAGATTCTACATAAACCGCGAACCACTCGCCATCCTGGTCTGCAGCCATGCGCTGCCCTATGCGTATCAGCCGCTCGGAGAAGGTACTGGCGTTTATGCAGACCAACAATCTTGATCCGGCCGGCCAGGGTCCCAGGATGCCATGCCCCTCCATGTAGGTGCGCATGTCCTCATCCACCATGCGGGCAGCATATCTGAGAGCTATCTCTCGCAGTCCCAGCAGGTTGCCTTTGCGGAAAAAGCGCTGCACGGCTTGCTCTGCCTGGGAGGGCAGGTACACTTTGCCATCCTTAAACCGCTGTAGCAGATCCTCCGGAGTCAGGTCTACAACTTCGATCTCATCTGCTTTCTCCAGTATCCTGTCCGGCAGAGTCTCTCGAACCCTCACGCCCGTTATCTGAAATATGATATCGTTGAGGCTCTCAATATGCTGGATGTTCAGGGTTGTGTAGACGCTGATGCCCGCATCCAGCAGCTCTTCTACATCCTGGTAGCGCTTGGCATGACGAAGGTTGGGTGCATTGGTATGAGCCAGTTCATCCACCAGGGCGATGGCCGGATGGCGTGCCAGGACTGCGTCCAGATCCATCTCCTGGGTCTCCAGACCGCCTCGATCGAGACGGCAGCGAGGAGTCTCCTCCAGTCCCTCCAGCAGAACCTCTGTCTCATGCCGTCCATGTGTCTCCACCAGTGCGACAACGACATCCACACAGCTCTTTTTTAGTTGCTGCGCTTCTTCCAGCATTTGATAGGTCTTGCCGACGCCTGCCGCCGCGCCAAGGATGATCTTGAGATGTCCACGGCTGCTGCTGGCCACGCTTTCCTCATGCTGAATCCGCTCTAATAATTGATCCGGATCCGGACGGCAATCCTTCTCCATTGTCTAACTCTCCCTCATCGCCTCATCCAGGGCCAGGTTAAGCCTGAGCACGTTTACCCTCTCCTGCCCCAGAATGCCTAGCATGGCAGGCTCAACGTTCTGATCGATCAGCGCCTGCACCGCAGAATGAGTGAGACCTCTCGCTCCGGCCACGCGCGCCACCTGCTCTATTGCTCCCTGCCGGCTTATGTGCGGGTCCAGGCCGCTGCCTGAGGCCAGGACCAGATCCGCGGGCACGCTCTGATCTGAGGGCAGCCTATCCTCACGCCGGACTTGATCTATCCTTCGGCTCACCTCTTCCATAAGCCTGGCACTGGTTGGCCCGAGGTTGCTGGCACCAGAGCCGTTGGCGCTGTAATTGACATAAGAAGGCCGTCCATGGAAATAGCCAGGGCTCTGGAAAGTCTGGCCGATGAGCTCTGAGCCCACGATTCTGCCGTCAACTACAATCAGGCTTCCTTCGGCCTTGGCCGGCATGGTCGTCTGGACTATGCCGGTTATGAACAGAGGATAGGCAATACCTGTGAGCAGAGTGAAGGCCAGGAACAGAATCACTGCAGGCCTTATTTCTTTTGCATATTCGAACATCTTCCTCACTCCAAATGCAGGAAAATAACCAGCATATCGATCAGCTTGATGCCGATGAAAGGCACGGCCAGTCCGCCCAGGCCATAGAATAGCAAATTGCGTCGCAGCAGCTGTGAGGCCGTCGTGGGTGTGTAGCGCACACCCCGCAGTGATAGTGGTATCAAGAGCGGGATGATGATGGCATTGAAGATAATCGCAGAAAGCACCGCGCTGCTCGGCGTAGCCAGATGCATGACGTTCAGCGCACTGAGCATGGGATACTCGGCCGCAAATATGGCTGGGATGATGGCAAAGTACTTTGAGACATCATTGGCCACGCTAAATGTGGTCAGCGCCCCTCTGGTAATCAATATCTGTTTGCCTATCTCCACTATATCCAGCAGTTTGGCAGGATTGGAGTCCAGATCCACCATGTTGGCTGCCTCCCTGGCGGCCTGTGTTCCTGCATTCATGGCCACGGCCACATCCGCCTGGGCCAGAGCCGGAGCATCGTTGGTGCCGTCTCCAATCATTGCCACCAGGTGCCCTCCCCTCTGATATTTTCGAATGGCCTCCAGCTTGACCTCGGGACGGGCCTGGCCGATGAAGTCATCGATTCCAGCCTCCGCGGCGATGGCTGCAGCGGTCATGGGATTGTCTCCCGTGATCATGACGGAGCGAATGCCAACCAATCGCAGGCGAGATAGGCGCTCCTTGATATTCTCTTTGAGTACATCCTTCAGACGGACGGCCCCCAAAATCCTCGCGCCATCGGCGACCACCAGAGGTGTGCCGCCATCTCTCGCAATGCTGTCAACTGCAGTTCTGATGCTCTCAGGCATTGTGCCGCCCTTATTTTTCACATATTCCTCAATGGCGTCATGGGCACCTTTGCGAATCTCCCCCTCGCTCCAGTCTATGCCGCTCATGCGCGTCTCGGCGCTAAAGGGGATGAATGAGGAGCCCTCCGGCGCCCGGATATCTCTGCCGCGGATGCCCAGAGTCTCCTTGCACAGATCAACTATGCTGCGCCCTTCCGGCGTCACGTCCGCCAGTGAGGAGTACATTGCTGCATAAGCCAGCTCTTCTTTCGTCACTCCCTCGGCTGGCAGGAACTGTGTGGCCATCCTGTTTCCTAGGGTGATGGTGCCGGTCTTGTCCATGAGCACCACATCCACGTCGCCCGAGGCCTCCACGGCTCTTCCGCTCATGGCGATGACATTATGCGAAAGCAGCCGGTCCATGCCGGCGATGCCGATGGCGGGCAGCAGGCCGCCGATGGTGGTAGGCATCAGGCAGACCAGCAGCGCCACCAGCACAGGCACGGGAACGATGATACCCATGTACCCGGCAAAGACATCCAGGGTGATTACCACCACCATGAACAGCCCGGTGAGACCAATGAGCAATATCTCCAGGGCCTGCTCATTGGGTGTCTTCTGGCGCTTGGCGCTCTCCACCATTCCTATCATCTGGTCCAGGAAGGTCTTGCCCGGGTCCGCAGTGATGAGGATCTTGATCTTCCCGGAGAGTACTCTAGTTCCGCCAGTGACGCCGCAGAGGTCGCCTCCCGCTTCGCGGACTACAGGTGCCGATTCGCCCGTGATGGCTGATTCGTCCACAAGTGCGACTCCTTCTACGATCTCGCCGTCGCTGGGGATGGTCTCGCCGTCCTTTGCCAGGACAAGATCGCCTTTGACAAGCAGCAGGGCAGAAACCTGCTCAATGCTGCCATTGGCCAGCAATCTTTGGGCTATGGCCTCGCTCTTCGCCTGGCGAAGGGTCTCGGCCTGAGCCCGGCCCCGTCCTTCCGCCAGAGCCTCAGCGAAATTAGCGAAGAGTATGGTGAACCACAGCCAGAGGCTGATCTGGCCGTCGAATCCCGCATTCCCGCCTGAGATCAAATCGCGCGCCGTGATCAGAGTAGTCAGGATGGCGCCTATCTCCACGGCGAGCATTACCGGGCTACGCCAGAGGCGGCGCGGGTCCAGCTTGGGGATGGAATCTAAAATTGCCTGTTTTATCTGAGAAGTCTGCCATAAATCGGACTTATTGATGTGCATATTATCCCTCCTCAAAAGGTCCTGCCCGCCTGCATCATCAGGTGCTCGAGTATGGGGCCAAGCACAAAGACGGGGAAGAAGGTCAGAGCCCCGACTATGATGATCGTGCCTACCAGCATGATCACGAAGAGCGGACTGGCGACCGGGAAGGTAGCCGTGTTGGCAGGCACTATTCTCTTTGCCGCCAGGGAGCCGGCTATGGCCAGCGCCGGCAATATCGTAGCAAATCTACCCACCAGCATCGCCAGAGACAGGGTCAGGTTGTAGAAGGTGGTGTTGGCATTCAGGCCGGCAAAGGCGGACCCGTTATTGCCGCAGGCCGAGGCGAAGGCATAGAGTATCTCAGTAAGTGAGTGCGGCCCGCCGTTGTTCAGACTAAAGAGGCCCTGGGGCAGTACTATGGCAAGACCTGCCAGCATCAGCAGAACTATGGAAGGTGCCAGCAAACCGATGACTGCCATTCTCATCTCGAAGGGCTCCAGTTTTTTGCCGAAGAGCTCGGGAGTGCGGCCGATCATGAGGCCGGCTAAGAACATGGTCATGATGGCATAGAAGAAAATGCCTATCAGTCCCACCCCGACTCCGCCGAAGATCACCTCGCCGATGACCATGTTGAAGAGCAGAACTAAGCCGGCTAGAGGCATCATGCTGTCGTGCATGCTGTTCACGGCTCCATCTGAGGTCACTGTAGTAGACTGTGCAAAGAGCACCGATGACACTATGCCAAAGCGCACTTCTTTGCCTTCCATATTAACACCGCCCGCCACGCCCAGCTTCTCCAGCAAGGGGCTCCCCTGTCCTTCCGCCCAGAGGGCGAGGCCCAAACCCATCAGGTAGAGGATGGACATGGCCGCAAATATGGCCCAGCCCTGTCTGGGGTTATTGACCAGTGCGCCAAAGGCGAAGGGGAGCGATGCCGCTATGAGCAGCATGGCCAACACCTGCAGGAAGTTGGTGAGGGGCGTGGGGTTCTCAAAAGGATGGGCGGAGTTGGCATTGAAGAAGCCGCCTCCATTGGTTCCCAGGAGCTTGATGGCCTCCTGCGAAGCCACGGGCCCTATTGAAATGACCTGCTCACCTCCCTCAAGGGTCTGGGCAATGACATTGGGGCCCAGGGTCTGAATCATGCCTTGGGACGCAAATAAGAGAGCCCAGATGAGGGCCAGGGGCAGCAGAAGATAGAGCACCGACCGGGTGAGGTCGACCCAGAAATTCCCCAGGGTGGCGGCATTCTTGCGAGTGAAGCCTCGAATGACGGCCATGGCTGCAGATAGCCCCACAGCGGCTGAGAGGAAATTTTGCACAGTCAAGCCCAGCATTTGGGTGAGGTAGCTCATTGTCTGCTCGCCGCTGTAAGACTGCCAGTTGGTGTTGGTGGTGAAGGAGACGGCGGTATTGAGGGCCGTATCCCAGCGAACCGCCCCCAGGCTCTGTGGATTGAAAGGAAGAAAACCCTGCAATTCCTGCAGCAAAAAGACGGCCGCCAGACCAAAGGCATTGAAGATCAAGAGAGCGGAAACGTAGCTCTTCCAGGACATCTCTCTTGTCTCGTCCACGCCCGCCATTCTGTAAAATGCCCGTTCGACAGGCCGGAAGAGAGGCGTTACTCGGGTAGGCTCGCCATTGATAACTTTCGCAATATATCTTCCCGTAGGCAACGCCAGAACTATCAGGGTGCCTAACAACAGGGCTATGTATGCAAATTCCATTGACATTTATGTCGCCTTCGGATGAATTATCTTAAGGAGATAATCTTATCAAACTTAATAGTCTCTAAATTTATCTGGCACGTTGGCCGGATATAGAATCGCTTGATCTTGAAGAATGTCTGCAAATCCTCACAAAGACACCTTTCTTGCCGATCTTGATCATAGCGGTCCCCGCCGCTACAGTCGTCAGCCAGCCGGAGACCCTCAGACCTCCCTGTGCCATGCCAGGAATTGACTCCATTATTGATCCCTCTTACTGGAGAAGAAACGAAGAGATTTCTTACTTGCTCCTGGTCGTTCTCCATAAGAGGACAGAACATTCCGGCATTGGTATATAAAGATATCTCGACATTCGGGACTCTTCAAGAAATAGCTATCAAAAGGACCATACTCCTTAATTTGAAGCACGCGATCATCAACGATGACGGCCTTCACCTTGAGATAATAAAAGCTTTCACCGCTCTTGAAGTCCAGGAGTTCGAAGCTCTTGATGATTCTATCCTGAAGTGATTCTAAAGTTCGTTGCATCTTCAATCTTTTTAAGCCTTGATTCGAGATCCTTCAAGCTATCTCTGTAGGCCTTCCACTCGATGAAATCATCCCAGCGTTGGAAATCCTCCGGAAGATGCTTTAATTTTTCCTCGAAGGTATCAAGATTGCATCTGTGTTTCATTTCAAATGACTTTATCTTCTCTTTCACCGGTGCGATCTGAGATCTCAAAATCATCGGCAGCTTTTGGGGCATATGAGATCAAACCGTAACTTCTACGATCCTTCCCGGAGCGCCCAGCTGCCTTGTTCGCTCTTCAGCCAGAGATTCCAGGCAGCCTACTATCGCCTCTTTGATGTTCTCCAAGGCTTCTTCCATGCTGTCGCCCTGGGAGTGACATCCGGAAAGTGCTGGGCAGCTCACGATGTAGCCGCCATCCACGTCTTGCACGAGAACAACTCTCAAATTCATGATTTACAGCCTACTGCCGCCCAGTCCTTTTTCTGCAGCCTCTTTTATCATGGCGTCTACGTTTTCCAGAGCTTTTTCGGCCTGGTCGATTTTGATATGAGGCTTCAGCTCTGTAATCAAGATTGCTCGTGAATTTTCTGCACATTTTTCGTTAAGGGTAACGTAAAGGGCAGTGGCCTGACGCTCCAGCTCTGCAACACCCATTTTTCCAATCTTTTCGGCTACAAACTGCATTCTTTCGGCATATTTCCCTCGCGTCTTTGGGTACCGATTCAGGAAATCCTGGCCGGTTTTTGTGGGGAGAAGGCTTGGCCCGTAGGGGCGGCGTGATTTATATTCGAGCAAGCTATCCGCCCGCATGGCAGTGACTGCATCGGCTAGATCGAATGAGTAAGGTCCATGCTTGTAGAGTATGAACTCGAGATTCATCGGGACTTCCAGCAGTTCTTGCAGGAAATATACCGATTTCTGGATGTGAGTCTCGCCGCACCAACTGCCTTTTGCTCTCATCTCATTCATCAGCGAGAGCAAAATGGCGTCTCGCTGCATTTGTTTTAGCATTCTTCCTCACCTTCCTTTAAAGTTATAATCCTCTTCAGATTCTTGTCACGCCATTTCTCAGCTCTTTTCCTGCACTCTGGGCTTATATAAACATAATCAATTGCTACCAAAGGCACCTTTTCTAACGTCTCCGATTCAGTGAACGAAGAACAGATGCGATTGTCTCTGGAAAGTAGTGGATAATTGAGACCGCCTTCTTTCTGTATGTAGTAGTCGTGTCTGACCTCCGAATCACCAAATTCCCTACATGCCGCATCAAAGACAGCTTTGCCTGCTTCACGATTTATTTCGAGATCCTCTCGAGTCCTCTGGTAGAGCAGCCTGAAGTGTTCTCTTCTGGCGATGCGGCGAGCAGGATCATGGCCAGGATGCTCTTTATCACGAACTGCCTTGGAAAGCTCAGACATTATCTCGTTATCTGTGATCTGCAGTAGGTCTTCTATTGCTGTCGCAAACATGCCATTACGAAGCCATTTCTTTAGAAAGTCCTTGAGATGAATGTCGTAAATGCGGCGAACGTGGTGGCAATAGACCTGCGAGAACATAAAGTATCTCGCTAAGAGCAACGCTTCCGCAGAATGCAGGCCTCCCACTTCTATGCCCAAAGCCAGCTCCTGAGATCCGAGCTCGTCATCTGCGGCACTATCAATTTTGGGCAGGATGCGGAGAGTATCGATCAAACGGTAGTGGTCGAAGCGCCCGTAGGCAACTCCTATATGGTGAGAGTCTCTAAGCAAGTAGTCCATTCTATCCACTCCGAAAGCATCACCTACTATTATCTCGGAGAGGATCGCCTCCCAATCGGTGAATCTGCTGTCTCTGTAATGCTTTGGACCAACAGCCAGTTTTGCCACATCTACGCAGTCTAATTTCATCCGGCTCCAAATCAGTCTCATTTCATCGCTGCAAATCAATTCTGTTGTGAAACGCTCATGGTCCCATCCGCTGGGCAAAAGCTCGGTCTCTGCGGCATGAGAGAAGGGGAGGTGTCCGAGGTCGTGACATAAAGCTGCCATGCGTAGTGTTCTTTTCCAATATTCAAGGTCGAATTTCTTTGGAATTATTTCTCTGACCGATTCATGGTGGATATTTTCCTGATCTGTTACAACATCGAAGACTCTGCCGGCAAGCTCCATGACACCGAGAGAATGCTCGAACCGACGATGAGTGGCGCCTGGATAGAGCAAATAGGTCAAAGCTAGCTGGTGGATATGCCGAAGCCTCTGGAAAGGAGCACTATCAAGAACCTGTTTCTCTCCTGGCTCCAGACGGATAAAATTATGGATCGGATCGCGTATCTCCTGATTTGACATCTTTTGCTCCTATCGCAGAACTTTCAAAAATTAAATAGGCATTTTTTCATTATTAAAGCCCACCCATGCGAGGCGAAAGTATTCTTCTTGCGGGTAATCCAGGAAATGCAAATGATGCGAGCGACTGCTTCCAAGCTCGCCCCGGAAGGCCCGGATCCTGGCGACAGCCGGGCGGCTCGCGGCGAGGGCGTCGATCATGGGCGCAGTTGCCTTTGCACCTCTATCGGAGCCCCGTCCGTCAACCATTTTGTCGGCGTCTCGTCATCATTGACTGGATTTACCCACAGAATGTCCCTAAGTTCACGGACCTGGTTTGAAACTGCTGAAAAATAGCTTCTGGCAGTATCGTCCAGAGAAATGACACGCTTGTCTGTTATTCTTGCAGCTTCGATGAGACGAAGATCCTTCTCCATAGCAACAAGAGCCTTTTCGGTTTGACTTGCTCGTTCAATTTTAAGGCAAAATGCGACATCATGATCTACGTTTGGCCTGTCGACCCTTCTCTTGGCATTCATGCTTCTTCGCCAGCGGCGAGCAAAAGGATGAGAATGTATATCCCATTCAGCTCCGATCTCTCGCGTCATCACCAAGCGATGGTATGTTTCATCAATCATGACCCTCAAGAAGGCCTGGCACAGTTCTCCCCGTTGACCTCTTTCGCCCGTAGATGTAGCAACGGATGCGTCAATGACCAAACGCTTTGACTCTGCTGATGACATCAATTAGACTCCAGTCTTGCTTCAGCGGCATGTATGTAACGAGCATCGGCGTCCATCTCTGCCGAGGAGAAATCTTCCGGCCAATCGCCAAAAGCACCGGCTTTATCCAGGTCGGCACTGGATATTTCTGTAACGCCGTCCTCAGGCCGCCTCTTGAACCAGTGAAGCTTGACTTTATCTGGGGAGAGCTTGCCTTCGGCAACAAGAGATTGAATGCCCAAGAGCAGCAGAGAGCTGTGCGTCTCAGCTACTACCTTTACGCCTCGATTGGCGGCATCTGCAAGAATCTGAGCCATCGCAGTCTGGGCGAGCGGGTGGAGATGAATCTCAGGCTGTTCGATGTAGACCAGTTGGCCCGGCTCTGCAGTCAAGAGGGCAACGATAACGGGAAGGATTTGAGAAATGCCAAATCCCACATCGGCAATGCTCACGAAGTCTTTGGAGCTGCCATTTGTTCCGTGAATGAGACGGCCAACCATTACCTCAAAACTGACATCATCAACTTTTTTTGAACTAACCTTCCAGGTCAAGCCCAATTGCTCCAGAGCAGTTCCCAGATCATTCAGGCGGGTGTCCTCAGTTGCTTGCCAGTGGTGGATTATGCTGGCTGCATAGATCTCAAAGGTTCCGGGAAACATGGGACCCACGGAGGTCTTTTTATAATTTCTTTCGGGATTGCCTCGCAATGCCGGCACATGGATGAGGCTCAAGATGGCGTTTGAAAAAGTTCTACTCCAATCGGTTTCGCGACTAAATGGCCTTTTAGATTTATTAATTATTTTTAGCTCAAAGAAGCATCTATTTCGTTCTATACTAGTAGTATTATATTTATAAGTTTTTAAACCATTTAAACCAATATTACCCCATGGAGGAGAAACTGCCTTAATATCTTCTTGGGTCATATCAGGCCGGAGGATTATGATACCGTCTTCATTTTTGTAGGAAATCTCATCGATCTCCATTCCCGATTGTGGCTTGCTGATGAAGGCCTCATTGAATGATGACGAGCTTTTCACTTCCAACCCCATGCTGAACTTGCCCATGACCTCGCCATCCAACTGGGAGAGGAACTGCTCTGCGGAGGTAAAACGGACATTGGGGCCATCAATTAAAAGTGGACCGGGATCATAAGGAGCCTCCAGTGTTTGCTTCATCATCAGGATGGGCTGCATTATGCTCGACTTGCCCGAGCTGTTGGCCCCGGCTAAGATCGTTAGGGGGCGAATTTCAATGGAGCACTCATCGGCTATCGACTTGAAGCCCTTTACAGTGATGCGCGTTATTCCTTCGGCCATAACATCCTCCTAATAGTATCACCAAATGATAGATGTAAGCTTTTTCATCAGAGCTCGCCCCGGAAGGCCCGCTCCAACACAGCCGGAAGGAGCGCGTTCAGCTCGGCGGCGGTCTCCGCCTGGTGGCGCTTGAGGGCGTCGAGCTTGGATTGCATCGCTTGAAGTTTTTTGAATATTTTTTGCTGATCGTTCAACGATGGCAATGGCACATCTATGCTCTTAATCCTGCCAACACTTAGGTTGAATAGCCCGCTTGTTGTCCTGCTGCGTTCACGCATTTGTTTTTGACCAGGTGGACTATTTAAGAATCCATTCAAGTAATCCGGCAAAATCAGATTCGAATTTGGACGAATGCGAATAACATGATTTTGATGAACGCAGTCTTCTATTTCGCCGCTAAAAAGGGCAGTCCTTCCAATTTGATCCGCACTTCCATTTCCTTCGATAACGAGCACGTCTCCTGAAAGCAGTCTCAGTTTTTCAAGCTCTTCATCGGACACTTCAAAATAACGTGGGTCTGAAGTATCAATCCAATTTCGCTGAACGTGGGCGACTGTGATATACCTTCGGGGATTTGCCCCTGGTGTTCTTTTGCTTGATTTTTGAATTCCGCCCTTAACTTCGCAGCTTGATTCAATAGGTTTCGTATCGCAGTTACTATTATTAAAAAGAGATTCTGCATATCTATTCATCAATGCATCAGCTTCTTCCGCCGCCTGCCTGCGCAGCTCCCGCGCCTCCTCGATCCGGGCGGCCAACTCTTCGATGCGGGCCACGATGCGGCGTTGCTTGTCAAGCGAAGGTATGGAAATTTCAGATTCAAGAAAACGATCCTCTTTCAAACGAACACGATTTGTCGTTCCTTCGCTAGATGCTTTGCAGATATCAATGAATCGGTTAGTTCTGCTCATCCACTCTAAAAATCTAGGATATATTCTTGTTAAATCTAGCTTGAACACAGGAAAATCGGAGCTTACCACAGCCCCGTCGAGTGAATCTGGAACAAGGCCAAAAGCGCCATTACGAGCATCAATTCTAGACACTAAAAACTCTTGGCAACGCAAAACATGTCGTTTCGATGCAGCAATCTCTGATCCAAAGACTTCATTACGAAGTATTACCCCTTTTCCCCAAAGCTTTACTGTCACCTGTCGATATCGGCATTCAGGTTTTACTTCAATTTGTTCTTCCGATTTCGCAAGAATATATTTGAGTTGTGTCATTTGCCCTCAGCAAGCTATATTAAAAATTTTATTAGATTATGCTGCATCCACTTATCTTGCTTTGAAAATCTGTTACCTCTTGCTGCGAAAGGACTTCTGAGATTTCCTTATCAGAGCATTCTGAAATTTCCTTTTGATATTTAATTTTCTTAATTAGATTAAATGTTCTTGCATTTGCCTGTCGCAAAATAATACTGTATGCCTTTGGAAAAACGTCTATATTATCACCAATATTAATGTACTCGCATTCAATTTTTGCGCCAAGTACGTAACATAAAATTTTTGTGTTGGGCGACAATCTACCGGATTTATTAAGTGCTGTAGCATAATCCTCTGCTTGTCTCCTCTCTTTAATTTTAATTGAAGAACCGCCTTTCTTTAATTCAACAATTAGTATCTTCTTAAATCCGCAGACTTCTCCATTTTCATCAAAATCATCACTGCTATATACCCCTAATGAGGCATCAGGTAAGGCAATGAAATCCGGTCTCCTTTTTGAATGATCTATAATCCCATTTCCAAAGAATTTTTTTAAGACCGTGGAAAGCGTCAAATTTGATGTAAATTGTAGCCCTTCGAATTCTGGCCCAAATATCCAGAGTCCTTTTTCAAATAACGGCTGCAAATCATGTAATTCATCTGTATTCACATTTTCTATTAAAATTTCCATCTTTTCTATCAGTCTCAATCGCCACTGCAATTCTTCCAGAACTAATTTGGCCTCATTAATGCTCCATTTATCGAGAATATCAGATAGTGTGTTTAAATCATCGGGGGCCAATTGCACGAGTTGCTGAAGTAGCTTAAAACCCGTCCTTGTCAACTCAATATTAGTAAGAATTTCTACGGTATTAGATAGATGTTCTTGCGTCATCGTTGGACATTTTTGCTGAACTTCGTCTATAAAATTGCCTACTTGCTCCTTTGATAGATTACTCAACTGCTTCAGATTTTGTTTATGTTTGGCCAAGACTGTTTTTTTGGCTGCAATACGAACATCTTGCATTAAGTTTTGTATTGATTTCAGAATATACGAATTTATCAGATTTACAGTATTCTTTGCTCTTTGCGTATCCTTAAAATCAGTCCAATCCGCCTTGACTTCATCTATTAGAAAATCAGCCATTACGATAAATGTGTATCTCTTTGCCTCCGATGTTCTTGCATCAAGATAACTGCCATCCAATCCTTTCCATGAATGCTCCCCTACCAATCTGTTATTTACCCACCACGCAACACCATGTTGTTTGCTAGTCCTTCCTGTAGACTTGCTATCAAGTCTCAAAATTCTAACGATTCCTTCTCCAGAAATATCATAAAATTCTTCATGAATATCATTAGAATCGAAAAGCTCGATCTTATGCCCATTTAAGTTTATCGAAAAGGAAGGATCTGTAATAAATTTGGTGCCCAAAAGCTCTTTAACTTCATCAATTATAATATAATTTTTATCTATTAAGCAATATATTTTCGTACCGTGCCCTTCCTTAGCAATTTGGCTAATGAATTTTATGCTAAAAGGAGCGTTACGTGATCCCTCATCTTGATAATTTCTATTTACTGTGAATGTAGATGCTATTCCATTTTTCCATGTTTCAACGAAATACTCATCAGCAAAACAAAAAAGACTGTGTCTACCTTTTCCGTTTCTTCCATATGCAGCTCGTTTGGTTACCGTAGTGGAATCAGGAAATTTGACTTGTGGACCTTGTCTCAAAACACGATTATAACTTAATTCAAGCCAAATATTTTCAAATTCTTCTTTCGCCATTCCTGTTCCATCATCAACTATCTGAAATTGTCCTTTTACTTTTTCAGGCCATGTTATCTCAACATTTGATGCTCCTGCATCCCAGCAATTTGCGACGAGTTCTACAACAGCGATACGTGGCTCGGATATCATGCGACCAACATGGTCTTCTAGGAACCCTTCCCCAAAAAAGGGCCTTAAGCTTGATTGTGATGTTTCTGCAGGCATGTATTTCCTCTAACGATTTAGGCTTTGAAAATCTTTTTGCTTGACCAGGAATCGCTTAATTTCTGACATCAATTCCGCAATTCTTTTCTCTTTTTCCAGTATGCTATCCACCAGCTCCTCGGGCGGCAGTTGCTCCAGATCCTTCTTTCCGTTGGGGTTCTTGATATCCAGATTGTAGTTATTCTGGGCAATCTGCTCCGCCGGCACCCTCCAGGCCCTTTCGCCCTCGCCCCGCTCCTTCCACCAGGCCAGGCAGTCGGCAAACTCCTCGAACTGCAGAGGCTTGGTCTTGGTGTAGTTCTTGCGGCCCTCGGGCAACGGCAACTCGTAGTACCAGACCTCTTTGGTCGGCCCGGTGCGGTCGAAAAAGAGCAGATTAGTGGGAATTCCGGTATAGGGCGCGAAAACTCCATTGGGCAGCCTGATAATAGTATGCAGATTGAACTCCCTCAGCAGCTCCTCTTTGATCCGTGCCGCTACGCCATCCCCGAAGAGAGCCCCGTTGGGCACGACCACGCCCGCGCGTCCGGGCGCGGGAGCGCGTCGCAGCTTGCGCATGATGAGCTGCAAAAATAGCAAGGTAGTCTCCGAGGTCTGCTTGTCTTCGGGAAAATTGCCCAGAATGCCGCGCTCCTCCTCGCCGCCAAAGGGCGGATTGGTGAGGATCACGTCCACACGATCTTTGTCGCCCACTTCTCGCAAGGGGAAGCGCAGGCTGTTCTCAGGATCGATTTGGGGAAACTCGAGACCATGCAATAGCAGGTTCATCTGGCAGAGCATGTAAGGCAGGGGCTTGGCCTCACCGCCATAGATGCTGTGCTTTTGCAGCACGATAGCGTCCTCCACCGTCTTGCATTGCTCATACAGGTGCTTGTAAGTCTCCACCAAAAAGCCGCCCGTGCCGTTGGCCGGGTCCAGGAAGGTCTCGCCCAGCCTTGGATCTGTCACAGCCACCATGAAGCGAATCACCGGGCGGGGCGTGTAGAACTCGCCTGAGTCGCCCGCAGCATCCCGCATCTCCTTGAGCATGGACTCGTAAAGGTGGCTCAAGGTGTGAATCTCCTCAGAGGAGCTGAAGTGGATGCTGTTGATCTTGTTGATCAGATCCCGCAAAAGATAGCCGCTGATCATGCGGTTGACCGTGCCCCGGAAGACGGTGGCGATCACATCCCTCCGGTCGCCTCCGTTTTCGCCCTGCAAGGCCCGCAGGTAGGCAAAGAGGCCCGGCCCCTCGCCTCCGCCCGGCCGGGTGGCTCGGTCCTGATTGATGAAGGCGATCAGCGAGTCTCCGGTGATGCCATCCTCGGGCGCGGCCCAATCCCGCCAGCGGTAGGGAGCAGCGATGGCCGGACGGAACTTCTCGCCCTTCAAAAACGCTTCAGACTCCCTGAGTTTCTCCATGTCGTCGATGAACTTGAGGAACATCACCCAGACCAGCATGGGCAAGCGGTCCAGATCGCCGGAGAGGCCCTTATCCTTTCGCATTATATCCCGGCAGGACTTGACGATGCTGCCTAATTGCTGCGCTGTGGTGAGTGCGACTTCAGAGGCATTAGTTTTACGAGTTCGGGCCATGGAATTACTACTCCTATCATCAAGCAGCGTACAAAAGCACTTGTAGCTGGTCCACTGCGTCTTTTAACCTTTCCTCTCCACCAAAGATGGTGATTATCTCCGTTACGTTCCCGTGTTCGGAAATAGGTGGCACCTTCAGCACCTGTGGCATCACGAACTGGGCCGTGCCGTGCTCTGAGTACTTCTCCAGCAGCTCCTCCAAAATGGCCCTGGCCTCCGGGCCGTATTGCCCAAAGAAGTCCGGCTTCTTTCGCCGAAGTTGCTCCGCTCGCTGCCTGCGCGTCTGCAGGGGCGCATTGAAGGCCAGGTGGCAGAGCAGGTCAAAGGAATCAGCCTCAGGCTGTCCGGCCTCACGGGCCAGGCTCTGGAAATCAATTCCTCTCTCCTCCAGGGCGGCCATGATCTCCGCCCTCTGCTCGAGATCTGCCCACTTGGCCCGCAGGACGGAGGCCGTGGGATAAAGCGTTCTCACCTTTTCGGCGGCATAGTCTGTGAACTTGATGACACGCAGTTGCTTTCCATCCGGGTCCAGCTCGGAGACGTAGTGCGTGGCGATCTCAAAGTGCCCGCCGTCCACGTAGAACTTGCGCGGTGCATTTTCACCCTCATTCGGCGTGTTCGCCTCTTCGTCCTCTCCGCCACTGCCGCCCGCTCTGCCTCCTCCTCCACCCTTTTTGCTCTCCCCATCACCTGTGCCAATGGGGTCTCCGTCAAAATCCGGATCGGCGAAGAGCAGCGTGGCGCTGCCCGTGTAATCCAGAATGGAGAAGAAGAGCTTGCCGTAGTCGTCCCGCACTCGTGTGCCCCGGCCAATGATCTGCTTGAACTCGGTCATGGAGCCAATAACCCTGGCCAGAACGATATTCTTGCAGGTGGGCGCATCTACGCCCGTGGTGAGCAGCTTGGAGGTGGTCAGAATCACGGGCGTGATAGTCTCAAGCTCCTGAAACCGGCCCAAATGGCCCATTCCAATCTGTCCCTCATCCGATGTCACCCGGCAGACATAATCTGAATTCTTGGCCACCAGATCGGAATTAAGGTTATTGAGCGCCCGGCGCATGTCGTCGGCGTGCTCCTGGTCCACGCAAAAGACGATGGTCTTGGCGAATCGATCCGTATTTCTCATGAACTCGGCCAGATGGCGAGCGATGGCCTCAGTGCGCGCCCGCAAAGCAATGACGCGCTCGAAATCCTTGGTCTGGTACTCGCCATCCGGAATCTCATGGCCAAAGCGATCCTTCTCTCCCTGGCTGGGCCTCCAGCCAGCCGCATCCACATCCGTGACAATGCGATGCACCCGGTAAGGAGCCAGAAATCCGTCCTCAATTCCTTGCCGCAGACTGTAGGTGTAAATGGGATCGCCAAAGTAGGCGTAAGTGTCCCGGTTGTCATCGCGTAGCGGGGTGGCCGTCATTCCCAACTGGTAAGCGGGCTGGAAATACTCCAAAATTTCTCGCCAGTTGCTCTCGTCCCTGGCACTGCCCCGGTGGCACTCATCTACTATTATCAGATCAAAGAAATCCGGCTGGTATTCGCGGAAGAGGCTTGGTCGCCGCTCGTCCTTGGCCAGGGATTGGTAGATGGCAAAGTACATCTCGCGGCTCTTGATGGCATCTCCATTCTCGATCTTCCAGCGAGCGTCTCCAAAGGGCGTGAACGTCTTGTCCTTGGGGTCATCGATGAGGATATTCCTGTCTGCCAGGTAGAGAATTCTGGGGCGTCGCTTCTCGCCCCGTGCATTCCAGCCGGACTCCCACAGCTTCCAGCAGATCTGGAAGGCCACGAAGGTCTTGCCGGTCCCCGTGGCCATGGTCAAAAGAACGCGATTCTTGCCCTGCAAGATGGCTTCAATGGACCGGTTGATGGCAATCTCCTGATAGTAGCGAGCCACCTTTCCCGGCGAGTGGTAGTAGGGGGATAGAATTCGCTCTTTGGTCTGTGCGTCCTCAATTTTAGATGCCTGGCAATAGCGCGACCACAGCTCCTGCGGGGAAGGAAACGCCTCAAGGAAACATTCTTTTCCGGTTGTGAAGTCGAATTCGACTATACCTTCTCCGTTTGTGGCATAGGCGAATTTCAGGCCCAGAAATTGTGCGTACTCTTTGGCCTGTTGCAGTCCATCGCCCGGGTTTTTATATTTTGGTTTGGCTTCGACAACAGCAATCTTGAAATCACGTGTATAGCGAAGCAGGTAATCGGCGCGCTTCCGGCTTTTTCGCTTGGCCTTATCGCCTACAACGAATATGCGGCCATCTGTAAAGTTCTGCTGCCCGGTGAAAGAATGGGGCTCATCGTCCCAGCCCGCTTGGACGAGTCTGGGCTCCACATATTTTCTGCAGGTATCTGCTTCGTTCAATAAGAAATCTTCTTTGATCCCTACGCCCCCAACCAGTTACATGCTGATATGTGGAATCTGAATCAAAGTTCTATCATCAAGTATTTCTTACTTGCGTAATTATAGTACCGGTTAAAACTTTATGAAAAAATATTCAAAAACAATTTGATTGGCCATCCAGAACAATATTAATGTAGGAGACACCAGGGTTTAGCCCGATGACCGAGATCCGAGACCCCGTGCACGGCTATGTTTTGCTGGAGGGCCTGGCCCTGGAAATCGCGGACACACCCCAGATGCAGCGGCTGCGCTGGATCAAGCAGCTCGGCCTGGCCAGCCTGGTCTATCCCGGTGCCAATCACACTCGCTTCGAGCACAGCCTGGGAGCCTACCATCTGGCAGATCTGCTTGCGAACCATCTCGGTTTGCCAGAAGAGGATAAGATGCTGGTTTGCGCCGCAGCACTTTTGCACGACGTGGGCCACGGGCCACTCTCCCATGCCACCGAGTCGGCTCTTGCCCCATACCTGCGAAAAGATCACGAGAGCATCATTGATCTACTGAAGAAGGGCGAGCTTCGGGTAGTTTTAGACAACTACGGCCTGAAGGCCACCGATATTCAGGCCGCCATAAATGGAGTAGGTCTGGGGCAGATCGTGAGCGGCGAGATCGATGTGGATAGGATGGACTACCTGATCCGGGATGCTCACTACACAGGCGTAGCCTACGGAGTGATCGATCGATTGCGTCTACTGCAAAAGATGACCCTTCACCAGGGACAGCTGGTGGTGGAGGCAGGAGGCGTGCAGGCGGCGACATCGCTTCTCATCTCCCGGCTGCTCATGCATCCATCCGTTTATTATCATCATGTCTGCCGCATCTCGGAGTGCATGATCTCCGCCGGGATCCGGCGCATGATTGAGGACGGAGCCAATGCTCCAACCGTAAAAGACATGGACGACATCCAGCTCTTCAATTCCCTGGAAAGGTCGGGCGGCTATGCGGCGGAGATGGCTTCTCGCATCAAATCTCGGAGAATTTTTAAGCGCGCCGTTTACGTCGGGCTGGAGTGCCTGGACCCTTCCGTTCTCAAGGTAAGCGAAAAGATGCTGGCCCAGGAGATTGCCCATGAGGCGGGAGTAGAGGCAGATTACATTCTGGTGGACAATCCCACGCTTCCTGATACACCGGAGGGCAACTTTCCCGCTCTCGTCGAGGGTGAGGTCAGACCCCTGCGGGAGGTGTCTCCGCTAGTCAGCATCCTGGAAAGGGCGCACCGGGCTACCTGGCGCTTCGGGATCTACTGCCGGGAGGAAGATCGGGAGAATGTGGCCCAGGCGGCGCGAAGGTGTCTGAATCTCAAGAAAAATAGACTGATTTACAGATATATAAATACGTTTTAATATGGATATTTTCTTGCGACTTGTCCTATAACAGTTACCTTTAAGTCGCAAGAGAGCATAAAAGACAGGAATGGCATTTTCCGATGACGGACCGGCGATGAACAAGAATATTCTGGTCAAGACCATTCAGACCATGAACCAGCACCTGCCCAGTAAGCGAACCAATTTGGCCGAACTTTTGACCATGGAGAAGCCCGGCGTCAAGGGAAAGGATAATACTTTTTTCATCATGGACAAGGCCGAACTGAATCTGATCTCAGAGAGCCTGCCCAGATTTCTCTGGAGCCGACTGCGGCTACCCATGCTAATTGAGATGTCTCCCGATTTTGGCAATGGCGCTGCCCGGGTGCAGGGCGAGCCGGAGGTAGAGCTTGTAGCCAAGATCTTAGGCAAAGAAAGGCCGCAAGCCCAAACAAGGCAGATAATAATCTATCTTGCAGAGGTAAGGGAGCTACGAAGAAAGCTTCCCACCACCACCCAGTATGCTTTTGTAGCCAATCTCCGGGAGAGGATAGAGGACTGATAGGTTCTTATTCCAGGGACAATAATATTGTATTGCATAAAAATTGGAGTTCCTAGCTGTATCGAGTGGGTAATAGTATAATAGAGTCTCTGTGAGTTCTCCGTGTGCTCTCGGGTCTCTGTGGTTGAAACGTCGTTAGCCGCTGGTTATAACCAATGGCTACGAACCATTCACCACAGAGTTCACAGAGTACGCACAGAGAGACGAACTGACAACTGAAAAAACATAGTAATTGGAAATAGCGAAGAGCTAAAATTGGTGATACCGTTATGGAGGATTTCTATGGATGATAGTAATCTGGCCGAAGGTGCAAGACAGTTTACCATAAAGATGAACCTGGGTGCCTACCAGGAGGCGGCAAAGATTAAGTCCGACTTTGGTTTGCCGAGTGATATGCTAATCGAGGCTGTCCGCAAAGCCTACGATGTTAATATGAAGAAAGGCGACTACTCTTTGGCTGCCGATCTGGCCAAGAAGTACGACCTTCCCGCGAATCTTCGATTGGAAGCGGCAGAGCGGTCATTCAACCGGAAAATCGACAGCGAGTTTTATCATGCGGCTGCCGATTATGCCAAGGAATATGGCCTTCCTCAGGATCTGGTCCGGCAGGCTGCGGTTCAGGCTTATAATAAGAGCATGAGCTTTGGTCTGGTTAAGAACGCAGCCGAGATTGCCGAGGAGTTTGAGCTTCCTAATGAGATGCTGCTGCAAGCGGCCACTAAGTCCTACGAGCTGCATATGCAAGCCGGCCTTTACCGCAAGGCTTTGAAGATCGCGCAAAAGTACAAGCTTCCGCCGGAAATGATTCAGGCGGCAGAGAAGAAGATCTCCTAAATTCGCCGGACAAAAAATGGGTGACAAATGCCACAAGTCGTGCTTACCATCGGCGGCTCTGACTCGGGGGGCGGGGCCGGCATCCAGGCGGACCTTAAGACGTTCTGCGTCCTGGGACTGCATGGAACCTGCGCCGTCACCGCCATTACTGCCCAAAACACTCAGGGTGTGCAACGGGTCTATGGCCTGGAACTCGGCATAGTAGTAGAGCAGATGAGGTCGATCACTGATGATTTCTCCGTTGCTTTTGCTAAAACGGGCATGCTCCACTCCGCCGAGATTGTGACTGCGGTGGCCCATCACCTGCGGATGACAGATATCCCCTTCGTCTTAGATCCGGTGATTGAAGCGGAAGCGGGTGGCAGGCTGCTTCGACCTGAGGCGGTAGAGGCGCTAAAAGCAGACCTCATTCCACTGGCAACGGTAGTAACTCCCAATATCTTCGAGGCCCAGGCTCTGACGGGAATAGTGGTTCGCGACAGAGACAGTGCAAAACTCGCCGCACATGAGATCTTAGAGCTTGGGCCAAAAGCGGTAATCGTTAAGGGCGGCCATCTGGACTGCACCGATCTCCTGGCGAATGATGTTGAGGTCATCCTTTTGCCGGGGAGAAGGGTGGCGGGGGGCAACCACGGCGTAGGATGCACCTACTCTGCCGCATTAACATCATTTCTGGCCCAGGGCTGCTCCCTTAAAGATGCGGCCTGCCAGGCCAAGAGGTTCGCAGAAAGGGCGCTTCTCGGCAGCATGCGAGTGGGAAAGGGCGTGGGGCCGGTCAACCAGGCAGCGGCATGCGGCGAATCGCTATTGTCCATGAACTTCGCTAGACAAGCGGTAGGGACAACCCCCGGGGACGGGAAGATATAAATTGGTGAGGCAAGGATGCACAACGAATTGCTCTAGCTGGAGTGTTGATTATGGGAAGTGTAAAACCTAGTTATATCAAGAATTTCGCGATGGATCTGTTGAGAACCTACGAAAGCTCATTTAGCCCTGACTTTGAACAAAATAAACTGGTAGTATCAGAGTACACCGACATCAAAAATAAGACCATACGAAATCGTGTTGCAGGATATATTTCCAATGTGATGCGGCAGAGACGAACTCGCCGAGGCGAGGTCGAGATCGATGCTGCTTAAAGGCGTGTTTCCCGCATTAATTACGCCGTTTTTGGAAGATGAGAGCTTGGATGAGGAGGGACTGAGGAAGAACATTGATTACCTGAATAAAACCGGCATAGCAGGCATTGTTCCCTGCGGCACAACTGGTGAGTCGGCCACATTAACCTTTGAGGAGCATAAAAGGGTAGTGGAGATTGCCGTGGAATCTTCCAAGGTACCAGTAATTGCAGGCACGGGCTCAAACAATACCCGTGAGGCTTTGGAGCTGACGCGCCATGCGGCCAAAGCCGGTGCATCTGCTGCTTTATTGATCACGCCTTACTACAACAAGCCCAATGATCGGGGTATGTTCGAGCATTTCAAGACTATCGCCGAAAAGTGCGACATCCCAATTGTGCTCTATAATGTTCCCAAGAGAACCGGAATAGATCTCAAGCCGGAATTGGTCGCGAAATTGTCCAAGGTAAAGAACATCGTGGCCATAAAGGAAGCCAGTGGAAGCCTCTCTCAGCAATCTCAGATCATCGAGCTAACTCGCGACAGCGATTTTGTCGTTCTCTCGGGAGATGATGATCTGACCCTGCCCACCATGTCTCTGGGCGCCAAAGGTGTAGTTTCCGTGGTGGCCAATGTGGCTCCTAGAAAGACTGTGGCCATGGTGGACGCTATTTTGAAGGGCGACTTCGAGAAAGCGAGAGCGCTGCACTATGAGCTTGCCCCCCTGGTGCGAGCCATGTTCCTGGAGACTAATCCTATTCCGGTGAAGACGGCTCAAAAATATCTGGGGCGGGCCGGCGGACCAATGCGTCTTCCTCTGGGGCAAATGGCTCCTGAGAAAGAGCTCTTCTTAAAAGAGATACTGGAAAGGCTAGGCGAGAGAGCATGACGCGCATAGCCATAGCCGGTGCCCTGGGACGCATGGGCACTTTGATCATCCAGGAGGCGGCCAAGGTAAAAGACATGCAACTCGTGGCCGGATTGGATGCTGTTGGGGCAGGAGCGGTTCTCCCTGGCGGCATCATCGTCAAAGACGCGGCGACGCTGGAGTTTGTCTTAAGGGAGAGCAAACCGGATGTGCTCATCGACTTTACCATTGCCAAAGCGGCGGTAAATAACGTATGCACGGCGGCAAGTCTTGGAATTGATCTTGTGGTGGGAACTACGGGCTTTTCAACAGAGCAGCATTCTTTGATGAAAAAAGCCATCGAAGGCCGTGTGGCTGCAGTCATAACGCCCAACTTCTCCTTAGGCGTAAATGTATTCTGGAAGCTGGTAGCCGATGCGGCGGCGGCCCTCAAGGACTACGACATCGAGATCATTGAAGCCCATCATAATCAGAAGAAAGATGCCCCCAGCGGCACGGCTCTGGCCACAGTGCAGGCGATAAAGATGGCTCTGGGCGAAAAGGAGATCGTGTATGGCCGGGAAGGCATCATGCCGCGAGGAAAAGAGATTGGTGTGCACGCCGTGCGCGGCGGAGATATTGTAGGTGATCACACTGTGCTCCTGGCAGGAACAGGTGAACGCCTCGAGATTAAGCACCAGGCCCACAGCAGAACTGCATTTGCCAGCGGCGCCGTGCGGGCGGCAGAATGGGTAGTCGGTAAAGAGCCCGGAATTTATAGCATGGCGGACGTCTTAAAGTCAAGATGAACCAACTTGATGAGAAGAGTCATAATCTCATTTTTGAAGGAAGACGGCTGGAACCGGTCTCATTAGAGTGTAATATGGTGGGATTTTGCAGCAAGTGTGACCTGGACCTGGAGAGCCTGGCATATCACTCTACAGAATCGAACTGGCTGGTCTGTGCGCATTGCAAGAATGAGCACCTTATTCTGATGCGCTATGATAGGCAGTGGAACTGGCAGGGGGACAGTAGTCTGGAGATATGCACGGAAAAAGTGAGTGTGTCCTCAATTGCCAAAGAGAAGCTAGAAACGGTCTTCACCCAGGCCGAGATCAGAGACATGCTGGCCTATGAGCAGAGAGCGCCCTATACCCGGCAAAACATCTATCGGGCCCGGGCCAAGTATGAGAAATTCGAGAAGCTCTTCGGCATAAAGATTGATGTTTAGCAATTGTTAGTTAGTCGCTCTGTGCGTCCTTCTGTGAACTGCGGTGTCTCTGTGGTGAAAACGTCGTTAGCCACTGGTTATAACCAATGGTTTACGGACTACCACCACAGAGACCCGAGAGCGCACGGAGGACTCACAGAGGACTCGATTATTCTACTACACAAGAACCTTATGCATTCTTATGGCTTTCCACCAAAGCCTTGGTGGTAACAAAGCTGGCGCCTTTGCTTGATGCATATTCTACGAACTTCTTGTAGGCATCCAGGTATTCATCTGATCCGGAGACCGTATTGGTGAAGACCACGACCATTGGTTCACCCTTGCCGGCTGACTCATCGAATTTGCCGGCAAGTTGGTCATACCACTGCGTACCGTTCAAGCCGGCCGCTTTTGCCGCTCCGTCATGCATGCGAAGTGCATGCCCCTCGCTCAAAGGAACCACATAAAAGGCAGATCCGTCCATGAGATAAGGCACAATCTTGCCCTGGCTTTCCGGCAATCCCATTTCATCTACCAGGTACAATATCGCCAGATCATCCAGGATCTTGTATTGGCTCTGGTTAAAGGAATCGGGCACGGGCAGGTAGCCGGCCACCTTGAGCTGCTCTACTCCGCAGATATAATCATCCTCAACGTATCTCTTGGTCTTACGAAGCCTCGCATCCTGATCTTCGAAGGAGACCAATTCATCGCTCCCGTTCATACCTCCCATCATCAGTTCATGATTCTTTTTGGAGCCGAGCATAGTGACATAGAGAGGATATATACTATTGGCGATATCTCCTGTGACGGATACCGAAACTGCGAGTCCTTTGGAGTCCGCCTCATTGAGCAGATTTGTGGTGGAGTTCATCTCTAAGTCCTCTTTTTCCGCCAGACTCTTTCCCTCTGCCAGTGGAGACTGTTCCATTTTAATGATCAGATTCAAAACGCCGGTTCCATTCTGTGCAGACGCACCTGCAAAAATAAGCTGTGCCATTAATATAGCCAGTCCTGCATAAATCAGCATTCTCTTCAGATACATTTTCCTTTCACCTCTATGGTTTATTTTTATCATATTATGCATTCAATTGCGAATTACTGCAAATCTTCTAAATTATTTGTGCTTCTATTGCTAATAATACTTGTGGTTGTCTAAAATTTAGACCGTCGCGCATAAAATTTAAGGAAAAATTAATATCCTTATGATATCATGATTTTCTGAATCTGTATAAAATAAATATAAAACATTTGTTTTGCGAATTGCATACTGGATACAAATACAAATAGAAATTTGGAAATCTGAATGTTAAATTATATAATATTGTATATAAGATGAAATAGCAATATTTTAAGCCATTAATTCCCGAAACATGGTGAAAGAGTTAAAATAGATAAGCCTACAACCAATTATATGGTTATCTGAATTTGGTCTCTGAAAGGATGTATCTAATGCTATTCCAGGTATGAATAAACGCAAAAAGAATTGCCCATATAACTTTCAATAACTCTGAATAGTTATTACAATTTGGAGTCTGTTTGAAAAAAATATACCTGATGGCAATAGGAGAGATGCCTCTGATTAAGATAACCGGATGCTGACCGAATAGTTGGGATATAGGAGGAAAAATCATGTCATATCATAGCAAAGCGATAACTCTAGTAATGCTTTTATCGCTGGTTTACCTGCTGACCGGATCGTCGCTGGGCGCAGCTGTGCCCAGCCTCGCCGTAACTCAGCTCGTAACCTCTGGACAGACTGTGACCCTGCAAGCACCTTCTGGAGATTACCTCTATCAATGGACCGCTGTAACTGGCGGTGCTACCATTGGCCAGGGGGCGGCGCGAAGTTTTTCATTTAAGGCCCCCCTGGTATCTCAGGTTGAGAACTCGAAGGCGGTCACAATCTCGCTATACATAAGAACCAAAGAAGGAGGTTGTGTCAACCAAACGAGTACTGATATTAAAGTCTACTCTCTGCCGGTTTGCGGCATAGGCGGACCCGCACAAGTCGGCCCCTATGAAACAGGTGCGTACAGCTATACAGGCGGTACAGGCGGCAGAACGACATTTGTGTGGAATGTGGACGGCAAAAATATCGCAGGAGCCACCGGACCAAATGTCAACATAGATTGGACCCAGTACAGCCCCGTCAATCACACCATCGGCATGACCTTAACCAAGGATTATTCTGATGTGGCACCCGGTTCAACCAACCCGTTCCGCAGCATAAGCTGCACCTATCGGACAAACGTGACCTACACCACGGGGATGCAGGTAACTAAGACCGCCTCGGCAGCTTCTGCAGCAGTAGGCCAGGCCGTAACTTATACCTATACCGTCCAAAATACTGGAACCATAGGCATAAACTCTCTGGCACTTGTGGATGATAAGCTCGGCACGCTTGTCCCCGCCACCAGGACGATTATGCCTGGAGCAACAACGACTGCAACCAGTACTTATACCATAAAAGAGAGCGACCTGCCCGGGCCCCTGAACAATACAGTAACTGTATCAGGCGTTGAGGACAGGACCAACAAGCCGGTTAGAGCTACAGCCAGTGCCACCGTGACTCTGACCTATAACGCAGCCTTAAGTCTGACTAAAGTGCCCTCCTCTACCACTGCCAAGGTGGGAGATACGGTAACCTACAGGTTCACTGTGACAAACACCGGAAACGTCACAATAAAGGGCTTGAACCTGACAGATGACAAGCTCGGAACCATAAAAACCGACAAGACAGAACTGGCCCCGAAAGCTGTTGCAACAGCGTCGGCAACCCATGTCATATTGGAGAGCGATCTGCCCGGACCTCTAACCAACCTGGCCACCATCCAGGGCACGGATAGCCAGAACAAGCCGGTTACGGCGACAGCTACAGCAACTATTACTCTGACCTATACCGCTGGCCTCGCCGTAACTAAGACACCGTCTTCTAATACTGCCAAAGTAGGAGATACGGTAACTTACCAGTTCAGCGTGAAGAACAACGGTTCTGTCACAATAAACGGACTGGCTCTTAACGATGACAAGCTCGGTTTAATTACCCTGGACAAGATTTCTCTGGCACCAGGCGAGACGGCCACGGGGTCAGCCACGCACCTGGTCGTTGAGACGGATCTGCCCGGACCTTTGACCAATGTGGCCACAGCAACAGGCACAGACAGCCAGAACGTTCCGGTTACTGGCCGGGCTACCGCATCTGTCGCGCTTACCTACACTGCCACTCTGCAAGTAACCAAGACTCCTTCCGCCCAAACGGCCAACGTGGGCGAAACCGTCACCTATCAATTCTTGGTGAGGAACACGGGATCGGTTACCATCAATGCGCTCTCTCTCGCAGACGATAAGCTCGGCACCGTCGCCCTGGACACCAACACACTGGCCCCAGGTGCAAGTGCTAATGGTTCTGCGACTCACCTCGTCGTCGAGGCCGATCTGCCCGGACCGCTCACCAATATCGTGACGGTGTCAGGCACAGACAGCCAGAACAAAGCGGTCAGCTCCACAGCTACGGCCACGGTCCAGCTTACCTACGCCGCCGCTTTGCAGGTGACCAAGACGCCATCAGCGAGCACGGCTGCCATGGGTGAGACTGTTACCTACCAGTTCTCCGTTACTAACACTGGAAACGTAACCGTAAACGCTCTGACTCTGACGGATGACAAGCTGGGCGCCATCACATTGAATACCGCCCTGCTGGCTCCCGGCGCGACTGCTACGGGATCAGCGACGCATACCATCGTCGAGACGGACCTGCCCGGACCCCTGACCAACATTGCCACGGCCAGAGCCACGGACAGCCAGAATAAGCCGGTTACAGCAACGGCAACGGCAACCGTCACCCTGACCTACAGGTCCAGCATGAGCGTGGCCAAGGTAGCTTCGAGTACAACGGCCAGGGTAGGAGACAGCATAACCTACACCTACACTGTGAATAACACGGGTAGCATAACCATCAACAAATTGTCTCTGAGCGACGACAAACTTGGTGCCGTAGCTACAGACAAGACTACACTGGCTCCCGGTGAGAACACTATCGGCACCATTACTTACACCGTGCTCGAAGGCGATCTGCCCGGACCGCTCACCAACATCGTAACCGTCACGGCTACGAATAGCCTGAACCAGCCGCTTACAGCAACGGCAACGGCAACTGTCGCCCTGACCTACACAGCCAGCCTGAACGTGGCCAAGGTGCCTTCCAGCACAACGGCCGCCGTAGGAAGCCAGGTAACCTACACCTACACAGTTAGGAACACGGGTAACGTGACCCTCACTGGTCTGACTCTGAGCGATGACAAGATAGGCGCAATAACACCCGCCAAGACATCTCTAGCTTCGGGAGAGACCACAACAGGAACCGCTACTTACACCGTGCTCGAAGGCGATCTGCCCGGACCGCTCACCAACATCGTCACTGTTGCGGCCACGGACAGCCAGAACCAGCCGGTCACAACTACGGCAACAGCTACAGTCACCCTGACCTATACGGCCAGCATGAGCGTGGCCAAGGTGCCTTCCAGCACAACGGCCGCCGTAGGAAGCCAGGTAACCTACACCTACACAGTTAGGAACACGGGTAACGTGACCCTCACTGGTCTGACTCTGAGCGACGACAAGGTCGGCACGATAACACCAGGCCAGACCACCCTCGCTTCGGGAGAGACCACAACGGGAACCGGTATTTACACCGTGCTCGAAAGGGATCTGCCCGGACCGCTCACCAACATCGTAACAGTTGCGGCCACGGACAGCCAGAACCAGCCGGTCACAACTACGGCAACGGCAACAGTCGCTCTGACTTACACCACCAAACTGGAAGTTGCCAAGGTGTCGTCGACGGGAACCGCAGCCGTGGGATCTACCATAACCTACAGCTACACGGTTAAGAACTCGGGAACCGTCACCATCAATGGATTAACCGCGAATGATGACAAGCTAGGCACCATCGCCTTGGGCACTAATACACTGGCTCCGGGTGCAAGTGCTAATGGTTCTGCGACTCACCTCGTCGTCGAGGCCGATCTGCCCGGACCGCTCACCAATATCGTGACGGTGTCAGGCACAGACAGCCAGAACAATGCTGCCAGCGCCACCGCAACGGCAACGGTCGCCCTGACCTACACATCCTCTATCAGCCTGGCCAAAACAGCGACTTCAACATCACCGCTTTGGATAGCCGGTAGTGGTGCAAAGCTTGGCGATGATATCGTCTATACCTATGTGGTTTCCAACACGGGTACTACCACCGTTAGCGGAATCCTTGTCGTAGATGACAAGCTGGGCCAAGTCACGCTGGACCGGAATACCCTGCCTGCAGGAGAGAAAGCTACCGGCAGCCTGACCCATAAAGTAGTCCAGGGTGACATGGGCGAGGAACTTAAATCGACCATCGTAAATACGGCTACGTCTACTGGAACCTCCATAGGCAAGCCGATAACGTCAAACGTGGCAACTGTTACGGCCGGCGTTTACAGAGATGCAATTAAACCAACCATGGACTGCGTGTCTGTCAATAAAGACGGCACTTTCAACGCCTTCTTCGGCTACAGCAACACCAACGGCGTGGCCGTCAGCCTATCCCTCGGCAAGAATAACCAGTTCACGCCACTCCCTGACAGCCAGGGACAACCCACCACCTTTGAACCGGGAACCCAGACCTCCGTCTTTGCCGTCGTATCCAAAGGCGATTCATTAGTCTGGCATCTGGACGGCAGTACAGCAGAAGCCAACAAGAACTCCCCTGGATGCTCCCAGGCGGTTTGCGCATTGGACGGGCCTTCCGCTCTGTGCAAGAATAAGGAGGAGACCTACAGCTACACGGGTAAAGAGGACACCAAGTTCAAGAATAGCTATGACTGGTCCATGGATGAGAAATCCCTGGGATCAGGCAAGAGCATTACCCTCTCCGGAAGCAAATTCGAGTTGGGTGAACACAAACTAAAGGTGAAGGTAAACAGAAATTACATAGAAAAGGCCTGGTCCAGCCAAGAATGCAGCATGGCTGTAAAGGTCATACCAGAGCCGTCGGCGGACATATCCATGGCGGAGGAGGGCGGGGATTAAAGAAGAGTTGATTGACCTATTTAGCACCTGAGCCACTCCGGCCCAGGTGCAAAATTTTATTATTAATATAAATATTTTATAATATTTAATCAATATAGTTTATTTAGTTTTAATTAATCTATATTAAAAATAAAAACCTATCCAGGTTGGGCCACATAGAACTATATACGAATGTATGCAAATACTAAGAATAAAAAGGAGTATTAAATCATCATCTATATGGGTGAATTATGACTATGATTTGGGCCAGCGTCTGCCGTCTCATCCTTCTTGCTCTGATCATGCAGCCGGCCCTATCCGAGGACTGGCCAGACTGCAAATTCCAGTGCCAGGCCAATGATGTAACGGTATCACGGCTGTGGCTGGGCGATGATAGGGGGGCAGATCTGTTTTCTGCAGTGCCGGGTGAAAAGCAATCCTGTTATCTCTGGGCCACATTTCGTAATAATGCCAATGCACCACGATATGCAGCGATCTTGCTGGCCGATCTGTACCTGTCTGGCACATTAAGCAGGTCTTTTTATAACGATGGCCTTTGCGTCCTGGACAAAATCGAAGCAAAATCCACCGTAGACTATCCCCTCTATAATATTATCTGGACGAGGGGTGAAGAGGTTCGGCTCAAGAGGCTTGTGTTGAGCTGGGAGACTGCAAAAGATACAAGCTGCAGACAGGCCGTTCGCAAGTGCAGCAATCGCAATACAAAGTGCTATGGTGGCCAGGAAGCAGAGTTTCTGGTAGAGATGCCTCTTTCAGCCTTCTTCACAGGGGATTTGCAGGATTGCTCTGGTATTACTAAATTCGCGGACCAGACGACCGGAGGAATTGGACCGTATGACTACGATTGGGATTTTGGTGATGGATTTCATAGCCCGGCCAAGAACCCGTCCCACACTTACAATAGTCCGGGAACCTACATAGTGAGATTGCAGGTAAGAGATCGATCCGGCAAGGTAACTTATGCCGACCGGCAGATCGTCTTTAATTTCTGTCCTTGCACCATTATTGGGCAGAATCACGCATGTCTGAGCAAAACCGAGACCTACAAAGTCACGTTGACCGGCTTTATTCCGGGCTCAATTAAATGGCAATTGGACGGAAGAGAGATTAGTGGGGTTTTGTCGCAGGAAGAGTCGGATGATTCTCATGAGTCGGATGAGTCGCATGAAGGAGAAAGCATAGACATTGATTGGCAGAAATTTGGGCTGGGCCAACATGATCTACAGGTTTATGTGACGGATGAAAATGCCGAGAGCGGCCCCAAGCAGTGGGCCGCGTGCAACATGAACATAACCGTTACACCTGAGCCGGTAGCAGTTATTAGCTGGGTAGTGTGATATTGATTGAAAACAATATTTGTAATCTCAGCATGCTTCGCCCTGATTTTAGCATTTTTGAGCATCGCTCCTGCTCTGGCTGCCATGGAAAAAGAGGTGCCGTCCGGGAGCATTTTCAACTTTGCTGCCCAGAACGTATCTCAAGAAGATGTGTCTTTCCAGTGGAGCGCATCTGATGGAAGCCCAACGAGCTCCACGGAAAGATCTTTTCGGTGGACGGCACCCATTGTCGATTCACCCCAGAATGTGGTCATATCGCTAAATATAACTAACTCATATGGCTGCTGCAAATATTATAATAATACTTATAATCTTCGTGTGCTTCCCAGATCGGTGGCCAAGATCTCCTTGAAAAAAGATTGCTTATTCACGGCCCCCGTCAGAATAGGAGACCCTGTATTGTACACATATAACGTAACAAATCAGGGAACTTTGCCTCTCGTGGACTTGAATCTCACCGACCTGCAGAACTGGGGGCCGGATTGCCTGCCGATTTATAAATCTGGAGATGATGGAAACAGGGTGCTTGATCCGGGAGAATCATGGTGGTATGAATACTATTATCGGGTTTTAGATCCGTCTGATTATCCCATGCTTCGCATCATGCAAAGCAAGATGGGTTCCACACAGCTCTCGGAGACGATACAAAGGCTGATGGAAAAGAAGGTTCGCCTGGAGATTGTGATGGATAACTTACGCCGATTTGCAGGCCAATTCGATATGCAGGCAGCCGAGCTGGTCACAAGTCATGAAATCCTAAACTATACATATTACAACTACAGCAATGAAGTGACGGGCGAATCCTTCAGCAAAATAGTAGATCTAAAAGGCAACCTGAATAAAACCATCTACCTGGACACCATATCCGGTGCCGTGTTAACTGTGCGATATGCTGTATCCGGCAAGATCCTCTCCGAAGAACTCTACTATCCCCCACCCGGAACTAAAGAGTACTTCAAAATAGAGTACGATTTGCCGGCTAAGGGATATAATACTATTACTATCATTGATTATATCTCTGGAGATACACTAATTCTGATTGTAGACGGCAGGGGAAATATTTTGAGCAAGGAGTATCGAAGAACTCCGGGATATCAGCTTTACATAGAGAGATTTTTGCTCAAGAATAAGGCCACAGTGACTGCTAAAACCAGAGACGGAAAAGATGTGTCCGATTGGGATTCATTCACACTGGAAGTCTTCCGGCCCCTGCCCGAGTTACGAGTGACAAAGACAGCTCAGCCGGAATCGGCAATTTTGGGCGGTCTCCTGAACTATACCATTTTTTATGAAAATATTGGTGGTGCAGATGCCCATGATGTTGTGATCAAGGAGACATACAACAAGAGTCTCACCTTCCTTACCTCTGACCCCGTTCCCGATACGGGGACTGTGAATCAATGGAGCCAGGGAGTCCTCAAGATAGGGGAGTCAGGCCGGATACAAATCCAGGCCAGGGTCAATGCCCTTGCATTGCCCGGATCGTATATTACCAATCAGGTAGAGCTGATGTGCAAGGAAAACTCCTCCGCAATTAGTATAATCAATACCACTGTGGGGGGCAATGATTTGTATATTAACAAGAGAGCTTCTGCAAATTTCGTGTCTCCCGGCAAGAACCTGACCTATTTCATAACGTATCGAAATAATGGTTCTATAAAGCAGACTAATGTGACGATTCAAGATTGGCTGGACCCCTACATCGATCTGGTCAACGGCAGCTCCCAAAAATATCTCGTGTGGCGGCTGGGAGATTTAAATCCGGGCGAGGTGGGCACAATAACCATAGCGGTAAAGGTAAATAATTCGATTCCGGTGAGTGCTTCTAAAATCATTAATAAATATCGAATAAATTCCCTCCAGTTTGCCGGGAAAACATGGACATTAGTGACGGGTGTTATTCACGGCGGGTTGAATATTACCAAGATCGCTTCCTCAGATTTCGTGCCGCCCGGCAGGGAGCTGACCTACACCATAACGTATCAAAATGTGGGCTCTGTAGACCAGACCGATGTAACGATTCATGATTGGCTGGACCCCTACGTCGATCTGGTTGATGCCAATCCAACTCTGGACCCGCCTAACGGCAGATCTGGAAATCATCTCTGGTGGAACTGGACAGTCTTGAAACCGGGCGAGGGAGGGACAATAACCATAAAGGTGAAGGCAAATATCAATATCCCAAAGGATGTTTCAAAAATTATCAATACTTACAAAATTGATTCCAATGAGTATCAAGGAAAAAATACGACATTGGTGACGGATGTGGTCCACTCCCTCTGGATCCGGAAGACGGCAGATAAGAACGCCTATAACCGGGAAGATAATATAACATATACAATCAATTACGGGAACGCTGGGATCGAACCTGCCGATTCTGTGAATGTCACCGACCTTCTTCCAGAGGTGATTCTCATCAGTGCGTCTCCACTTCCGAGTATTATTAGCGGCAATAATCTGACCTGGAGAGTTGGAACTCTAGGCGAAAATGAATTAAGAATCATCCAAATAGTAGTACAGATCCCTAAGAAAGCGAAGGCGAATTATTACGAGACATCTCTGGTGCAGGGCGATGGTTATGCTTATGTTCGCAAAGGATTTGACACTCAGGAAAAGAAAGAAGCTCTCATAAACAGGGCAAAAATATCCGGATACTATGGAATATACCTATACAAAGTCATCAGCAATTCAACTGTAGTTATTCTCGGCTCGCCCGGCACCAGTATTTCCAGTCGGGAGCATGGAAGCGGTTACTACAAAGAGGAGGCAAAGAGCAGCCTGCATCAAGAAAATAAGAGCATCAGCCTGGAAAAGAATCTGTTTGCCAAATACGGGAAGACTGCCTTTCTCCTGCCCGGGAATCGAAGCCTTAATTACGATTCATTGTGGTCGGATCGAACTCGCGTTGAGAACAGGATCCTGGGCGACTCCCTCAGTGAAAAATATCTATACGCAGATACTCTGAGCCAGAACAGCACTTATGTGGCGGATATGAACCAGACCGTTTACAGTTCTGAGGCTGATTTCAGCTCCGGCATGGCTCAGATAAGCTATAAAAAGCGTGTCCCTGGCGAAAGAGCTGTTATCCAGGAGATCGATGAAAACTACCACGGCAGCTTCCGGATAAAAGAGGCCGTGGACTCTTACGGAGAGAGCGTCAAATTCACCAAATCTGCCAAAGGCAAAGGATTTGTATCCTCTGATAAAAGGACAAAAGGGCTGCAAAGATCCTATGAGTCGGGCAGCGGTTACTACTCATCCCAGGAGACAACTGAGCTTGGCTCAGTCAACAAATACATGAAAGTGCAATATGCGCCGGTCCTCCTTCGGGCCGGATCCCAAAACCAGAGCTATGCGAGTTTATGGGATGAAGGCATGCTGACCAAAGAAGAGGGGACGGGGGTCCTAATTAGCAAGGACATCCGTTATGCAACATCTGTCGATATGGAGGCCATGATGGAGAAATCCTCCCTCTCCCTTCTCGGTAAGTTCAATGGAACTCTTGATATAAATATGGAAAACGGGCCGCGCATCGGTCTGGATCAGACGCTCCTCGGAAGCTTTCAGATCGATACGGCGATAAGCATCCACGCCACGCCCAAGCATCTATATCCCCATGTGAATATCAGCAAGACGGCAGTCATGCTGGATGAAAATACCGTCCTCTTTCTCATCAATGTCAGCAACGACGGCAACAAGTTGCTCAAACCACTAAATGTAACAGATTATCTTCCCAAAGGCTGCAGCTACATCAACTCCAGCATCAGAGCTAAGACGAACGGCAGCATGGTCAATTGGACCCTTCCCTCCCTTGATATCGGCAGAACGCTGACCATAAAGATGAGAGCCAAGGTGGATGGCGGGCGCGCCTATTATACGAATAAGGTGAGCGTCAGGGCCGTCTCTAAGGAGAGCATAGTTCTGGCCAAGAACAGCACCACCTTTGAGGCTTACTATCAGCCGCTGCCCTGCTGCCCGGAAGTGGGCACAGGCGCGGACACGGGTGCAGACAGCAAGATCAATGCCACCAGTCTCTTTAACGCTACACCCGTGAAAGGATATTGGGGTGCATGGAATCCTCCCCCAGGTTTCAATATCACCGGAAATATGACGGAATGTTCAGCGGAGTCGGAAGCCTATTATGATGAGATGGAAAAGGATGCGGCCCTGTGCAGTTGTGCATCCAATTACGAGGTACCGTAAGCGGCTAAATCCAGGAAAGCGTTATATTTCCTGGATTTGCCCAATCTTTACTTCCTGGATATCGACCTTAGGACTTCTCTTTGGCAACTCTCTTCTGGTGGCGGTACATAATGCCCAGAGCGTCCGCAACCTGTTCGGGCGTGCCAAAGACCGGAATGCCGGCATTTTCCATTTTAATGACATCGGTCTGGGCGAACTCCTTTCCCGCCACGCAGGCGATGATGGGCTTGCCCTGGTAATCGATCTTCTGGAGAGTATCCACGTAGCTGCCCAGGATCTCCGCCTGCAAGACGACGATAAAGCTGCCCACGTCCTGGCTGTCCACACCGATCTCAATGGTTTTCTTCACAGTTTCAGCATCCTGGCTGAAGGTGTAGTCCACGGGGTTCATGCCGCAGACATAATCCGGCAGCAGACTCTTCAGCCGTTCTTTTAAGGGCGGCTCCAGTTCGGAGAGACGCATGCTGTTATCGGTGATGGCGTCGGCGGCAATGACGCCCAGGGAACCCGCGTAGGTTATTATGAATACGCCTTCCCTTGTTGGCAGCGGCTGCTTGGAGATGGCACGGGCTAAGTTGAACATGTGCTCATAATCGCGGGCCCGGATGATCCCGGACTGGCGAAAGGCGGCGCTGAAGATCAGATCGTTGCCGGCTAAGGATGCCGTGTGTGATGCCACCGCCTTTTTGCCGGCATCGGTTCTGCCGGACTTGAGAACGACTATGGGCTTTTCCTGAGTGATACGCCGGGCCACATCTATGAAACGCCGCCCGCCTTTCACGGACTCAAGATACATGCAGATGACATTGATGTTCTCGTCTTGGCTCACTGCCTCCAGAATATCGGTCTCGTTGATGTCTAGCTTGTTGCCGATGGTGGCGATAATGCCGAAATCCATGATATGGCGCAGCCCCCAGAGCATACCGGCTGCGCACACCCCTGCCTGCGAGACCAGGCCGATATTGCCCATGGATAGAGCATCCACAATGCCTATGGATTGGACCATGCTACAGTGGGTGTTGATGATGCCTGAGCAGTTGGGGCCGAGCAGCCGCACGCCGTACCTGTCGGCGATATCCTTCATCAGCAGCTCAATCTTCTTGCCGTCCTCGCCTAATTCGGCGAAGCCGGCTGACTCAACCACGATGTAGCGCACGCCGCACTTGCAGCACTCCTCAACAACATCCGCGGTCACTCCGGCCGAGACGAGGACGATGGCCACATCCACCGATTCCGGTACGGCGCTGATGCAGGGGTAAGCCTTCAGACCGTGAATCTCATCGGCCTTGGGATTGATGGGATAGAGCTTCCCACGGAATTTGTGGCTGACGAGATTGGTAAAGACGTTCCATCCCAGCTTTCCCGGCGTGCCGGAGGCACCAATGACGGCAATGCTCCTGGGATAAAACAGGTCGTGCAAGTCCTGTTCGACGGCAGCAGGCGGGACAGGCCGCGGCTCTCCCAGGATTATGCGAGCATCAACCACCATGTAGCCATCCGGATAGAGGAACACGGGATTGATATCCATCTCCGAGATGACGGGATTTGTTATGACAAAGTCCGAGATGGCCATCAATAGCTTCTCCAGCGCCTCAATATCGGAAGAGTAACCGCGATACCCTCGCAAAAGAGCATAGCCTTTGATCTCCTCGATCATATCTTTGGCATCGGAGGCAGAGATAGGAATGGAGCGGAAGGAGACATCTTTTAAAACCTCTACGAAGACTCCGCCCAGACCAAACATCAAAATCGGCCCGAAAGTGGCGTCATTGGCTACTCCCACGATGGCCTCCACCCCCGGCCGGGCCATCTTCTGCACCGAGATGCCCGCGACCTTTTTGTCCAGGAATGCCTGGATGATTTCCCGATAGGCGGCTCTCACTTCGTCGGCATCCCTTAAATTTAGCTTAACTCCGCCGGCATCGGATTTATGGACTACATCCACAGAAAGCACCTTCATGGCCACGGGAGCGGCCAGGGATTGGAATATCTCTACAGCTTCGTCCTCTGACTTTGCTACCCCGGCTCCGGTGGTGGTGATGCCCAGGCTTTCCAGAACGGCTTTGCTCTCATGCTCCATCAGGTAGGTTCTTCCTTCGGCCAGTGCCCTATCAATAACTTCTTGCTTTGCCATTTTGACCCCTAAATTAGCATCTTTTAGTTTGCAGCTATGCATTTGTTTAGCAGGGTTTTATCCTTAAAAAGCTTGCCCGAATTGTGACTTTGCATGTAAAGTCAGTTCTGCATTAATTCCGTAGTTGAGGTGTGTATATTTAATAATCAATTTCCACATTAAACTTCATTAAATACACGGACTTGTAAAAGAAACGATCTATGGAATTATCGCAATCTGTACCCGCAAAGCAAAACTTTATAAAACGACACAACCTAGGCGTGATACACTAAGAATGGAGACCCGTCTTCATGGTCGTAGAAAATACAGAACACGCAAGAGAGCTAATTAAAAGTTGGATGGATAGTCGAGGCTTTTTTGATCCAGCAGCTAGTCCAAATACTATCCCGGACGGGTTTCATTTCGTAATAGCTGGAAAAGCGGAAAATGGAATTCCCTTTTATGTAATCCAACCCACAGATTTAAACGAGGCTATTAAAGTAATAGCGAATGTAATGCTTGGCAGAGAGCATTTGGATGCGTTTAATGGCCTGGAAGCTAATGATCGCGAAGAACTATTATGGAATTTACAAAAAGATATCATTTTTACACCCACCACATATTCCTTCAACGAGGAATATAAAAAGGATGGCATTTTTACGGGTGCCCAATTTACGAAAGAGATATCTTATGACGAGCTTACAAAGGGAAAACTCAGTGATGCGGCAATAGATGTCACCAAATGCGTTCTTTGGGTAGTCTGGACTTTTGTAAAAATATTTGGGCCTACAAAGGAGTAACAAATGTTCAGCCACGGTCGCCAATTTGATACTACAGTGGTGAGGTCCACATTACGGAGTGGGTCTGGAATCGATTGGGGTCTACAAAGAGTTGTTAATCCCGCAGTAGCAAAACTAAGATTACGATATTCTATCTCGGACGAAATGATCAGAGAAAGAAATCCAATAAAAATAATAGGTTTAAAGTCACAAATTAGCACTAAAGATAATATGAGAGATGAAACGATGTATCCTGTGATTAAGTTCTTCGATTGCCATATTAAGTTATCCGAAGGACTCAATAATCTGATTACACAAAACTTCTCAGATAGCAATATCTATGACCCCATTTCGAATATAATCTCAGAATATGATCATAATCTAGCGCACCTGCCAGACCTCGTATCAGATATTTTCTTTGACTATACCGATTTGCTCGAGGGAGTTCTCTTAGTATCAAAAAGAAGAGATATTGCTGTAACAGATATTAAAGATATATTGATAAAATTTGGCAATTGTTATTCTAAAATATATTCCTTGATGAAATCAAGCCATCACAATGATACTACACCAATCGCAGAAGAGTTGGCCCGACTAAAGGAAGAAATAGACAATCGAGGGCTATTACCCACGGTCGATGAGTGCGAGCAGGAAATGGAAGAGACATTTGAATCAATGAATGGCGAAGAAAAAGAAGATCTAGCTCGCTTGCTTAGGACGGATTAAACAAAACTGTAAGCAAGGCGTGGCTCCCAGGCAGGCCGTTGCTTCGGAAACGAGTTCTTTTTCGTTTTTCTTTATGTCCGTATAGTCTATGGTTATGAAATGTGGATTATGAAGTGCTTTATTTTCATTACACCACAAGAACGCATTGGTTAAAAGGTGTGCGTCTCTGTCCTTTAGATTGCCGTCTATTCTTTTTCTTAGCAACAAGCTATTTATTATTTTGAAAAGCGTATCATATATTTCCTTCGTGGTATTAATATAATCAATATCTTTAATCTCATTATTATCAAATAGTGCTTTTCCCGTCATTACTATCAATCTTAATATCCGGTCAGATTTTATAAGTCCGCCGCGCCTTCTTCTTTCGCCAACAGAATGGATTTCTTCATCTATAATTCGTTTAGAGCTATAATAATTATGCGTTTTACGAGGGAATTTCTTAAAGTGGTCGTGGCAAGGTTTGTGCCACGTCTTATCAGATAAATCTATATCACCATAAATTATTCCAGAATCTAAAAATAAATCATTACGACCCATTAAGGTGGAGTTGTTAGTATGGGCAAATATAGTTTTGCATGATGTGCAAAGCCCCAAATTGTGGGGAAAAATTTTTGTCATTCCTTTTGTCATCCTCCTTTCGGAAGCGATGCTCTTATCTCGGATAAATGCCTAATAATTTTGCATGGATAAAGAAATCGTCCAGGTAATCCTTGAGAATGAGCCCACCGTCAAGAACCCACTCTTGATCGAGGGATTCCCGGGAATTGGCCTGGTAGGCAACATTGCCAGCCAGTACATCGTCACCGAACTGAATATGACCTATCTCGGGGCCATGAGCTCCCGGTACTTCCCGCCACTGGCCGTTCTCACAGGCGGCGTTGTTAACATGCCGGTTCGCATTTATGAGGATGTGGCCAAGGGCCTGGTAATCCTCACAGCCGACATTCCCGTACATCCCCTGGCCTCTTATGAGATTGGAAAGGAGATCGTATCCTTTGCAGAGTCCATAGGCGCTCGGGAGATGGTCTGCCTGGCAGGCATAACGGTGATGGGCGACGAGCACCGGGTCTTTGGTGCAGTGAGCAGGCTGGATCTGCTTGATAAGATAAAGGACAAGGCCGAGATCTTTGAGATAGGGACAATTACCGGCATTACCGGCAGCATCATGAACGAGTGCCGTATAAGAAATCTGCCTGCTATCTGCCTTTTGGGCGAGACGGCTTCGGCGGAACCCGACCCAAGAGCGGCCATTGCCACGATCGAGACGCTCAATAAGATCTACGATTTGGGGATAAACACGGCCAAACTCTCCGAGCAGGCTGAGCAGATCGAGGTGCAGATGGCGCAACTGGCCCAGCAGATGAAAGGGGCATCTACCGAGGAACAACAAGCTCAGATGCCCAAAGAGTTTCCTATGTACGGGTGATGCCTCATGATTTACATAGCGCTAACGGGATTGGCAAGACATGTGATGAATGAGCTTACTGCAGCTCGGGTCAGGACAGTGGAGATTCGTAGCCCCAACAACTTCTTTACGCTTTTGCGTGTTCAGCCGGGAGACCGGATCTTTCTTACACAGTCCAGTGCCCCGGATATAGTTCCAGGAACTGGGGGGCTCATCGCCAGCATAAGAGCTCTACAGATCATTACCCATCGCACAGTTCAATCAAACGAGGACTACTACGAAGAGCGTGAGTCTCAGGCGGCAAGAGTACAACTGCAACTTGTGGCCGTGGGCCGGGTGAGAAAGATCACCAACTTTGAGCCCGGCACGCCACTCATGCTGGATGTGGATGAGGTGAGGTACTGCGACGCGCGCTGAGATTGGTTAACTCTGCCAAGAAGATCATAACCAACAGCTAGCGACTATTCCACCACAGAGACACAGAGGACGCATAGAGTTTCCTTTAAAAAGTGGAAATCGCGAAGATCCGTCACTATTTTTTTCGCAATTTTCCCATGGGAAACTGAATTTTGACGTCCATAGATTCTTGTTTCCCATCCGCCCGTGTGACCCCCTGCCTGGGCTCATGGGCGTTTCAATCCCTGTCGAGTTTTCAAGTGCGCTGCAACCTCCCTTTGGCAAGCGAGGCCATTTCCACGAGTTTCAATCCCTGTCGGGTTTTCAAGTGCGCTGCAACTGCAATCGCTTTACTCGCGGCGGAAAGTGCATCACAGTTTCAATCCCTGTCGGGTTTTCAAGTGCGCTGCAACCCAGCTCAAGACATGGTTGGGCTACTTCTGGAAATCGTTTCAATCCCTGTCGGGTTTTCAAGTGCGCTGCAACGGAAGGCTCTTTGTCCCAGCCTGCACCGACTCCTGCTGGTTTCAATCCCTGTCGGGTTTTCAAGTGCGCTGCAACCGCTGACTCGGGCGAGTCCTGCCCATCCAACCGGGCTGTTTCAATCCCTGTCGGGTTTTCAAGTGCGCTGCAACTCTGCAAGCTCGATATTCTCAACAGGCAGCCAAGAACGTTTCAATCCCTGTCGGGTTTTCAAGTGCGCTGCAACTACATCGGAGATGGAGGAAAGATCAGAGAATAGCGAGTTTCAATCCCTGTCGGGTTTTCAAGTGCGCTGCAACTAGACACTGGCAATGCTAACGGTTACGATCTGATCTAGTTTCAATCCCTGTCGGGTTTTCAAGTGCGCTGCAACTCATGGCCGTTATTAGTCAGAAGGGCGGAAACATAATGTTTCAATCCCTGTCGGGTTTTCAAGTGCGCTGCAACTATCCGGTTCTCGCCTACTACTAGATCAGCATGGGCGTTTCAATCCCTGTCGGGTTTTCAAGTGCGCTGCAACACTCTTCTGCGATATTTAAGACCACTAGAAGAGCATCGTTTCAATCCCTGTCGGGTTTTCAAGTGCGCTGCAACTTCTGGGGCCAAATCCATCATTGGCTGTGGCGTCATCGGTTTCAATCCCTGTCGGGTTTTCAAGTGCGCTGCAACGGAATATGATTGGCAAAGCCTTTACCAACAGAACCGTTTCAATCCCTGTCGGGTTTTCAAGTGCGCTGCAACAGATGCAGATACCTCGTTTAAGTGTTACGACAACATCGTTTCAATCCCTGTCGGGTTTTCAAGTGCGCTGCAACAGGCGTCGGTGGATCGGTAACTGGAAACACAATGACAGTTTCAATCCCTGTCGGGTTTTCAAGTGCGCTGCAACTATGTGAAGCTATAGCCACATGCGCTATATGTGGCCGGTTTCAATCCCTGTCGGGTTTTCAAGTGCGCTGCAACGGAGAAGCAGATAGCAGAGATCGATATTGGTCAAAGTTTCAATCCCTGTCGGGTTTTCAAGTGCGCTGCAACAATGCGGTTGCCATACCGTCAAGCACCTGGTATAACAGTTTCAATCCCTGTCGGGTTTTCAAGTGCGCTGCAACTATCAATGACCGTGATAACCAACCAGCAATCCATAGGTTTCAATCCCTGTCGGGTTTTCAAGTGCGCTGCAACGACTGGAAATATTGCCGTCAATGATGGACTCTGGCATGTTTCAATCCCTGTCGGGTTTTCAAGTGCGCTGCAACCTTTCCACGTGTGGTCCGAGGGCGTATAGATATGCTGGTTTCAATCCCTGTCGGGTTTTCAAGTGCGCTGCAACCGTGATGGTCGGCTCCACCGCTGGCCAGTATTCCGCCGTTTCAATCCCTGTCGGGTTTTCAAGTGCGCTGCAACTGCCGCCAGCGAATTGATTTGGGATTGCAATTCATCGCTGTTTCAATCCCTGTCGGGTTTTCAAGTGCGCTGCAACAAACGTGGTTGGCGGGGTCGTCGGGAATGCCCAGAGCATGTTTCAATCCCTGTCGGGTTTTCAAGTGCGCTGCAACGGCAGGAGTCGGTGTCCGGCTAGTGGTGAGGGGATGGGTTTCAATCCCTGTCGGGTTTTCAAGTGCGCTGCAACGCTATCTCATCAGGATGGTTGGGCGGATCAACCAGAGTTTCAATCCCTGTCGGGTTTTCAAGTGCGCTGCAACTCTATCCTCACGAAACGTAGGTCGTCTCTTTGTAGTTGGTTTCAATCCCTGTCGGGTTTTCAAGTGCGCTGCAACTACATCGAAGATGTCTTTGACCATCGAGCCATTCTAGTTTCAATCCCTGTCGGGTTTTCAAGTGCGCTGCAACACAAATGGCAAGCCACATGGGCTATAGGCCTATGAGATGTTTCAATCCCTGTCGGGTTTTCAAGTGCGCTGCAACACAAAAGTCCAGGTGGATTGCGTTGGCTATTCGATGTTTCAATCCCTGTCGGGTTTTCAAGTGCGCTGCAACATCACAGTGATCGATGCAGGCGGGGCAGATGTCTATACGTTTCAATCCCTGTCGGGTTTTCAAGTGCGCTGCAACATTGCTACCGGCAGAATAGGTGCCATTGATTATATGCGTTTCAATCCCTGTCGGGTTTTCAAGTGCGCTGCAACTGCGGGTCAAAAATGGTCCTTTTACCCTAAAAACCTTTCTAAAAGCCCGAAAATCAACCCCTAAAAAATGGACCTCTGGCGTACCAGGCCTTTATAAAGGTCCATGTAAAACTAGATCACATTCGACTTCTTCTCGGGCATCTTCAGCCCAAGATCGGTAATTGCACCCACACAGCGCTCGCAAAGCACATAGATGCGTACTTTGTCACCTGCACCAATCTCCGCCTTAATATCATCTTCCATCTGCAGCCGCTGAATGTCGCTGATCTCCAGCTCGAAGACGCTGTATTGCTTCCAGGCTCCATAGCTCTCCAGGATCTTGAAGACTCTGGTGCGGGTGCGATTATCGCTAATATCGTAGGTGATGGCAAGTCTCATCTTTTAAACACCAGCGGATAATATTCCTTCAGCTCACCGGTTATCGCCTTTCGAAGCAGTATGGCCTGCAAACGTACCGCCTTGCGGCGTGTTACAGTGTATTCGAATCTGGGATGAGTGAACTCCTCTTGCATGTAGTCGTCGAACTTCTCCAGGTAGATCTTGAAGGCGTAATCCTTGAGGTGATTGTCGGCTCCAAAGTCCTCATGCTTGAGCATGATCTTGTTGATCAGTCGGAGAGTAAAGGCATCGCAGAAGATGGGCCGAAACTCCTCTTGCAGGTCGAGCGCGAGCGCGGGCCGCCCGTGCCTGTCCGCGTGCAGGATGCCCAGGAACGGGTCCAGGTTGTACTGGCGCAGAGCACTCAAGACCTCGTTTTTCATCATGCTGTAGGTAAGGGAAAGAAGCGCGTTGATGTGGTCCTCCGGGGGCCGACGTGTGCGCTTCTCGAAGGTCCAGCCTTCGGCCAGGCAGCCGTTCAAAAGGCCGAAGTAGATCTCCGCCGCTTCGCCCTCCATGCCTCGCAGCATGTCCAGGTCGCGGGCCTTGGCCGTCTGCTCCTCCAGTTCTGCCAATCGGCCGTTGTCGGGCACGTCTTTACGGATGAGCAGGGTGCGCGAGTTTCTGATCTTACCCCGGATGATCTCTTTGGCGATCTTCAGGCTCTCTTTCTCGGTGAGGGCATACTGGCGGCGGCGCACCTCGGCGATGGTGTTCTTTTCCGGCACAAAGCTGCCCCGGTAGCGGCCGTTCTGGGTGAAGTAGTTGAGCACTATGCCGTGCTCGTTGGCCCGCGCCACAAAGGGCGTGGTGAAGTTGATGTTGCCGAAGATGTTGATGGTGTCCACCTGGCCCATGGGAAAGGAGGCGATCTCCCCCTCGCCCCTCATGGCTACTACTATCCTGCCGCCGTCCACACCCACCTGGGAGCCCTGCTTGGTGACATAAACCACGCTGTCGTCGAAGATGCCTTCACTCTCTTTGCTCATGCTTCTCGCTTCTCCTTTGCGTTTTCTCCTTCCAGCATTCTCGTCTCCTCGGGCAGGCAGTACTGTACTGTGCTGCACTTCTCGCACTTTTTGGGGTTATCGGCAAAGTCGGGGATCTTGTCCAGGCTCATGTTACGGATGGCCTCCACCACTTCCAGAACTTTATTTCTGTGCCAGTCGGTAATAGTAATAGCATAGCGTTCATTGGTGCCGAAGAGGTAGAGGTAGCCCAGGCGCACCGGCTCGTCCAGGTAATCTTCGAGCAGCATGCAGTAGGCAGCGAGCTGGACCTCGTCGTTGTCGAAAAATGAGGTGCCGTGCTTGCGCTCCACTGGCGTCAGCTTGGTCTTTCCTTCCAGGAGATCGATCTTGCCGTGCAGGTGGAGCTTCTCCGACCGCAGGTACATCTCCCGGTACCACTGGCCCCGGCGGCTCTGGTGGGCGTGCTTCGAGCGGCCATCTGCCAGTACGAAGTTCAGGCCCTGGGTGTGGTAGAACATCAGGTAGTAGAGCCGGCGGGGGCAGTAGAGGTACTGGTTGAGGTCGGAGGTGTTGACGAGGGGGAGGTCGCTTTCCATAATCATCCTCACTTTGCAGATAGTCTCTCATGAATTACACAATCAACATAGATTGCATCCAGACCTATTGCCAGACTTCCATCTTTAAAATTAGTTAAAAATATATAATCATCAATATCATATAATTTCTTGGATACTTTGCCCGTGTTTGGAAGGTATCTACAAAATAATCCAGCCGCTTTAATATTATTTACGATCCGGGATATATCCAAATGGTCATTGGGATTATTGTAATTCTTCACTATGGGCAATATTCCATAGATCTTCCCAGGTCGGCGTTCTTCCTCAGGTAGATCCATTTGTTCTGGATTTCGACCCGCGAAGGATACATGTCTGGGTTTATCAATTAAATTGTTGATTCTCGCATAGCCAAAAACTCTTTTTGATACCTCTTCAATCTTTTTATGGTGCTCTTCAGGGACCATTTTTATAAATTGTTTTTTTGAGAAAACATCCATATTCGCCCAACGCATTAGGAAAAACGCATTATATGTGCCGAATTTATTATTTGCTGAATCATAATATGCGATGTCGATCCCATTGCCTCTAAAACTACTAAGCTCATCCATCAGTTCGAGCAATTCAGATTTCGTGGATTTCTCTAGATATCCTACACTATCTCTAATTTTTCCGCTATCCATCTCAACATCCGCAAAATAGTGCTCTCGAATAAGTTCTAAGCCACTGCTGAAATAATTGTCTCTTTTATCGGAGGGCAAACCTCCTGTTAATGGTGGGAACTTATGATCATTTCGTATGCTTTTTGCCTCATCTACACCAATGCCATATGCATTTTTATAGATATATTCATATGCTTCAAGATATCCGTATCTCCAACGGAAATTGCCCTCGATTTTAGGGTCATTCATGGTCTTTCGAAGATTCTCCTCTAATTGCTGGCGGGATAGTCGTTCAAAATTCTTAAAATGGTCCACTACGCCTGACGGCGCAAAACATATTGACTTATACTCCACACCTTGCATGGGATTTCTAAGCCTTCCAAATCGCTGCAAGAACTCGCTAACATTATGGCCAGAAAAAACTAAACGCTGAATCGCAGAATCGCCTTTAAAATCAATTCCTACTTCTACGGCTTTGTTTCCAACCAAAACATCAAAGGAGTCTGCCATAGAGTCCCTTCTTAGGCCACTTCGTTCACAGACGTTCCAGCAGGTCTCTTTGCGAAGTACATCGCTGATAAGAGTAACCTCGTGAGCACTGTCAAATATAATTGCCATTCGATTGTTGTCTTTGAATTTCTGAAGCCAACTTAGATCGGCTAATAACATTTCTCCTGCCATGAAACGAGGTGCATGGCGAAATTCAAGTTCAACCCTTGGCATAATGGACTTTTCATCTATAATTTTGCAGTCTATAGTGCTTTTTTCAGTATCAACAAGTGTTCCTCCAAGAACGTTTTTTATTTTTGATTCTATATTTTCATTGGGTGTTGCACTCAGAAAAATGAATTTCCGCATAGCTGTGCCTTCAGTAGAAAGGATATCGTGCAACATGAAAAGAATTATGTCTGATTGACGCATGTCGTACAGGTGAAACTCATCGAAAACTACAGTATTAATTAGGCCCTTGAAGACTGAATTGATATATTTATCATAATAATATCCTTTTAGTGCATATATAAAAATATCTGGGTTTGTTACGATGATACCTCCGCTCTGTCGATCCATTTTACGTACTATTTCAGTCAGAATCTCGCCCTTGGTCATCCTGTAGGATCGCTTATCTTTCATCAGGCCTAAAGTTTCCGCAGTTACAAATTCTATTTGCTTGTTGGATTTTAAAGTGTCTCTAAGATTTGTAAGGGATCGATATTGGTCTTCTGCCAATGCATTAGTTGGATAAAGAGCGATTACGACGCCCAAGTCGTTCTCCTTCAGAGCAGGGACTGCCCAAGCATCCGTTTTCCCGGAACCTGTTGGTGACGTTATAAAAAGAAAGAACTCCTCAGAATTGCGTATCGTATCCCTTGCAATGATCTGATGCTTAAACGGCAAATGATCGCCAATCAATGGTTCGTCATCATATCGAGGAATGGAAAGTTCGTCGATAATCAATTTCGCATCCTCCTAAGAAAACGCACATTTATTGGCAGTACATCTTTAGAACCCAATTTTATATATTTGCCGGAGAAACGTCCTTTCTGGAGGACATCAAATGGTTGCATCCTCTTGAATGATATATCTCCCAAGGGAACTGATTCAAGGTCATCGATGAGTACAGGATGTGTTGTTTTGTATTCACCGTCTGAAATGGATGCAACTACTTCTTCCCACTCTACCAGTGCTTTGCATCTTTTTTTGCCAAGCCGCACGTATGAAGGCATATCCGGCTTGGACCCATCGAAGGTCAGCACATAGAATAGGAACCTTGCTCCCGGTTGAATTTGCTTCCTGGCACTATAGCGTCCCGTGGGAGTGTTGGCATCAGAATCTGCATTTGATAGGTTGTTGGATTGCACATAGTCATCGCTCCGCGAGTTATTTAATTCGGTCGTGAATTCTGGTTTATTGATTACTTTCGCAGGGGTCACATAGACCGTCTCAAAGAGCGACTCTGTATCGACAATATATGTCGGATTTTGTTTTACTGAACCACGACCCTTTTTTGCAGGAAAATTTATATAATTTCCTTTGGCATATCCAAGAGCATAGTATAACGCAGTGTTAAGGATAATCGGCTCAGTCGTGAAGTTATCTCCTGGTTCCACTGATGCAAAGTATAGCTCGCTCATAAGCTCTAGCGTACCTTTAAACGCTCGAATTCCATTTTTATGTGGTAGTAGGCTACTACTACCACTTCTGGATGTCGGATTAGCACATGAAGACATTTTGATCTCTCTAAGCGCTTAAAAATGTGCCTATCTTTGCAATTTGGTCCGACAGTATTGATTGAATCACCTTGTCGTCGCGAATATCTTCAAGAATTTTCGAACTCTGGGCTTCATCAAATTTTAAATAATCGATGCGTTGTTTGTTAGAAAGCGATTCAAATACCTTTGTTGCCACAGCCTTAATCTCATCCGTAGACAACGTATCTCGATACATGACTTCTTTCAGCCGTTCATCAATGTTTTTGCTATAGTTTGTGTCATTTTCATCGAGTCCCTGCTTAGCAAGCGTGAGGGCAATCTCTCTGGCTACCTCCAGGCTTGAAGGACCTTCTCGATGGCCAGCGTAAATGCCAAGTATATGATTTTGAGTCTTTCCGAAACGTGTTGATGTTGCTCCATAGCGCGAATTTCTGTCGGTTACATTTAGGAAGAATAATACCTCTTCAGCGGTTACATCTTTAAGAGTGACCACGCAAGGGAATAGAGTACCTTCCTTAAAGAAATCTGGTTCACGAATCGCAGAAGTAGCTTCTTTCGCATAATCATCTCCCGGTGCGTTCTGGAAAAACTCATCTACGATTGCACTCAGTGCTCTTATGGTGTATGACTCATCATACATAACTCGCGAAGTTATGCTCATGCCTCCCTCTGAGGCAGCACTTCCGAATAGTGCACACTCTGGGCATCTCTGGCACATTTCGTTTACTTTCATGGTACAGCCTTTCCAACCTTTTTTGTCCATGACTTTACCCATTTCATCAGAGATTAGCGTGCGCTGAAGCGCTTTAGCCTTTCTTCGGTCGCTAGCCACCTGTTTGCGGCCAAATAGCTTTCCTACGGTTTCTTCAATGCCTCCGACACGGACCACTGCTGAATTAGCTTCTATTCCGTCAGTCGTAAAACGGGCTGCACTTTTTAGTTCTCTTAATATCAATACGCTTACGTAATTCTCTTTTGGTTTCTTTTCTGGTTTTTCCAGTGTGAATGGCTTTAAAGCGTTTTTAAATTCAGTTAAGCTCATTTTCTCAGTGTCACTCATGATTTGCCTCCTGTCCTCTCAATGATTCAACTTCGGCTTTTGCGGCTTTAAAAGCAGCATCCCTCTGGTAAAGGGTAGCTGCATAAAATCCATCGGAAAGATCATTGGACTTCTGCTTCAGTTTCCCTGGTTGGCCATCTGCTATTTTATAAAAAGCCAGGTCTACAAATGATTCAGCAAATCTTAATGTCCTCTCTGGATGATACATTCCCGATTTATAGTAAAATTGATCATCACCCGCACGCCGCATCATCTTCAATAGACTTCCTGCCACAGCGTCAACATAATCTTCTCGCTTGAAGTCGCCGTGTTTTTTAGCTTTAATTGCCTTCACTGATTCTCTAAACAATCTTTCTATTCGATGAGGCTCGTAGCCTTTTGGTATTGCAACTTTTAAACCAAGATCAGCAAGTTCGTGAATTGAATTCGCGGTCATCTCATTGCCTCCTAATCTATCCATTCTTATCGCTTGATCTATTAGGCCAATTGGAGCATTTTCATCATCTTCTGAGACTCCTTTTGCTTTTTTTATGAAAATGCCGTCCTTATTGCCTTTTTGATACTTACGTTGTATCTCTTTCAAAATGGCACTGCCTGGAAAGAGTTTGGTTCTTATTTTTTGCAGGTGCTTTGGCATTAGTCCATCGTCAAGCTCATACTCGTAACCTAAGCTTATGACCAGGGATGCCAAAGAAATTGCATTTTGAAGTTCCGACAAACGAATTCGATCTCCAAATATTCGTTTAACAGATGCATAAGGTGATTCTAATTTTACAAATTCCTTGAATTCATCTCCATTAGTCATACAGATTGGGTTTTCGCCAACAATAATACGGCATCCAGTTGCAGCTGCAAGTATCATGCCAAGGTATGCACCCATAAACCAGTATTCCGTATCATTTTTTCGTGATTTGTTGAAAATTATGTCGAAAGTCGAAAATAAGCCCTTGAAACCCTTTCCGGAATATCTTAGCATTTTCTGGCCGTAATCTGATACAAGGTCCTTAGTTAGAATTTGGTATCTAGGAACTTCTGAGGAAATCATATTTTGCGCGATAGCTCTAATATTAGTTTGGGAATCTCCATCAAACATTCCAAGAACCTCTGAAAATATCTCACTGAGAAGCGGCGTATAGAAATGATCTGGTATAAGTTTATAATATATTTTTTTGTCGCCACCTTTCACCGCATGTCCCATGCGCCTGAGTCCAAGTTCGATTACTACTGGTTCTGAGACTTCAAGTTTTGGTTTTGTCTGTGGTGGGCCGATAGGTAGTCGATTCGAATAAGTGTAAATTAACATACTCAAAGGTTGAGACGGAATGCTCGGTGACTTTGAATCGTAAATGGTGTCGTTACTTAATTTGCATATGCCAGTACCTTTTAAATATGCATCAAATTTATTTTGTTTATTTTCAAATGCACCATATGCCATAGATCCATTGAATTCGAGATTTTCTGAGATCCAAACGAGCATCTTCTCTTTATACGGGTATAAATACATTGATTCCAATTTATTCCAATCTTCGGCAGAAACTTTGCTCTTGTAAATATCTATTAACCCCTCAAGATATTTTATTTTATCTAAATTGGGAGTAATGTTCTTGAAAGCCACGCCGTTTACATCACGATCAAGAAGGTCACGAGCGATTGCATACGAATAATTCCAGAAGCCCCCAACTTTGTGATGATCATCATCATCATTTTTCTCTGAGTATGTGGATAGTTGCTCAGTCAGTTCGCTATTTAATCCAAACAATTTGCAGGTCTCTGTTACTGCGTTTTCAGTTTCTAATGCATGCAGTTTAATCAAGGGTTCGATGAACTGCATTCGTATGCCCGAAATGGCTCTCGAATATGGTATTATCTCTCCGCTCCAGCCAATATCAATGCCAAAGTCCTCATTTATATGGTGTCTGTATCCAACCTGACTTGTCATCAAGCCCGTTCCATTAATTTCGATTTTTGAATAATTTACTTTCACGCCGTCAATTTCTATCTCTTGAGGCAAAAGTGTGTACTTTCCTTCTTTTCGTTCTGCACTTGAGCAATGAATTATCACATTCCCAACCTTAATCTCTTTATCATCGGCTTTTATGCTCTTGATCGCATCTGAAGGAATCTCGATAAACTTGGCAGGCGGATATTGCATATCTGGCTCATTGACATCAATTGTAATTGTATTATTTTTAACATCAATTGAAACTTTGCGATTTTTGGTATCTTCTTCAATCACAGACGATGCCATGAATGCAGAGAGAATACCCCTTAAATCAGAATAGAAGAAATTGACATTATCAAATTTATACAATCCTTTGCTACCTTGTACAGTTTTATTTTTTTGAAGCTCTTTAGGATCCCGAATCGCAATATGGGCATCATTTAGTTTTTTCTTAAATTCATCATAAATATTTTCGATATCACGCGCTGACTCCAGTTTGCATACAGTTCCCTCTCGTCCAATATAGACTATCCCTCGTTCAAATATCAGAAGCGGAATTAAGCCTTGCTCTCTTGCCCAAGACGAGACACCTGTGTGAACAAGATTAGAAAGTATTCCTGTAGATTCATTAAATTTGTGATAATAAAAATCAAGGCCATCTGTTATTTGATCCAATTGCTTTTGCATGGATTCTGTGGCACACGGCGCTTCGATGCTCGCGAGGGTATCTGCGATATCAGTCCAAGGTTTTAATTTCATGAATCTAGACGATAGATTCGAATGAAATCCTATACTTCTATGTTGTGCTACAGATACTGATTGATAATCATTTGCGCTTAGCCCAGGCGCAAAATCAAATAGCCCAAATTTTGTCGCCCACATAGATGCTTCTTCTTGCGAGATATCGAATTGCTCCTTCCAGTCCTTCTTCGTCAATTTATGAAGTTCGTGTGCAACAAAGAGTGCAACTGCTTCTTTCAGTTTCGATTTATCCAATGGATATAAGTCAAGTTTATCAAGCGCTTCATTGAGTTCTATGATCGCCCAAACACCGTTTCGAAGGTGACTAACCATAGGCTGGTCGACTTTTCCCATCTCAACACTCTTTGCTGGCATGTAAGCAACCCCTGAATCCAGCAATTTTGGATCGACCTGCTCGTAGTATTCTACAAGAACATCGTATGAATTGGATATGTTAATCGTTGGTGACGATTCCCTATGCTTCCTAATCTCTTCTGCCGATATTGTTGGTTCTGGTCGTCTAATAGTCATTACCCCCTCACCGTCACCTTCGCCGCTCCTTCCCCGCATGCGTCTGGGTACCCGTGGGCGTTCCAGGCCCGCGCCCCCGCGCCCGTACCCGTCCTCGCGCCCGCGGGCGTGCCCCCGGCCACGTTCCTGCCAGAGCCCGCGAACCTCTGCTTTTGGTTAGGCCCAACTTTCTCCATCTTTCTCGCCATCAAAGCAGAGCCCGGTTGATCCTCTTCGCCAAAAAGCAGATCGAATTCAAGGAACCGATGTGTGGTGAGCGCAAACCTCTTAGCCATCGATACCACAGTAACATCCGAAGTCATATAAACCTGTCGATAGGTGCAATTGATTCACATTTCTGCAATTGTAACGTTCCGTATTCATGCCAGTGCAATCTTGACGAATCCCTTTCACCGAAAGTGGCTCTTCGCTATTTTTGGGATTCTCTGTGCGTCCTCTGTGAGCTCTGTGTCTCTGTGGTGGAATAGTCGTTCGCTGTTGGTTATAATCCAAATGTTTACTGACTACAAATTTCTCCGCAAGACACGAGAAGCGCACAAATGACTCGAATATCCTTCACCTGTACTTTATTGCAAACTCAGACTCGGACATGCTCAGGAACTGTATTCCCTCTACCAGACTTATGAATGCAGGGACCAGTGTCCAGCAGAAAACCAGGTAGATCAACCCCATTCCGGTCCTGCCCAGGTAGAACTTATGCGCGCCGATGCCCCCCAGAAACAGTGCCAGTAAGGCTGCAGTAGTCTTGTTATGTCCGCTGACGACAGTTGTTGATGACCTGACCCCGCACTTGGGGCAGACCTCAGCCTTGGCACTGATCTTGGCACCGCATTCACTGCAAAATTTGCTCGATTGCGGCACACTTTCAGAGGCAACGGGCGCGGCTACTGGTATAGCTGCGGGTGCTTGCGATGCAGCAGGTTCTGTTGTTTTAATTGACGTTTCATTAAATTCATTAGTATTTATATTATTAGCTTCTTGCAAATCAACCACCTCTCCGTCTATATGCAAAAAATGCCTATAGATCTTTAAAGGGTGGCCAGCCGTAAGACTGACAACTGGCATCTGCTATCAATGACAGCAGGGGCTTCGATGCCCAGGGCTAGTATCGAAATGTATTAACGTTCCTTTTTTCCCTCGGTCCCTGGATCAGCTAATGTTAATGAATGTCCTTTTCATTACCTGAACGTCCCCCTGCTCCTACACCAACTCCCACTCCCACGTCTACAGCCACCGCTCCACACCCGCGGGCCACTGCGCTCCCTACCCCGCTGTACTCCGCAAATTTTGCCAGGGCCACAATCCCATTCCGGAGGCCCCCCGGCGCATTCCTGGTGAATGTGTACTGGCAGCGTCCTGTGAATCCCTGCCTCATAATGGGTCTTGGGTGCCCTTTGACCCTGTCGAAGACTGTGTTTACTACTATGCTGTGCGTCTCGTAGACGAGCGGCTTCTCGATCATGAAGCGGGCCATATCGTCTCGTTCCATGCTCATCTTCATCTCTATCGGGCAGACTGCATTCCACTTGGACAACAGCGAGTGAAAGACCGCCTCTCGGTGCGGGAACATCTCATAAACCTTGGTGTTTTTGTATTGAATGCAGGTCGGCGACTTGAACTGAAAATCAAGACACGGCTCTTTGCTCTCCCCTGCTGATCTAATCAGATCCTCGAAGCTTGCCGTAGAGCTGGCCAGCTCCTCCACTCTCAGCTCTCCCTTCTCCAGCCTCAGATTTCGCTCTTTCAAAACCAGAGGTGCAATGATGGAGCGGAAGATCAGGGCCTCCTTTGCATCCGTTATCCCTACCGCCAGTTCGTACCTCTCTCCCACATCGACGGCCTTGTGCATGGCCCGATCCGAGCGGCGGAACCGGCCCTCCAGCGGCCCCAGGGAGATGGAGCTGATGGGCGAGTCGTGCGTGTGTTTGGCCATGGCACAGTCGCCCTCCCCCATGACGCTCAGAAGTGCCGAGTAGAGCTGGTAGCCCTCGCTGTAAGGCATCTCAAAGGCAGCTACCGGCCTGAGAGTCAGTGTGATCTTTTGCGGCATCACTTCGGCATTACATCCCCTCGCATTTAAACCTGTCGATTATTGCATTAATTTCATAATACTGCAACTAAAAGCTTCTGCCCTCCAATACCTGCAAGGAAAATCATTATGATCCAAAATCCAGGTTAATCGTCTTCTCCGTTCGTTCGTCCTCTGTGCGCTCTGCGACTCTGTGGTTCTATTCCGTAAATCACCAGGGTTTAATTATTCAGCTACTATCACCAATACCGTCCAGCACTTGAGCCTCTCAGAGGGTACAGTCTCACCGTCTTCTGGCCCGTCTGGCCTGTTCATGGCCCTGAATCTGGTGAAAACAGGCAAGATAAAACTGAGTAGTCTCGAAACCTTCTTGGTGTCCTTGCTGTATTACGCAAATACATGAAATCCGCAAGCTGTGACCATAAAGACACGTCCGCAGATTCAGATTGAAAATCGGGATCGTGTGACAGGATCTGCCTGAATTAGATAACAGATCATGGACACCAAGAAAAATTCGGGACTACACCTCTCAGCAATCTTTCTGAAAAATATTACTACTAGATAAGCGGCTTAAAAGGGACAGACTTGTTCTCTTCGTCCGGGCAATCTTCATTTAGCCACTCTAAGTCGCCATCGCTCAATTGGTCAATGACAGCATCTAGGTAAGCCCCTTTATCCGTGACGATATGCCTTTCCCGCATAGTTTCAGGTCCAGGGACTCTTCAGGTTTAATATCTTTGTACGCGGGATGAATGTGCTTTTCGTCTGATCAGTTATCCCCACCGCCAGTTCGTATCTCTCCCCCGCATCGACGGCCTTGTGCATTGCCCGATCCGAGCGAAGGAACCGGCCCTCCAGCAGCCCCAGGGAGATGGAGCTGATGGGCGAGTCGTGCGTGTGTTTGGCCATAGCACAGTCCCCCTCCCCCATGACGCTCAGAAGTGCCGAGTAGAGCCGGTAGCCCTCACTGTAAGGCATCTCAAAGGCGGCCGGAGGGCAGAGGCGCAGTGTGATCTTTTGCGGCATCACCTCGCCATTACATTCCCTCGCATTTAAACCTGTATATTATTGCATTAATTTCATAATTTTGCAACTAAGTGCTATTGCCCCCCAATACCTGCAAGGAAAATCATTACGATCCAAAATCCAGGTTAATCGTCGTCTCCGTTCGTTCGTCCTCTGTGCGCTCTGCGACTCTGTGGTTCTATTCCGTAAATCACCGGAGCATAATTATTCAGCCATTATTATTAACCACAGAGTCGAATCCGCTGCAGATGGACAGGACGACAGATAATTCTTAAAGGAAAAGATGCAAGTAAGATATAATGCCTGTGAAAGTAAGTTATGAAAACAAAGAATCAAATGCAGATAGAATCGTAGGCCTTCTAAAAGACATCGATATGGGTTCTGTTGATCTTCAACATGCAGCAAGAGATATCTGGGTAACAAAGATTCTATCTGATTGATAGCAATGAAAAATTCGTCTTTGTGCCTTTGTGTCTTTGTGGTGATAGTCCGTAAACCAATGGTTAAAATTAGCACATCTGAATATAATCCTGAAAAGCAAACGAGATCCCACCAGATACTACTACCAATACCCCCCGGCGCTTGAGCCTCCCCCTAGGGACGGGCTCATGCCCTGTGGCCCCCCTCGCACTCGTGCCCCTGGGCCCGACCGGCCATTTGCAGCATCATGCAATTGTCACATGGAAAAGCATTTATGCATTAAATCAGTATTATTGCATAATGAAAACCTACATCTCCCTTTCAGGCTTCGATTCCTCCCAGATCGTATCCCTGATTGTGAAATACGGAGTGGAGGGCAAAGATTGCATCATCCTCATCCGTCCCGAAGTGGAGTTGGACACGCGCGGCGAGATGACGGTGCAGGCCATCCGAGACCTCTCCCGCCAGATCGACAGCTCCATTGATCTGCAGATCCACCGTGTCAATCACCGGGATTTTGAGGGCATGGTGGTCTCTCTAAAAGCTCTTCTGGAGAAGGCGGAGGGCCAGGTCATCGCCAACCTCTCCGGTGGGCCGCGAGAGATCTTCCTGGCCTTTGCAATCGCCTGCCTCTCCTCGTCCGGGAAGATCTTTAAGACCACCAACTACAGCGATATCGATCGGAGCCTCCATGAGGTCGGCCTGCCTAATATCACTGCTGTTCTGGAAGACCGGCAAAAGAGGATTTTAGAGGACGTAATCATGAATCAGCCTACTACTATTACCGATATCGCAAAGCGCCTCAATGTCTCGGAGAGCACCGTCTCCCGCCAGGTGGCCCGGCTGGCCGATCTTGGCGCTTTGCATCTGCTGCAAAAGGGCAAGACCAAAGAGGTAAGAATAACCCTGACCGGGAAGATACTGCTTTAAGCAATCAGACTGACAATACCTCTACCATGAAAGTCCTCCTGGTCACGGGCAGACTGGCAGAAGCCCAGGTCAGATCTTTTGCAAAAGATGCGGATGTGCTGGTGGCCGATGTAGAGGTGGCCGCCTTCATCACGCCCGAGCTGTTGCTGTGCGCTTCCCCTCAGGGCTACGACCTTATCTTGATTCCCGGCGCCATAACGGCTGATTTTCGGGAAGCGGAGCGTGCCTTAGGTGCCAAGATTCGCCTGGGGCCCAAGCACGCGGCGGACCTGAAAGAGGTGCTGCATCACCTTACGGGTGGGAAGATCGAGCTCTCCCGCTCCGTTCCTGCTTGTCAGCTATTGGAGGGAAATATGAGAGAGCGGGCCAAAGGCGAGGTGGAGAGGCTGGAGGCCGGGGCCGGCGCGCCGCTTCTGATCAAGGATGTCAAGATTGGGGGCAGCTCTCGCATGAAGGTTCTGGCCGAGATCGTCGATGCCACGCGCTGCAGCCCTGCAGCGTTGACGAAAAGGATCCGCTACTATGAGGAACAGGGTGCGGATATGATTGACCTTGGTATCCCGCTTGATGGCGAATCTAATCAGGTGAAAGCCGCGCTGCAAATAGCCCGAAAGGCCACAAATCTTCCCATAAGCCTTGATACCATTAAGAGCGAGTTGATCCTGGCGGGCCTGCAGGCCGGGGCAGATCTGCTTCTCAGCTTAAACGCCGGCAATCTTCCCCTGGTAGGCGAGGCGGTGGCCAGGGCGGGCACGCCGGCCGTGATCATTCCTGGTCCCGGTTCCATTAGTTTGGAGGAGAACCTGGCCTTGGCCCAGAAGATGGGAATAACCATTATCGCGGATCCTGTTCTCGACCCGCCTCTGCAAGGAATGGCCGTTTCCCTGCAAAGGTACAGGCTCTTCTCAGAGGCCCATCCAAAAATCCCTCTCTTTTTTGGAGCGGGCAATGTTACTGAGCTATTGGATGCAGATACCGTCGGCGTCAATGCCCTTTTAGCCGCTCTTGGTGCGGAGATGCAGGCCTCTATTCTCTTCACACCGGAGTTCAGCGCCAAAGCGACAGGAAGCGTGCACGAGCTTGCCCTGGCTTCGAGAATGATGCTGCTGGCCCGACAGCGTGACACGCCTCCCAAAGACCTGGGCCTCGACCTTCTCATCTTGAAGGAGAAGCGACACCTGCCGGAGGAAGCCATGCCCGAAACGTTCCTGCAAGCAAAAGAAGGTCACAATTACGAGCCAGACGGCTGTGGAAGCTTCAGGATATTTCTCACCCAGGGATCGATTATGGCTCAAAACGGCAGTGAAACTGTGGCGGGAAGGAATGCTCGCGACATCATCAATACACTCATCGAGCGGGGTTTGGTCAGCCGCCTGGACCATGCCGGATACCTCGGTCGCGAACTGGATAGGGCAGAGATCGCTCTTCGCCTGAAAAGAAGCTATGTTCAGGATGAACCCCTCTGGTCCTCGGAGAAACGTTAAATATTTGGTCTCGCGACATAGGTGCGGATGAAATCTAAGGCTTTTGCGATCTTTGTAGGCGCAATCATGATAATCTCCGCCTTTGCAGGTTTCGTGCTGAGGGGAAGCGACGAAGGCGGTAACATTGTGCCATCGGGAAATGACTCTTTGCAGACCTTTGGGGTACAGGGCCGCTTAGTGGAATGGGACTTTGGGGGACTACAGGATGTCCTGCAGATGTCCCCGGAGAGTACCGTCATGGCATACTGGATCAACCTGAGTGCATCTCAGAATCTGACCGATGCCGCAACCGCAGCTCTGCCCCTGTCCCTGGGCCTCAGCTATGGAAGCCAGATTTACAGCACCAAGATTGAAAAGCTGGCTCATGTCAATTTCAATGGTACCTGGACGGAGTTTCACGGGATAAAGCCCTACGTGGTAGGCTACAATGGCCTGGTAATTCCCTATCAGAGTTACATGATGATTCCGGCAGGAACCGATTACGCAATCGTGTATGGGAAGCCAGCCCTCTTTGGGACGCAGGACTCTGTGCGCAGCGTCATAGATGTGATCACAGGAGGCTTGGCCGCAGAGAGCTTTACTCTAATCGGTGATGAGCAAGCTGACCTGCAGGTGGCGGCTCTGGGCAGTGGCGGTAGTGGCATGCCCCTCTCCGGAGGATACAAGGAATTTTACCTGGGCGTAAAAGTAGCAAAAACCCAGGAACAGGGCTTTGATCTGTTTGCCCGCTATTTGCAGCCCCAGGCGAGTGTGGGCAGCAAGGCAGAGGAAATCGCCGCGAAAAACAATCTCAGCTATTCAACTATTGGCTCCGAGGTGGAAATATCCGGACTTGTGGCCCGGGAAAATCTGCAGAATGTGCTGATGGCTCTTCTCGGGCCGTAGCGCAACCTTTTTACATATGGAGCTAATGGCAGATCTATTGCGATGAATGATGATGGGCAAGCTGCCCGGAAGGAGATTAAGTTATGGCAAGACCAATATTCGTAAGATTTGATGTTCCAGCAGAGCTGGCCACCATGTCTCTTGAAGCCCTCGAAATGGCTCGTGATACAGGCAGAATAAAGAAGGGAACCAACGAGGCCACCAAGGCCATCGAGCGCGGTGTGGCTCGCCTGGTTATTGTCGGCGAAGATGTTACCCCTCCTGAGATTGTGGCACATATTCCAGCTCTTTGCGAAGAGAAGAAGACACCTTATATCTATGTCAAGAAGCAGAGCGAGCTTGGAGCTGCTGCAGGCCTTAGCGTAAAGAGCGCCGCTGCGGCAATCGTGGAGCCTGGAAAGGCAAAAGAGTTGCTTGATGAAATCGTCCAGAAAGTCGCAGCTTTGAAGTAGGTGAGATCCGATGGAGGATGAGAACGGAGTAGCGGCAGAAGTTATCGAGGTCATCGGCGTTACCGGCATGCATGGAGAGGCGACGCAGATCAAGTGCCGTATCCTGGAGGGCAACAACAAGGGCCGCATTATCACCAGGAATTGCATGGGACCCATCCGCATGGGCGATGTCATGATGCTGCTCGAGACTGCCAGAGAAGCCAAGAAGCTTACCAGCAGGTGAAGGAAGATGGAAGCGAGAAAGTGTTCCTTTTGCAGTAAGACCATCGAGCCGGGCACGGGCAAGCTTTATGCCAAAAAAGACGGCACGGTATTTTACTTTTGCTCAGCTAAGTGCGAGAATAACGTAGCCCTTGGCCGTGTAACGAGAAAAACCAAGTGGGCCAGAAAGGGGGCATAAGCCCTGGCGGAGTTAGAGCGAACCTTTGTCATGGTAAAGCCCGATGGTGTGCAGCGCGCTCTCATTGGCAAGATACTCCAGCGCATCGAGGAGAAAGGCTTCAAGATAGTGGCTATGAAGCTCGCTCTAATGCCGGTGGAGAAGGCCAAAGAGCACTACGTGGAGCACGTAGGCAAGAAGTTTTACCAGGATCTGGTAGATTTCATCACCTCCGGCCCCTGTGTCTCTATGGTAATTGAGGGGCGGGGCGCTATTACGGCCATGAGAAAGATGAACGGCGCTACCAATCCGGTAGATGCCGTCTCTGGAACTATTCGAGGGGATCTGGCCATTGAGACCGGACGAAATGTGGTGCACGGCTCGGATTCTACCGCATCCGCGGCTCGCGAGATAGCGCTGCATTTTTGCTCTGGCGAACTGGTAGCCTACAAGCGAATAGATGAAGAATGGCTCTACGAGTGAGATCAGGCAGGAAGCATTTCTGCCTCCTCTCATCGGAGCTTTTAAATTCATAAGAATGAAACGTAATTTTTAGACTTACTTCTTTCAGGGCGCGACCGTATGCAACAGAAGTCCAAAAAAGCCGGTAAAGCGAAGGACGACGAGTCCAACCTCAGAACACCCATAGTAGTGGTGATGGGGCATGTGGACCACGGCAAGACCTCTCTTTTAGATAAGATCAGGGGAACGGCTGTTGCCAAGGGCGAAGCCGGGCTGATCACCCAGCACATTGGAGCCACAGAGGTTCCGCTAAGCGTGATCCAGGAGTTTTGTGGATCGCATTTCGGCAAAGAGATGCAGATTCCCGGGCTGCTGTTCATCGACACGCCGGGGCATCATGCTTTCACCTCTATGCGGAGTAGAGGCGGCTCTCTGGCTGATTTAGCCGTGCTGATTGTAGACGTAAACGAGGGCTTCCAGCCCCAGACCATCGAGTCGCTGGCCATTCTCAAGCGCTTTAAGACTCCCTTTGTCGTCGCCGCCAACAAGATGGATCGCATCGGCGGCTGGCATCCTGTAGCCAACGCTCCCTTTGCCAAGAGCATCAAGGTGCAAAATGAAAGAGTAACCGGGGTGCTGGATACAAGGATCTACGAGCTGGTGGGCGAGCTCTATAAGCGCGGATTTGACGGGGATCGGTATGATCGAATCACCGACTTCACAAAAACAATTGGAATTGTGCCCATCAGCGCTATAACCGGTGAAGGGGTACCTGATATTCTCATGATTTTGGTAGGGCTGGCGCAGAGATTTTTGAAGGATAATCTGAAGCTAACTGCTACCGGCCCTGGTGTGGGCACTATCTTAGAGGTAAAAGAGGAGAAGGGTCTGGGTACGACCTTAGACGTTATCCTCTACAACGGCGAATTCAACTCGGGCGATACGGTAATTGTGGGCACGGCCCATGAGCCTATCGTCACAAAGATAAGAGCCCTGCTAAAACCCAAGCCTCTGACGGAGATTCGTAGCGAAGAGAGATTCCTGCCGGTAAAGCATGTGGCTGCTGCGTCTGGAGTGAAGATTGCCGCACCCAAATTGGAGAACGCTCTGGCAGGATCAACCATTCGAGTGGTTACCTGTGTGGAAGAGGTGGAGGCCCTTTCCCTGGAGCTGAAGTCCGAGCTCGAAGCGGTGCGTATCGATGCAGAGAGCGAGGGCGTGATCCTAAAAGCGGATGCTATCGGCTCGCTGGAAGCGCTGGTGGGCGAGCTGAAGGCCAAGAACATAGCCATCCATCATGCTGATGTAGGGCCCGTTTCCCGGAGGGATGTGATCCGCGCTTCGGCCATCAAAGACCCACTGCTCTCCGCGATTTTAGCCTTTAATGTGGAAATCTTGCCTGATGCCATCAGCGAGATTCAGAAGACCAATGTGCCAGCATTTTGCAGCGATATCATCTACACCATTCTGGAGAACTATGAGCAATGGACGGAAGAGCAGAAGATGCGCATCGAGCAGGAGCGGCTTGAGGCAGTCATCCGGCCCGGTGCCGTCCGTATTTTGCCGGACTGCGTCTTCCGCCAGTCCCGGCCGGCCATTGTAGGTGTGCAGATCATAGGCGGTGTGGTCAGAACCCATGTCAACTTGATGAGAGAAGACGGTGCCAATGTGGGTGAGATTAGAGGAATCCAGGCGCGCAATGAAAACGTCGGCTCCGCGACCGTCGGGCAGGAAGTGGCCATATCCATCGACGGGCCCACAGTAGGTCGCCAGATCCATGAGGGCGATATCCTCTATGTCAACATTCCTGAGAAGCATGCTCGCATTGTGGAGCTGGAGCTCAAGCCCAAGCTGGCGGAGGACGAACGCGAGGTACTGGAGAATTTCCTGGATATCAAGCGCAAGAAGGACCCCTTCTGGGGAAGATAAAGGTGTTTTTAAAGGTGTTTTAAATCGCGCTTGATGAGATCATAATTCCGCTGCTGGCCGTCGGGCTGGCCGAGATGGGCGACAAGACACAGCTATCCATCCTGCTGCTCTCTTCTCGCACCAGAGAATACTTCCGTCTTCTCCTGGGAGTGATGCTGGCCTTTTTGCTGGCGGACGGATTTGCCATCCTGGTGGGCTCCTGGGTGACGAATGTCATTCCCTTACATCTGGTAAAGCTCGTCTCCGGTTTAGTGTTTATACTTTTTGGCATATTGATATTGAAAGGAGATCAGGATGAGGAAGCGGAGAGCAACCTTTCCGCTAAGAGGGCTTTTGTATCGGGATTCTCTATGATCTTCCTGTCGGAGTGGGGGGATAAGACCCAGATCGCTTCCGCCCTCTTTGCCACAGAATACAACCCTCAAATGGTTTTCATAGGCGTCATGATTGCGCTTTTGCTTCTATCCATCATGGCCATATTCCTGGGCAAATATCTATCGAGCAGGATCGATCGCAAAGTGATTACCAGAATTGGGGGTGTCGTATTCTTGCTGATCGGCCTGTCTTTCCTGCTCTCTGCCGTCACATCGTCTGCGTTTGCCGAAATGCTTTGAAAAAAAATGTTGCCATTTTGAATACCCCGCAGATCCGCTACGGGTATTCAAAATGAGATCAGAGTATGATCTCTATATCCAGTTCTTCTGCCAGCTCTTTGTAGCGGTTCCTGATGGTAACCTCAGTCACGCCCGCCACATCGGCTACCTCGCGCTGCGTCCTTCTGTCCCCGCAAAGGATGGAGGCGATGTAGATGGCGGCGGCGGCCACGCCCGTGGGCCCGCGCCCGCTGGTGAGCTCCTTCTCTGCTGCCTGGCGCAGGATCTCAATTCCCTTGGCCTGCACCTCACCCTTCAGATTCAGACCGGAGCAGAAGCGGGGGATGTAGTCAATGGGGCTTGTCGGCATGAGCTTGAGTGCCAGCTCGCGGGAGACAAATCGGTAGGTCCTGCCGATCTCTTTTCTGGAAACCCTGGATACTTCAGCGATCTCGTCAAGGGTGCGGGGCACGTTGCACTGCCGGCAAGCGGCATAAAGCGCTGCTGCGGCCACGCCCTCAATGCTCCGCCCGCGAATGAGGTTCTTGTCCACGGCTTTTCTGTAGACAACGGCTGCCGTCTCTCGCACGTTTCTGGAAAGACCCAGGGCAGACGCCATTCTGTCCAATTCCGAGAGGGCGAAGGCCAGGTTTCTCTCTGTAGCATTGCTGACCCTGATGCGGCGTTGCCACTTTCTCAGCCGGTACAGTTGCGCCCTGTTTTTGGAGGAGATGGTCTTGCCGTAGGAGTCCCTGTTCCGCCAGTCGATCATAGTGGAGAGGCCCTTGTCGTGGATGGTGTAGGTCATGGGCGCTCCCACCCGAGACCTCTTCATGCGCTGGTCGTGGTCGAAGGCTCTCCACTCCGGCCCCTGGTCGATGAAATTCTCGTCGATGACCAGACCGCAATCTGAGCAGACCAGCTCGGCGCGCTCATAGTCGCGCACGAGGGTGTGGCTCTTGCACTCCGGACACTCCACAGTGAACTTCTCGAACTCGTCTACCTTCTCTTTCTCGCGCTTGAGCCGGGTCCTTTCTTTGAGCTTTTCCGGCTCCGCCCTCTCTATCTCTCTCAGCTTCTCAATCTCTTCCACTTGCTATCTCTCCCCGGCGCCTCGTCGATATAGAGCTTATTTCCGACGTGGGCAGCGGCATCTACACCTCTATTTGGTCGAACGATGATGTACGGATGATTAATGGGGCCGAATATATCGAAAACCTTTCCGACTCTGGTCCTCTTCTGATCTACAACCCAGGAATTAGTTCTGGGGATATTGGTCTCGCTTCCAACAATCTGCTCGCTCTGGAGAATCAATTTATTCTGTACAACATGAAGAGCGGTGCCTAATCTCTTCAAGAGGCCACCTCATCTATATAGATACAGAACTAATATTTAAGCCTTCCGAAAACCATTTATAAATGTCTATTTCAGGGAGGTGGGGGGTGGGTGGCCGCCTAAAGGTTTATCAACCCTAGTCCAGTAACCTACTATGTAATGTTCGAACAGCTTCCAACCGTACCCACATCAGAAGAGCTTTTAAATAAGTCCTTTAGGCGTGCCTCTCGCGCTACAGATGACGAGTCCATGGTGCAAAACGCCGGCAATATCCTCTCTGACAATCTCAGCATCCTGATCAAGAAATTCCCCTCCTTTGAGAATCTGCCGCCCTTCTACAGAGAGATGGCGGACATAATCGCTGGAGTGGATCGCATCCGCATCAGCCTGTCTCGCCTGAGCTGGGCTTCCCGTCAGATAAGACTGATCTCAAAAGAGTATGTAGGCAATATTAGAAGGTCCCGCGGTCTGGACACTGCTCCCGCCCGAAGGTCGGCCTTTGGGCGCTACTCTTCGGTCATGAGGTCCATTGAGAAAGATCTGCTATTCTTGAATGAAGCTCGAAACCTGCTGCGCAAGATGCCGACCATAGACCCGGCGGTGCCGACCATTCTCATCGCCGGCTACCCCAATGTGGGCAAGTCAAGCTTCATTGTGCGAGTCACTGGAGCGCGGCCCGAGATCGCCATGTATCCATTTACCACGCGGGGCATCTTTGTAGGCCACTTCATGCGGGGCGATCAAAAGTATCAGGTCGTGGATACGCCGGGGCTGCTTGACCGACCCATGGAAGAGAGAAATGAGATTGAACGGCAGACGGTAGCCGCTTTGAGCCATCTGCAAGGAGTAGTTCTCTTTATCCTGGACCCCAGTGAGCACTGCGGCTATCTTATCGATTCGCAGCTTTCTCTGGCCGAAGATCTCAAGAACTGGCTAACGCTGCCCGTTCTGGTTGTGGCCAATAAGGCAGACATATTGAGATTTGGAGCAGATAAAGATATGCTGCACATGTCCACCGAGACCGGTCAGGGCGTAAATGAGGTGCTGGATAAGCTCGTCTGCCTGCTTGATGCCATGCCGCCCTATGTTGCTCCGGAGCCTGATCCGGAAGAAGAATATATGGTTCCCAGCCGGAGAACGTAAAGCCGCTCGAAAAAGCACCCTTCGTCGGCCACCACCTCAGCGGTTAGCCCGACAGAGGCTGCCGTCTCCTGTACTTTAGTGAGCCCGGTCAGGCTGGATATGAGCAGCAGTGCTCTACCGCCGGGCCGCAGATGCAGAGCCAGATCCTCGATAAATCGATCCACCGTATCCCGGCCGCTTTCGCCTCCGTCCAGGGCGTAGTCTATCCATTGACCGGTTCGCTCTTGCGACTGGGTGGGCAGATATGGTGCGTTGAAGAGTATCAGGTCGAACTTTCCTTTGATTCCCCGGAACAGATCCGCTCTTATGACCTCGATTCCCCTGGCTCTGGCCGCCCGGACGGCATGGGGATTTATATCTGTGGCCAGGAGGCGGGCCACCTTTGGGCCCAGCTCCTGGGAGATAAAGCCGCTGCCGCAGCCAATCTCCAGCACGCCGTCCTCGGGCCTGGCCTCGGCTAGTGCGACTCTGAGGAGGAGATAGGTATCCTCGGCAGGCTGGTAGACTTCTTCATTATTGATGGGGGCAGTGGCAGTCATCAGTGGTGTGATCATTTGTTAGGGGGAAAATAAACCTTGGCTTTTCGGTGAATGGGCATGAATCTACTAAGAAAGATTATAAAAGGGATGGCGAATGTATCATCGGATGGTAGATAAGGTAAGATCTTCCAAGGCAATCCAAGAGAAGGTAGAAGAGCTAGCGCGAATGATACACGTTGGTGAAAGAAATATGTTCGTATCAAAACGGACCGAGCGGCGCAGAAGTTGGATCGTGTTCACTCGGTCGAGAAGGATAAATCTCGTCACATTGGGAGGATCCAAACCAAAATCGACGAGGCTTGCGAAAAATCTCCTACTTGTGTTCATATCGCAATTCCCGGGCGGAAGCCATTCTGTTTTGGAGACGTTAGCGAAACCGAGACAATCGGCACTTTAACAGAGAAGATTGCAGATAGTCTGGGAGTTGACAAGCGAAATTGGGGCTTTTATGTAGCGGGACCAAAAACACAACGCGAATTTCTTCCGGACGGTGCAAAAGTACAAGAGATTAATCACAGCAGTGAAACGGCGGCGCACCCGCGCAGCAAGCTGCGGGGCATCCGAGGCGCCGCCGCATGAAG
>JBAXWY010000004.1:0-140554 GCA_037128175.1 Methanothrix sp.
TTACCCTCTTTGCGATCCGGGCCAACTTTGTCTGGGCTTTCTTCCGGTTATTGGATCCAAGCTTCTTGCGGTGCAACGATTTATTGGCAGCTCGATTCTTCTTCTCAGCTTGGACATGGTACTTTGGATAGTCGAAGTACTGACCGTCCGTTGTTACGGCTGCATGAGTGATGCCAAGGTCTACTCCGATCGCGGTCTTGGGCTTCAGCTTGGTTGGATTCTCAAGCTCGGTCGTAAATATGACATACCATGCATTTGTCTTATCTCGCTTGATGGAACAGGTTTTGATCCTGCCAACAATAGGCCTATGCACAAAGGTTCTAATGCCGCCGGAAATTTTTGACAGTATCAGCCTGGTGCCGTTCAGCTTGAACCCTGACTGAGGATAGGTAATCGAGCTATAACGGTTAATGGACTTGAACCGAGGGTAGCCTTTTTTTTGAGCCCCTTCGCGAACTCTTCGAAAGAAGTTATCAAAGGATTTCTGAAGCCTCCTTAAGACATCCTGTTCGACCTGAGAATGGACGGCATTGAGGTATGGATTTGACTGTTTCTCAAAAACCAGCAAAGCTGCCTGATCTTCGTAAGATCTGGTTATGCCTTCGCGTTCCCAGGCATTTTTGCGATCAGCAAGTGCTTTATTCCAAAGATGCCTGCAGGTATCCAGCGTTAAGGCCAATTGTGCTTCTTGTTGCCTGTTTGGGTATAGCCGGAACTTGTAGGCCGTTTTCATATTAACTTAATGTGGTCGTTCCATGCTATATTAAGTCAATTAGTGCGCAGCGAAAGTAATCATGACAGGGGTACGATTCATCCCCAGCCTGAAGTCTGGGGTCTTCTCTACCCCTGTACCCCAACGAGATAAAAGATTGGGCCCTTTATTTTTTCCTAACCACGCTTCATATTTTTTAGGAATTGCTGACCGAAAAGATCTAAAGCCAGGCTGAGCTTTATGCACCAGTCCTAGATATCCGGGCTGTGATAGATTTGAAGGGTGTAATATTGGCGGCCGGAGAAGGCCGCAGATGCAGGCCACTTACCCAGACCAGATCCAAGGTCATGCTTCCCGTGGGAAACCGCCCTTTCATGGAGCATGTCATTTCGGCTCTGGCTGCTAACGGCATTCGAGATCTCTACATTGTAGTGGGCTATCAGAAAGAAAGGGTCATGGACTATTTCGAGGATGGACTTGATTTTGGCGTAAAGATCACTTACATCGAGCAAAATGAGCTTTTGGGGACGGCCCATGCCCTGCGCAAAGCTGAAAGCTATGTGAATGAGGAATTTCTCGTGGTCAACGGAGACAATCTCATAGATGCAAGGGCGGTCAAGGAGCTGATCTCAGCCATTGGAGAGAACGTGATATTGGCTGCTCTTCGCCGGCATTCCGGCGACTATGGGGTCTTAATGGTAGAACAGGAGAGGGTAAAGGCAATAATCGAGAAGCCAGAACGGCCATGTTCCGGAATTCTCAATACGGGAGCCTACAAATTCAGTCCTGCTATCTTTGAAGACCTCCGCCATACTCCCATATCGGAGAGGGGATCTTACGAGCTGACACAGACCCTATCTCAGATGATCGCAGACGGAAAAGAGATCGTACCCCAGATATGCAAGGGCATATGGGCAGATGCCATTTTCGCCTGGGATCTTCTCAATGCCAACAACCTAGCCCTCGGCATGAAGGATACAAAAATTTCCGGAGAATTGGAGGAGGGCGTCAGAATCAAAGGCCCGGTAGAGGTGGGTAAGGGCAGTATTATCCGCTCCGGATCTTATCTGGTGGGCCCGGTCTGTATCGGCGAAGACTGCGATATCGGCCCTTGTGCCACCATCCTGCCGTCCACTTCCGTTGGTGACTCGGCGAGGATCGGCTCACATTCTGAGGTAAGAAACAGCATAATCATGAATGATACCAGGATAGGCTCAGCTGCTATTATTTCCGACTCGGTTGTGGGCGCAAGCTGCACTTTAGGGGACCAACTGGTCATCGAGACGGGACCGTGTGTAGTAGAGGTGGAGGAGGCCTTTTTGAGGGCAGAGTTCGGGGCGATATTTGCCGATGATGTGACCGCAGGAAGCAGAGTTCTGGCCAGTCCGGGAACGGTTGTGGGCACGGGTGCGCGCATAGGCTCGGGAGCCTCAATTCGCGGCTGGATTGAGAGAGAGAGCAGGGTGATTAGCTGATGTGCGGAATTGTGGCTTATGTCGGCGACCAGTTGGCAGGGCCGATTCTCTTTGATACTCTGAAAAGGCTGGAGTATAGAGGTTATGACTCGGCGGGTGTGGCCATCAAATCTGAAGGATCGATTGTGGTCTTGAAGTCTGCCGGGCGAATCGCAGATCTGGAAAAGGTCTACCAATCGCGGGGCTGTCCTGGAGAGGGCATGGGCATTGGCCATACCCGCTGGGCAACGCACGGGCGACCGAATGACCGGAATGCGCATCCTCACACCTCCGGGGAGATAGCCATAGTCCATAACGGCATCATTGAAAACTACCTGGATCTAAGAGAGTTGCTGACTGAAATGGGCTATGTGTTTTCATCCGAGACGGACAGCGAGGTCCTGGCGCATCTCATTCACTTTTATTTTAAAGGCGATCTTTACACAGCGGTTTGCAGGGCTTTAGTGCATGTGGAAGGCTCCTATGCCGTGGCCGTGCTCGCTGCCAGTTCGCCCTATTTGGTCTGTGCCAGAAAGGACAGCCCCATGGTGTTGGGCAAAGGCAAAACTGCAATCTATGTGGCATCCGATGTTCCCGCGCTTCTTCCCTATACCAAAGACGTCATCCGCATGAAAGACGGCGAGATAGCCCGTGTCTTTGCGGACCGGGTTGAGATAATGGATCGAGAGGGTCAGCCCCGCCAGGCTCAGGTCGAGCGCATCACCTGGGATGCCGATGCCGCAGAGAAGGGCGGATATACGCATTTCATGCTAAAAGAGATCCATGAGCAGCCGCGGGCCATTCGCGAGACCATTGCCGGGAGAATCTCGGAGATAGACGGGGATGTGCGGCTCAAACTGGGCATGAGCGAGGAAGAGATAAAATGCCTGGAAAGGGTGACCATCATTGCCTGCGGCACATCCTACCATGCCGGAATGCTGGCCAAGAACCTGTTTGCTCGTGTGGCCGGTCTGCCGGTGGATGTAGAGGTGGCATCCGAGTTTTTGAATCTTCAGGTGCGGCAAAGGACACTCCTTTTGGGCATCACCCAGTCAGGAGAGACGGCGGATACTCTGCTGGCCCTGAAGAAGGCCAAGACCTGTGGTGGAAGGAGCCTGGCCATAACCAATGTCGTGGGATCAACGGTGACCGAACTGGTGGACGGCACCATATACACTCGCTGCGGCCCGGAGATCGGCGTGGCTGCCACCAAGACCTTCACCTCTCAGCTGGTGGCCATCATTCTGCTGGCCATACGCCTGGGCAGAGCCCGCGCCCATCTGACGCCCGATCAGGCCAGAAAGATGCTCATTGAGCTGACCAAACTCCCCGGCCTGGTGCAAAGGGTTTTGGAGAAGAGGGAAGAGATCCGAAAGATCGCCGAGCGTTATGCAGGCGCAAGCTGCTACTTCTTCATAGGCAGGGACTATCTCTATCCCATATCTCTTGAAGGCGCTTTGAAGATGAAGGAGATCGCCTACATCCCATCCGAGGGCTACGCAGGAGGCGAGCTAAAGCACGGGCCGCTGGCATTGATTACGGAAAAGACGCCAGTAGTGGCGCTGGCCACTTGCGGCAAGAAGATTCAGTCCAATATCAAAGAGGTCAGAGCACGCGGGGCAGAAGTGATAGCCTTGGCCTCGGAAGGAGATCCGGATATCGCCAAGGTGGCCAGCCATGTGATTGAGCTGCCACAGACGCAGCCCATCTACTCCGCCGTGCTTTGTACGGTGGCCGTGCAGCTTCTCTCCTATTATACGGCAAACAAGCTCGGCCTGCCCATTGATAAGCCTCGTAACCTTGCCAAGTGCGTGACTGTGGAGTGAGGTCTCCTTTTCACATGAAAAACAGGATGGGATGATTACCCACATCCATATATCCATTATGCATAAAGGCGAGACGCAACTGGGCATTTTTGGCTTGGCATTCTTAACCTCTGGCTCTTGATAGTCCTCGCGTTTCATAAGCAGGTGATAGATAATGCACAGCACTTTTCTGGCAAGTGCGATGGCAGCAACATTCTTTCCGCTTCAGCAAGTATTTATACATATAGATGAAACATTAATCATGCGAAGTGGAGGGTACTCAGAATTAGAGCTGACACCTCATATAAAAAAGATGTTTCTGATTATTTCAATAATGCTAATTAGTTCCATCGTATGCTCACATGGGGCCACTTTAATTGTTGGGAATAGCCCAAAATGTTACGAAAGCATTCAAGAGGCGATAAATTCGGCTAGCGTAGGGGATGAAATATTGGTTTATCCCGGAACTTACTACGAAAATATCGTTGTAGATAAGCGCTTGGATCTTATTGGGTTGAAAAATCCAGTTATTGATGCAGGGGGCGATTATGTCAACGGCCCGGGAGTAACTATACTCACTGACGGTGTACTGATGGAAGGGTTTACCATTAGGAATTCCACAAATACCGCGGGAGATCCGCTATCAGGTGCGGGGGTATTGGTAAGATCAAACAACAATACCATTAAAGGAAATATATTAGAAAATAACTATCGCAGCGGAATCAAAGTTCTGAGGGGATATAATAATTCAATTACTAATAATAGTGTTTATGGTAATTTTGAAGGTATATTAGTGTCAGATTCGCATCGTAATAAGATAGAAAGTAACCACATAAATAGCAACAATGATGCGGGAATTTTTATTACGGGTCTTTCAGAACAGAATTTGGTAAAATATAACATTATAAATAATAACTCACGAGGTGTATTATTGGTCGATGCAGGCTTTAATGATATTACTAAAAACTCCGTTTTTGAGAATAAAGTGAATAATTTTGATACATTCTATGCTTACTGATATAGGCGGTCAATCTCTTAAATCTTTGTAGTCATTCATTTGATTAATTTGTGAGAAATGAAATTAAAGACGAAAGGTACATCATAAAGATGAGAAGAAGGATTTTCGCTAGTAATTCCTCAATTTGATCCAGGATTAGTCGATAATCCTAAATCTAGGAAAGAATATGGAGTTTGTTCGGAAAGGAGAGATATACCGGATATGATAATGAAGAGACTATATCAAATAAGTTCAGGGATAATTTTTCTGGTGCTCATTTTAGCCTTTATATCAGCTCTTTCTTCACCAATCGTATTTGCATCCATGGCACAACAAGAAAAATCCGTATCAAAGGAAGCTCATACTACAGAAATAATCATAGATCAAAACGGTAATAAAAAGAATAATTATGATACTGTATATAAATATTTTGAATTGAGCAGAAATTTGACGGAGAATCATCCGAAGCAATTACAAATTGAGTCGAGTTGGATGGATATTGGTTTGCCTGAAGATCCATATAAATCATCAGGTCCTCTACCAGCAAATTCCAATAACCAACCAGCCGAATTGACCACAATAAAGCAGGGTTTTATAGGGTTATATCATCCTTTCAAAGGAAAAGTTTATGCAGGGACAGACGTATATGATGATGAAGATCTTTATCATGCTTACCGTTTTGGAGTGAACGGCATAATAAATGACCCGATTTATGGTAATTACCTATTTAAAGAAAATATCGAAAGGCATTGTCAGGAATTTGACACTAACCTGGTTTATGGAATAATTCGACCACCTTCCGAAAGGGGGGTAGTTAATAATCCCAATGATACTAAGCTATCGGAACCATCTTCTCCACCAGGAATGATCCAAGCAGCAGCGAGGTTCTCCAAGCTATCGTCAATTTTTCCCCAAATAAGAGGGGTGATAATTGATGATTTTTGGGCTAACTATTACGGAAACGCCATAACACTGGAAGATATGAAAAATATAAAAGGTGCTCTGTCAGGGAAAAAAATGAGGCCTGATGGTACTGTGGATCTTGAATCGCTCCCAAAAACACCGGATTTGCAACTGTTCATTGTGACATATGGAGGCGAGTTGAGGATTTCCCCCGATAAAGATATAATAGATATGATCGATGGTGTTAACTTCTGGCTTTATGACCAGGAGGATTCCTATAACAACTTCGACAAATATTTAAGTGCCCTAGAGGCCCATTATCCAAATAAAGAACTGATCACAGGCGTGTATATCCATAATGGCGATTATGGAGATATGTCCAATCAATCCATATCCTATTTGGTTGATAAGGGCATACAGCTTTATGAAAAAGGTTTATCATCCGGAATACTTTTATTTTCTGGTTATTGGCTGGTTAAGGACTATATATCAGAAGAGAGAAGCCAGAAGATTGGGCTTTCTGATATTCTTTATAGCAAATATTATCCTTCACTCGGTGAGATTAATTGTCAAGTGGTGGATGATGAAACTTCGCGGCCGCTGCAAGGAGTTAAAATCAAGATCTACCTCAATATGGCTAGAAAGATTACTGCAGCGGGAAAGACAACCAATGAACAGGGGATGTTCCGCTTTTCAGGATATGCAGGTAGATCCGGAAGCGTTTCATATAGCTTCACAGCCGAGAAAGACGGATATAATCCTTACGATGGATCGTTCACCATGGAGGCAAATAAAGCCATAAATATACCTTCAGTAAAGCTCAAACGATTAGAACTGGATATTGAGAGTTCTGTTGAATCTCATAGTGGTTGCGTGCCAGTTTTGATGTAAAATAGCCGCAGTATTCAGCATCAAGAACCGACTTGCTGTGTCCCAAAAAGGTTACAGCCTTCACTGCTCATATCAGCATTGCCTATGACTCGCCGGGTTTTTCATCCTTTGGGCATGATCCCTGCCAGAGGATCATGATGGTTTTTTGGGAGAGCCTCTAATTGTTCTAAAGGCTCTCGTAAACCTCTTTGATAATCCGGTCGTTGCTCTCCCAGAACCTGTAATCTTCTGCCAAAAGCTTCTCAGGCACTCGCAGGAGATTCTCCAGCACCGCTTCTTCCAGCTGTTCTGCCTTCACAACCACCAGGTTTTTCCTCTTCTCCTCCTCCGTCACTCCGGATGCCACTACAGTTTTTCCCAGCAGCAGGTACTCATTTAGCTTCCAGACGCTTTTGTCCGTGGCATAGGGCGTGAGCAAGCTCTCGCTGTGGGGTATGAGGCAGATCCTGGCCAGGCTGATCAGCCCTGCAACCTTATCGTGTGGTTGCCAGCCAAAGAATCGAGCGTTTTTAGGAAGCTTTCTCAGATACCAGCGAGAGAACGGCCCGTCGCCTATGATCCAGAAGGTCTGCTCTGGAATCTTCTCGATGAGATGGAGCAGATTGCCTATGCCCTCCTGGCGGCTGATTCTTCCCATGAAGACGATGGGTCTCTCATTGGCGAGATCTGACAGGGCAGCAGCCCGGCTCTTTTCCAGGAAGCTATTTGCCGGGTAATTGTTCACAATAAAAAGGGGCTTGTCCATTCCATGAACGTAAGACCTCACCTTTTCCGCCAGCGGCCGGTTGACGGCTGTGATCACATCGGCAGCACCTGCCAGCTCTCGCTCAAAGTACTCGCCTGCGGGCCTGGCTAGCGGCCCGAAGCTCATCTGCAGCTCCACTCCCCAGGGGGAGCGGTAGTCATAAATGAGCTTCTTGTAGCAGGAGCCCTTCAGCTTGCCGAGACCATGAAAAATAATATCCGGCACATTGAAGAGGTGTACGGCATCCGGCCTCTCCTTTTGCAGAACTTGCCTGGCCTCTCTTGCTATTTGCAGCCAGCCTCTGGAGCTGAATTGGGGCACGATGACATCCTGGCCCTGGCTCTCCAGGGTTGCTTTGAACATCAAGAGCCTTGTCGTCCTCTCCGGCTGATTGGAGAGAAGAAGTATCCTCATGGATACTCGAACTTCAGCAGGAAGGGGTCAAAAAGCAGATCCGCCTTCTGAGGCTCAATGTAGCGCAGGCCCTTTGTCTGCACATCGTGTTCGCTTAGCAGTGGATCATAAACGTAAGCGTCAAGTCCTTTTTCCATAAGGAGCCTGGCCAGGGCCAGGTTTCTGCTATGATAGAACTCTTTTACACCTGCTCGGAAAGTTATGCCCTTGATACAGATCTTAATGCTGAAAAGCGGCTTGTTGATTTTCATGCACTCCAGCAATATTCTTTCCGCCCAGTAGCGGATCATCTCATCGTTGACCTCTCGCGAGACACAGAGCAAACGGCAATTGCTGAAATGTTCTCTTTTTTCCATCTCTTTTATGAGAAACCAGGGGTATACAGGAATGCAGTGGCCGCCAACCCCAGTGGAGGGCAGATGGATGTGGCAAAACTGGTGGTTGGCGTTGTCTCTGGCCTCGAAAAAGTCGACCCCCAAATCCTGGCAAATCTTGAAGAGTTCATTGGCTAAAGCGATATTTACGTCGCGATAGCAGCCCTCCATGACCTTGATCATCTCCGCCACTTTGGCCGAGGAGACCAGATGAAGATTGCAGATGAATTTTTTGTAGACCTGATAGGCAATTATGCCGCTCTCTTCGTCCCTGCCGCCGATTACTTTGGGAAATTCCCGGAGTCGCGAGAGGCTAACGCCGGTCATTATCCTCTCCGGAGAATAGGCCAGGAAAAAGTCGTTCTGCAATAGGCAGCTTGACTCGCATAGCCTTTTTTGCACCAGCCCCTCCGTAGTTCCCGGCGGAAAGGTTGTCTCTAAAACGACCAGATCTCCCTTCTTCAGGATCTTGCCCAGAGAATGGAGTGCTTTCTCCATAATTGAGAAGTCGGGATTATTGCCGGCGTCCACAAAGACGGGCACAATCACTATGAAGGTTTGGCAGCCTTTCGCGTCCTCGAAATGCGGCGTAGCTACGAGCCTTTTTCCGCCGTGCTGTTTTATTAGCTCTTCTAAGCCCGCTTCCTCGGGTATGGGATTTTCCCCACGGTTTATCTGACGACAGCGCTCGTCATTGATATCCACGCCCATGACCATAATGCCATTGTCCGCCACAACCGCAGCTAAAGGCAGTCCGGCATTGCCTAGACCAATAACTGCGATCTTTGCACCTTCTTCAGACATAGATTTCAACCTTCTTTCCACAGGCAGGGCATATATAAATCGACTTGTTGCTGCATTGCACGGCATCCTCTTTCAGCCGGTGACCGCAATAGCAGACATAACCCCTTTGCCGTCCGGGATTGCCTAGCATTAGAGCAAAAGGAGGCACGTCCTTCGCCACTACGCTTCCCGCGCCAATCATGGCATACTCGCCTACGGTTATGCCGCAGACCAGTGTGGCATTGGCCCCGATGCTCGCGCCCCGGCAGATGCGCGTGGCAGAAATGTGCTCTTCATTCCAGATAAATGCACGCGGATACAGATCGTTGGTGAAGGTGGCAGAGGGGCCCACAAAGACATCGTCCTCGATGATCACGCCCTTATAAACGGAGACGAAGTTCTGGATCTTCACATTGTTGCCAATCTCGGCGTCAATGTCGATGTAAACGCTCTTTCCTATGTTGCAGTTCTTGCCTATCTTCGAGCCGCTACGAACGTGGGCGAAATGCCAGATCTTTGTGCCCTCACCAATCACCCTGCTCTCGACTATGGCCGTGGGATGGACATAGTAGCTATTGCTTTCCCCTTGCATATTTGCCATTCTTCCCGTCCTATGGCTTCTTGATCTCTAATCCCTGCTTGATCTCTAATCCCTGCTTGATTTGCTCGCATATTTGCAGGTTCTTCAGGGCCTCTTGTGGCGTGACAGGGAAGCTCTTCTTGGTCTTGACACAGTCCAAAAAGGTCTTCAGCTCTACCTTTAAGGGCTCGACCTTGTTTACCAGGACCTTTTCGATGATGTTCTCCTGCATATACCGCTCATTTTCCACGCCGTACTTGCCGGGCTTTCGGTATATGTAAACCTCCTGGGTCATGAAGTCGCCTTCAGCCGTAAAGTCCTCGGACTCGACATAAAATGTACGAAACTTCTTGGAGGATAGACGGCTGGCGGAGATGGAGACCACACAGCCCGGGAAGACAGCCAGAGCCTCGCAGACGTTTGCGCTCCCGGCGCTGAATATCTTGTAGTCGCATTCGCCCTTGAAAAGCACATTGAAAGCTATGTCGATGTCGTGGATCATGAGGTCCTCTACCACGGAAGCATCGGTGATGCGGCTTGAGGTGGGATTATGTCTCTTGATGGATACATAATCGGGCCGCTGTGCGATCTTTGTCATCTCTGCCACGATGGGGTTGAACCTCTCGATGTGGCCCACACCTACGACCAGCTCTTTGCCCTCGATGATTTTTGCGAGCTGTACTCCTTCCTCCACGGTCAAAGTGATGGGCTTTTCAATCAGGCTGTTTATGCCGGCTTCGATTACTTTTTTGGCCGTCTCGAAGTGGTAGCGGGTGGGAACGCAGATGCTGACTGCATCCACCTGGCCCAGTAACTCCGGCAATGATTTGCATATTGCAGCAAACTCCCGAGAACGCTCTGCGTTTTCGGTGACTGGATCATAGACATAAACGTTGCTTACTCCTTTCATTTCCGAGTAGACGCGCACATGATTTCGGCCCATGGCCCCCACGCCGATGACTCCTACGTCCATACTTTAGGCCTCGAAGGAATTTATGGTTTGGGAGATGTACGCCAGGTCCTCTTCGCTGAGAGAGGGGTGCACAGGCAGGCTCAACACCTTGCGAGAGACGTCTTCGGATACAGGGCAGCTCTCATTAGTATAGCCCAGCTCCCGGTAGAGGGGCTGCTCATAAACCGCTTTGGGATAGTGAACGGCAGAGCCGATTCCCTTCGCCAGAAGATATTCCATCAGCTTCTCCCGGGAAGAAGCAAAGCTGTCCTCCACCCGCACCACATATTGATGATAAACGTGCCGAACGTTTTTCGCCTGGTAAGGGGTGCTGATGCCCTTGATATTGATGTTGTCGTTCAAAAACGCAGCATTAAAAATCCGCTTGGCCGTGAACTCCTCCAGCCGCCCTAGCTGCACGAGACCAATGGCCCCCTGCAAATTCATCATCCTGTAGTTGTAACCTAATGTGGCGTGGTTGTACTTGCCCGTGTCACCGTGGCTTCTCAGCAGGCGCAGACGGGCTGCCAAAGCATCATCGTTGGTGGTGATCATGCCCCCCTCGCCCGTGGTCATGTTCTTGGTGGGATAGAAGGAGAAGCAGCCTGTGGCAAATGAGCCCACCTTCTTGCCCAGGTATTCTGCTCCATGGGCCTGAGCGCAGTCTTCTACCAGGGCTATTTTCCCATCCTGGCAGATCTCCAATATCGCCGACAGGTCGAAGGGCTGACCGTAGAGGTGAACGCCGATCACAGCTTTGGTGCGGGGAGTTATTCTTTTTTGCAGATCCTCGGGATCGATATTGAAAGTCCTCGCGTCCACATCCGCGAAGACGGGGCGTAGACCCTGATAGAGGGCGCAGTTGGCAGTAGCAATGAAGGTGAAGGCGGGTGTTATGACTTCGTCTCCCGGTTTTAGTCCCAGGGCCTTGATGGCCAGATCCAGGGCGACGGTGCCGTTGTTTACGGCTATGGCATTTTTCACGCCCAGATAGCCGGCGAATTCATCTTCAAACTGCTTGACACTCTCGCCCTGGGCGAGCATGCCGCTTTTCAGCACATCACCTACAGCTTTAATCTCTTCGTCGCCAATGATTGGCTTGGCTATGGGAATAAAGTCTCTCATCATCATTACCATTACTATGCTCAACCTTTGCCTTGAAAAGGTTTGTTATATTCAGCCTTCTTTTTTAAGAAAGACCAGGCCCTTGTGAATGGCAGCCGGCAGCCCCCTAAAACCTGGCTCAATGACCGTGCCGGGATAGATCGAAGTATTGATCCCGGTCATCACCCCTTCGCCCATGATAACGCCCAATTTGCGCCTGCCGCTATCTACCTTTTCCCCTTTGACGAACGATTTTATGGCCCCCTTGTCATGGCGCAGATTAGAGCAGACGGTTCCTGCCCCGAAGTTGCAGTTCTCTCCGATAACGCTGTCTCCCACGTAGGAGAGGTGCCCGATCTTGCTGCCGTTCATGATGGCGCTGTTTTTGACCTCCACGGCATTTCCTATGCGAACTATGTCGCCGATGCAGGTCGTGGGCCTAATGTAGCAGTTGGGTCCGATGTCACAGTCCTCTCCTATTATTACCGGGCCCACGATGTAGGCTCCACAGCGCACGATGGTGCCCCGGCCCACGGCTACATTGCCCTTGATGGTCGCGCCGCTCTCAACCTCGCCCTCCATTTGGGGCTCGAGGTCTTTAAGCAAAAATTCATTGGCGGCCAGAATATCCCAGGGCCTGCCGATCTCCAGCCAGCTCTTGAGAGTGACGATTTTGATTATCTCCTGGGAAGCGAGCCTGTTCAGGCCGTCGGTCAGCTCGTACTCGCCCCGCTCTGATAGCGGCATAGATCGCATCGTCTCGAAGATGCTTCTCTCGAAAAGGTAGATTCCGGCATTGGCCAAATTGGAGGGCGGATTGGCACTCTTCTCGACCACGCATTTGAAGTAACCGTTCTCCTCCGTGAAAACCCCATATCTTTTGGGATCATCGACCTTTATGGCCGAGACGGCAACGCCGCCTCGGGCCATCTCTCGCAGGGACGCCTCATCCGGCAGCACATCTCCGTTTAATACCAGGAAGCGATCCTCCGCCTGGCTCGCGGCGGCCATCAGGGCGTGGCCGGTGCCAAGCTGTTTATCCTGTACGACGTAGTCGATCTGTAGATCCAGGCGGCTGCCGTCCCCAAAGTATGAGCGAACGCTATCGGCCCCGTATCCTACCACCAGCACGAAACGATTCGCGCCTGCACCGTGAGCCCGCAGGATGATATGCTCTAAAAGGGGCTTGCCGGCTACGGGCAGCATGACCTTTGGCATCTTTGCGGTCAAGGGACGCATGCGGCTTCCTTCGCCCGCGGCGAGGATTATGGCTTGCATGGATGTATGGAAATATCTAGGTGGGTTAAAAATGCTTTGAGCATGATAATGTAGCTTGACTTATTGTCAACTCGAAAGCAGTCACTCCCTGGTTATATTTAGGTTCTGGACGGCCACACTGAGACATCTGCAATCGCTGCTGTTAAGCTCTGGCATATCACATGGCTTCTCGCAGCCTTCTGGCGAGCGGAATCCTATTAGATTTTGGCCCCTGGTCAGGCGGATCGGTTGAGTCTGATTTGCAAACTTTGTGGTAACGTTGAGCATGACTTCGGGAGTTGCTTCCAGGGAGAGCTCTAGAGATCTGGGCCTAGCAAAACTTAGGGCCTGGAAGCTTAAATTAGCGCTGCGGTTCTCGTCTGAATATACGATGATTTTTGCATCGGCATCCATCCAATGGGCAATGATTCCGTTCCAGTTCTCTGGACCATGCCAGCCGGAGATAAACTCAATGACACTGCTTTCCTGTAAACTCGAATTATCTTTCCTTTCGCGTATCGCTAGATTCGAGATGCCCACGCTGAGACACCGGCCGTCGATGTTGTTAAGCTCTGGGATGTCGAGAGGCCTGTTGCAGCCTTCCGGCACATCGAAACGTATCTGGTTTGTTCCGCGCTTGAGATCAATGGGTATTTGCACAGCGATGGAGCTGGTGGGCACGATTGCCTTAGCCATGAGAGTATCCTGGTAGAATACCTGAAGGGTTCTCTTTGTATAGAAGCTCCGCACGCTGAAGCTTAGAATAGCCTGCATGTCCCGATCCGAATATATGGTTAGAGTTGCATTGCTCTTCATCCAGTTCGCAGGCAAGCCATTCCACAGTTCCATCTGATGCCAGCCTTCCGTCTTATCAAAGCCGTAGAAGGATGCGTTTTCCTTGATTATCGTCGGTTTGTATAACAGATAACCCTTCGTAGAGAATGCTAGAGACGGATAAGGCAGTATCTTTGAGGATATTATGTAGCTGACATTCCTGGCATAATCTGAGTATACACCGGAGGGGTCTTCAGCAGTGTAATGGGTAACTACCTTTCCTACGGCCCAAAATTTAGTGAACGGCAACATAACCCGGTCTCTCATGTCGTCTTCCAGATCCATGAGTATCAGCGAGCCATCATTTGAGAACTGCTCCAGGTACGATCCGATCTGATTCTGGTCTTGGAATCCCTTAGAGGCAGCTAGCTCTAGGGGAATCGTATGTGCCGATATAATTATTGATGATAATATAATAATTAATAAAAGGATTGGGCGGTATTTTCGATCATAGAGTGATAAATATAATCCTACTAAGAAAAGGGGCATGATAACAGGAACTATCACCCAGGTGGGCATCAGCGATTCCAAATATCTCAAATAGAATATTGGAAATACTTCTTTATTTTTAGCAAACGGAAAAGTTAAGGAAAATAGGATGCTTGTGGCTAGATACACCATTATGAGTGCAGAAAATGCCTTAGATCTGTCCACAATTTTTTGCTCGCATATCCGATTCAAACCGATGAGACCAAACAAAAATATTGCGGGAACTAGTGGATCGATGTATCGCCCCATGAGCTGAAAATCGTCTCGGTTGCATAAATAAAGAAGCGAATAACCATCCGGAAGTTTTTGCATCATCTGGTACATGAAGACGACCACGGCAATGACCAACGCTATGCTGGTGAATAAAAAATAAATAACTGATGATTTCAGAGCTTTGTTTCTTCTTAGCTCTGTCAAATTCTCATAATCGATGACATTCAGGGAAAAACCTCTAGCGATATTCAATACAAAAATTATAAATATTGTAGCAATGAGAAATATAACAAAATAAGAGGATATAATTAGGTACTCCAGTTCATGCAGGAGAAGCAAGAGGAAATCATTCAAAGAGCTAATATTAGTGAATATGTTGACAAAATCAATTGAATAAGTCATGAGCTTATAAAGTTCATTCCCGATATAACCCCCAAAAATAGGATTATCGAGGACTGTTTTATAGATCAGTAAAGATGCAATGGCAAGAAAGAATGCCAAAAAAAGTTGAAATTTAGATAAAACCGTCAAATGCAGCCGATCATATTTAATATCAGAGAAAATGTAGTAGATAACTGATGCCGCCAAACCGAATAGCATGGCGAAGCCGCTATGCTTGGTAAAAAAAAGCAAGATAACAGATAATACGGCTGCGGCAATCCAGAATCTGGTTTTGGTCCGGTAAGCTTCATGCACAAACCAGATGCTAAAGATGAATAAGGGCATGAGCAGATTTTCGCACATCAGAGTGAAGTTGTAGAGAACCAGGCACGGCAATATTGCAATGGCAATGGAACTTGCGAGGGCATAATCCAAGGTGGCGTACTGCCTTATAATCAAATACGAAGGAAATAATATTGATGAATTTATAATAGTAGTAATTACCAACATAATATGATAAATCACAACTTTATCCGTTGAAAAAAGGTAAGCGAAAGATAACGAAAATGGATATAATATTGGAGAGCCAATGTAGTTGGAGCTCAATATATTTTCTGCCATCTTGGCATATAGCGTCTCGTCCTGAAAGATCCAGGGAGACTGGAACTTCAGAGATATGAATGACTTAATTAATACAATGAAGAGGAAAGCGAGAAGTAACCATAAATTTGGCCTGGCAGATGCAAAGATATCAATTATTCGAGATCTTAGACGATACATCTTGCATCAGCTCCTTTCTAATGACGCTTATGAGGATCAATCTATATATATTGTGGCACCAATCGATGCCATGATACCATGGAACTTTTGATTTCTTTGAGCCTGCTGGTTAGCTTCCTGACGACCGGGATAATTGTCAAGAAGTGGATTCGCAAAGCTCCTGAAATCGGCCTGGTGGGTCTGGACATGAACAAGCCGGGAAAACCTAAGGTCCCCGAGATGGGTGGGATCTGTGTCGTCTTCGGCTTTGTGCTGGGGGTACTGGCCTATACCGGCATTATGACTTTTTATTTCGGCTCATCTAAACATGTGTCTATTCTGGCAGTGCTCTGCACGGTGCTCATGACCTGCATTATCGGCATAATTGACGACATATCGGGATGGAAGATTGGGCTGGCGCAATGGCAAAAGTTCGTCCTCACCTTTTTTGCCGCCCTGCCCCTGATGGTGATCAATGCCGGCAATTCCACCATGAGTCTGCCGATCTTGGGCTCCTTCGATTGGGGTGTTATCTATCCTCTGCTGATAGTACCCATCGGAATAATTGTAGCCTCGAATGCCTTTAACATGGTGGCAGGGTTCAATGGCCTGGAAGCCGGGATGGGTGTAATAATATTATCAGCACTATCTTACTTTGCCTTTATTGGCGGAAAGCTGGATGCAATGATGCTGGCCTTTTGTATGATGGGGGCGCTGCTGGCGTTCCTTTGCTTCAACCGGTATCCTGCCAAGGTATTTCCCGGCGATACGATGACATACTCAGTAGGAGCCCTGGCGGCATGTGTAGCGATTCTGGGTGATATGGAGAAGATTGCCGTGATACTCTTCGTGCCGTATGCGGTGGACTTTTTCCTCCAGCTTCGCTGCGGATTTCATTTCGAGGCGTTCGCTAAAGTGAATGAGGATGGGAGCTTGGAGGTGCCGGATCATGGCATATATCACCTGACCCATCTAGCGGTGGCTGTGCTGAAAAGGGTGAAGCGGAAGGTTTACGAGAGAGATGTGGTGCTGTTCCTATATGGAATTGAGACAGCTTTCGTAGGATATGTTATTATTATATATTCGTAATATTATTATAGATATGATTCATATCTGTTAACGAGGGATATTTTGGCTAAAAAGTTAGAGTCACGTCTTTGCATTTCAATAATCGGCAACCAGGCCTTCTCGCTCCAAAACTTTCGCGGCCCGCTAATCGCGTATTTGGCTAGCAGAGGCCATGAGGTCTCAGCTCTGGCGCCAGACTACGATGAGACCATGCGCGCGGAGGTACGCGCTCTGGGCGCGATTCATGTGGACTATTCGCTCTCAAGAACTGGCATGAACCCCCTGCGAGACTTTGCTGATGTGCTTCGTCTGGCCATGCTTTTGCGCAAACGAAAGCCCGATATAACCCTGGCCTACGCCTTCAAGCCTGTGATCTACGGGACGCTAGCGGCCTGGCTGGCGAAGGTGCCGCTCCGGTTTGCTACAATTGAAGGGTTAGGCTATGTGTTTACGCCATCTGAGAATGCAGAGCCGTTCAGGCGCAAAATGCTGAGGGCCGTGGTCGTGCTGCTCTCGACTTTGGCACTCAGTCGAGCGGATCGCGTGTTCTTCCTGAATAAAGATGATATCGCAGAGTTTTCGGATCGCCACATCATCTCCACCAATAAGGCCATCCTCCTGGGCGCAATTGGATTGGATCTCGATGAGTGGACGGCAGCTCCGTCCGTCACAAATCCTGTGACGTTCCTTCTGGCGGCGCGCCTCTTGCGAGAAAAGGGCATAGCGGAATATGCAAAAGCCGCTAAGTTGATAACGCAAAGGCATCCAGACACACGATTTATTCTGCTGGGCAGTTTGGACACCAATCCCGGTGCGCTCTCCCGGTGCGAGATTGAAGAGTGGACTGCGGAGAAAATCATCGAATGGCAGGGACACGTCCCAGACGTGCGTCCCTGGCTGGCGCAGACAAGCGTCTTCGTATTTCCTTCTTACCGGGAGGGAGTGCCCCGCATCACACAGGAGGCGATGGCCATGGCACGCCCCGTCATCACCACAGACGCGCCCGGCTGCCGCGAGACTGTGATCGATGGCGAGAATGGTTTCCTTGTCCCGGTGCGTAATCCAGAAGCTCTGGCAGATGCGATGGAACGGTTCATACTGCAGCCCGAGCTGATCGAGAGAATGGGCCGGGCCAGCCGACGAATAGCAGAAGAGCGTTTCGACGTTCACAAGGTAGTGGGTCGTGTATATGAAGTGCTGAAAAGCGCCAACAACAAACTGGGAAGGTAATATATAAGAATTTATATCAATTTAAATAATATAATAAAAAGTTAATATGGGCCTCAGAACCTTCTCCGCATTCAGCCTGGGAGCTAAAGGATCGTAGGCTAGCTTTGGCCGATGCTGGCACATGCCGCTTCACATGCCTCGCTGAAACTTCCCAGACAGGAATCGTCAAATGTCGCCGCACCTTCATCGGTAATGAATGATTTGCATGCACCCAATACTCTTTCCTCAGCGGAGCCCCGCACCACAACAACCAGTTGTGGTTTCTTCCATTCTTTCTTCATGAAAATCTCTCCCTTGAAATGATCTCAGTTACATAAGGCTACATTAGTCGCATGCCACTTTCTTATATATCTATTTTATCTACACGGGCCGGAGTATGTCTAAATCTCTTAAGCACAGTAATTCCTGGCATTCCACTGTGATGTAAGCCGATCGGAAGAGTACCCCCCTTTATCCACTCTTTTTGAGCATCAGATGAGGAACATAGCTCGGATTAACTCCGCGCCGAGGTCCTTTGCTTCTGTTCTATCTCACGGGCATTACAAAGAGCCTAAAGCCAAATGCCGCATGGCTAACTAAGGACCTGAGGGATAACGGGGATCAAACGGACGCTTGTAAACGTCCAGCACCAGTTCCATGTTCGCAACAAAGCTACCATTTTGATCTGGCGGAATTATCCACTCCTCGCGTTGCCATGGTTTGATTTCGTTTTTTTTAAAACGCCACGCACCGTTTCGTGAGAAATGCTCTCGATATAGTTGAGCTCGACAACCTTATCGGCTAATAACCTCAAAGACCAACGTGCGAATCCCTCGGGCGGATCACTGCAGCTTAATGCAATCAAATGGGCTTCGAAATCCCCATCTGTCTTTTTGGCATAAGTGCGACTGCTCTTTTTGTTGTCGAGTGCGACATCAATTCCATCCTCGACAAATCGCTTCTTGACACGGTCAATTTTTCTCATGCTTATTTGCAGAACGCGAGAGATCTCTTCATTAGTCGAACGTCCTTTCTGATACTCGCCTTCATCGCACCCAAGCAGAATCAGCGCGTTGAGAATTTTTTGCGATTTTTGGTTGCCCTTGGATGTAAGTTCTCCCAGGGTTTTCCGCTCGTCTTCAGAAAGCGTCACAACGTACTTCTTCATATTCAATTCTCCCAGATTGATTATGAAGATAATATATTATATATACTTTGCGACATTATAATCTTGACGAGACACTAGCTTTCGCCGATCATGGCACATGCGTTGAAACAACCTTCCTCGACATTTCCAACACAGGAAGAATGATATACGTTTGCGCTTGTACCGCTATCGCTTCTTTTGCATACAATCAACACACTTTCTTCAACAGAGCCCCGTTGCACGACAACCAGTCGTGGTTTCTTCCATTCTTTCTTCACGAAGATCTCTCCTTTGAATCTGATCTAATTTTTTCACTTACTCCGTTTGCAGCTTTCATCTATATTTAAATTATCCACGATGTTCGGTTGATTGATTGCAGGATATGCAAGATCTGATGAATATCACAACGGAAACTAACGCAAAGGAGATAGGACTAGTACAGCCGGGCCTAATTAAAGCCATGATTGTGAGAGGATAATGTGCCTTTGTGAACTGCTGATCGTTCTTCGCGCCAATCAAGGCTTCGCGTGAGATTAAACCGGGTTCGTTTTCACGCGAAGGCGCGAAGCCGCGAAGTCAAAACATTGGTTTATTTCGACCTCGCTTTACTAGGAAGATAAAACACTCTCACAGAATCCTGTACAGATTTCGACGGTGTAGCAGCCAGTCCAATTGTAACCAGCGCCACCAATGCCTTCATTCTTGCAAGCTGATAATACTTTTTCCTCCATTGATCCTCTAACAAGTACTACCAGTTCAGGTCTTGTCCAGGTTTTCCTCATACTCTTACCTCTTGATTACCTTTGGCCTAATAAACAAACCATCTATTAATTACTTTTCTCTGAGCTTTTCCTTTCTCCAAAGGCCTTAACTCTCTCCCTCCAGTCCTCTACTTCCCAGGCCCATTCGCCTTCCTTCAGCAGTCCCAGGTACAGAGCCTGGGCATGGGCTACCTGGCACAGATAATCCACCGGAGTATCAAGGGTCCCGTGTTCCATCCAGGACTTGGCCGGGCATTGCTCACATAACCCTTTCAGGAAACACCGGGCACAGCGGGTCAGGTAGTCGGGATTGGTGGCCTTCATCTCCCGCAGTTTGGGGAAGAAATTGGTCATAGCGTCCTTGAGAGATCCGTTTCCAAGATCGTATACTGCATCGGGATGTCTGAGCATCATGCATGGTTGAAGAACGCCATAGGCGTCCACGCAGGCCCCGTGCCCGGCTCCGCAGGAGAAGAGCAGCTCGCCGGGCGGCCTCATGAACTTGGAGCAGAATTCACTCATATCTTTAAGGTACTTATCCCGGTCTCTGGAGAGGATGGATACGCCCTCCTCAGGAGAGAGCCTCAGCCTTTCGATGAGTCTGTTCCTGGCCAGAGAGTCCCGGCGGCAGCGCAGGTCGAAGAACATGGAATATGTGGGAGGATGATGCAAGGCAGGAAGCGTTATGGCCCACTGCTCGAATTGATCAATTTCGCCCTTGTTGGGCGGCAGCAGCGCTCCCTTGACCACGAAAGGTATCTTCCTCTCCAGCAGGAGGTCGAGGCCGCGCCGAAATTGGTCGTAGGAGCCTTTTGACCGGGAGACCGCCTCGTAGGACTCACAGGCCATGCCGTAGACCGTGACCTCCACTAACTCCCGGGGCGGCACCCTTGCTAAGAGGTCGGCGATCTGGGGGGTGATGAGACGGGCATTGGTGAAGAGCAATACCTTCAACCCCAGCCTGCGGGCGAAGAGGTACAATTCCTGGAAATCCTCCCGGAGGAGCGGTTCGCCTCCCGTGAAACGAACCGAGATACAGCCAAGATCTGCCGCCTCGCTCAGGATTGCTTTAATCCTCTCGGTCGTCATCTCACGGCTTTTGGCCGGATCATCTTCAGGCAGGTTGATGCAGCAGTGGATGCAGTCATTGTTGCACCTCTCAGTCAGCTCCATGTCCAGACGGCCGAGCAATGGGCCTTTGCCTTTCCAGATGGAGTGCTTCGATGCAGTTCTTTTTGCCAAATATGTGGATTGGAGAATCTCTGTCATCGCGCCACCGCTTTATCATCAGGGCGGCTTTCCAGATGCAGCAATCCCTCGATCTCAGGAACGATTCTGCCGCTTTTGTCAAACTCCATCTCATAGCAGGGCACCTCTCCGGCTATCTCTTCCAGGAGCGTTATCATCTTCTGCCACCATTCGGCGGTTACAAAGGGTTTGATGATACAGGCCATCAGCCTCTTGATGATCTCCAAACGCTCTGTAATGGGAGTTATGCGGTTTTGCTCCGATTTCTTCAGGAACAATATGGCATGAAGCGGTGCCGAGGCTGCTGAAACCAGTGGCACCTCGCCATGCGACCAGCTGCCGTGCACTCTGAAGCCCTCCGGCCATCTTCGAACTATATTCCGATCATCGCACAATATCTCCGCCCGGTCCATCATCATCTTCACAGTGGTCGATTTCCCTGCCTCGGAATGGCCCACAAAGAGCAGGCCTTTTCCCTTCAGGATCATGCCTGCCGAGTGGAGGAAGCATGCCTTTCGCTCGGCCAGGACCCGGGAGAGCAGAATCTGGTCGGTAGGAAAGAGCGTCAGGGAATGCAGCCCGCCTTTGAGAAAGATGTCTTCTCTATCATTGTATATCCTGGCATGGGAATGATCATCGGAAAAGGTCGCCACACGGTGCAGGCTGGAGTCGCCGGCATTGGGGGAAATGCCCAGGTAGATCCAGGAATGACCCTTGCGGTAGACGGCCCAGGGGGGCTTGCGGTAGACCTCCCGTCCCAGGTCTTTTCCTTTCAAGTCGGGCAGGCTGAAGTGGTGATGTATGAAGATGGTATCTCCCTCCGGGCTTGGGCCATCTGCCTGGAACTGCCTGAACTTGGGGTCGAATGTCTGGTCCGTGATGGGCAGGTCCGAATCCACCTGCACGGTAATTCCTCCGATCTCATAGTAACGGCGGTGGTTATGTATCCAGTCATCCTTGAAGGCCCGGCCTTCTCTGGCTACCTGGCAGAGGTAATCTATCTTCGCACCATAGCGGCCGTGCTCCAGATAGGCATAGACCGCGCACCAGCGGCAGTCCGACCGGTTGGGGCAGGAGCCGCAGTCTTCCCAATATTCACTTCCACCCAGGACCCTGTCGGCCAGAGAGGGTATGAACTGATCCCAGGCTTCCTGAAAGCTGCCTTTTCGGAGGTCGTATCTGAGCGCCGGATCCTTGATGAAGCAGCAGAAGGTCATCTGGCCGTAAGCATCGACATGAAAGCTGCGTCTGCCCTCTATGCATCTGGCGAAGAGCCGGTCATCTGCGGCAGCAGCGTGGCAGGGATTATCTGTCTGCTGCTCTTCAAAGGAGACATCCGGCTTGTCCAGATCAATGACCTCGCAGGGAGGAAGTCTCTGGGATGCGATCTCTCTGTTCTTCTGGGGCGAGCCGCAGGCAGACATGTACAGCCAGGCTGCTCCTACTCTCCAGTGGGGGCTCAGGGATTTTGCCAGTTCTACCATCTGGGGAAACTGGTGGTAATTGTCCTTCATGGGTATGAGCTGGACGGTAAATCCGGCGCCTGCCTCCTTAAGGAGTTCGAATCCTTTCATGGTGGCCTGGAAGGAGCCGGGGTTGCGGGTGACGTGGTCGTGAACTTCAGCGGTTGCGCCGTAGAGAGCGACCATCTTGCTCCCTTTCCTTTTCAAAAGCTGGGCGATCTCGGGAGTGATCAATGTGCCGTTAGTGTTTAGGGAATATGAGACCGACCGGCTGGTGATGTAGTCAAAGATCTCCGCAAAGTCGTTTCTGAGCATGGGCTCACCGCCTGAGATATGCCAGGTACGGCAGCCCATTCTTCTGGCCTGGTCAACTATCGACTTGATCTCCTCAGTGGATAGCTCCTCCTGTTGCTCCGGCGCGCCGGGCGCAATTCTCAGCCAGCAATGACAGCAGTTGTTATTACAGCGGTAGGTAAGGTCGAGGCCCCCCTCTAAAGGCAGGCGAGGAGTCCTGGTTGATTTTTCGATACTCATGTATTCGTTCATGGAGCAACCCCTAAAAATGATCTATTGTTGGTTGTATTGGTATTTCTTCAGAGCCGGGAAATTCTTTGTACCCAAGGCTCCTGGCCCGTTCATGTGCCACTTTGCAGAAATATTCTATCCAGGAATCCATCTTTCCCACCTCGAGATAGGCATGGGCCGGGCACCATAGACAGAGATTGATTATAGAGCATTTTCTGCATTTGCTCAAAAATTCTTCATTATCGGATCGCATATCCCGCACAGCAGGAACGAATTTCTGCCAGGCTTCTCTGAGGCTGCCCGCTCGCAGGTCGTAAATGCACTCCGGATGCCAGAGGGATGAGCAGAGCCTGAATAATCCGTCGTAGCTAACCGAGAAGCTGCCGTTTCCAGCGCCGCAGTGAAACAGGTGATTGCAGTTAACATGTGCTGCACCTGGCAATATGAGTTTGTCGCAGCCCTTCTGAAGGGCGCGAAATCGCTCTCCATCCGCATGCTCTATGGCAGCGATCTCTTCCGGGGAGAGGCGCTGTGCCCTGATCACCTCATTTCGATTTGCATCCCCGTCAAAGCGCAGGTGCAGCAATGGATCAAAACGGAAATAATCCTTGGTATGCTCCCGGCAGAATCTGGCCATCTCCTCCATCTCATGTGCATTTGCTTGCAGAGCCATGGCTTTGAGCCGCACCTTCACCCCGCTCTGGAGCAGGAGGTTCAGACCGTGGCGAAAGGCGGCAAATGAGCCGGGTTTCCTGGTCACGGCTTCATAGGTCTCCTTAGTTGCGCCGTAAACTGTTACCTCTATGTCCCTGGGCGGATATTTGCGAAATAGCTGCACATGCTCCTCTCTGATCAGGCAGGCGTTGGTGAAGACGGATACAAGCAGGCCCAGTCTCTTCAAGGCCATGTAAACCTCCTCGAAGTCGTCTCTGAGCAGGGGTTCTCCTCCTGTGATCAGGCACCAGACTGCCCCCATTTCTGCGGCCTGGGATGCGATTCTCTTTATCTCATCAATATCCAGTTCCCTGCCCCTGGCAGCAGCATCTCCGGCGGGAAGGCAGATGTAGCAATGCCGGCAATCGTTGTTGCAGCGGGCCGTGATCTCCAGGTCGAAAGAGAACGGAGTGTGTCTCTCTTTCATCGTATCCCAAAGCGGTAGGTCCGGCAGTGACTGTTGGGCGATAAATTCTTCGGTCATATCTGAATTCTCTTAATCCGTCGGCAGGTTCCGGCGCATGACAACTCTGCGTCTGCCTGTTTTTTCGAAATCTTCATCAAGCTGGGGCTGCAAAGCCGGCAATCTCGTCCGCTCAAAATCGAGCTTGCGGTAAAGATTGATTGCAGGGGGATTGTCATCGTATACCAGCAGGAACAATTCCTTGACACCATCAGACCTAGCCCTGTCAATCACCTGCTGACAGAGCGCCTCGCCGATCCCCATACCGCGAACCTTCACCCTTACCATGAGGGCAAAGATCCAGTGGCCGACATAAGGATAGTGCTCTGCGGGGTGAGTGACAAGCTGGACAAATCCCACGATCTCGGTGCCGATTTTGGCGACATAATTTTTCACCAGCGGATTGGGCCGGTATGAATTAAGCCTGCAGCCGGGACTCCAGATGTTGTTGACCTTTGCCATATCCTCTCCATCAGCTTCATAGATGGAATATTCCGTCCCCAGCTTTCCGGCAATTTCCCTGTAGAGAGTCGTGCCCTGCATCTTTATCAGAATCCGGGCGAACAGCTTTCGCGTGAGACTTTTCACCCGTATACACTTTAAAAGATCATGTCTGGCGAGAAGGGCGATCAACTGTCGCTCTGTCCCCAGACCCAGCAATACTCTATGGCCGTTTCTTTCTACCTTCGTCACCAGGCCGATCACATTCTGGGAAGGTATCAGGCCGTCCGGCTCCGGTACATTATCGCCCTTTATAATGTAGCTGTCGTTCCTTTTGTCTATAATCCTGTGGACGGCCAGCTTTTCTGTTTCCGGCAGGAGAAAGGCCACAACGTCACCGACCACCGGGCGGCCAGAGGGCATAGGAGAAACGGTGATGACATCCATGTTTTTAATAAAAGGGATCATGCTGATTCCGGCTGCCCTGAACCGGAACGATTTTCCCTTTTCGGTGACGGCACTGAGAAGTTCTACCAGGGCCTTCATGGAGAGGTTGTCCTCTCCTCCATCTATGACAAAATCCGTGGCCATCCTCAGGCCTGAACAACCATCTTCCTCTCGAAGAGTACGTTCACCAATCCGGCAATGTCTTGCTCGATCTCACCAGGCTGGGCCTGGAAATCTGCATTCAGAGCCTTCGCCACCTCTCGCAGGCTCCTTTTGCCGTCAAGCCTCTCCCAGATGGCCCGGCCGGTCTCATTGAGGGTGTAGATCTCGTCCTCCATGTCTCCAATTCCTGATGTTAGGGGCACCAGGATGAACTCGCCTTCGATCTCCCTGGCCACAACGTCCTCGGATGCAATGTAGGCAGAATCAATTTCAACTTCGTGCACCATATATTCACCTTTTACGCAATTGATATCCACACAGAATTTTAAAGCTTTCCTTCAACCAGGATTATAAAGAGCCCTTTTTCAGGCGGTTGAAAGTGCATACGGAAGTCAAAAATTTAAGGGTTTGATGAAGACGGACACGCCGCCGTGGGCCAAAGGCCCGGAGATTTAATCTATGATTGCCCAGTAGTGCTGCATCTGGAACATGGGGGAACTCCCTGCATGCAGGTCGTATATGTATTTGCAGGGAAACCGGCCGTGCCGCCTTTACAGAATGATAATACATCCTCCGGATCTGAACTTCTTGCCAAAACCAGCAATTCAGGCTTAGCCCATAATTTCTTCATGACATCCCTCCGATTAGACACTTATTCTTTTGCACTCGGGCTAAACTATATCAAATTATTCCTATGATCTATTTCTAAGCAATATAAAACAGACAGTAGGTTTAAAGCAGGGAATTGCAGATACGAAATCCATATGTCCACTAAATCTGCTTTGCTGTTTATCCAGCACGTCGGCAGAGACGAGTCCATCAAAGATAAGATCCGGGCACATGGTCTTGAATCTAACCTGGAGACCCTGGTAAGCATTGGCCTGGAAGCAGGATATTCATTCACGGCAAAGGAACTTATGGTCGCCTACAGACTGGACTGGAATGCACGCTGGATCTTCAATAGCTCCAGATCTTCAAGATGAATGAATCAAACATCAATGTCGTCAAAGTGCCCGGCCAGGCGCTGAGCCAGACCCGCGTAGCTTTGACCGCTCTGAATGAACTTGCGATAGAAGAACTCGGGATTGTCCAGAAATATCGGCTGAATGTAGCGGCGTAAGCTATCCAGATGTTTACCAATCCCCTGATGAATGAGGTGCTGATAAACCCTGCAACATTCACGATCAGAGGACGGTATATCGTAGCCGGCTAAATCCAACGGTTTCATGTCGAGCAAAGAGCTAACCACGTCGGCTGCTAAACTTCCGCTCTGCATGGCATAGCGAACTCCTTCGCCGCTGATGGGATCTACCAGGCGGGCAGCATCCCCAATCAGGCAGACCCGGCGCGTAGCAATCTGCTCATGTCCCGAATAAAATGGAATGGGGTGGCTGTACATTTGCAAAGATCGTATGCTTTTGGCAGGAAGGCTTTTGACCAAGAGGCTATTCATATCGCCCAAAATTCCCTTTTTTCTGTCCCAGGACACCACTCCACAGCTTAGTCTCCCCTCCCTCTTAGGAAAGATCCAGCCGTACCCCCTGGGAAGGCAGAAGTAATTGAATGTCGCTGTATCTTTATGGGATTCGTGCACCTCCGCCGTTACATCAACCTCGGCGTCAATGGCAATTCCTGGATGCGAATCACTCTTAAGTCCCAGACAGCGGGCAGTCTTGCTCATAGCTCCGTCTGCTGCTATCAGAAACTTAGACCGTACGACCTCTCCGCCCTTTCCCTGGACTGTAACCCCGTCAGCTTCCTCCTTGACAGCAGAGAGATCGAATCCCCCCCATAACTCTACATTGCCTCCTGCGGATGTTATGGCCAGGTCTACCAGGAAAGCATCAAGCCGGGAACGGTCCACCATATTAATTGGCGCATGTATGCAGAGATTGGGCTTTTCATAATCGTAAAGTGATCTGGTCTGAGCTACTCTATTCTCCGTTATAGGGCTCAGGTCCAGGCCGAAGGATTCACCTGTATTTTCGGGAAGGGCCCCTCCGCAGGCTTTGTGGCGCGGCAGCTTCTCTTTCTCCAATATCGCCACGCTTATCCCGGTCCTGGCTAATCTGCATGCGGCCATCGCGCCCCCGGGACCGGCACCAATGATGGCTACATCAACCTTAGCGGACATTATTTGCCACCGAGAAGCACTCCTCTGGCTTAAGCCATCTGTGGTTGAACCGAAGGTAAGCTTTTGCCTCCAGCGGCATTTCCGGTCGATAAATAAACTTAACGTGGCTGATGTCGCGTTCAAATATGCTTAACAGATCCGGTTGAAGGAGCGATTGTGAAATTATATAGGACGGCCATGGAACTGGGCACGAGGTAGGTTCTGTAAATCCCTCCCAGGCAAGCACACCATCACGCTTATCCGGCGAACACAGCCCTGCCTCAACCAGATGGTCGAGGAGAAATGGCCAGTTGGGTCTTCTGTCTGGCCCTTCTCTACTAAGGCACGACAGCCCGATCTTTGGGCGAATGACCGATCCGATATCTACATGCACCAAATTAATGTAGACGCCTAAATGGTCCAACTGCTCAATCAAAGCCTTAAGTTTGCCTTCATCCCAGGACCAGCCAATGTGCTTGAGCAGGGGAATTATGCACCCTGAAGACTGAGGGATGAATTCGACGCGAAGGGTCTCAGTTTTGCGTGCCAGCATGGCACCAATATAGATCAGCCTGGCCTCATCAAAGGTGAAACAACGGTGTAAGACATCCTGCCAGGGAAATGGCCCAGGCGCGCCGAACTGAATCTGCAATCCTTCGTCCAGAGCTGATTGCTTTTCGGCAGTCAGTCCATCTATTTTCAATCTCAAAAAGACGGATGGAAGGCGCGGCCGGCAAGCCGGAGCATCTGCATCGATCTCAAAAAGAATGCTATCCACGGCATCATGGATGGAAGATGACTGTTCTTGCCATTGAGAGCATAACTTGTGAATCCCAGCCCATTTGGGACTGCCGGATAATCCTGACCCTATAATATGATTCATAAGGATATCCGGCTCTTCGTTGTCGGTGAGGATTTGCTGGGATAGATCCGCTTGCAAGGTGTTGTCACTTAGGCGGCACTCGATGAGGCCATTGACTATGGGCGGGAGGGCTCTGGCCATCTCGATCAGCTTCTGGGCGGATGATTCTGATACAAGCACGGGAGAAAGATTAGGGATTAGGACTTGAAGGGAGTCTGCCAGGGTGGGCCGCATAGATCAATTCACCAGAAACTGATATTCTCAAAAGCCTAATGCCAAAAAATAATGGACTAGCTATTCGTGGATGTGGCACAAGCGGTGCAATGCCCATCACTATCCTGCGCCAGGCACCCTCCATCAGTGGCAGACGCCCCAGAATTTCCGGCCACCCTGCATCCTGTGAGCACGTTTTCTTGAGCCAAACCTCTGGCCACGACAATTAATTTTGGTTTCTTCCATTCGTTCTGCATGCAATATCTCCTCTGATTGATCCCGTTAAGAGCTACTCCAATCTCATGCAACTTCTGCTATATTGAATTATCTCCGAGAGACCTGATCTTTTCCCTCCAATCCTCCTATTCAAGAAACTTGAGAAAAAACGATCCAGGGCATAGAATAGAAGCCGGGGATGAGGCACTTAAATACTGCCCTACCACACGGATAATCCCAAGTGCCAAAGGCCAAGGGATATAGAGCTAGCTGTTGGAAACATTATCACATTGATTGGTATCGTAAAAACAAGCATACCAAACACTATACGCTCCCTCCACACTCTCTGTCTTACACCCTGTTAACACGTTTTCCTCAGCTAAACCTCGTACCACGACAGTAAGTAGCGGTTTCTTCCATTCTTTCTTCATGTAATATATCCTTTGAATGATCCCAGGTAAGTGCTATTCCAATCTTATGCAACTTCTGCTATATCGAATTATCTGCGAAAGATGCTATCTGTATTTTCCCCGGGCTTGAATTATGCTTCGCAAATGGCAAGCCTGTGGGGATGAGGCAACTCTGCCTGCCAATCAGATAATATATATTCAGTGCTGGTTCAGAACTCAGTGTGGCGAGGTAAATCATTGGATCTCTCATCTGCAAAGACCATAGGGAAAACTGCATCTGACAATGCTCTCCGTCTCAAACAGGCCGTAGACCTGGTCTGGAAGAGCGCACCAGGCTGGACCCTGGCAGGCATCGTCCTGATCGTCCTGCAGGGCAGCCTGCCCCTGGCCGCGCTTTATCTGATGAAGCTGATCGTAGACGGTGTCACCTCCGGGGCCGGCTTTGAGGCGGTCCTGCTCTGGATCGGCCTGGCGGGTGGTGTAGCCCTGTTGGTGGCTATCTGCAACTCGGCATCGAGTGTTGTCGGTGAAGCCCAATCGATCCTGGTCTCGGACAGCATCCAGGAGATCCTGCACGCCAAATCTGTGGAGGTCGATCTGGAGTACTACGAGAACCCAAAATACTACGAAATGCTGCATCGTGCCCAACAGGAGGGGCCCAGCAGGCCGACCCAGATCGTGAACGGCCTGCTTCAGGCGGGACGAAACGGCATATCCCTGGTTGCAGTCTTCGCTCTGATGGTTTCTGTTAACTGGCTGGTGGCCCTGCTCCTCTGTGTTGCCGCCCTGCCCAGCGCTCTGATCCAGGCCAGATATGCCAGGAAGCTCTACCTCTGGCAGCGCAGTTGCACCAGGAAGGAGAGAGCTGCCTGGTACCGACACTGGCTGCTCACCAGCGATGGTTACGCTAAGGAGATCAGGCTCTTCAACCTGGGATCGCTATTTATGCGCCAGTACCGGGAAATTCGCGAGGTGGTGCGAAAGGAACGGCTGGCCATTATCTACCGCAGATCCGCCCTGGATCTTGCATCCCAGGCCGTCGCCCTGATCGCGGTCTTTGCCTCCCTGGCCTTTGTCGCCAACCAGGCACTACTGGGAAGCATTACTCTGGGATCAATGGTGATGTACTTTGGTGCAGTGCAGCAGAGCCAGTCCTTCCTCTCCAGCTTTCTGAACAATCTGGCTAAGCTTTATGAGAGCAATCTTTTCCTGACCAATCTGCACGAATTCCTGCAACTGGAGCCCAAGGTCAGAGAACCGTCCCATCCTAAAAAAGTTCCCCACCCCATTAGGCAAGGCATCAGCTTCGAAAACGTCAGCTTCGGCTTTCCTGGCACTGGCCCCCTGGTCTTGAAGAACATAAACCTCCAGATCGGTCCCGGTCAGACGGTGGCCCTGGTGGGCGAGAACGGATCCGGCAAGAGCACTCTGATCAAACTCCTCTGTCGGCTCTATGATCCGCAGGAAGGCAGAATCGCCTTGGATGGGATCGACCTGCGAGACTTCAATACTGTGGACCTGCGGCGAGAGATGAGCATCATCTTCCAGGATTATGCCCGCTATAACCTGACAGCTTCTGAGAACATAAGGCTAGGCAACGCCCATGCGCCTCCAGCAAAAGAGAAGATCATGGCGGCGGCAGAGTGCTCCGGAGCGCATGAGTTTATATTTGGTCTGGATAAAAAATATGAAACCGTTTTGGGCAAATGGTTCGATGAAGGTACTGAGCTATCCGTGGGTCAGTGGCAGAAGGTTGCCCTAGCCAGAGCATTTCTGCGCGACTCCCAGATAATAGTATTGGACGAGCCCACCAGCTCGCTCGACCCCAGGGCCGAGGACGGGGTCATCAGGAGGTTTCGCCGGCTGGCCGAAGGGAAGAATGCGATCATCATAAGCCACCGCCTCTCCACGGTGACTTTAGCGGACTGCATTTACTTCTTGAAAGACGGCAGGATCGTCGAGAGCGGAACTCACCAGAAGCTGATGGAACAATGCGGTGAATATGCCAGACTATTTGAGATCCAGGCCAGACATTATCGATGAATTGGGGTAGCTATATGATCAGGACGGATAAAGAGGTCGAGCTGCTTTTGGCATGTTCAAGGCCACAGGTGGACAGCGAGAACGCAAAGAGAATCTGCGCTCTTCTCAAGGAGGAGATGGACTGGGCATGGATCATCAAGGCAGCTCGAACTCATGGCGTCATGCCTCTCTTGTACCGCCACCTCAAGGCAGCGTGTCCTGGGGCAGTTCCCCCTGAAATCTACCTCGATTTACAGAAGGTCTATCTCCTCAACACCAAGAGGAACTTGATATTTGCCAAAGAGCTGCTTGGCATCATAAAGGCCCTCTCGGAGCATGGGATTGAGGCAGTACCCTTTAAGGGACCGGCACTCTCCCTGATGGCTTACGGAGATATCACTTACAGGTCATTCTCAGATCTGGATATCATGGTTCATAAGGATGATGTACTTCCGGCCAAAGACATACTTATTTCCCTTGGTTATAAGCCTCAGGTCTGTTTTACTCCCCGGCAAGAAAGGAATATCATGGAGAACGTATGCGAATATAATTTTGTTCGTGAAAATCCTTCCATCCTGGTTGAGATTCATTGGCGGTTTCATACGGATTTTTACTCAGTTCCGGCTAGCCAAGGAATTTGGTCTCGCCTGGAGAGCATAAACCTGGAAGGAAAGCAGATCCCCAGTTTCTCGGCAAATGATCTGGTCTTGGTTCTCAGTTCTCATGCGGCCAGGCATGAATGGACCCAAATAAAATATGTAAGCGACTTTGCAGGATTAATTTCACACAGGCAAATAGATTGGGATAAAGTGGTGGACAGTGCTGATAGGATGGGCCTGTTGAGAATACTTCATATAAATCTCTTGCTTGCAAAGGACCTTCTGGATGCCAAACTTCCTCTGCAGATGATTGACGAAATAGGTAGAGACCGCTCCGCTAAAGAAATAGCTCTAAAAATGTCAGAAAAACTATTTTCAGACACGAATGCGAATGGAGGATCTATTGAGAAGTATCTATTCTGGCCGAGAACTAGAGAACGTCTGAGAGATCGGGTGAAATATCTATTCCTGGTAGGCTTCAAACCCACACAAGTCGACTACGATGCCTTCCCATTGCCGGATTTTTTATATCCATTTTACTGGATCATCAGGCCCGTTCGCCTGCTCTGCAAATATCGGGTCAAAAAAAAGAATGTGACTCATCAGGAGGGAAAAACTTTATGAGTGATGATGACAATTTAGCAATACCAATCCCTAACCCAGCCTCTTTCTTTAAGGAGGACCACGCAGGTTGGGGGGTGCTGGTCAACATGGATACTGCTGCCTCAGTAGCCTTGAACCCCACAGGCACGATGATCTGGAAGCTGATCGATGGGAAGCGTAGCTCAAGGGACATCGCACTAGCATTTATGAAAGGCTTTCAAGATGCACCGCATTCGGTATATGAGGACGTAATGGCCTTATTGGATTCTTTGGCAGAAGATGGTCTGATAGGCTATGAGGTTAGAATATGACTCGCTATCTTGCCAACTCAGTGGTTTCTTGTCGTGACGAAGGTGAGGATGGGGCTCTGCTCTTTAATCCGGACCTGGACGGGGCGGCTCTCATAAATCCTACCGGCCGCTTGATCTGGGATATTCTGGTTTTGCCCCATACGGTGGAGGAGATCTCCAACCTCCTGGCTGAAAAGCTGAATATCACGGATGCATCGGTTGTCGAAAATGATGTGGATTCGTTTTTAAAGACGCTCCAGCCTGATTATATTCTGGTGGATGAAGATTGAAACCTGTTCTTCGCTTCGAAGACGATCTGACGGTCCCTCCGCCCGGCCTGATGAGGGTGCCGAATACCGTTGAGATCTGCATCACGGGGAGGTGCAACCTCTCCTGTCGCTATTGCTTTTATGCCGATGAGATGTCTGCCCTCAAAGACCTGCCAAAGGAACGCTGGCTATCATTTTTCGAAGAGATGGGCTCGCTTGGAGTGCAGAGAGTCACACTCAGTGGAGGCGAAGCCTTCACAAGGCCCGATATCTTCGAGCTGATCGACGGCCTGATCGATAATAAGATGCGCTACAGCCTGCTTACCAACGGAACGCTGATCACCGAAGAGACGGTAGAAGCCTTTGGTGTGGGCAAGCGCCGTCTGCGCCTGGATTCGATACAGTTTTCCATTGACGGCTCATGCGCTGAAGTTCATGACGCCAGCCGCCCGCCTAAGAGCTTCGATCGAGCGCTGCGCGCCCTTCGGCTCATGAAAGAGCGCGCGTTTCCCCTGGCCGTTCGAGTGACTGTCAACCGCTACAATTTGCATGATCTGGAGAATATCGCCCGGCTGCTGCTGGAGGATGTAGGGCTGGCGTCCTTTGGCACCAATGAGGCGGATCGCTTCGGATCGGCTAAATGCTATGGCCAGGATGTAGTGCTCACGCCCGCGGAGCGGTTAATAGCCATGCGGACACTGAAAGCTCTGGCGATGCGCTATCCCGGCCGGATCGCTGCTGCTGCCGGGCCGCTGGCCATGGCCAACATGATTGAAGATATCGAGAAGAGGCAAAGCCGCGGCGAGACGGGAATGCCGGGCAGGGGAACGCTCTGCTCCTGCGGCGGAGCCTTCCAGAAGCTGGCAGTACTTCATGACGGGACAATAGTGCCCTGCAACCTTTTGCCGGACTTCAAAATGGGGGAGATCGGCAAGACGCCTCTCCTGGAAGCATGGCTGCACGGCCAGGCTATCAATGCTCTGCGCAAGAGAAGATCGATTCCATTGTCGTCTCTTCCTGAGTGTCGGGACTGCAAGTACACGGGCTTTTGCGCAGGGGGCTGTCCGGCTGTGATCTACGCAAAGTTGGGTAGGCTGGATACAATCGATCCAGGTGTCTGCTACCGTCAATTCAAGGAGGCAGATCATGTCGCTTTGTGATCTGCAAGTTGAGGAGCCTTTGACACCCCCGGCGAGCCTCCCTGTGGGTGTCCCGCCGCTCCGGGCCTTTTACCTGTACATGACCACCGGCTGCAACCTGCGCTGCCGCCACTGCTGGGTGGTTCCCAGATACGTAAAAGGCAGGCCTGATCCAGGTGAGGTGATCGACGCAAAGCTTTTGCAGCGAGCTGTCGAGGAGGCAAAGCCCCTGGGCCTATGCAGCGCCAAGATCACAGGCGGAGAGCCTTTGCTCCATCCCCAATTTAAAGAGATTGTGAAGATGCTCTCCGACCAGGGTCTGGGCCTGAACATGGAGACCAATGGGACGCTGATGACACCACAAATCGCCCGCTGGCTGAAGGAAGAGACCCGTGTGGGTTTCATATCCGTGAGCCTGGATGGCGCAGATGCCGCGGCGCATGACAGCTTCCGGGGCGTGCCCGGTGCCTTCGATTCAGCGCTCTTGGGATTGGATGCACTGTTCGGGGCGGGTTATCGGAATGTTCAGGTGATCATGAGCGTCTATCGAGGCAACGCCCTGCAAATCGATGATGTTGTGGCCCTGGCCAGAGCGCACGGCGCGAATTCGGTCAAGTTTACACCGGTCACCAATACCGGTCGCGGCGCAGCTCTGCATGAAGGGGGAGAGGCCCTTGATCTGCCGGAGCGTATGGCTCTGGCAAAATACGTCCAGGATGATCTGGCCGGACGGGCGGGCATCAGTCTGGTGATCAACCTGCCGCCGGCTCTTCGAACATTTGACAGGTTGTGGCAAAGCCGTGGGCGCACGGGTGATTGCGGCGTGGACCGCATACTGGGCATCCTGGGGAGCGGCGAGATCGCCATGTGCGGCATTGGCCAGACCATTCCTGAGCTGGTGTACGGACGACTGGGCGCAGACAGCATCCGGGATATCTGGCTGGGCCACCCCAAGTTACTGGAGCTGCGCCGGGAGATGGAGGATGTGGCGGCCTATCCGGGCATCTGCGGGTCTTGCCTTCATGCTAAATCCTGCCGGACGGGGTGCGTGGCCAACAACTACCAGCAAGCAGGCCGCATGGTCTGCCCTTCGGCTTCCTGCACTGAGGCGGAGAAGCGCGGTCTCTTCCCGAAGGCACGGCAAAGGTCATATTCGAGATAATCATTTAGCATAAAATTAGTAAGAGGTGTGTGAGATATGGACTGCATAAAGAATGGATCCAGTAGCGAAGGTTCAAGCGAGAAAAAGGATTACGAGCCTCCCAAGGCCATGCGCCTGGGCGATATGCGTAACGGGGCAGGCGTTTGTTCTAATACAGGCAGCGGCGATGGTGAATCATGTTCTGGCGATGGCAATTCGGCCGCAGGGGGATGTTTTGGCGACGGCAATAATGTGAGTTTGTGAAAAGAATTTTTGCAGTGGCTTTATAACAAAGCGCTTGACCCTGGCCGATGACATAAGCCTTAGGACCGCGGCAGAAAATGGCCCCCCAGGCTGGCCGTCGATCGGTCGGGCTATGTCAGCTTTGGCTGAAAAAAGGCAGAGGGCGGCTGATTGTGGCCGCAGTAGACGTGCCTCAATTCGAAGATATTTCCAGGAATCGAGAAAAGGGGGTAAATTTGGAAGGGATGATGGTCTTTGAAGTCTGAACACCAGGTAGAGCATTTGGCATCAGCCTGTGATGAGCCCAGGCCTTTGGCAGAGGCAGCCCTTGACCTTCCCAAAGGCGTCCCGCCGCTGCGCTCGCTTCAGCTCTATCTCTCAAATGGCTGCAACCTCAAGTGCCGTCACTGCTGGGTGAACTCAAAATACATAAGCTGTGAGCCGGAATCATGCGACCTGATCGATGTGGATCTCCTGCGCATAGCCGTGGCCGAGGCCAGGACGCTGGGGCTTTACAGAGCGGTTCTCACCGGTGGAGAGCCCCTGCTTCATCCACGATTTCGCGAGGTGGTGGAGATGCTCTCCGCAGAGGGCCTCTTCCTCTGTCTGGTCACAAACGGCACGCTTCTTACCGGGGAGATGGCCGGCTGGCTGAAGAACTGCCCCACATTAACCTCGATCTGCCTCAGCCTTGATGGAGCGGATGCAAAGACGCATGACGAATTTCGCGGCGTCTCCGGTGCCTTTGAGGCGGCTTTGCGGGGACTTGATCATCTGGCGGATGCCGGTCACAAAAATCTGCAGGTGATATGCTGCATCAACCGCCTAAATCTTCATCAGGCCGATGATCTGGTGGCCCTGGCAGAAGATCATGGTGCAACCTCCGTCAAGTTCACCCCCCTTGGAAACAAGGGACGAGGGGCGGCATTACATGCTCAGCAGGTGGGCCTCAGCCTGGAGGAGCTCATTGCTTTTGAGAGGCACGTGCGCACAGAGCTTGCCAAAGAGACCAAGCTGCCTCTCTTTGTCAGCCTCTTTCCTCCTGCCTTTCTTCCCCAAAAGGAGCTGTGGCAGAGCAATGGAGTTATCGGCACCTGTGGTGTCATCACCAATCTGGGAATCCTGGGAAGTGGCGAGATCTCCCTGTGCGGCATTGGGAGGAGCGTTCCGGATATGGTCTTTGGACGGCTGGGCGCGGACAGCATCCGGGATATCTGGCTTTGCCACCCCAGGGTACTGGAGCTTCGCCGGGAGCTCACGGATGTGGCGGCCTATCCGGGCATATGCGGGGACTGCATCCATGCCGGAGCATGCCGTACGGGATGCGTGGCCAACAACTACGTGGACCAGAGCCGCCTGGTCTGGCCCTCGGCTTTTTGCGCCGAGGCCGAGGAGCGCGGTATCTTTCCGGAGGCACGGCGAAAGTCATCTTCAAGATAATCATTTTGCAAAGAGGTGCGAAAGGGATGAACAACATAAAAAAAGGAGCTGGTAGTGAAGGTTTGAACGAGAAGAAGGCTTATGAACCTCCAAAGGCAATTCGCCTGGGAGATATGTGTGATGGAGAAGGCAGGATGTGTACTTCGTCTGGCAGCGGCGATTCAAACTGTGACACAACCGGCAATTCGGCAAGCCTCCTTTGCAGAACCGGCAATAGTGGCCCGAACGACGGGTGATTGTGGCCGCAGTGAACTGGCCGAGAAGTGTGGTCTCTTCCCGGCGGCGCGGTGAAAGTCATCTTCACAATAATCATTTTGCAAAGAGGTGTGAAAGATATGAACAACATAAAAAAAGGATCAAGCAGCGAAGGTTTGAACGGGAAGTTGGCCTACGAGCCACCCATGGCGTTGCGGCTGGACGATATGCGTGAGGGAGAAGGCACTTCTTGTTCATCATCAGGCAGTGGCAATGCCACCTGTCAAACAAACGGCAATTTAGCAAGCTCCCGCTGCAGCACATCCGGCAATAGTGGCCCGAGTGGCCCGTCATGAACGGATCTACAAAGCGTCTTGCTCTGTCCGACGGCACCAGCCATCGGATTGCTGCAGGAGATGACCTCTCCCGGCCGGCCGTCGATCACCAGGGCCGGACTTATGTAGCTTCATTCGGCCAAAGGTCGCAGGCGGATGGTTATGGCCGCAGTGAACAGGCCGAGAAGTGCGGTCTCTTCCTGAAGTCACGGCAAAGGTCATATTCAAGATAATCATTCAGCATAAAATAGAAAAGAGGTGCGAAAGAGATGGACAGCATAAAGAAAGGATCCGGTAGCGAAGGTTTGAACGGGAAGTTGGCCTACGAGCCTCCCAAGGCTATGCGCCTGGACGATATGCGTGAGGGAGAAGGCGTTTCTTGTTTATCATCCGGCAGTGGCAATGCCTCCTGTCAAGCAAACGGCAATTCGGCAACCTTCACCTGCGCATCATCAGGCAATGGTGTCCTGGATGGATGATTGTGGCCGCAGTGCACAGTCCGAGGAGCGCGGTCTCTTCCCGGCGGCGCGGCGAAAGTCATCTTCAAGATAATCATTGAGCAAAGAGGTGCGAAAGGGATGAACAACATAAAAAAAGGATCTTGTAGCGAAAGTTTGAACGGGAAGTTGGCCTACGACCCCCCCAAGGCTATGCGCCTGAACGATATGCGTAGCGGGGCAGGCGGGCCGGGTTGCTTCAATACTGGCAGCAGTAATAGTTCCAGTTGTTCTACAGGCAGTAGTGCTAGTGGTCTGGGATGCATTTCATCAGGCAATAGCCCCAGATAACGGGGCAGGCTCTTGTTATGGAGGCAGTGGCGATGTTGACTATTGCGAAGTTGGCAATGGCGTGCTGACATGAATCGAGCTGCAATGCGCTTGACTCTAGCCGATGGCACAAGCCTTCGGATTGCTGCAGGAGATGACCTCTCCCGGCCAGCCGTCGATCTGTTGGGACGGGCTATGCAGCTATGCCCAGCCGAGGGCGATGAGCGGTTGATTGTGGCCGCGGTGGATGAAGCAGGGGAGCCACAGCCATCCGGCAGCCCACAGGTTTGCATTCTCAGACCGTCTAATAGCGACGGCGATGTTACCGGTCAGGCTGTGGAGCTCTCGCTGGCCATAGCCAGGGATGTCCAATCTCGGGGAGGCGTTCTGCTGCATGGCGCTCTGGCGAAACGCGGTGGCTATGGCGTGATCATGGCCGCGCCGGGATGCACCGGCAAGAGTACAGCCTCCAGGCGTCTGCCTTTGCCCTGGGAATCGCTTTCCGATGATGCCACGCTCGTGGTGCAGGACGGCATGGGCCGCTACTTTGCTCACCCCTGGCCCACCTGGAGCCTCTTCTGGGAAGGATCCGGCGGCACCTGGCCCACGGAGAAGGCTGTGCCCTTAAAGGCGATCTTCTTCCTCGCTCAGGCCCCTCTGGAGAAAGTCGAGCCGATTAACCAGACTGTGGCCGCTGCCATGCTCATGCTGTCTGTGGAGCAGGTCTCCAGGTCCATGACTTATCGCCTTTCGCCAGAAGAGGTGCATCAGGTCCACAGCCGGCAGCTTACAAATGTCTCGGCCCTGGCAAAAGCCGTGCCCGCATTCATTCTGCAACTGAGCCTGACCGGTCAATTCTGGGTGGAGATGGAGCGCGCCCTGCAAGGCCTGCAGGGCCTCGATAAGCAGGTGGTTTTGCATCCATCTCCCGCGCCTCCTATCTCGGCAGGTTCATTTTTCGGGGGCTCGCTTCCCATTGTCCTCACCGGCAATAGCATGAATCCCTTCCTGCGCTCGGGCGACCTATTGGAGGTCATGCTTCTGAGCCGTGAGCTTTCGCGTGGCGACGTGATCTACTTCCAGTCTCCCGACGAAGAAGGAATGGTTGTGCATAGAGTCGTGCGCCTCAATGCTACTGGGGCCCAAACCCGCGGAGACAACAACCCTACCGATGATCCAAAACAGGTGCCATTCGATGCGATCGTGGGACGGGTAGTCGCGGCCCACCGTGGCCAAAGACGCTTTTGTGTCCCAGGAGGACGGCAGGGCCTGGCCAGATCTTGCCTGGGAAAAGCCCGGCGTCAGATTCGATCGAGCTTGGCGAGGCTCTTTGGCAGCGCCTACCGCGGCCTGGCCCGGACGGGATTGGGAAATCGCCTCCTTCCGGTGCCTTTGAGGCCGCGCATGGTGGCATTCGGCTCAACTCCTCGCCAACATTTGAAGCTCGTCTGTGGCCAAAGCGAGATAGGGCATTATGACGACCGGGCAGGGCAGTGGAAAATCCGGCTACCCTTCCGGCTGATCGTGGATGAATCGGCTCTGGGGCGGGCAGCCGCTCAGGTGGACGAGGCAAGGACGCAGGCCAGAGACAAGACCCTGGAGAGACTGCGCATGCGTGCCGGCAATGCATAGGCCGAAAAGAATATGCAGTTATTCGCCCTACCTACGTGCATGTTGGATGAGTTCATCCGTTACACTGCCCTGCAGCGCGATCAAGCTCCTTTGGCCTCTCTATTGATTTACCTGAAGCGAAAAGGAGGCTATGTTCAGCTCAATCAGATCTGGCGGGAGAATGGACCCACCGGGGGCGGCCCCTTCTGGAACCAGACCACCCTTTTAAACAAGCTGGACAAGCTGGAGCGCCTGGGGATTGTCAGCATGGAGCGGCGAATTCTGCCCTCGCCCCGCGATGAGGCCAAAAAAAAGACCAACACCTTCTACCGGATAAGTCCCGAAACACCCCTTTATCCTTACATCTTCGGCATGCTCAAGATCTACCGGGAGGAGCCGGATAAATATTCCTCGGAACTGGTGGAAAAGCCCCTCGATCATCTAAGCGATCTGGCAGGCCGCTGTGCCTCCGGCGACCCGCTGGTGGGCCGGGAGCTGGATGTGGCCATGGAGCTGATCGGCGAGGTCTTCTCTGTGGGAGGCGACGAGGTCAAGAGGATGATCAAGGAGAGGATGGCCAGAAGGGGCATGATCAGGGATCGCAGGAATGAGCTGCCGGAAAATGCCCCCGCAGAAATAAAAATAAAGCCGAAGAGGGCCGGGGCAGAGGCAAAAAAATCCACGAAGAAAGAAAAGACGAAACCCATGTCCGAAGAAGAGGATTCAGAGTAGATCGCTCCACCCTCTCTTTTTCCGATAGATCCTGAGCATCTCCTCCACCGTTTCAGGTGTCACCAATCCTGCGGCAGAGACTGTCTCGTAGAAACGGCGCGGCACGCGCACGTTTGAGAGGTCGAATCCCTCCTGTACCTTGAATTTGTACTTTTCCTCAAAGATCCTTTTGCCCAGCTCCATTAGATCATCCTTTGTCTTGACAATGCCAACCGTTTCCAAAGAGTCGATGATATTCTCCTCTGTGTAAACGCCGCGAGCAAACAAACAGCCTACCAGGGAGTTGAAAACGCCGCGGGAATTGTCCTCTTTGATGAGCTCATCAACCATCATCTCTATCTCCATGGGCTTTTTGACGGCCTTCTGGTCGACGGCGTATCCTGCGTTGTCCAGATGAGAGTGGCGCACACCCACCAGTTGGCCCACGATGGAGGCAGGACCGGTATGGTAGCCGGAGACCTCGTTTCCTCCTAACGCCATGGCGTAATCCAATCCGCCGTACTTTTTCGCGGCATAGTCCACCCCCCGAGCCAGAGCCCCATAAAATTCATTGGGCGCTTTGACGATATTCTCTAAGGCCCGCGTGTAGCCGTCTACGCCGTTCCACTGTAGCGGGACATCCAGGGTCTCTTTGCTGGTGATCAGCCCCTTTTCCAGAGCCTCGGTGGCCCAGGAGAGGACCACTCCCGCCGACATTACATCCAGGCCCAGCCTCTCGCAGACGTCGATCAGTTGCAGGACTCCTTTCGCTGAGCCCACGCCCAGGTTCGAACCCAGGGAATAGATGGGCTCGTAGTCGTAGGAGACCTTTCTTACCTCGAATTCGTGATGACTGGAAAAGGCCGTCTTCAGAGCGGCGATATGCACACAGCCGATGGGGCATCCGGCGCAGGAGAGCCTGCGGAAGAGGTGGTTTTCTGCAAACATCTCGCCGCTGATATTTTCGCTTTGTGTAAAGCTGGAGAGAAGGAAGTTTTTGGTAGGCAGACCTTTGAGCCAATTCAGGGCGCTGATGTTCACAGAGGTGCCTATATCATGGTACTTCTCCATGACATCCGTCTGCACCGCGGTCTTGTAGAGCCGATTGTAGACCTCTTTGTAACGCTTGGCATCCGGAACATCGATCGTCTCCGTTCCTGAGATCACCAGGGCCTTGAGTTTCTTGGAACCGAAAACTGCGCCAAGGCCCAGCCGCCCAAAGTGCCGGTAGGTGTCCACCACCACGCCCGCGTACCTCACCTTGGCTTCCCCGGCCTGACCGATGCGGATAATGGAGCGCCGACCGACACCGGGCTCGCGATCGCGCAGGATCACGCCCGTAGTCTGGGCATCGATGCCCCAGATCGATGTGGCGTCCTTGATCTTTACCTCGCCGTCATTTATGGAGATGTAAGAAGGCTGCTCTGCCTGGCCGCGGATGACCACTGCCTCATGCCCGGCAAACCGCAAGGCCAGAGAGAGCCTGCCTCCAGCATAGGACTCGCCCAATTCTCCAGTAAGCGGCGATTTGAAGGTGGCTACGGTCTTGGTGGCCACGGGAAAGATGCCGTTGAGGGGACCGATGGAGAAAATTATTGGTGCAGCGGCAGAAAGTGGATCGGTGCCTGCGGGGCACTCCTCCTGGAGGAGTCGAATTCCTACGCCGGTCCCGCCCATCCACTTCTCGAAGAGTTCCTGCCTCTCTTCAACCCATGATTCTTCTTTAGAAAGATCGATGTAGAGAACTTTTCGCAGCATTTCATCCTCCTGAGGCCGGAATCTCCTCCAGCATAAGAACGCCATGCGGGCAGAAGTCCACGCAGGCTCCGCAGTGAATGCATTTTATGGGCTTTTTCTCTTTACCAAGGGTTACCGCGCCCACCAAGCAAGCCTTCTCGCAGCTGCCGCAACCAATGCAGCGGTCCTTGTGAAAGACCACACTGCCGTTTTGCCTCTTCTCCATGGCGCCCGTGGGGCAGGCGCGGGCACAGGGAGGATCCTGGCAGCCGCGGCAGACCACAACGCGAAAATCGCCCTCAATGCCGCCCTGCGTCTGCACCTTGATGGCGCTGTTTTGCAGGGAGACGGTGCCCGTGCGCGTGCGGCTGCAAGCGAACATGCAGCTAAGGCAGCCTATGCAGCGCTCGGGATGGGCCACCTTGAGGCGGCGGCGCATCCTGGGCGTGGCTGCCTCTTTCTCGGCGGGCTCAAGGACCGGCTTGGCCTCTGTTTCTTTAATCACTTCTACAGCCTGGCTCTCTATCATTTCATGATCCACCCCCAGCAAGAATCACTTTTTAATCATATTTGTGTCCAAAACATAAAGTGGCAGGCTTGCTCTATTCAAACCTTATGCGACATTGTGATGTGCTCTATTAATATTAGTATATAATTTACAACTTGATTTTGGATTCACATAAGGATCCTGCGCGCATGAAAGAACCGAGTTCATCTTTTCCGCTAGTTTTTTGAATTTTACAGCAAATATGATAATTCCAATTTTTAATGCCACATTCTCTGTTGATATGATCTTCCAGCTCTTGGTTCCTTATCTTTACATGAACACTTCCAGGTACACTAATGAATGCCATCCATTTTATGTCTTGATTCTCTAAGCGGTTGCATCTGGTTATTAGAGATTTATATACACATGCAATTTGTTCTATGGCGTCCTTGATTTTATGTCCTTTGAGCTCAACTAGGCAAAGTATCTTAGTACTCATATTATCATAAGCAAGAGTTACAATTAAGTCGCAAATTCTATCAATATTTAAATCACTTTTCAAAGGACATTTCTTGTTATTGGTATCATCTATTAAGAAGAATTTGACATCCTCATGTTTTCTAGGGATTACATTTACTCGATTTCCCATCTTGGGCTCTTTCCAAGAGGTTCCCTCAATTAGGCAAGGTTTTAGAGTATCACATAGCATCCAAATATCTCCTTATAACTCCATCCTTAAATCTAGAATTCTTTGTGATACCTGATTAAACGTTTCCCATTCTATGAATCCGTCCTCTTCTAGAATGCTTTTCGCTGTACCATCTGCAAATAGGTATACGGAAACATTATCTTTTGAGATAAATGCCTTCGAATTTTTTAAATAAAATTTGTCTTTTATTGTTTCTAAATTCTCCAAGGACGCTGCTTTCATTAAATTAATGAGATGATCTACGATATAGGGACTGTGCGTGGTAATTATTACATGGATACCAGAATTTACTAGCATTACTATAAACTCGATAAGCTTTGCTTGTGCTTCAGGATGCAGATTCATTTCTGGCTCATCAATAACTAAGAGATTTCTTTTATCTGCAAGATATCTTAAATATAATACCAGTGGGGAGAGTTCCTTTACCATTGAAGAGGCCACAGGTATATCTACAGATATTCCTTTTGGATCTAACGGCTTAAAAAGAAGTTCTCTCGCCGGATTTGGCTCTGGATCTGAGTAGTCAACATTCCCTTGAAGTATTTCTTTCTGCAGGATTTCAGCTAACTGCAAATAGGTTTCTACATTTCCATTTTCTTTTATCTCTCGTTGGCGCTTTGAATAGCTCCCTTCATGCATGGTCTTACCAAGTAGGCTTATCAATCCATATATTGGGTCAGAGATTATTAGACTTACATTTCGCTCTTCATCGATATTTGTACCGATTTCTGAATCATTTTCCATTTTATTCGACCTCATATTTTCTATTTTGCTAGGTCTCATAAATAACTGAATTAGATCCGTAAATGCGATCCGCTCAGACGGGAAAAAATATATATTAAAATAAACAGATCTTGAGATTATTCTAAATACATTAGAAATTATAATATCCTCTATTGCTCTCTTGGGGACTCGTTTTTTAAAATCAACATCTTCGGAGGAATTATCCGAAATATCGCTATTAGATGTGTAAAATGAGATGTCTGGATTATTCTTTTCTTTGAGCAAATTTAATAATGCTTTGCCGTCTTTACTTATAAAAAAACTGGCTTTCATGCCGTATGATGTAATGTTCTGTACAATTTGATCATTGCTCTCTTTGAGATTCACACTCATTTCCATATCCTTGAAATTAGCATTTGAACTTCCCAGGAAATCCTGAATCCATTCCTTCTCAAGAAGCCCTAGATCATTGAAATAATATTCGCCAAATTCATTATAGAAGTCAATTAAGTTAATTTTAGTACTGCCAAAATCAAGAAGTTGTATTATTGCATTATCCAAAGACGGATATATTCCACGAGTTTCATTACTTAAATAGGATTTTACATATTCACTCCAGGAGCGTGATCCAAAGAGGGCTGAAAGTGTATAAGCTGTCCAAGTTTTTCCAGCATTATTGGGGCCAACAAAAACCGTTAATGGTTTTACTTCAATTGATGTCTCCTTCTTAATGGGTCCTAGGTTATTAATATTAACGTCCATGTTAGTTCTCCTTTAATGTATGGTCCATTTAAGATAAGTTGGTATCCTATTTGAATGCTTAGAATGGTTGAAAAAAGAAATGAAATATGATTCGCGAAGCGGTTACTCCGCATTCACGAACCTTTTCTCCAGCACCTTCATGACATGGGGGAGTGTGGTGTACTCCATGTCCTCCATGGGGAGACGCGCCGGCTCGAAGGGCCCGTGCGCCCTCATGTAATCAGTGATCTCCAGGCATCTCTTGCGGGTCAGGTCGAAGGCCACATCTTTGAAGAGATCCACGGGACCTACGAAGTTTCCGTAGGCCATCTGGAAGCCGGCGGCTATGACGCGAGGCGGACCGTCAAACCTTGTGGGGTGCGCGGTCTCAAAGGAGCAGGGCATGAGGGGACCGTTGTGGCTGCCTCGCATCCATCCGCTTACCAGGTGCCCGAGAGCAAAGGGCTCCAGCACCTCTCCCAAAGCGGGCAGGCCGGACTGGCAGCGCACCAGGGCCACAGGGTCATCCTTGCCTACGTAAGTTCCAGCCGTCTGGAAGAGCTTCTCCGTGCTTACCACAGCCACGGCCTCCTGCTCGGAGATCTTGCTATTCGGCTTGCAAAAGACCCTCTTGATCACATAGCGGCTCTTGGCGCCGATAAGCGCCAGCAGGTCGTACATCTCGCCCGGGCAGTACATGAAGACCCGTCTGTGCTCCATGATATCCCAGACCTCGAAGGTGAAGCCATGATGGCAGGCCGGATCTATGACCAGGCCGGCTGTGTTGAAGGGGTCGGCGAACATCTTGAAGATGGGCAGATTGAAGGCCCCCGGTTCGGTCTTGTCCATCATGAAGGCGACGACGGGCTCAGAGGTGCGCTCCTCAATCTCCATCTCCGCCACGCCCGGTCCCATGCCGCGAATGTTGCCGGAGAAGGCGTCCGCCAAAAGATCCTGCCCGGCTCCGTAGAGCTTGAGCTTCTTGGCAACAACGGTTGCCTCCTCGAAGGTCTCCCAGGCCAGGGCATGCACCTCGCCGTTGTCGCAGCCTTTCTTGTGGCTCATAAGAAGCTCCAGGTCGTCGCCGCAGGCAAGCACCCTAAAGTCTATCAGTGCGCCGGACTTCTTGGCCTGGGCAAGCTTCGACTCCGCAGTCTCGATCAATGCTGGATGGACCGAGGAGTGGCCGGGATAGCCGCCAACATCGGCTTTTATCAGGCTGATTGTGATCTTTGTCATCTTAGCGTCCCTCTGCTATTGCTTTCAGTCTTTCAGCGCTGTGGGCCATTTCAGCGGCACATCAACCGGTTTGATGAATTGATCCAGGACAGGTCGTGTGCCGTTGACTTTGAGCTTATCAAATAAAAAGGCGAATTGCCTCTCCAGCTCGGCGCAGATTTCGTCGCGGACGTCAGAGGGCAGGTGCCACAGCTCCATTTTGAACGGTCCGAAGCCTTTCTTGCGGGTTTTGTAGATGAACTGCTCTTCGGTGTCCTTTTCTTTCCATTCGTCTTTCAAGCCGTCTTTCAGATAATCATATATTTTTGCCCGCAGCTTCGCCGGGAAAGCTTTGCTGTCATAGATCATGTTATGGAAACCGGTCGCAAGGTGAATCTCGGCCGTTCCGGTGGCTGGAAAGCGGTCAAACGCTTCATCGGGCAGCGTTGAAGCGCCGTGCTGAACTGCACCGGACAAACCGTATTGCGAGCGGGAGGTTTCCGACAGTTTCGCCAGCACGTCAAAATCAATTTTGACTTTCGCAACCGTACCGTCGGCCAGCGGCACACCGCCATGCGTAGTCCCGGTCTGCACGCTGATCTTGCTGATTCCTTTGAAAGCCTCGCCCCGCTTTTTAAGTTCTTCCAGATAACCAGCCATGAAAACCTGCAATTCATCGACAGTGCTGTTCTTGCCGCCAACCTCGCCGATTTCGCCGCCCACAGACACAGTGATGCCTTCTGGCTCCAGATCGCGAATCAGAGTGGTTAACTCCGCCGCAAGCGTAAAGTTTGTTCTTTGCTGATCTTTGACTGTGGGCTGCGACAGATCAACCAGTGTAGAAGTATCGATATCGATATTGTAAAAACCGGCAACAATTGCTTCCCTGATTAAATTCTTAACCGCCAGAGTTTCCTTTTCTGCGTCCGCAGCGAACTTTTTGGCGTTTATCTGAAAATGGTCACCCTGCAAGAATACCGGGGCGCGCCAGCCGGATTTAACAGCCGCCGCCATAACTGCACAGGTGTATTCCAGTGGCCTTTGCTTTGTATAGCCTATTTCCGAACGGGCGATTTCAAAGATAACAGGCCCTACATTCCCTTTGATCGCGGCACGGAATACAGCCTGCGCCACATCGTAGGTAATGCCGCGGATATTGATTGCCGGAACGGTAAATACACCGAGTTCCTTACGTCCCATGGCTTCGTAAAGGGATTGGATCGACGCAGAAATGATTCCTAGCCTAGCCGCTCCCCGGCGAATCAGAAAACCCGCTGCTTGTGAAGTTGCAGGGTCGGGACTGAAAACGGCCGTAGAGATTAAATCATCGATCAACTTTTCCTGAAACCTGGATTCATTCAAGACACGAACATCTCTGCCGTCATAAGCTAGTATGAATTCGCATCCTTTCTTTAGCTGATCCCTATTCTCGTAAATCATTGCTGATCCTCTGAATGTATTTATTGCGAGAGGAATTGCTCCGCCATTGTCACTTCCGCAGACGAGCCGATGTATATGGGCGACCGTTGGTTGACGGACGTCACTTTGAGAGAAAGAATATCCTCTTTTCCGTCCGTAGCCCTGCCGCCGGCCTGCTCCATGATAAATGCCATGGGCTGAAGTTCAAACAGCAACCGCAGCTTCCCTTGGGGCGATCTCTTCAGTGCAGGATAGGTGAATACGCCTCCCCTCTTGATGATCAACTGATTTATGTCGGGAACAAAACCTCCGCTGTAGCGCAGCTTGTAGCCGTCTGCCTCCAGCTTATCGATATACTTGCGATGGCTGTCCATCCAGTCCTTGCGCAGACCGCCAGGTGAAAAGATCGCACCTTTCTCATTAAGCCGGATGTTTTCCTCAGATAGGACATACTCTCCTTCGCGATCCAATACGAACTCATGCACGCCCTTTCCGGCCGAGTAAATCATAGTGATGAGCGGGCCGTAAGTAATATAAAGAGCGGCAACCATCGAATTCCTTCCGCAGTCAAATATTGAATTTTTGTGGATGCCTATGATCGTTCCGATGGCCAGATTGGTATCCACCAGGGAAGAACCGTCTAATGGGTCGGCGGTAACAATATATTTTTCCTGCCCTTCACCGATGGTGACGATATCTTTGAGCTCCTCTGAGGCATACTCGCGAACAAATCCTGAGTTGTGCAGCATATTTTTTAATATGTCATCAGAAATACGGTCCAGCGCCAACTGATCCTCGCCGTAAGCATTCTTGAAGCCAGCCAGCTTGCGGTTGGATTCGTGGATCTTTGCGGAAATATATTTGCCGACCACGGCAATCTGCCAGATGAGCCGCCGCAATTCCACCTCGATGCCAACCATCCACATATGGCGCCTCAGATCTATGATGTATCGAGTCTGATCATTTATGCCTTCACCCATTGATTCTCCTGATATTTTTTTGTCAGTCTGTAGGTTTTTCTCTAATAATAAATATGTTGCCCCCGTACCGAAAAAAATCTGTTTCAATCCTCTAATTGCTGTTTGCCAGAATTTTCCCCAATTTTTTGCCCGCAGCTCAGCAGGGAAACCTCTGCTGTCATAGTCTCTCCGGCAGAAGTTCTTATATCTGCCAGAGACTCATCTATGCACGGAATTGGCCAATGAAGACTCGATGTCATTTTGAGAAGGAATTATCCCGAAGGCGGAAGGGTCCAGCTGGCTAAGAATAGACATCAGGAGCAGTAGTATGGAACTTATAGCAAAATATCATGTAGAAACAGACCTTCCCATCCAGAAAGCGGCGGAGGCTATCGCGGCAGAGCAGTCCACCGGCACCTGGACTGCGGTGCGGGGAGCGGACAACCCCCTCGCGGCCCGCGTCATCTCCGCGGAAGGAAACAATGTTGAGATCGGCTTTCCCGAGGAGCTCTTTGAGCCGGGAAATATCCCCCAGTACCTTTCGGTGGTGGCAGGAAACCTCTTCGGTCTTGGTGATCTAAAAAAGGTACGGCTGCAGGATATCATCTTCCCGGAGAGCCTGCTCTCGGCGCATAAGGGTCCAAGCTTTGGTATCGAAGATGCGCGAAAAATCCTGGGTGTTTATGGCCGTCCGTTGGTCGGCACCATCGTCAAGCCCAAGGTGGGCCTGGACCCGGCCGGCACAGCCGCCGTGGCCGCAGCCGCCGTTCGCGGCGGACTGGATCTGGTCAAAGACGACGAGACCCTGACCGATCAGAGCTTCTGTCCACTCATCCCTCGTTTGGAAGCGGTCATGAGCGCCTTGGACAGAGTTGAGACAGAGACGGGCAAGAAGGCCTTTTATGCAGTGAACGTTACCGTCGGCGCCGATGAGATCCTGGAGCGCGCTGAAGCGGCTGTGGATCACGGCGCCAACATGGTCATGATCGATGTCCTGACGGTCGGCTTCTCCGCGTTGGAGGAACTCTCCCGGCATCTGAAGGTGCCCGTGCATGTACACAGGACCATGCACGGAGCCTTTACCAGAGACAAAGGGCACGGCATTGCCATGCTGGTCATTTCCAAGCTGGTGCGCATGACGGGGGGCACCAACCTGCATACGGGAAGCTACATGGGCAAGATGGCGCGCGAGACCCAGGAAAACGACCTCTCCCGTGATGCTCTGCGAGGGGATTGGCACGGCTACAAGAGAGTCTTCCCGGTGGCCTCGGGCGGGGTCTATCCGGCCAAGGTCCATGGAAATTTGGACGGCTACGGCATTGATTGTATCATTCAGGCCGGCGGAGGAGTGCACGGTCATCCCGATGGAACCACCGCCGGGGCAAGGGCCATGGTGCAGGCGGTAGATGCCTGGCGAATGCAAATTCCCCTAAAAGAATACGCAAAAGACCACAAAGAGCTGGAAACAGCCATGAAATTTTGGGGGTAGTAAGAAGAATGATCATACTTAGCCCTCTCCTCAAATCAAAACCGAAGAGTTTATATTGGTAGATGAGGATGGATCTGAACGTTTATCACGAGCCAAACGTGATGTAGCGCTGTTTGAAAAATGGAAGAGGTGTAGTGAGGGAAGAAGTAGAGGGATCAGATGGCTAGAGACGATATCTTATCGAAAATTAAATCGGCAGAGGCTGAAGCCAAGGCAGCAGTCCAGCGGGCCTTGGATGAGAAAGGAAAAAAGATAGCCGCTGCCACTACTGAAGCTGCAAACCTCGTCAAATCCGCCGAGACTGATGCACAGGACTACTATGACAAGAGCGTTGCCAAAGCTGATAGCGGTGTGAAAGCCAAGAAGGCATCGATCGTTAGCAGCGGTGAGAAGAACGTAAGCTCAATGAGCGGCAGCGCCAGCGCAAAGCTGGACAAAGCAGTTGAATATTTGATAAAGGAGTTTATGGGGTTGTTGCATGCTTAGACCCGTGAAGATGAGTCGTGTAGTCGTCGCCGGGTCAAAGAACGTAATATCTCCAGTTGTAGAAAAGCTGCATGAGTTGCGCTTGCTCCACATTGTTAACTATAATGGCAGCCAACCACAGTTTGAGATGGGCAAGCCCATCGGCAAAGCCAAAGAATACTCCGAGAATCTCATTAAGCTCAGATCTGTCACCAGGTACCTTGAACTAAATAAGAAGTTTCCTGATAAGGCATATCCCGAGAGCCAGGTTCTATCGGAGATGGATAATCTTCTCAATAACGTCGGTGCAGATGTTACTGCTACATACGAGCGCATCGTTGCCATCGACGCAGAAGTAAAGTCCAAACAGGATCAGATCAAGTCTCTGACTCCGTTAGCTGTTTTGCCGCTGCCTTTAGAAGCTTACTATGGTTATGATTCTCTGGCGACCTTTGTCGGCACAGCAACAACACCAGTTGATGCCGATGTAGCAAGGGTATCTCCGGTAAATGAGGTATATTCCGGAAGCGCCAAGAATGCAACTTTTGTAGCGGTATTTGTGCCTGCGGAAAAAGCCGGCGAAGTATCTTCAGTCCTTTCAGAGCATGGGTTTTCCGAGACGTCTGTACCCAGGCTGGAAGGCAATGTAGATTCGGCTATTGCTACCCTTGAAGGCAGCATCAAATCCTTGGAAGGCGAAAAAGCGCCACTCCAAAAGAAGCTGGCCGACATGAAGAAGCAGTACGAAGATCTGATGCTGGCAACGGACGAGTATCTATCCATGCAGACCCAGAAGACAGAGGTCCCACTCAGGTTTGCTGAGACGGCCAACGCCTTCGTTATAGATGGGTATGTTCCAGCAGATCAGTTCAGCAGGCTCAAGAGCGAGCTGGAGAGCGCTGCCGGCGGCAGGCTTGAAGTTTCGTTGATTGCAGATAAAGAGACAGACGAACTTGTCGAGACGGGCGAAGACATACCGACCCTGATGGATAATCCCAGCTTGGTCAAGCCTTACGAACTGATAACAAGGATGTTCGCCATTCCCGAGTATAAGGAGTTCGATCCGTCATTGCTGATATTCATATTCTTCCCAATCATGTTCGGCATGATTCTGGGGGATATCGGCTATGGCGTCATGTCGCTTCTGGCTATGGTGCTTCTGAAGAGGAAGTTCAAAACACCCGGCTGGCAGCAGTTGATCAATGTCGTTCTGATTTCCAGCGTGTGGGCGGTCATATTCGGCATATTCTTCGGCGAGATCTTTGGCCCGCTCGGTTTGTGGGGCCGGATCATGGGACAATTGCCTGAGCATGAACTCGAGGCTGTAAAAGTGGCAGGTCTCTATTTCGGTGAAGGTGTTTTTGGCTCGCTGGGAAGAATCGGATTTTGGCCGGGAATTGATATTTTCCCCATGGACCGGCTGGCAAGTAACGCGGTTTTGTTGTTGATCGGTACTAGTGTCATCATAGGCATTATTCACTGCAGCGTTGGTTCTATCTTGGGTATCAAGACGGAGCTGGCCTACGGCGAGAAGAAGCATGCCTATTTCGAGAGACTTCCTGTGATGCTCGTCCAAATATTCTTTGGATTGCTTGTGCTTGGACTTGTCATAGGTCAGATGATGTTGGTAATTCTTAGTGCTGTCGTAATTTTAGCTGCCGTAGTGATGCTGGTAATGGGACCGGAAGGGCCTATGAGCATTGCCCACATGCCATTCTATGTGAGCAACCTGATATCCTATCTTAGGTTATTAGCCATCGGCCTCGCTTCGGTGGGTCTGGCGTATGCTGCTAACCAGCTGGCCTTCTACGTCATAATGCCCATGCTGAGCGGCGGAGCGACCAACAGTGCTGAGTTCACGATACCGGCCATCATCGTTGGTATCTTGGTACTGGTCGTAGTGCACTTCATCAACTTCCTGCTGGGAATTCTCTCTCCCTTCATGCACCCCCTCAGGTTGCATTATGTGGAGATGTTCACGAAGTTCTACAGCAATCATGGCGGTGGAGTGGAGTACAGTCCCTTCGGACATGTCCGGAGGTTCCTGAAAGCATGAATTCGATAGAACGAATTGACAGATTGAATAATATTCATATAAAGGAGGATTGAGGAAAATGGTAGTAGCAGATGCAGGAACGTTGTATGGATTGTTGGCTGTCGGCGCAGGCTTGGCTACCGGATTAGCAGGCATTGGTGCTGGTATGGGTGAGCAGGGTATTGGCGCAGCAGTGGTTGGCGTCGTTGCAGAGGAACCCGGATTTCTGGGCAAGGGTCTGTTTCTTATGCTTCTGCCCGAGACACTGATCATCTTCGGTCTCGCCGTATCGCTGATTCTCATGTTCGCCTGGACACCTTTTGCTGGCATCGTGACACCTTAAGTTAGCCAATTACAAGGAGTGTAAGAGGCAATGGCACTAGATGCGGTGGTTGAGTCAGTCCTGGCAACCAGCAAGGAAAAGGTCGCTCAGATAACCAGTGAAGCCGACCAAGAGGTTGCAAGGGCACTCAACGAAGCTAGGGAACGTGCCGCCGAGATAAAGTCCAGAAAGGAAGCGGAGGTTGGACACACGGTTGAGGCTATCGAGCGCAGGGAGATATCCAGCGCCAATCTCGAAGTCAAGAGAGCGGAGCTGAATGTTCACAAGAATCTCCTTGAGCAGGCTAGGACGAAGCTGCTTGAGAAGCTGCAGAATCTTCCTAAGAAGGATAATGAAGCCATGCTCAAAAAGCTGCTCGAACCTCACGATCTCAAGGATATGAAGGTCTTCTCCAACAAGAGAGATGAGGCCTTCATAACCTCTCTCGCCTCAAAATATGGCGGGAACCTGGACATTATAGGCGGCGCTGTGGTTGAGAGCAGTGATGGAGCTCTGCGTTACGATTTAACCTACGAAACTCTTGCGCGTGAGGTCTTTAATAACCACATGAAAGAGGTTTCCAGGATCTTATTCGGGTGAGGACGATGCCTGTACTACGTTTGCCGAAGTTCGGTTCACCGGTGAAGTACGCTTACATCACGGGCAGAGTCCGGGCGATGAAGACTAAGCTCGTCCCGGCGGAGATGTATGCCAGGATGATGAACATGGATATGTCTGAGATCGCCCGCTACCTGGAAGAGACCCAGTATAAGGATGAGATCGACGCGTTATCCAAGGACTACTCCGGTGTGGATCTCATTGAACACGCCACCTTTGCCAATCTGGCAAAGACCTTCAGGAAGCTCGAGGAGGTCTCAATAGATGAGCCTTCATTCCTGATTCTGGAGTACCTTCGGCGCTGGGATGTATGGAACATCAAGACCCTCCTGCGCGGCAAGTTCTACGGGGCCAACGACACTGAGATAGTAAAACATCTCGTGCCTGCTGGTGAGTTATCATCAGAGCGCCTCAATGAGCTGGCCAAAAAGGATTCCATAACCGACATCATATCGGCCTTTGATGGAACCGACTATTCCAGCGCACTGGCGCAATACGACGGCAAGAATTTGGCATCGTTGGAGAATGCTCTCGACAAGCTCTATTACTTCAGAATGGAGTTGGCCGTGGGCGGCACTCTATCCGTGGGCGGAGGTCTGCTGCTCAAGTATGTCCGAAGAGAGGTCGATATAAGAAATTTGATCACCCTCTTCAGGATGAACAAGGCAGGCGTCGATGCAGCCGTGATACTAGAGAACCTCATCCCCGGAGGCAAGTTGCATGGAGAGCTGAGCCGTATGGCCGGTCAGCCTTTCGGCGAGTTCCTGCGCGGGCTTGAAGGATATCCCTTCTGGTCCTCCATTTCGGACATCGCATCTGTAGATCTGGATGCGGTCAGCAGAATCGAGGCTAGGTTGAGGGCGTATCTCATCCGGTATGCTTGGGCTCTTTCCAACTATCATCCGTTATCTATCTTGCCGGTGCTCGGCTATATGGTGAGCAAAGAGACAGAAGTTTCCAACATCAGGAAGATTGTGAGAGGAAAAGAAGCCGGACTTCCTGCCGAACTCATTGAGGAGCAAGTGGTGGTGGCCTAAAAATGGAGATTGCTTTTGTGGGAGGCAGCGAGAGCGTCCTCGGGTTCAATCTGGCAGGAATAAAGAAATCTTATGCGGCCAACACGGAAGAGGAGATGGTCTCAAAGATTGGCGTCGTCATGGCTGATTCCAATGTGGGAATTCTGGTCTTGAAACAATCGGATTACAATAAGCTGCCCAAGAGGCTTCAGGAGCAGCTCTCCGATTCAATCAAGCCAACCGTTATTGCCATCGGAACCGAGCAGAGCACAGAGATGAGAGAGAAGATTAAAAGGGCAATAGGTGTTGATTTATGGAAGTAGGTAAAGTAAAGCGAGTCGCCGGACCACTAGTTCAGGCCACGGGCCTGAAGGCTTCCATGTACGACCTGGTTCTGGTCGGCGAGGAAGGCCTGATGAGCGAAGTCATCGGCATTTCCGGCAATAAATATATCATTCAGGTATATGAGGATACGGGCGGCGTGCGGCCCGGCGAGCCCGTCAAGGAGACCGGAGCTCCGCTCGTAGCACAATTGGGTCCAGGCATTCTGACCCAGATTTACGATGGTATTCAAAGGCCGCTGCCCATGCTGGCAGCAGCATCAGGGGACTTCATCAGCAGAGGTCTGTTCGTAGATGGCATCGATCACAAAAAGAAGTGGGAGTTCAAGCCTACCGCCAAGAAGGGCGATGTCCTAAAGCCCGGGCAAGCCTTTGGTGAAGTTCAGGAGCAACTGCTCATCAAGCATAAGATCATGGTCCCACCCAAGCATAAGGGCGGTGCCATCAAGGAGATCTATGCGGGTAACTTCAACGTTGATGAGACTATTGCAGTCTTAGAGGACGGCAGCAAGCTCACCATGATGCATAAGTGGCCAGTAAGACAGGCCCGGCCCGTGACTAAAAAGTTGGCACCCACCATTCCCCTAAGAACTGGTCAGAGGGTCGTAGACGGATTCTTCTCCTTGGCCAAGGGCGGAACAGCAGCCATTCCCGGTGGATTTGGTACCGGAAAGACGGTTATGCAGCAGACCCTGTCCAAGTGGGCAGATGTCGACATTGTGATTTATGTGGGATGCGGCGAGCGCGGCAATGAGATGGCCGATGTTCTGCATGAGTTCCCTGAGCTGCAAGACCCCAAGACCGGCAGACCCCTCATGGAGAGGTCCATCGTTTACGCCAATACCTCCAACATGCCTGTGGCTGCTCGTGAGGCTTCCATCTACACCGGAATGACCACGGCAGAGTACTACAGAGATATGGGCTACGACTGCATGATGACCGCTGACTCCACTTCCCGTTGGGCAGAGGCCATGAGAGAGATGGGCTCGCGCCTGGAAGAGATGCCTGGTGAAGAAGGCTATCCCGCATACCTGGGTGCAAGACTCGCCGACTTCTACGAGCGTGCCGGACGTGCCGAGGTTTTGAACGGCGGTCAGGGTTCCATCAGCGTCGTCGGTGCTGTATCCCCGCCCGGCGGAGACTTCACCGAGCCCGTTACTCAGAACACACTGAGAATGGTCAAGGTATTCTGGGCACTGGACTCTAAGCTAACTCAGCGCCGTCACTTCCCGTCCATCAACTGGCTGGATTCCTATTCTCTATACGACCAGATCCTCGAACCCTGGTTCATTGAGAATGTCAGCCCGGACTGGAACAAGAACAAGAGGCGTGCCATGAATATATTGCAGGAGAACGCCGAGCTGGAAGAGATAGTGATGCTCGTCGGTTCCGATGCCCTGCCCGAGGACCAGCAGATCACTCTGGAAGTAGCAAGGATGATCATCAACTTCTGGCTGGCTCAGAGCGCTTTCCACCCGGTAGATACATTCTGCCCCTACAAGAAGCAGTTCGACCTCTTGGCTGCAATCCTGAAGTACAGGGATTACGCCTTCGAGGCAGTTCAGAAGGGCATATCTGTGGCGGAGATAAATTCCGTTCCATCCAAGGATGCTCTGGCCAAGGTGAGACTGGAAGCCGAGTATGAGCCCATCCTGGCTAAGATTCTGGCTCAGATGGACGTTGAGTTCAAGGCGCTGAAGTGAGGTGGGTTCAAAATGACAAAGGAATACAAAACAATTACTGAGATCTCCGGACCACTCATCTTCGTGGAGAAGACTGAGCCAGTGGGCTACATGGAGCTCGTCGAGATTAGGACGGGCGGAGAGATGAAGAGAGGTCAGGTGCTGGATTCCTCCGATGATATCGTGGTTATTCAGGTATTCGAGGGAACCGGCGGTCTGTCCAAAGATACTGCTGTCAGTTTCACCGGTGACGTCATCAAGATGCCACTTTCTCCCAGCATCGTGGGACGCGTTCTGTCCGGATCCGGGAAGCCCAGAGACGGCGGCCCGGAAATTGTGCCAGAGGTATTGAGAGATATCGCGGGAGCTGCCATCAATCCAGCTTCCCGTGGGAAGCCGCGCTCTTTCATTCAGACCGGCATCTCTACCATCGACGGCACAAACACACTGGTGCGCGGCCAGAAGCTGCCCATCTTCTCGGGTGCAGGTCTGCCCCACAATGACCTTGCTCTGCAGATCGCTCGGCAGGCCAAGGCATTGGGAGAAGCCGAGTCCTTCGCAGTTATCTTCTGCGCTATGGGCATCACCAACGAAGAGGCTCAGCACTTCCTGGCTGATTTCGAGAGGACAGGAGCCCTGGAGAGGGCAGTGGTGTTCCTCAATCTGGCCGACGATCCGGCTGTAGAGAGGATTCTAACACCCAGGCTCGGCCTGACCACTGCGGAGTATCTGGCCTTCGATCTGGACATGCACGTGCTCATCATCTACACGGACATGACCAACTATTGCGAGTCTCTCCGACAGATGGGAGCCGCTCGTGAAGAGGTGCCAGGACGACGTGGTTATCCCGGTTACATGTATACCGACCTGGCCTGTCAATATGAGAGAGCTGGCATCATCAAGGGCAAAAAGGGCTCTATCACCCAGTTCCCCATCCTGACCATGCCCGGCGACGACATCACTCACCCCATCCCGGATCTGTCCGGATACATCACCGAGGGTCAGATCATCGTCTCCAGAGAGCTGCACAGAAAGGGCATTTATCCGCCCGTCGACATCAGACCAAGCTTAAGCCGCCTGATGAACTCTGGAATCGGCAAGGGCCATACTCGCGAGGATCACAGAGCAGTGTCGGATCAGCTCTATGCTTACTATGCAGAGGGCAATGATCTGCGCGGTCTCGCGGCCATTGTCGGTAAGGAGGCTCTCTCCGAACGCGACAAATTGGTCCTGGAGTTCGCCGATAAGTTCGAGAAGCGATTCGTCAATCAGGGCAGAGATGAGGATAGGTCTATCTTCGATACCCTCCAGATCGGATGGGATCTCCTGGCAGACCTGCCTGAAGCAATGCTCACCAGGATTGACGACAAATACATCAAGGCCTACCACCCCAAGTACGCAGCAAGCGCAGCGAAGAAGTGAGATCATGGCCGTAATTCGAGGAACTAAACCGACCAGGTCAGTGCTGATCGCTCTCAAGAAAAGGATGAAGGTCGCAAAGACAGGTCACTCGCTCCTCAAAATGAAGCGTGACGGCCTCATGATTGAGTTCTTCGAGGTGCTAAACAAGGCCAAGACTGTCAGGAAAGAGCTGGTTGAAGCTCTGATCATAGCCGAGCAGAGACTTCAAATGGCTATGGCCATCGAGGGAACAGTTGCCATCGGAAGCGTGGCCTATTCCCTGCAAAAAGAGCCGGTCATACAGCTCGAATCCAGAAACATCATGGGTGTAGTGGTTCCCAAGATCGCCTCAGAAGCCGTGCGTAAGAAGATGTTCGAGCGCGGCTACGGCATCATTGGGACCAGTGCCGCCATCGATGAGGCCGCTGATGCCTATGAGAGCTTGCTGGATAAGGTCATCCTGGCTGCAGAGGTAGAGACCGCCATGATAAGGCTTGTCGAGGATATCGACAGCACTAAGAGGCGTGTCAATGCTCTGGAGTTCAAGGTGATTCCTGAACTCAAGGACACCGTCAAGTTCATCGCCATGGCCTTAGAGGAGATGGAAAGGGACAACGTGGTCAAGCTGAAGATGCTCAAGGGCAAGTCCGAGAGGAAAGCAGCAGTAGAAGAAGCCAAGAAGGAAGCAGAGAAAGCAGCAGAAGCGGCTGCTAAAGCTTCTGCTTGATCGAAAAATATGTCCAACTGGTTTGAGCGAAAAGCGGATAACTGGGTTGGGACGGCTGAGAAGAAGATGCGTCTTCTTCAGTGGTTGGTGTACATCACCAACCTCTACATTATTTTTGGAATTTTTGTGCTTATCTGGATTCTTTATGGGAAATATATTATAAGAGCATGGGAATATTACACACAATAGATTATTAGCAGCATTCATCACAGAAGAAATCACGCATATCCTTTAAATCCGAGATCTCCTTCTGAGTCATCTCATTGATGCTATGTGAATTGTAGCTCCCCGTTAAATCAAAATAAACATAGCCGCCTTTGACGAAGACGTCCTTGCCTTGTAGACTGCTTTTGAGGTCATCCATCAGATAAGCATACTGTCTTTGATTGAGCCCGGAAGCGTCCACATCCGCCAAGGTAACTGTATTATTTCCGATCATTAGGCTGGACGGCGAAATAACATTCATTATATTGCCCTGCATATCGAAGTATGAAGCCTGCAGCAGCAAAATGACGGGAATTAGGGCAAGCGCATTCATGAAGAACTATGCAGTAATCCTGATAATATAAATGTATTGATTTTTGTCTAGCATTCATCTCGATTGCGAAGAAAGGCCGCCGCAGCCCCCAGTATGCATAATGCCGCCGCAATGATCATCACATTGCTTATGGTAAGACTGAGAAACTGTGGCTTCGCGTCTATTGTCGGGCCGTGATAGCCGGCAAGGTTTAATTGCATCGATAAGAGAAGGGTGGAGATAGAGACTCCCAGGGACATGCCCATATTTCTTACTGCAGAGGAGAGACTAGAAGCTGTGCCTAACATCTCTCTTGGCAGGGCATTCATGATCTCGGTATTGATGGGGCTTTGAAATAGCATGCTTCCCAGCCCCATGATCACAAAGGAGAAGTAAATCGTGGTAAGATCATCTCTAGCAATGCCGCTTCCCATGAAAAGGAGGGACGCTGCTACTATTATCATGCCCAGGGCGGAATTGTAGCGAAAGTGATATCTGTCATATATCCAGCCGCCCAGTGGTGAGCCAAAGGCCATTATGGCCGGCACAATGAGAAATACGCTGCCCACTTGGGAGGGCGAGTAGCCCATGACGCCCTGGAAGTAAAATGGACCCAGGATGAAAGCAGAGAAGCTGGAAATGATGAATAAGGTTATGGCGATTATGGGCAGGACGAACTTTTTTACCCGGAAGATGGAAAGGTCCAGAAGAGGTGACTTTTGATGCGATTCGATCCAGACAAATGCCGGCAGTGATAACGTAGCCAGCAGGAAGAAGGGATCCTCTGCAATAAAAAGAGCGGTGTTGCTGGAAAGATCGCCAAGAAATAGCATCAAAGATACTATGAAGATAATAAGCACAGTCGCTCCACGCCAGTCCAAGTCCAGTTTTTTCGATATCGTTTCCTCGATTTTCATGTACTTGGCGGCAAGGGCTAAGAGCACAATGCCTATGGGCAGATTGATGAGAAAAATGTATTTCCAGCCCATGTAGTCCACCAAATAGCCACCGAGAATTGGTCCGGCAATGCTGGCCAAAGAAACGGTAGTGCCGATGTAACCCATGGCTCTGCCCTGTTCCCCGCGATGGAAAATCTGGAAGATTATGGCTGTGCTGATGGAAAAGGACATGGCAGCTCCGGCAGCCTGAACCGCCCGAAAGAAGATGAGCATGCCAAGACTGGTGGAAAGACCGCAGGCGACCGATGCCATAGTGAAGATGACAAATCCTGCCAAAAAGAGCCTGACCTTCCCGGTTCGCTCTGCAATCTTGCCAAAAATCATGAGCAGGCTAGTCACAGTGACCAGGTAGGAGGTTATCACCCATTGAGACTCTGCTACATCGGCCTGAAAATAGCGGGTGATGGTGGGAAGGGCAATGGATACTACTGAGCCGTCGATGACAAACATGAATATGCCGAGCAAGATGATAAAGGCCAGAACATTTCTGCCGGCAACAGGCAATTCAGATGAATCGAATGTGTTCCGTCCTTCTCGCCCATTATTTTCAATCACAGCAAGGCAAGAACGCATGAAGAGCTATATATGTAGCGCTGATGCCGCAGCCGTATCTTTTCTCTGCGCGATGCGATATCCCGTGACCACCATTCTCTTCCCGGCCAGGATTCGATCCATCTCTAGGTCGCCTGTGTCCACCAATAGTTGCGGCAGCTCCGCCAGCTTATGGGGCGTGGATACTATTATCAAATTCTCCCCTCCTATGCGTCGCAGGACAGAAGCGCTGATCTGCTGGCTGCCTCGTCCCAGTATGAAGCCTTGGGCGCCGATAGGGCTGACAATGACCTTAACGCTCTTTTCCCGTTCCAGCAAAGCCAAAAGGTCTCTCTCTGAGGCGTCCTTCTGCAGTAGCTTTCCCTCCCGAATAACGTCCACGCCAAGCAGGGTCTTCTCCACGCCTAAAAGCTCGGCAATCCTGGCTGTGGTAGTGCCCGCCCCTAAAATGTAGGCAGAACCGTCTCTCATGAATTCGGAGGCAAAGAGTGCGATCTGATCCTTGAACTCCTCCTCGCAAGAGGCGCTATAAATTCTCTTTCGCTCCTGCACCAGCACAGGTTGGTAGGGCGTTTTGGCTATGGCATAAAGCCTGGTCTGCAGCTCTCCGGCCCGGTAGAGCTCCTCGTCCACATCCACAATCTCCGTATCTCTGGCCAAAAGTTCGCCTCGCACAAAGCCCAGAGCCAGCTCTGCCGCTGCCTGGGGGCTGATGGCAAAGACGCCAGAATGCATTTTCACTCCCGCCGGGATGCCCAGGATGGGGCATATGCCAGCGCTGCTGGCCACATCTCGCGCCGTTCCGTCGCCTCCGCAAAATAGAATCAAATCGACGCCGTTTTCCAGGAAGGCCTGGCAAGCCAGTTTCGTATCCTCTGAGCTGGACTCATCTCTAGCTACGTAGGCCACCGTGTATTGCAGGCCGCATTGCAACAGTACATCTTCGCCCATCTCGCCGCTGGCGGTAAAAAAGAGGAGGTCCGCCTCCCGAGAAAGCAAATGCAGACACGCGCGTGCGCGCACGGCTGCCTGGGGCTTTGCGCCCCTGGCCCGCGCTGCCGCCGCCAGGCCGTCCGTGCCTTTCAAGCCCACGGCCCCGCCCATGCCAGCTATGGGATTGATCAGAAATCCGATCTTTCCCGCTCTTGCAACCATCAAACCCGGGGCAGTTTGGCCAGGGACTGCTTGACCAGATCGGCTGGATACTCGTAGTCCACCAGTTTGCCGTCGTTATAGGCATCATAGGCAGCCATGTCGAAGTGCCCGTGTCCGGTTAGGGAGATGAAGATGGTCTTGGCCTCGCCCGTCTTCCTGCACCTTCGTGCCTCGTCAATGGCGGGCTTGATGGCGTGAGCCGCTTCCGGAGCTGGAATTATGCCTTCGCTGCGGGCGAAGAGGGTGGCAGCTTCGAAGACCTCGTTCTGCTGCAGAGCCGTGGCCTCAATCAGGCCGTCATGCACCAGATTGCAGAGCAAGGGGGCATCTCCGTGGTAGCGCAGGCCGCCGGCATGGATGCCGGGCGGGATGAAGTCATGCCCCAGAGTGTACATCTTGATTACAGGAGCCATGCCGGCTGTGTCGCCGAAGTCGTAGGCATAAAGCCCTTTGGTGAGTGTGGGGCAGGCGGAAGGCTCGCAGGCCACCATGCGTAGGTCCTTCTTGTCCTTCATCTTGTCTGGTATGAAGGGGAAGACCATACCTGGGAAGTTGCTTCCTCCGCCGCAGCAGCCGTACATGATATCCGGATAGTCGTCAGCCAGATCGAACTGCTTCTTCAGCTCCAGACCTTCAATGGTTTGATGGAGAAGAACATGGTTGAGCACGGAGCCCAGGGCATAATTGGTATCACTGTGGCTGGCCGCATCCTCCACTGCCTCGGAGATGGCGATGCCCAAAGAGCCCGGGGTGTCGGGCATCTCGGCCAGGATCTTTCTGCCGAAATTGGTCTTATCGGACGGGCTGGCGAAGCAATCTGCGCCCCAGACGCGCATGGCGCTCTTACGGTAGGGCTTGCTGTCGAAACTTGACCGGACCATGTAAACGGTGCACTTCAGGCCGAAGAGGCAGGTGGCTAAAGAGAGAGCCGAGCCCCACTGCCCTGCACCCGTCTCCGTGGCCAGCCGCTCAATGCCCTCTTTCATGTTGTAGTAGGCCTGGGGTACTGCAGTATTGGGCTTGTGGCTGCCGGCCGGGCTTACGCCCTCATATTTGTAGTAGATCTTGGCCGGAGTCTGCAGAGCCTTCTCCAGGGCGGCGGCCCGGTAGAGGGGCGTCGGCCTCCAGAGCCGGTAGATGTCGCGTACCTCTTCCGGGATGTCTATCCAGCGATCGGTGCTCATCTCCTGTTGGATGAGGGCTTTGGGAAAGATCATCTCCATATCCGCGGCAGAGAGGGGCTTTAGCGTCCCGGGATGCAGAGGCGGGTCCAGGGGTGTGGGCATATCGGCGGCTACGTTGTACCACTTCTTGGGGATCTCTTCCTCGTCGAGCAAATACTTGATCTTCATCTGGGACACTCCATCTTTAAACTACAATGTAATCTTGTGTACATCGTTGGTATTATCGGATTATTTAAAGGCTTTGAATGGGTCTGAAGAGTTTTCGCCTGATACTATTTTTGTCTGCAAGGTAAGGATTTATTTATCATGGATGAGATGCCCTTTGCCATGAGCGGCCAAACCCTGTCTGAGAAGATATTTTCGAGAGCCTCCCAAAAAGAGGTGCATGCTGGCGAGTTCGTCATGGCGGACATTGACGGCGCCATGATTCACGACATCACCGGCCCGCTGGCGGTCAAAGGATTTTATGAGATCGCGGGCCGGGATGCCCGGGTATGGGACCCTGCCAGAATCGTCCTTCTCTTTGATCATCAGGTTCCTGCGGACAGCCTGAAGGCGGCTGAGAATCATATCATGCTGCGTAAATTCGCGCAGGAGCAGGGCATCTTAAACTACGACATATTCTGCGGCGTATGCCACCAGGTCATGCCGGAGAAGGGGCATGTGCTGCCAGGGCAAATCATCCTGGGTACAGACTCGCATACCTGCACCTACGGAGCTTTGGGGGCTTTCGCCACCGGCGTCGGATCTACGGACATGTCATCCGTTTTTGCCACGGGCAAGCTCTGGTTCATGGTGCCCAAAACCCTGCAGATAATGATAGAAGGAAGGCTGCCCGCCAGAGTTACCTCCAAGGACGCCGTTCTGAAGATCATTGGCGATATCGGGGCGGACGGAGCGAACTATCTGGCCTGCGAATTCCTGGGCGAGGCAGCGGCGCAGATGAGCATCCCGGAGAGAATGACGGTATCCAACATGGCCATTGAGATGGGGGCCAAGGCCGGCATCTTCGAGACGGATGAGACCACCATAAAGTATCTGGAGGGCCGGGTGCAGGACAGCGCCGTCATTCGAAAGGGAATTATGCGAACTGATGAGGACGCCGCCTTCACCAGGAAGAGCTGGAATGTCAGCGATCTGGAGCCGCAAATAGCGCTGCCCCACAACGTGGACAATGTTTTGCCGGTAAGCGAGGTGCCGGAGACGAAGCTTGATCAGGTCTTCCTGGGCTCGTGCACCAACGGAAGATTCGAGGACCTGCTGCTTGCCTCGCAGATGATGAAGGGCGAGCCCGTGGCCAAGGGCGTGCGCATGATTGTGGTGCCCGCCAGCCGGGAGGAGTACATGAAATGTCTGCATGCTGGCCTCATAGAGAAGTTCATGGAGGCGGGGGCCATGTTTGAGTCGGCCTGCTGCGGGCCGTGCATGGGCGGGTCCTTTGGGCTGCTGGGTGCAGGCGAGCGCTGCCTCGCCACGTCCAACCGAAACTTCGTGGGCAGGCAGGGAAGCCCCCAGGCATTTGTCTACCTCTGCTCGCCCGCCACAGCCGGTGCCAGCGCCATCACCGGGTACATCACCGACCCACGGGAGATTTGATCTATTAAATGAAGGTTGCACTCAAGCTCGCCTACCTGGGCGACAACTACTACGGCTTTCAGAAGCAGCCGGATCTGGTCACCGTCGATTCCGTGGTTAGGAAGGCGCTGGCCCAAATTGGCGTAATTCACGGCGACTTCTGCTACGCCGGAAGAACGGACCGGGGCGTCTCGGCTCTGGGCCAGGTCATCGACTTTTGGATCGACGAGGACAGGGCCAAGTTGACCCGACCGCGCTGCGTGAACGGCCGGCTGCCCCGCGATATCTGGACCTGGGCCTGGGCCAAAGCCCCCATCGGTTTCAGTGCCCGCTGGAATGCCCAGTGGCGAGAGTACCGTTATCTGCTCTGGCATCCGGGCCTCGATCTGGAGAGGATGCACGCGGCAGCAGAGCAGCTTTTGGGCGAGCACGACTTTAGAAATTTCTCCTCGGCCAAGGTGGATACGGTGAAGACGCTGCAAAAATTGCAGATCTCTGAGGAGGGCGGGCTTTTCGTCTTCGACATTCGGGCCAACGGCTTTCTCTGGAATATGGTGCGAAAGATAGTAGGGGCTCTGGAGAAGGTGGGAGCGGGCCAAAAAGAGATGAGCTGGTTCTCCGATCTTCTGCGCCCGGAGCTGAACCACGGCGCGCCCACCGCCCCAGCGGATGGTCTGATCCTCATGGATGTGGGCTATGAGGGGCTGGACTGGCAGGTGGACGAGTACTCCCGAGCACGGGCGGCGACGAGCCTTGCGGCAACGGTGCAGAGCAGGATGGCCAGGGCGAGCGTGGCCAGGGTGATGGAAAGGGCGATGATTGTGGAAAGAGTTTAATCGCCCCACCAATCCAGGGATTCTTTTTGCAATTGTAGAGAGGAATATCTTCCAGATTCCATAGGCAGGCGCAGCTTACATTTTCTCTTTCAAAATAGCTTCTACATTGTCCATAAACTCCGGTCGGCTCATCTCTTGTAGCTCTTCCGGGGTGAAGAATTCATACCAATCATATGGCCTAACTACAAGAACAGACCTGCCATCCTTTTCCATCTTCTCGATGTGGACCAGCTTCGATTTTTCCAAACGTCTAACCGAGGCATATGTCTTGCCGTTGCTCCAGGCCATCAGCTTGGCCAGAGAATATACGCTCTCTCCGGGACTATTCTCTATTACGTCGTAGAGCTCCAGGTCGGTATCAATACCCTTGTCCTCGACTGCTTGAATGGCCTGTGCGATGCTCATGATATGAATACTCATTGGAAGTTATTTAAATCTTTTTGCTATTACCAAATATCAGTATTCCAAACATTTATATCCATATAAGCTATTCTAAAAGGTATGATAGATGCAATGGAAAGACGTGTTTTGACAAGCATCTGTCAGGCAACCAATTCCAGCAAATCCGCCCATGTTCCTAAGCCTTATTTCATGAAAAAGTTCCAGCAGGACAAGCGCACGAAAAAATTAGCAGAGAAAGCACTCGTTTCTCTCATTGCACATGGGTATGTAAGCCTGCACAAAACCCGAAATGAAACGACTTATGAGCTTACTGACATCGGGTTGGATATCTGCCGCGAGATATTTCAAAAATATGGTAGGGGGATCAAATTGCTATGATTGCCTCTAAGAACATTATAACTCGATAGACGAACGCTCAAGCTATACTTGAATTAAAGAGCGCATAAATCTAAAGCATACGGAGAATTCGATATAAATGCCCACCCCCGCCTGGCAATACCACGAGCCCGACCACCCCGGCGCCGACTTCGACGCTCTGGCTGAGATCTACGATCGCAATATGCAAAAATTTCGAGATGTTCAGGGCGAGATTGAAGAGGTCATGGACTTCCTCACCCTCCGTCCCGATCAGAGCATCCTGGAGATAGGCACGGGCACAGGCGAGTTCGCCCTGGCCGCCGCCCGCCGCTGTGCCCGGGTCTACGCCGTGGACCTCTCGCCAGGCATGCTGCGTTATGCCGAAAAGAAGGCCCAGATGCGCGGTGTGGCCAACGTCGAATTTCTGCCGGGCGGCTTTCTCACCTACCGGCATGAGGGCAAGCCGCTGGACGCCATCGTTAGCCAGATTGCTCTGCACCATCTGCCCGACTTTTGGAAGCAGATCGCGCTTTTACGCATGGCAGAGATGCTGGCCGAGGGCGGAAAGCTATGTCTACGGGATGTGGTATACTCCTTTGATCCGGCGAAGCACGGGGAATTCCTGGATGAGTTTATCTCGAAGGCCGCAGAAAGAGCAGGCCCGCAGTTTGCTGGCAGAATATCCGACCACGTGAAGAACGAGTACTCCACCATGGACTGGATCATGCGGGGCATGATCGAGAGGGCGGGCTTTGAGATAGAAAGGGCGAAGCATAGCCATGGATTCTTCGCCCTCTACCTGTGCAAGAAGACTACTAATAGCGCATCAGCAGAAGGGATTTCTAATGATCGACTTGGATGAGGATGATCTCAGAAAAATGTGCACAGAGGCCTCTTTCGACCGGGGGGAGCGATATTTCGAGGAGGGAAGAGTGCGCATCAAGGAGGCAACGCCCACCAGGATAAAGGCGGTTGTGAGAGGGACAGATGATTACCAGGTGGAAATTGAGCTGGGCGACGAACTCTCAGGCGAATGCAACTGTCCTTACGACTTGGATGGGCTATGCAAACACATAGTTTCTACCTTTCTGGCAGTCATCCGCGATGATGGGGAGATCGAGCCTCTGATGAAGAAAAGCATCTGTGAATTGGAGGATACTGAATCCCTCCTGAAGCGGGCCGATCCTGAAACTTTGCGAAATTTCCTGCTCTCCGAGATGGAACAGCGACCCGATCTTCAGAATCGGTTCAAAGCCGTCTTCGGCAAAAAAGGCGAGGGAAGAAGCCTGAATGATTATAAGGCTGATGTGGAATCGCTCTACGATGATGTCGAGGATCACGGTTATATCCCTTACGGAGAGGACGTGGATTTCTCTTCGCTAAGCGATCTGGCTGAGATTTATATTCAGAAAGACGATCTCCTGGAGGCAGCCAAGATCTACCAGGCCATTTCCGAGGTCATAGCTGAGAAAATGGATGATGTGGACGACTCAGACGGCAACTATGGAGAAGAGTTCACGGACAGCCTGGATGCATTCACTGACTGCATATCCACGGCCGGACTGGATTCTAATGACAGGAGACCTTACATCAAGTATCTCTTCGACAGGTACCTGCTAGGTGATCCCGACTATTTCCAGGACGACTACAGCGAAGCCCTGGATAAGCTCTGCAGCGAAGAGGCGGACCGGCGATACTGGAAAGATCAGCTGGAGCCGCATATGCCTGGTGAGATTCCAAGTGAAAAGGATTGGGGGCACCATCATGATGCAATTGAGCAGGTCTCGATGATGCTTGACCTTCTCCTAAAACTCGGTGAGAAGGACGAATTTTATGGGCTCATAGAAAAATATTACCGTGCCAGCCATGATCTCTGTCTCAGGTATGGAGAAAAGCTCCTGGCGGATGGAGAGAAAGCGAAAGCGCTGAAGGTGGCTGAGGAGGGCGTGGCCATCTTTGAAGATCATTTAACCAAGGAATTGCGAGATTTCCTGAGCAGGATCTACAAAGAAACCGATCCTAAAAAGTACCGGGATACACTACAGTCGCTATTTCTCCAGAGCGGGGATTGGAAGTATTACGGGCCGCTCAAGAAGTCCTCTCAGCCGGAGGAGTGGCAAGAGCGGCTGGGCAAGATACTGGCTCACTTTGCAGAGAACAGATCAAACTGGTCCGGCATGAGCAAGCTAATTGATATCTATCTTAAAGAGAAGATGTACGATCAGGCCCTGACAGAGGTACTGGCCAAGAGAAGCCTCTCCACTTTGAGACAGTATCAAAATGATCTGGCCTTCCGCTACTCTGAGCAGTACTTCAACGTCTACCGGGAGTTAATTATTCCCTTTGCCGATAAGGATACGGGAAGGAAACACTACCAAGAAGTGGTCTCTTATTTGAAGAGGATGAAATGCATCGAGGGCTACGAAGGGGCCGTTTCAGAGATCGTGGGGCAGCTCAGGGTAGAGCACAGGAGAAAGCCTGCATTCATCGACGAGATGAAAGAACTCTGAAGATCTGCGATTGAAAGCGACCTCATGCTAAAGTCCAAATATGAACCGAGAGAATAATTAAATTGATGCATAAACTCACCGCCTTTGTCTTTGGAAAAGTGCAGATGGCCGGCTACAGATCTAAGGTAGCGACCATAGCCAGAGCATTTGGCCTTAAAGGGTATGTAAGAAATCTGCAGAACGGCAGAGTGAAGATATTGGCCGAGGGCCCCCTTGACGATCTGGAGCGGTTTCTTAAGGCCATAAAAATTGATAATACTCTTATCAAAGTTGACGATATCCAAAGCGAGTTTTCCGATGCATTGGGTGCTTACGACGATTTTTTCAAGGTGGCTGGCGAGAATGAGACCGATGCCCGGCTTGATGTTGCTGCCGGTCATCTTAAAGAACTGATTGTGGTAGTGAAAGACGGTTTTAAGGAGACGGTCTCCAAGCTAGGGGGCATGGACGGCAGCCTGAAAGAGATCTCCCATAAACAGGACGAAATGATAGTGGAGATGAGAGGCGGATTCAAGGAGCTATCCGGAAAGCAGGACGAAATGATAGCCGAGACGAGAGGCGGCTTCAAGGAAAACAACGAACTGCTCCAAGAGTTCTCCGCAAAGCAAGATTATGTGATCGATGCCATTGACGAAGCCCGCGCGGACGTCGTCTCCGAAGTGCAAGGCCTGCGCTCGGATCTGAAGGGGATCTGAAGGGTCGCATGGATGAGCGGCTGCAGAGGATCGAGAGCGATGTGGTGGAGATCAAGGCCCGCATGAGGCCTTAGCTCGTTGTCGTTGTAGCCGACGGGTTGATCCCTTAGGAGCAGTATTGGGGTAAACATTACCAGGCCGAGAACATATTCGATTCGTGTTCTAGGCCTGCCTGGGGCGGCGTGGCAGTGTCGCCCTGCAGAAATCCAGGAAACCGGTGAGACGGGGACGCGATCGGGCCCTTGATTGGGGAGAAGCGCCACCATTTGAGAGGCGGCCCGAGGGCCTGGAGGATGATGATATGGAATGCCGCGTTTCCAGATAGACAAAGAATTTATTCTGACAGTTCTGTTATCAATCCATGAGACTCATCTGGATATTTCTGGGCATAATTGCCATCGCCGCCAGTACGCCAGACAGAACGCTCGAACAAGCGGACAATGCTACTTCAATAGTGTTCGTATTCGACAGGGATTTCGTGCCCTTCACCTATGAGGAGAACGGCTCGATCCATGGCTTCGAATTGGACCTGCTCCGGCTGCTGGGCGAAGAGGAAGGTTTTCAGATAATTCCAAAGCCAATGGTTTGGACACAGGCCATGCTCTCCTTCCAGAAAGGAGATGCTGATGTGATAGGAGGATTGGTCAAGACCCAGGAGAGGCAAAAGCTATACAACTTCACAGCCCACCCACATGGAACTTTTGACATATTGACCTTCGTTTTGGATGATAGTGAAATCAGATCGACTGCCATGCTTCAGGGCAGAAGAGTGACGGCGCAGAAGGGAAGCATTTCTTTGGACCTCCTCAAGAATCAGACCGGTTCCCTGGTGCAGGCTTACGATTCCGAGGGCGAGGGGCTTCAGGCTCTCCTCCAGGGAAAGGCAGATGCCTTCGTGGGCGGAGGTTCCACCACATGGTTTAGGATTAAGCAGCAGAACATCTCCGGCATCAGAGCTCTGGCCATGCCCTGGGAGATGCACTCACTCTACTTTGGGGTAAGAGATGCAAAGCTCTTGCAGTCCCTTAACCGTGGCATGGAGAAGCTGATTTCGGACGGAAGGTACGACCGGCTCTATCGCAGATGGTTTGTGCAAGAGCTTGGTGAGGCTGAGATTTTGGCCCTGGTGAATGCCTCCCGCCGGGCCGGTTTCAATGCTTATGCACCATACTCGCGCTACTCGGTGGGTTCGGCGGTGCTCGCCTCCTCGGGCAAGATCTACACCGGCTGCAATGTCGAGAATGCCCTTTATGGCCTGTCCACCAGCGCTCTGAAGGTGGCGGTCTTCAAGGCGGTATCAGAGGGCGATGGCAACATCCGGGCAGTGGCCAATTACCTACCGGACGGAAAGGCTGCTGCGCCTACAGGAGACGAACGTCAGATCCTATTCGAGCTAGGCAGAGGCATTCTGGTAGTCCTGGGGGAAGAAGGAAATTATACGACTAAAATGGTGTCTGAAATCTTCCCCTACCCCTTTGAGATGAGGGATTAAATGGGTTCACCTTGATAGTGCCGAAATCCTGCGATTTTTGTGCAGGCTCCGGGCCTGCCTGCCTGCCCGTGCGCGCCCACCCACGGGCGCGCACACATGCACGGGAGCGGGCGCGTGCCAGTGGCAGAGCCAGAATCCTGGGAAGGGCGACTACAGCAAAGAGCGCTCTCATGTGTGTGATCTTGGAATTGACGAGATATTTCAGGGAATAGAGAGAATGAAGAAGGAGAAAGCGAGAGGCCACCAAGATGACAGATGATATTGCAGGAGATAAGACAGCAGCTCGCAGGCAATCCAAGACCCGTCAGTATTGCGGCTTTGTGGGCGAGACCAATTACAATGAGGCGTTTATTGAAGAGCTCTACCGTGATTGTGAGGAGAGTGGTTATGATTGCAGCCAGATTCCTCTGCCGCGGGATGAGCGGATCGTCGTCGATCCCAAGATCGCCCACGGCAAGCCCATCATACGAGGAACGCGAGTGCCTGTGGCCGTCATCCTGGGTGCGCTGGCCGGGGGCATGCAGATCGATGAGACTGCCCGGGAGTATGGGATAAGTCAGGAGGACGTGAGGGAGGCGATCGGGTACGCGGCCTGGATCGTCTCTCAAGAAGATATTTAATCCTGGCAAGCCGATGGTAGTTCATGTATGAGCAAGCTACTCCAATGTCAAAGGGAGAACAAGAGAGATCAGCAAATGCTGTTGAAGGTTTGACTCCTGGCGAGAGACAGCGCCTTGAAGAAAGCATGCGGCGTAATGAAAAACTCATGAAGCGTTTAGCCGAAATGTGAGCGCTCAGAGTCTACCGGTGTTTTTCAAAAGCCAGATTTTGACTTCATCGACCTGACATTTGTAACTGGCGATTCTTAGCAGCATTCGGATTATTCTCTCTTCTTTTGCAGTGATGGCGTACCCTTCGCTGCTCAGGATTAATTCTGCAATTTGAAAGGCAGATCTCTTGTTTCCATCCAGGAACGGGTGGCAATTAGCGACGAAATGCAGAGCGATTGCAGCTTTGCGGAAAAGATCTGACTCGGCATTGATCTGATCGACCAGGTAATCGATCGTCCCCTGGCAAAGAACTCCATCTATTCCGCCAAAATTGCGGATTATAAGCTTATGAATATCCAGGATTTTCTCGGAAGTGAGGATCATGATCGCCACCATTGCGTGAGTTGGCATCATTACTACTAACTTGCGGTGCCAGTCAGCCCTCGCCCACCCGCGGGAGCGCGCGCACGGGCATGGGGGCGGGCGCGTGCCTGAGGCAGCGTGGCAGTCGTTGCAGAAATCAGGAGGGATTGGGAGGACTGGGGCGTGGTCGGGCCCTCGCCTGGGGGAGATCACCGCCGGTACGGGACGGCCCGAGGGCCCCGGCCACGCTGCGAGGGCAAGGGCGCTGTGTCGTGGTGGCTCCCGCAAAAGGGCATTTCGAAGAAAAGATTTAATGTCTATGAGGTCATTTTATCTAGCAGCGTTATTGGCCAAATATTAATAATCATGATGATATGAAAGTCTATATGGACGCCTGCTGTTTATGCAGACCCTTTGATGATCGGACACAAGATCGAATTAGGATCGAAACCGAAGCAGTTTTGACCATCTTGGGCAGGTGTAATGAGGACTGGATTTTGGTCGGAAGTGAGGCAATTGATTTTGAATTATCCGCCGTGATGGATCAGAAGAAAAGAACAGATGCTTTTGTACTGGCATCCCTTGCCAAAGAAAAAATAAAGACCGACAAGAGAATCATCAAAAGTGCATCAGAGCTTGAAAAACTTGGCTTTAAAACTATGGACGCCGCACACATTTCATGTGCAGAACGAGCAGCGGACATTATGTTTACAGTCGATGATGACGTGCAGAGAGTCGCGAGAATAAAACGAAACCAGATCTCTATCGAAATAGAGAATCCTTTGAGGTGGTTGATAAATGTCTTCCAAGACTGATGTTAGAAGCACAGAGGAGATAAGAAGGATCGGGATAGAAGCACTGGCTGAAGCCCTCGGACCTTTGGATGCCGTTCGCTTCCTGCAAAGCTTCGACCTGGGGAGAGGCGACTATACCAAGGAGCGCTCTCATGTGCTCGGTTTGACATTGGATGAAATCTTCATGGGTATCGAAAAACGAAGAAATATTGGTTTAGATTAGCATAGATTACAGCGGTTCTGATCCGTGTTCTGGGCCAAAAATGCCAGGCACTCGTATCACTTATCATTCGGCCCCTGCCCACCCGCGGATGCGCGCCTGCCTGGAGCGGCGTGGCATTCGTCGGCAGAAATCAGGGGGAGCGGGTGAAGGGCGCGGTCGGGCCTTCGCCTGGGGGATCACCACCGTTACGGAGGCGGCCCGAGGGCCTGGGCCACAGGGGCAAGGGCGCTGAGTCGTGGGGATGCTGGCCAAGGTTGTTTGGTGTCGGATAGTGAGCGCGGCCAGGATCGTTAGGGACAAGAATTTGTTATGATGACCAGAAATCATTAAAAGAAGGAGTGCAATAGTACTGATAACATGACTGAAGCCGTAATGGTTGATGGAGGTCTCCTTATTCCAAATAGCCTTCTAACGAAGCTTGGCACAGAAAATCTCGAAGTCTTGACCAGAGGTCGCGAGATTGTGATCCGGCCAAAAACCAAGACCCGGCAGTATTATGGTTTCATGGGGATCACTAAATATGATGAAAAGCTCATCAAAGAGCTAGAGCATGATTGGGAAGAGAGTGGCAAAGATTGAATCTAGCAGAGTATTCTTCTCAACATCCGATTTTCATCGACGCCAATATATTTCTTGATTACGCGCTTCCCAACATTGAATTTAGCTGCGCAGCCTCCGATTTCTTAGAGCGAGTCGAGCTGCAAGATATAGTTGCCATCACAACTCCTGTCGTCCTAAACGAAGTCTCTTATATTCTGCTCCTCCAACAGGGAATGACGATTTTAGATACCGAAAATAGAGATACTGTGAGGAACAAGATTAAGGCAAATGGCCATTTTGCTCATCTGTGCTATGATGCAGTCGATACGTTCAATGAATTTATCAGCGGTCTTGATGGCTTGAAATTGACCCCAGTCCAACCTGAGGATTATTTGCTTGCGTCCGATCTGGGAAGGGCTTACAATTTGCTGCCAATCGATGCACTCCATCTATCTGCAATGAGGCGGGCCCATATCGTGGATATCGCCAGCAGAGATCGGGATTTTGAGCGAGTCGATGGAATCGTGATCTGGAGTCCGTGATTAGCATATCTCCGGGTCCCGGTCCCGGTTGAAGATGCCCCGTCGGCCCCCCCGCCCACCCACGGGAGCGCGCTGGCGTGCGGGCGCATGCCTGGGGGCGGCGTGGCAGTTGTCGGCAGAAATCCGGGTGAGCGGGGGAAGGGCGCGGTCGGGCCTTCCTTAAATAGAAATTATTAATTTTCTGAAATTATTATATTCCTAATATCTATTCTACCCAAGTTTAATTGTACATACTTGATTAGCTGCTTCTTATGAGTTCTTAACCATGCGGGATTGTTTCCCCGATGCAACTCAATTTCCAAGGTTACATCTAGACGGTTTGCAGTTTTCTCATTTATTTCTGAAACCGCTTGGCTGTGATAGAAGAAGTTGATAATTCTTTTCAGCACGCATATATTTATCTCAGAGCTTGGCTTTTCGAAAAATCTTAGTTCTTTTTTGGGTTCATCTAATGGAGATTCCATTTTCTTGAAATCGATTTCATCCCTGTTTTTTTTATGATTACATTCACTGCATAATGTCTGTAAATTCTCCATCCTTGTTTCGCCATCCATAGAATCTGGCTTTATATGGTCCATCTCCAACTTTGCCAAATGCCCATTCTTCCCGCAACAGAGACATGTATTTTCGTCCCTCTTTAGGATTTGTTTTTTCAATTCCAGTTTCTCTTCAAGTGTCAACTTATTTTTCGGTTTGCTCAATCCGATTTTGATTTCCGGCCATTTTCCGGTACGCTTATGGTAATTGTATGTATTTAGTGCAGCATCAAATGCCGTCTTAAATTTAAATAGATCTTCATTATATACATCAACCCATAAATTGCCTTCTTTGTTAAATTCGAGTTCTAGCTCTTCCCATTGCTCATTGTCATTTTTCCGTTCTAATTTCTTAACCAAGACATCTAGATCGTATTTTTCTCGATCCTCCATCGGGTAGAATTCAGGAGCTTCGCCATTTTGTGCAATATGTCTTGCAATTTTCATTAGGCTATTTTCTAGTGCCTCACTAATATTATCTTCACCCAAATCAAAATACTTCGTCATCCAATTATGAATCTTTGGGGCTAACGTCCTTTCGTCCAATTTTTCATTTGCCCACTCATGCGGTATGTTCCTGGATTCATTCTTTATAAATTTAATAAACTTTTCTTTCGTCTTATTGTAGACCATCACATATTCAACGAATGATGGCAACTCTTCATCGCCACTATTATTACCATTTGAGCTAACGACGATCTCTGTCCTATACCATCCTACTGGTATGTACTCTAAAAACGGGCCGTCATTAAAATTGATGCCACTTTCAATCTGCCTGCTCAACAGTTCAATCAAACGTATTGGTATTAGTTCACGAGGTCGATATCCTCTAACGACCGGAGGTTGTTCCTCTTCGCCTTCTGGATGGGCCCAAACATCAATCAATCCCTTCCAGTTGTCCATGAACAGAATAATATTGGCATGGGTCTTATTTGGACCGCCCCCTGCCTTTTTGCCCCGTAATGCTCTCCCAATCATCTGCGTCATTAAAATAGGACTAGTCGTTTGTCTCGTGAGCATTACCGTCTTGACATCAGGGACATCGACACCTTCTGTAAGCATGCGAACATTCGCCAGCACATCATATTTTCCATCCCTAAATTCTTTTATAATCAATTCGGCATCTGGCGTTTTGTGGGAATCTTTATCGACTTTAGAATAAATGGCTTCGGATTTTATATTAGTATTGCTCAAGCCATTCTTGGTCCGAATTGATCTGACGAGATTCTTATCATTTAATTTGCTCTTAAAATATTCACATTGAAACCATCTATCTGCAAAAATTATCGTCTTCCCATATTCTTCACTATTCTTTATATAGTCTGCTATTATAAAATCATTTCGTTCATGATCATCAGCTAATTTTTCAATTATATCTTCACGCAAATCTTTATGTTCTCGGACAAGTCGATCTCTGAGGTCGTCATCAACTTCAAAATCTCTACCAGTCGGCTTAGGAAGATACCTGGGGTTTGCAAGAATATTTTGTGCAATCAAATCCGCCTTTTTGGCTTCATATATAATCTTTTGATTAAAAATTTTAAAAAGCCAGCCGCTGATTTTCTTTTCAGTATGAGTAGGTGTTGCAGTTAGCCCCAGAACACAAGGCGTTTTAATAATCTCTTTGATGCCCATTAGAAGTGTTCGACAACCATAAGCGGGCGCATGATGGGCTTCATCAAGTACAACAAAAAGTCCAGTGTCAACACAACTTTTTATGTATTTTTTAAATTGGGTTTCTGTTTTCTTTCCTTTTCCATCTTCTGGCTTTGCGTTAAAATAATTGATTGCCGTTTGGGTTGTGACAATTAGAACATCATCTGTCTCCTTGATGGATGACGCTTTAGATTGGGATGGATTGCTTGATACAACTCTTATATTCAATGTATTCCTTGTACGAGGTATCTCAATGGCATTGTCTAAAAAAGACTTGCTTGCCTGATCCAACAAATACGAAGACTGGGCCAACCAAAGAACTTTTATTTTTTTTGGAATAACGTTCCTGCATATCCAATTGATTGCCGTAAAAGTTTTCCCGGCCCCGGTAGGGAGCACTAACAGCCCGCCAGTGTATTCGTTCGAAGGGAGCAAAAAAGTACTGCTCAATTTTTTAAACGCTTTCTTTTGATGTGGAAATGGCTCTTTTGGCAAGTATTCTGAGTTGTCTTTTCTTAATTTTTTAAGATCGATTGATTCATATTGGAGCTTGTTTTCCATCCCAGTCACTACTAGTGCAAATCCTCCCCAGCCATATAATCTTATCGGAAAATTACAGATGCGACACATCTAATACAAAAGACAATGATGTCATCGCTTTCACAAACCCCAGGAACGGCAGAGATTGCCTCGTCTCCCCGTGGGCCTTCGTCCACCCGCGGGAGCACACGCACAGGCACGGGGGCGGGCGCGTGCCTTGGTCGGTGGCAATCGTCGGCAGAAATCAGGGGGGTTGGGAGGAGGAAGACGCGGTCGGCCCTCTCACCCGGAGAGAGCGCCGCCGATCCGGGACAGCTCACCGCCGCGCCGACCTGCATGGATCTCTAAATTGAGAAATCTATTTTTAGAGGCAGGGGCGTATTAGTAATGTTTGGTGAGATAGATGGAGGTTCTTGTTAAGAAAGGCGGGATAATTGAGCTTCCGAGTTCAATATTATCTGAGATCGACCTTTGTGAAGGCAAACGAGTAGCTCTGAGCGTGAAAGGTGGAGAATTGCTCGTCAAGCCGATAAAAAGTCTTACTGATCAACTTATTGGCTCAATCCGATTCGATGATCAAAAACTTATAGAAGAGATAATCGAATCAGAGGATTAGCTGTGATTAGCTCTCTGGATTTGCTTGCGCCCCAATCCAAGATATTTATAGATACAAACATATTTTTGTATGGCGCCATGGACTATTCAAAATACCGAGCTACATGTCGTACGTTCCTGCAAAATATTGAATCCGGCACTTATTTTGCAGCCACTTCTGTCCAGGTTTTAAATGAGATCGTCCACAAGCTCATTCTCGCCGAGACCACAAAGACATATCGTTTGCGAAGCTAGAGCGAAGCCAAGAAGCTAATAGAAGACAAGCCGGAAACGATCTCAAGCCTTACGAGGGTCTGGAAGACCTACGCTGTAATTAGAGCATATCCTTTGGTCATCTACAGCATCGATAAGGCCACAATGGATATGGCCGCAGATCTCTCAAGCAGGTATGGGCTCTTCATATCCGATGCATCTCACCTGGCAGTCATGAAAATGAACGGCATTTCCAATATCGTTACTAATGACAACGATTTTCAGCTAGCAGAAGACATCAGCATTTACAAACCATAACGGCATCTGCCCGTCTTCGTTCCCCGATTGCGGCGACGCTCGCGCCCGCGAGCGTGCGCTGGCGCCTGCCTGGGGCAGCGTGGCAGTCGGCGGCAGAAATCAGGGGGAGCGGGGGAAGGGCGCGGTCGGGCCCTCGCCCTAATAATGAATTGTGGTCGCGTTCGGATTATGTGATGCCATTTATTTCATCAGTCGATAATTTATAGAACTAATAACAACTCTATATGGGTTGTGTTGATGACAAAACCAGAAGATAACTCATTGTCTGCTGATAGGGCGTTAGTAGACCCTGATAAAGATCAATTGGGCTATTCATCATTTGCAGAACATATATCTAAAATAATTAGCAGTATGGAGCCCTATGACGGATTCGTCATTGCTATCTATGGACCTTGGGGGTCGGGGAAAACTACTTTGCTAAATTTTGTAAATCACTATCTAAGTCATGCTAATGAAAATGAACCGCCAGTTGTAGTGAGTTTTAATCCGTGGTGGTTTTCTGGCCACGAAGATTTAACGATACGTTTCTTCTATCAGCTGCAGGCTATCTTGAGCAAGGGAAAGTTCTCAATGAATGATTTAACAAAACAAATGGCAGATTTTGCAGACATTGTTTCAGATATCCCTATACCATATGCTTCAACCGGAAAAGTAGTATCAAAAATAATTCGCGCAAGGCAAAAAGATATAAATGAATTAAAAAATAATATTTCTAGATCATTGAAAAAGCAAAACAAGAAGATACTTGTTACAATCGACGACATCGACAGATTGACTCCAGAAGAAATTAGGCAAATATTCAGAGTCGTAAAGGCAATCGCAGATTTTCCTAATATAATCTATTTAATGGCTTTTGATAAAAGGATAGCCATTAAGGCTTTATCCGAACAAAATGGTTTATCTGGTGAAGAATACCTTGAAAAAATCGTTCAACTACCTTTAGAATTACCCCCGCCAGACGAAGCATCTTTCCGATCGATGTTTTTTGGAAAATTAAATAAAATTTTAGGGGATATTCCCGAAGAAGAATTTGATAAAAAATATTGGGAAGAGATTTATTGGAGGGGGTTAGATCGCCTTATCTTCACCCCTCGAGACATAGTTCGTCTCACGAATACTCTGAGCATCACTTATCCACTTGTCAAAGGCGAAGTAAATCCGGTAGATTTTATTGCTCTAGAATCAATTAAGATTTTTTGTCCAATAGTTTATAATTCTATATCAAACGAGTCTCGAATGTTCATAGGAGTAATTGATGAATATGGATTTAGAGGAGCTCCAAGTCTGGAAGATCACAAGAGCTTTCTTAATTTATTATTCGAAAAAGTAGACGACAGAATCAAAGAACCGATTAAGCGTCTTTTAAACCTAATGTTCCCAAAACTGCGAAAAATTTATAGTGATAATAAGAATTTTTTCGCAGATCAATCCGTGTGCAGAAAGCAACTTCGTATATGCAGCCCAGACATATTTCCAATATATTTCCGATTAGCAATTCCAAAAGGAAGCATATCAACAATGGAAATAGGTTCAATACTTGCTTTCGCGAGAGATTCGAGGTTATTTGGTTTGAAGCTTTCAGAATTAACTACTATAAAAAGGCCAGATGGTACAACTATGGCCAAAGCATTTATTGATCGCCTTAACGACTATACAGATGAGAAAATATTGCTCGAAGAAATACCTACCATAACCAGAGCGCTATTCGAAATGGGCGATAAATTGCTCGTTCCAGAAGATGAACCACAGGTCGGATTAGAATTATCTTCCGATGCTAAGTTAAGATTTTTGATACGAGATCTCTTATCACGTTTGGATAAAAAAACAAGATCCGACTTATTAAAGCAAGCCATCACTGAGGGTCATGCTCTTACAATTATCGTTGAATTTGTCGCAATGCTTGATCATGAACATGGCAGATTCGATGGAAGTAGTATACTCTCAGAAGAGACTAGAATTGTCGGAGAAGATTGTCTAGACGAATTTGAAGGTATTGCTGTTGAAAAAGTGAATGAAGCAATTAAAAATGGCAACCTATTAAATGCTAAAAATTTGCCGTCTATCTTGTATTACTGGCATAATTGGCGAAAAGAACAAGTAGTAGGTTGGATTCAGCAAATCGCAACAGATGACAATAATTTAGTTACATTTTTAGAGAAATTTGTCGCGAAGAGCTATACAAATCTTGGAATCAAATACTTCCTCGATCCAGATTCGATAAAGCCATTTATCGATCCCGCCCAAATCATTGATCGAATTCGGACAATTTCGGAAAAAGAAGATCTGAATGAAGGTCAAAGAGCTGCAATTAATTATTTCATTCATGGATATGAATTAAAACAGCAGGGCAAAAGCCCAAGCTGGTTCGCAGAATGATTTAGAAACGGAATGAAGTCAAGGGCCGGACCTACTTTTCCCCTTCATCGCTTCCACAAAAGCCAGGAACGGCGGCGACGGCTTGCCCGGTCTGGACTTCATCTCCGGGTGGAACTGCGAAGCAAAGAAGAAGGGATGCTCGGCGATCTCGCAGATCTCCATCAAATCCCCGTTGGTGCCCGAGAAGATCATGCCCTTCTCCTCAATCTGGGCGATGTAAGCGGGATTAACCTCGTAGCGGTGCCGGTGCCTCTCCACGATCTCGTCTGTTCCGTAAATCCTGTGCGCCAGGCTGCCCGCTTTCAAATGGGCGGGATAGTTGCCTAACCTCATCGTCGCGCCCATGTGCCTGATCTTCTCCTGCTCCGGGAGAAGGGCAATCACTGGATTGGGCGTGGCCCCAAACTCCGTGCTGCTAGCGCCCTGCAGGCCGCAGACGTTGCGGGCGTACTCGATTACAGCGAGCTGCATTCCGAAGCATATCCCCAGGTAGGGAACCTTCATCTCCCGGGCGTACTGCACGGCCTTCATCTTGCCCTCTGTCCCGCGGAACCCAAAGCCGCCCGGAACCAGTATGCCGTCCGCGTCTCTCAGGATGATATCCGCCGAGCCGTGCTCCAGCTCCTCGGCATCGATCCACTGCACATCAATCTTCACCCCGGCCTCAATGCCGGCGTGCTTGAGGGACTCCCGAATGGAAAGGTAAGCATCCTCCATGGGGTCAGCACACTGCGAGCCCACGGTGTACTTGCCCACGATGGCCACCTTGACGATGCCCTCGGCTGCGTCCATCTTCTGCACGAACTCGTCCCAGTCTTTCCGCTCTTCCAGGGGGAAGAGCCGCATGGCCTTCATCAGATACCTGGCCAGGCCCTCCGCCTCCATCTGCAAGGGAACGCGGTAAATGTCGTCGGAATTGTGGGCGCTGATTACGGCCTCCATAGGCACATCGCAGAAGTGGGCGATCTTGTGCTTGGTCTCCTCCAGGAGGGGGCGCTCGCATCTTACTACGATCATGTCCGGCTGCAAACCCAGCTGGCGCATCTCTTTCACGCTGTGCTGAGTGGGCTTGGTCTTCTGCTCGCCATCCATGGTGGAAGGGGCGAGGGTGACATGCACAAAGAAGATGTTGCCCGTCTCTTCATACTTGAGCTGGCGCATGGCCTCCAGGAAGGGCATGGACTCGATGTCGCCCACCGTCCCACCCACCTCGATCAGACATATCTCGCAGCCTCCGTCCCGGGAAACCTGGCGAATGCGTCTCTTGATCTCTTCGGTGATGTGGGGGATGATCTGCACCGTCTTGCCCAGATACTCGCCTCTGCGCTCTTTTTCGATGACAGTGCTGTAAACCTTGCCGGTGGTGATGTTGTGGTCGCGGGTCAGTTCCACATCTAAAAAGCGTTCGTAGTTGCCCAGATCAAGGTCCACCTCGCCCCCATCCTTGAGGACATAAACCTCTCCATGCTGGAATGGGCTCATGAGTCCGGCATCGATGTTGATGTAAGGATCAATTTTAATGGCTGTAACCTTATAGCCCCTGTTCATGAGCAGCCTGCCGATGGACGCCGCAGTAATGCCCTTGCCAAGGCCGCTCATAACCCCGCCTGTGACCACGATATATCTCATAAATTACATCTCACGCCTTGAGGAGCGTAGCCGCTCCGTATATGATAAGGGTGACGATCAGGATGGACGAAGCCAAAGCGCCGGGAAACTCAGGAATGCTTTCTGTGATGAACGTCAAAACCAAAACGATAACCAGCGCCAGGAATAGGGCAGCAGGGATGATTTTTAATGCGCCCATGCCGCCAAAAGCGCCCAACCGCTCCAGATAGATGGACTCTGGTCCTTCATCCTGCTCGACATAGACCTCCGGCTCTTCAGGGGCCCTTTCCTCGGATCTTTGCTCCCTCTCGGCTGCTGAAGCAGAAGTTGGGATCTCCTCCCGGTTCTCGCTGTCTGTGTCCCGGAAGCCCTGGTAGCGGTCCTCCTCATAGCCGGAGTTGAACCTTTGCTTCTCTTCTGTCCTCTCTTCCTTCCACTCTTCCCTCTTCTCTTCCTGGATCCCCAGAGGTACCTTTCTGGGGACGAAACGCGGGCCCTCGTCCTGCCTATTGCTGGGGTCTACAAAACGATCATCAATACGGCTTCCTGCCGGCTTTTGGCCGCGCTTCTCCTTGCTTCGTTCTATTCCGCCGGCTCTTTGCTGACGGGTGGCGGATCGGTATCTTTGCAGATCTTTATCGCGAGAGAATGCTATGCGCCGTGGCTCTTTCTCCGTCTCTTCGTCCCCGTCTTCATCATCATCCTCGTCATCGGACCGCTTCACTCGCCGAATTCCCAGAGATTCTTCTTCATCCTCGTCCTCATCTTCGGTTTCTTCTCTGTCCCCTCCGTCTCTTTTCCGGGCAAGATCAGCATCTTCGTCTTCTTCATCCACTTCGTCGTCTTTCAATTCCTCGTCCCCCTGCAGGCCGGGGTCTTCCAGATCGTCGCCCGGATCTTCTGAATCGCGTAAAAGAGTGATGGGCACCCGGCTTTCTCCACCGCGGCCACAAAGAAGAATCTCGCCATCCAAACGCTTCTTGTTGGCAGGCATCCTGGCCAGAATGGGAATGATCTCCTCTTGGACTACATATTGATCCGGCTTCTTCAAATGCACCGCCTTTAAGACAGGACTGCTGGCCTGCAGAGAAATATTAGATGGCTCCCCGTGATTGACGACCTTGAGATTGAATATGGTCTCCTCACCAGGAAGAAGACGAAGAACTATGGGCTTGGCCGCACCACCGCCATTGTTGATGTGAACAACATGATCCAATGCCAAAATTCCCCCTCACTACATATCCCATAATATTGTATAAATATTTTGCTAGTGAATACCTTGCCCTTGCCTGGCCTCTTGCCCGGCCGGTCAAAGTTGGACTAATCCCTCAGATCGGGCGGCAGCATATTGGGTATGCCGTCTTCAATAGGATAGCATTCCCGGCAGGCCTGACAGCAAAGCTTGCCCGTCACAATCTCTTTCTCGTTCTCCTCGAATACCTCAAGTGTCAAGTTGCCTTTGCAGAGCGGACAGGCTAAAATGTCAAGCAGATCGTGTTTCATGGATCAGAACATCTATTCTAAAGAAGTATAAACCTTTGGCCCACTTTACGAGTCCAAGTCGTCTTTGTGCCTTTGTGCCTTTGTGGTGAGCGTGGTAGTAAGCTCTAAGTCCACATCCAGAAGCTTGGCCGCATTCTTGCCAAGGATTGCCTGCTCTTCCTCTTCACAAAGACCCAGGCCCTTGATAATCTCCACTGCCCTTCCCGGCTCCTCCCAGGGGTAATCGCTGCCGAAGATGACCCTCTCCTGCCCGATTTCACTTATCAGCTCTCTCATCTCTTCCCATCCCATGTAAAAGGAGACGTAAGCCGTATCAAAATAGACATTTTCGCCGGCTGGCAAAAGGTACCGTCTCACATCATCCCACATGCGCAGACCTCCCAGGTGGGCCAGCACAAATCGCAGCTCTGGATAGCATTCCACAGTTCTGCTAAACCGATCCGGCGTGCCAAAGACCTCCTGCCGGTCGAGTGGATCGCGGCCCGCGTGAGCCACCAGGATCATCTTCCTCTCGATCAATGCCTCGTAAAAGTTGCCGCAGCAAGGATCGTCAGGATAGACCTCCTGCAAGAGCGGCATCATCTTGACTCCCTTGATGCCCTGTGAGGCCAAGCGGTCCAGCTCAGTCTCCAGGTTTGGCATGAAGGGATGAACGGCCCCGAAGGCTGTCAGCTCCTCGCTCTTTCCCCCGGAGACAGAAAGGATCCAGTCGTTGAGGCTGGAGACATCCTCTCTGCCTTTGGCCAGGGGCAGGAGCACCGATCCGGTAATTCCGGCAGCCTGCATCATGCGGAGCAGATCCTGAGGGGCGCCGCTGCCCGGCACTGCCACCTTCAGCTTTCTTTTCGCCGCAGGCAGGATCTTGGCCGCCACCCATTCCGGGTAGATGTGAGTATGAAAATCGATGATCAAACTCAGATTATCCCCATCTCAGTAAGCCTTTCCGGCAAGTAGGTCTTGGTCACATAATCCAGGCCCTTGCCGGCAAAAGCCTGCTGCTCTGCCTTTTTCTTGAGATCGATCTGCAGCTTAATCTGCTTTTCCCAGTAGGGCGTGGCAAACCGGGGGTCGGTCAGCTCGCTTCGCAGTGCCTGCATGTCCTTATCGGTCAGCTTGTCTGTGGAGAGGTTGTAGTCCACGATATCGCTGGGCTGCACCCCCAGGAAGCGCGCCCCGGGAGTGACCAGGTGCTCGGAGAGGTGAGCGCTCTTGATGGCCCCATAGGCGATGCTGGCAAAGATGCGATAGGACCAGGGATCGCCATCCGTGAAGACCACAACTGGGATGTTCAGTTCCGTATTCAGCCTCTTTATGATGCGGCGCGTGGACCTGGCCGGCTGTCCTTTGATATGCACCAGGATGGCATTGTACTCCTCATCAAAGCCGTTCTCGATCAGCCGGGCGTACATTCCGCCCGTCTCAATGGCCATGACCATTTTTGCATCGTGGCTCAAAAATTCGATGTTATCCACATTGAAGGGTATCTGGTAGCCGGCCTCGCCCACATCCTCCTGGCAGTGCATCTCCCTCTCCCCCCGCCGGGTTTGCTCCTTGAGGCGCAGCGGCCCGAAGACGGCCGCACCATCTTCCTCCGGCCGAACGTGAAAGTCCTCCCGGTGCAAAGAAGTTACGATCTCCAGATCCTCGATAAGCCGGTCACTTTCCGCCTGCTCATGGAATTTGGCGATATCCCAGTTCTCGGAAATGTAATAGATCTCTCTCAAAGTCGAGCCGCGATTGTTCTTGAGATGCTCTTTGATGAGAAGCTCAGCCAGATGAACCGTCTTGAGCAGCGTCTTGGCTCCCCGCACGGTCTTGACGCTGCGTGTCGTCTCCTGGTCACCATAAACCCAGACATCGTCCTTAGTGGAAAACTCGATGTTTCCTTTGGTTCGGGAGGGCAGAGAGATATGGGGCACGATGCCCTGCTGGAACTGGTTGTAAAGAGTATCGGCGAGGAGAAGCAGATTCTCCTGGGCGATTTTTGATTTTTCTGCTTTTTTAATATTTAGCTTCCTTTCAAATTCATTTTTCTCGTCGGATTTTTCCATTGGCTAGATCACCCTGGCCCCTGTGACAATTTCCGCTTCCAGGCCCTCAATCACCGGCTCTTTTAAGGCTACGCCTTCCGCGGTGATGTTGTAGCTGAGGGTGGTGCTCTGGCCCGGAGGAATTGCGAGCTTCCAGTGATAGTCGTAGCCGTCTCCCATGGGAATGACTTTGGCAGCAGGCGAGACAGAGTCGGCCTGCACAGCCAGCACCTCATGCAGCTTAAAGGAGCGTAACTGTTCGCTGTGATTTTCTACCTGGATTTTGACGAATAGCTGTCCGTTATTTCTCTCCACTTTCCGGAAGACGAGTAGATTGCCCATGATCTTGGCTACCACCGGCCCGATATCCGGCAGCTCTTTTTCCAGGACATCGGAGAGCTTCTGGGCGATGCGCGGCAGGATCTTTCTTATGATCTCCTCCTTCTCCCGCCTCTCTGAAAGGACGCTCTGACGGCTCAGGTAGCGGCGCAGCTTTCTGGCTACCTCTTTCAGCCCCAGATCGATCTCTGTCAAAATCTCCGGCATATCGGCCACGGCATCTTTGCTCTCCGAAGTGAAGGGAATGTTGGTGGAGGCGATATGCACCAGCAGCACCGCCGGGCCGACCGGCACGCCGCTTCCCGTAGGCTGGCCCAGGGAATAATTCTTCCAGGATACGTTCTCCACAGCATGAGTTACGGCGCAGGCACCCTGCTGGTAGACGAGTGGAACGCGATTGGCAAAGCGCAAAAGTTCAATGCGGCTCTCCTTCTCCAGCTCTCCTCCGTATCCCAGTCCCACCTCAACTAGGAAGGGATTGCCCGAATAGACGGATACGGGCCGAACCGTGGTGGCGATATAGTCCAGCCGAAACTCCTTTTCCAAACCGGCCTTGATCAGCTCCTCGCCAATGGGAGACAGACAGTCCACGGGAGGCGACTTGACCTTGATCTGTTTGAAGGCAGTGTGCAGGCGAGATGCGGCATCATGGTCTAGGTCGGTAGGGGCCACTTCCGGATCCAGGCCCGCCCGGCTGCATAGCTCCTGAGCAGAGATGGTGCCGATGGAAGAGAAGGTCTCTTTTAAAAAGACGCGCAGCTTCTTTTTATCGGTGTAGCGGAGGAGCTTGATCAGCTCGCCAAGCTCTATTCCGTCCGGATGAGGGGAAATGGCATAGGCTTTTTTGGGCAGACTCTCCGTGGCTCTCTCGAAGACCTCCACGTTGCCCTCCGGCTCCACTAAGGTCAGGCGCGCATGGGGATTGACAATGGCTGTGCTCTTCAGCGAGCCATAGACCGACTGGCGCCGCCCCCTCACATAGGTGCCCTCCATCTCCAGCTCCACGCGCGTGCCCCTGGGGCGTTCCCAGTCCATATCCTCAGATTTAAGAATCTCGGGCTCGTTTTTGGCTGTATTTATGAGCAGCTCGCAGTAACGGGCAGGTCTGTCCGGAGCGATCTTGGAGATGACCTTGGTGGGTCTGCCGCTGGTGAGCTGGGAATAAAGCACCGCCGCGGATATGCCTATGCCCTGCTGGCCGCGGCTTTGGCGTAGCGTATGAAAACGCGATCCATAGAGCAGTTTGGCAAAGACGCGGGGGATCTCCTCTTGCACAATGCCCGGCCCGTTGTCCTCAACAATAACCTGATAGTATTCGCCGTTCTTCTTTATCTGCACAAAAATATCCGGCAGTATCCCGGCATCTTCGCAGGCATCCAGGGAATTGTCCACAGCCTCCTTCACGCAGGTGATGAGCGCTCGCGGAGCGGAGTCGAATCCCAGGATCTGACGATTCTTCTCAAAAAATTCAGCTACGGATATGGCCTTTTGCTGCTTGGCCAGCTCCTCGGCAATTTCCATAAAAAGGGGAAAAAGGGCTAAAGTTCAGCCCCGACTACGGTTTGGGTGGCGGTTACGTTATCAATCTCACGGATGACGTCCACGAGCTTATTCAACATACTCAGGCCCTCGACCTCGATGATGACTACGAAGTCGAACTCGCCGAAGACATGGTAGACATCTTTAATGCCATCTATCTCTTGCAAGGCATTGTAGACGGTCTTTTCCTGTCCCGGCACCACCTTTACCATCGTTACTCCAATTACCATATTGATTCACCCATGTCATACAGCTTCAGTACATTATATAAAACTTTTCAGCTCTTCTTGCCGAAATTAATGGTCTCGACTTCGTCCTCGTTCTCCGCTTCCGGCCAGGTATTGTTGGGCTCGCTCTTCTTGGGCTTGCTTTTTCGGGAAGAGGGCACATCTTCCGGCTCTGCCGGCGTAGCGGCGGGCTTCTTCTCGCTCTCGATAGTCGCACTCTTCGCCGTTTTTGTCTCCGGAAGTGTGTCGCTCTTGGCCAAATCCGCCTTCAAGGAGGAGAGCGCGCGAAGGACCATCTGCCGGAAGTGCTCTATGTCGGTGTGGTAATGCTGCAAAGCTCTATCGTTGTCCTGTTCTGGAGTGGACGAGGAAGAGGAAGCCGGCACATTGTCTGCAGTGGCGAAATCGCTGGATACTGGGATTGGCCTGGCATTCTTCAGTGCCTCCAGCCTCTCTAAGGTCCGGCGGGCGGTGTCTATTATCCACTGGTTTCTCGTATTCTCGTCTACTCGCTGAATGGATTCAGCACGCAGAGATATGATGATGTTTCCGTCATCGGTCTGGTAGAGATTGGGCTTGCCCACCACGGCGACATATGAGGGCGCCTCCATGCAGGCGAGTATTTGAGCGGCCTCAGGCTGGTACTGACCGGCATAGATCAGTATGCTGCCCGTAGGATCTACCACTCTTCCCCTCCAGTACTCCGTGTCGCTGCCTATGTCATCCTTCTCTGTGAGGGTGCCGACCACGAAAACGCGATTACATTTAGCACCCGTAGGGGTGAGAAGATACGAAGGTGCATATTGGTGCTGATCCTCGCCGTCGCGGAAGGAGTAGTTAGAACTCTTTAGCTCCTCGGCGAAGATCCTTTTAGCCACTTCTCGTGAAAATCCTGCCATTTTTATGCCACCTCCGCGCTAGCTATGAGCTCGTCCACTTGCGTTTGCGACACCGGCGGGATTTCATTAATGCTTTCCACCAGAAGATAGCGATCAATCCTCGGCCCGGTTATGGAATAGTATCTTCCCATCAGCTTGCTCTCAATTAATGAGTGCACTACCTCATGATCGAGCGCCTCCATAGCCATCTGTTTTGCCTCTTCTAATGTGAGATTTAGCAGCCTCTCCGTGGTCTCCCGGTTGACGAGTAGATCCTGCACCCGGCGGCCGTCGTCCAGCACTGCTTTGATGCGCAGATCATAGGTGCCGTCCACTTTTCCGTGCTCACTGCAGACACCCTTGGCCAAAGATCGCTTGCAAACCGGGCAGCGCTTGATTAGCCCGGAGCCCTTCTGCACATCCACCAGGGCGCCAGAGAACTCCGCGGCGATGGAGCCAATCTCCACATCGACATCTAACGGCTCGATCTGGCTGGTGCGATTCAGTTTCACGGAAAACCTGCCCTGAAACTCGTCTGTAACCAGGTTTTTGAGAAGGTAGCTTTTGCCATCCACAAGTTCCGGTAAATCGGCCTTAACCCACTTCACAAATTTTATGGCACCGGTCTCATCGCCCACCAGTCCTGACTGGGAGATGGCTTCGCTATTCGTCTCCCAGAGCTGTGCCACCTTGACCTTCAGATCAACCCACAGACCTGGCTCATTGATCTCTGCCACTGTTACGAGCTGTGCAGCTTTGCTGGCGGGCTTTGCCTCCACATCGACATCTAACGGCTCGATCTGGCTGGTACGATTCAGTTTTACGGAAAACCTGCCCTGAAACTCGTCCGTGACCAGCTTTTTTAAGAGATAGCTTCGGCCAAGTTCCAAGTTGGGCAGATCGGACTTGGTCCACTTCACAAACTTCATGGACCCCGTCGCATCGCCCACAAGTCCCGTCTGAGAGATGGTCTGGGCCGCAGGCTCCCAGAGATCTAAAACCTTGACCTCCAAATCCACCCACTTGCCGGACTCCTTGATCTCGGCGATCTTGACCTTCTCCGAGCCGGCCCTAACCTGAGGCACTATGCCATGCTCTTTGAAAAAGTAATTCAAAACAGATCTTCTCGCCTCGCCTTCAGGAACGCGAAAATCCACGATGAGCTTCTTTAGGCGAGATTCGATATCCTCCTCAGAGACCTCGATCTTCTGATCCCTGAGACGAGCTTTTATCTGATCAACCAGTTCTTTCATAAACAATTCAGCCCCCTAATTTTTTTTTTGAGAGGTAACTGTAACTTAGGTCCGGAAGTATTTAAACTAAATCTGTGCGGGGCGAAAGTAATCTATTCAAGATCGAGCAGAAGTATATGCAATGGTGATCCTAACCTGGTTTGGAAGAGTTGACCTGCTGACCGGATCTTTGCTGACCGAAGCCATGCTTGGCAGAGAAGAGTCGGATGGGATATCAGAGCCTCAGCAGGAGACATCCGGTGCCTTTCCTCTTCCCCAGACGGATCTACGCGCCCTGGCCAGGGCCTGTGGCTTTGCAGCCGACGACGGAGAATATAACAGGCTGCTGCGAGAGGCGGCCTTAGGCCTGGTGCGGCGAAGCATCCTGTCCGGCAGCACCGTTGAGCAGGATCTGCTCCAGGCCATGGAGGCCCTGGATAATTTGACTCAGGCGATCAATCTGCTGGACGAGAGGCTCTACGAGTGGTCCCGCCTGCACAGCCAGGAGATCGTCCACGGAAAGGATCTGGCGGAAGGGCTAAAAGAAGACGAAAATATGGGGCTCCTGGCAAAAGCGATCCTGGGCCTGCGGGAGGCCAGGAAGGCCACGGAGACCGACGTCTCGGCCACGGTGCAGGCCCTGGCCCCCAATCTCTCCTCCCTGGCAGGCAGCGTCCTGGCGGCAAGGCTCATCTCTCGGGCCGGCGGCCTGTCTCGTCTGGCAAAGATGCCCTCCAGCCGAGTGCAGGTCATGGGCGCAGAAAAGTCTCTCTTCAAGCATCTTCGGGGCCATGCACCTTCTCCCAAGCACGGCATCATCTTCCGCCATCCTGCCGTGATCGGATCGCCCCGAATGTTGCGGGGACGTGTGGCCCGAACCCTGGCGGCAAAGCTGGCCATCGCCGCCCGCCTGGACCATTTCGGGGCCGGACTCTCTTTGGATCTGCAGGCATCATTGGACGCCCGCCTGAGAGATATCAAGCAGAGAGGACGCAATAAGGGCAAATAGGGATCAGATTTATATTCAATGCCCAGCCATGATGCTTCTGAGGTTGAGGTGTGCAGATGAGATGGTGGTCCGGATCGTTGACGCTTGGAGTTTTGATTATATTTATTATAGCTGGCACTAGCATTCTCGTTCCTACGGCAAACAGCGTGCCTCAAAACCTCACCGAGCATTCCTGGATCTACAGCCAGGGAATTACCGACGATATGCGCATCTACCAGTCGGCAGCCGGTTTTCATGGACAGAAGCTGGTCACGGGAACAAGAGGCACCGGCACTGTGTCCCGATCCATAGATGCAGAGGTCTACGGCGGCTTTGAGGACGGCTACAATGAGATCTGGGCGAACGAATGGGGCGTATTCCAGAACCGTCCGTCCAGATACAGTGCGCCCATAACCAATAGCGAGCTTAAGAATGCTCTATGCGCCAAGAATTATGAGGTAGGATCTATCTATTCGGAGAGCTACTCAGGTCTGGTGGAACTGATCAAGGATACCTCCGTCGCCCAGACAGACAACAACTCTGTCTACAGCATTCATTCCGAGGTAGAGGGAACAACCAGAGTGGGTGCGCGGGTGCAAAAGGGCTCCAGGGCGGTGCCCATTTATGTCATGAGCGGAACCTATTCCGGATACCTAAATATGAGGATGTCACTGGAGAGTGGCGACGCATCCGTCTTGACCCTGCCCTGCCCCTGAGGGCATCAAAAATTATTTTGTAATGATATCATGGATTACCTCTCAAGTGGATTCTCGGATATCGATCATTCTAATGATCCCTCTTTTTTCTCATCCTGCCTGGTCACCTTGAACTCTCTGCCCTACTTCCAGGATTACAAGAGAAAAAGCTTCAATCTTATGAACGCCCGGACGGGTTCCAGGGTCCTGGAAGTGGGCTGTGGCCTGGGCTTCGATGCCATTGCCCTGGCCAGGATAGTAGGAAGCACCGGCCGGGTAGTGGCGGTGGACTCCAGCCAGACCATGCTGGAGACGGCCCGGTCAAGGGCTGAGAACCTCGGCCTTCCTATAGAGTTCGTGCTGGGAGATGCCGGCCGTTTGGACTTCGATGATGGATGCTTCGACTGTTCCAGAGTGGACAGAACCCTTCAACATATACCTGAGCCTGAGAAGGTCCTAACCGAGATGGCCAGGGTCACCAGGAGCGGGGGCCGTGTCGTGGCCTATGAGCCGGACTGGGGAACCTTCACCATAGGGTCAATGAACCGAAAGGTTACTCGTAAGATAACAGACCTCTGGTGTGACACCTTCAGGAGCGGCTGGATAGGACGTAACCTCTACGGGTATTTCAGAGATATGGGACTGGAGGGCGTCCAGGTTTACCCAAGCACCCTTGTAATCACTGACCTTAACCTTGCCGAAAAGGTCTTCGATCTGTCCAAGAACGCAGAGAAGGCCATGGGTTTGAGTCTGGTATCAAGGTCCGATGCAGAGGACTGGTTAAGGGGACTTGAGGAAGATAACCTTAGAGGCAAGTTCTTCTGCACCTACACAGGCTTTTTGGCTTATGGTAGGAAGCCGTAGATAACTGAATGCTGCCTATTTTAGCTGAAGCCGATTGGACTGAGAACGAAGGAATGGAAAAGAAGGAGGGAGGCAAAAGTCTCAGGGATGTAGGAGGGAAGAATAGCCATCGACTTTCGCCAATACACTATACGTCAATTGCCGAGATAAAAGGCTTTCGCTTCACGTTAAGAAAAGACCATTCTCCACCCTAAGAAATAATGGTTCCTCGCTGTATCGAGTGGGTAATAGACTAATCGAGTCCTCAGTGAGTCCTCCCTCGCGCTCTGTGTCTGCGGTGGTGGTAGTATCGTCAGCCACTTGGTTATAACCAGCGGCCAACGACGTTTTCACCACATAGACACCACAGTTCACAGAAGGACGCACAGAGCGACTAACAACTGGAAATAGCGAAAAGCCAACAAAAATTTTAGGGGTTTAGCTGAGCCGGACTGGCGTGCGGGCTCAAGCGGTAACTTTGGTCTTGGCGATGTACTTGATCAGCTCCGAGCCGATCCTGGCCTTCCTCTGAATCTGATTGGCCACGTCGTCTGCGGATGCGCCGCTGGCGGCCAGGGCGTGAATCTCCGCAAGCGTGCTGTCTTCCACGGTGAAGTACTCGTCCAGGTCCTTTCTGTGGCCCCAAACGTCGCCTTCCAGCATCTCAATGCCCTGCATCTCCAGGAATACCTGGATGGCATTGGACATGGTCTTGCGGTAGGATGGCGGAACCTGAATCATCCTTAGCCGGGGACACCTCTGCATCAGGTTAAGGAAATCTACATTACTGGCCCGGAAAGCCAGATGAACAGTCTTCTCATTGGGGTTCAAATTGGGGATCTCGTTTCTGGCGCTGATTACTCTAAGTCTCATTTTAGCACTCCATACCTTAAAAGGCATTCCTAATATTAATAGACACTTTCGCTGTACACATCATACTAAAACGATTGCGACAGAGACAATCAGCACTAAAAAATTGAAATTTAGTACTGTGCGAAAGTCAACTACCACGCCCTAAAGGATGGGGCCTCCTTGGGCAACGAGGTGATAAATTCATAGTCCCGCCCCCAGAGACAGCCCTGTTCGCAGCAGCACATCGGCAATTATGGCCGCAAAGAGCACGGCGCGGTAGTTGGCCGACTGGTAGAACAGCTTTTCACCCCTCTCTGGCGTAGGGTGGCGCACGAAGTCCATGTTTTGCAGCAGAAGCCATCCTCCGGCCGCAGCCGCTGCGGCCAGGTAGAGCCATCCGAGATTAGCAGCAAGGCCCAGGGCGAGAGAGAGAATGACGCCGATGATCCAAAAGAGCGCCACCATCTTGGCAGTGGCCGCAATGCCGTAGGTGGCGGGCGTTGTGGGAATGCCTTTCTCTTTATCACCGGCCACATCTCGCGAGGCATCGCAGTTGGTAAAGCCCCAATCGGTGATGACGATCATGGCCGCCAGGATCAGGGCGGCGGGATGCATTCCAGGGCCTGCTTTGAGAAGCCCGGCCGGCTCCAGGGCCAGCCAGACGCCCAGGGGCACCAGGCCGAAGGACAATCCCACAAAGATCCAGGAGAAGGGCGTATTTCTCTTGGCCCAGGCGGAGTAGATGGTGATGAGCAGCGTGGCAGTCAGGAGGATGGCAAAGCTCTCCGGGTTAAGGTAGAGGGATATGGCCGCAGCCACGAGAAAAAGAAATAGCGACCATAACTGAGCCTCGCGCTTGCTCAGCATTGCCGAGGGCAGGGGCCGATTGGGCATAGCGACGCTGTCCACATCGATGTCGCAGCAGTCGTTGTAGACATAGGAGCTGGTGATGGCAGCGTAGGCTCCAATGGAGGCTATGATAAAGGGCAGCAAAGGCGGCAAAGTCCCCTCTACGGCGTATTCGGCTAGTAGGGCCGCGGCGGCTGGCATGGCCAGATCCATTGCCGCGAGTGGCGGGCGCAGCAGCTCGATGTGCGCCCTGAATCTATGCATTCAGATGAGTCCCGCGAAGAGCTCCAGATGCTTCTCGGGCTTCGTCATGTAATCCAGAAGACCCGGAACTCTCAGCAGTGGATACATCTCCCTGCCCTTAGCCAGGCCGAGTTTGCGAAGGCTTGAGCTGTTGGGCGCCTCTACCCTGCGCAGCTCTGCCGCCCCAGGGCATCGAATGTTCTTTATCCAGCCATCCCTGGTGAAAAAGTAAGCTCCCCCCCCATTCTCTCGGATGGGATCGTAAAGCGATGAGAAGTTCCTGGCCACGTAGTTGGCCATCTTCAGAGTCTTATTGGAGCGGTTTATGGTGATATGACCGTAACCGGGTGGCACGAGGACCTTATCTCCCGCTGAGGCGTGGACTGCCACCACATCGCTAAGGTCCTGGTTTTGCAAAAGGTAAAGTGCTTCACCTTCTATTACCTCGTAAAGCTCCGGGTAGGTGACGCTGCCACCGGGCACAAGCGGATGGTAATGGCCGGCCGTCTTGATGTATTCGCATCCGAGCATATTTGGTGGAATAATAGTGATATCATAACGTAGATCCTGTTGCAGGAGCTTCTCTTTATCCGCCCTGCTTAAGAAAAGGTCGCGATACATGTAATAAAGCTCAAAGTCCTCTGCCCCGGAAAGCCAGCTTTGATCAAAGATCACGTCCTTCATATCAAAAAGCCGACGAACATCGGCCGTTCGCATTTTGCCGCTAAACTCCATCTGCATTTTCTCTGCCACCAAACGATTATGAGCATTTCTGGATTAAATATGTTCCATTTCCTGTCGATCTTTTCTTTCCAGAAAATATCACCCGCACAGCTAAGACCGGCCAATTCTAAAGGCAAGATGTCTTCAGTTGCTACTAGCTTTAGCAGGCTTCTGGACTGGTGATAGTGAAGTACTCTGTGAGCACCTTCCGATAGTCCACAATCACATCCACCTTCCAGGTTCCAGGCAGGCGGGCGACGTCTGTTCCCTTGATCTTAAGGCAGCTCCAGACAGGTGCGGCCCACATTCCCGTAAATCCGTCGATGGGCGGTATGGTGCTAAAAGACCGGGCATACGTCCTGCCCTCGGGCCAGTACCATCTCCATTCCACACTGTGTACCTTGGCGTCCCGCCAGATGAGCAGCCAGGAGGCTACCTGCTCGTCATCGGAGGTAAATGTATACGTCCTGTAAAGCGGCATGCCGTTTTGGCTAATCTCTTTGGCTATGGTATGCTCGGAAAGCGGAAAGAACATGGGATGGGATGCTTGAACTACCCCGCCCATGAGCAAAACCGCCAGAACGACTATTGCTAGAACTCTTTCTCTCATTGCTCCTCACCCACTACTCCTTAAGTTTATTGCGACCCTAATAGTATAATAATTAACTGTACCATAAAAAGATGACGATTGGATTTTTTTCAAGGACAATCCTGTTTAGACCAATAACGGGCTTATGCCCCGTCCTCTGGCAATTTCTCCAGGAAGATCTATCACGCTCGATACGGCATCGATCACATTTCCGTCACTGCTGGCAACTATGGATCCGCATGTTTTGAGCTGATGATCGACATCTCTCGCGCACCTGGCCGCGCCAGGAAGAGCCCGCTCTGCCATCAGGCGGCGCACCTCTTTGGCCAGTTCTCCGCTGCGGCTAATTTGCTGGTCCAAGAGCACCTCTACGCGAGCAGCCCCGGCAGCAGCCAGCAGATCCAAAATATTGGAGAACGCGCAAACGGTAATTCGCGATGCATTGTCGCTTCTGAAAAATCCTCGCGTATCTCGCAAAAAGCCGTCGTCACAGAGGTAGACGGGAAATCCCGCCAGCAGGCTTTGTGTAGTGATGAGAACATTGTAGCCGTCCACGAACACCGCCATGCCGCGTAGGGCATGTAGCCGCCGGGCCTTGGCCATTCTGGCGAGCGCCGTATCCGCAGAAACTACGGTCCTCAGGAGCACAAACCTCTGCGCCTCCGGCAAACGGTGGTGATCCGAGACATAGCGAACTGCAGAGTCATTGGGATAGCCGCGATCTACCAGGTACCGGGCCTCCTGGACGGCTCGCTTCAGTGCGTCTACGGCTCCAGGGCCGACCGTCTCACCTCCAGATAAAGATCTTTTCCGTGGGCGTCTACTGCCACGATCATGGGCCCGAATTCTTTGGCCTCAAACACCCAGAGGGATTCGGCCATGCCAAGCTCTTGCAGGTGCACGCCCAACACCCTCAGCTGCTGCGCCGCCGCCGCACCGCATCCTCCCGGATAGGCCAGGTAGACGGCGCGGTTTTGGAAGGGCTCGCCGGGCAGGCCACCCTTGCCGATGATGGCCCGTACCCCCAGGCTCAGGATCTCATCAGTGTAGCGGGCCATGCGACCGCTGGTGGTCGGCCCGGCGGACAGAACCCGATCGTCCAAGATGAGCGGACCGCAGTGATAGAGGGCGGCCCCCTCCAGGGAGACGGGGCTTCCCACGCGACGCATCAGGGCATGGGCTTTGTCGCGGGCGGTGAAGAGCGTCCCGCTCAAAAATACCACATCACCGGCCACGAGCTTTTGCACTTCCCCCTCGGACAAGGGTGTACGGAGATGATACTCAGTCATTGGATCACCTCTGTTGCAGAACGGTTAGCCCAGCACTGAAAGTTTATGGCTACGGGCAAAGAGGCAGTATGGCAGCAGGCCGTCTCGATTTTTATGCCAAGAGCGGTTGTGTCCCCGCCCAGGCCCATGGGGCCGATGCCAAGTGAGTTGATCCTCTCCAAGAGCTGCAGTTCTTCCTGGGATTCGCCGGGCATGTTCAGCAGAGCCCGCTTGGCCAGGCGCGCTGCCAGGTCGAAGCTGCCGCCCAGACCAATGCCCAGGAAGAGGGGGGGGCAGGCATTGGCAGCCCGCTTCGCAACGCTCTTCACAATGAAATCAAATGGATCGTCGGCCGGATTGAGCATGCCAACCAGGCTCATGTTCTCCGAGCCTGCCCCTTTGGGAAAGGCAGTGAGCGTGAGGGCCCGGCCATCTACATAATCCAGAATAATATCGGGCATGCCTGTACCGGTGTTGTCTTCGCTGTTCTTGCGGGTCAAGGGATGGACGGCATTGGGGCGCAGTGGAATCATTCTGGTAGCGATCCTTACACCTTCCGCGAACGCTTCAGAAAGGCTGAAGTCCAAAATCAGTTCCCGGCCCATTTGCACATGAAATATGGCAAGTCCCGTGTCCTGGCAGAGAGGCAGGCCTTTGGCCTTGGCAATCGCCACATTCTCCAGCATGAACTGCAGATGGTGCCGGGCTAAGGGATGACTCTCCCTAGCCGCAGCATCTTCGATTCTCTGCATGACCCAATCGGGCAGAGACGTTTCCGCTCTTTGCAAGGCACGCACCGTGGCCTCTACCACCTTTTCTCTCATGCCTTTCGCCCCTTCTTGCCCGGTTCGATCTTGATGGGCCGGGACTGCTCGGGCAGCCGAAGGTTGGTCAGCTTGCCCAGAGCTCTTTCCATGGCATCTTTGTGCAGGTCTCCTGAGGTGTGGATGCCTCCCGGAGTTCCGCGCACGGCGCGACAGGGATACTGCTGGCAGAAGAGACCGGTCATAGACGCCGCTTCCTCCACGGTCTTTCCCACTATGCCCGCTGCGGCATGCCAGGTGGCTCCGCAGGGCGAGCCGCGCACGACTTTAACTCGGCTGATGCGACCGTCCTTGGTCTCCACCTCCAGCTCCGGTTTTCCCAGCTTCCGGGCAAACTCATCGAGGACGGGAACGCCGCACTCTTCCAGGGTGCAGCAGATCTCATCCACCTCGATATGGATGCCATACTTCTCTGCGATACTCTCCAGCTCGCCGATGGAACCGGCCCGGCCCATGCCTCCGGGAATTATGGCCGCTTTGACTCCGCCCTTCGCCGCCAGGCGCACGATCTCCGGAGTCAGGTCGGGGTGAAAAGTATAGAGAATGAGCAGGTCCACCTGGAAGATCCTGGGATCAAGGTTTAGCTCTTTGACAAACTCTTCCGGATCCTCGATGAAGCCGGGCAGCACCTGGGGAACCTCGACGGAGAAGACTGCAAAGTCAGTTCTAGTCTTGATGGTCTCCAGCAGGCGCTCGCCGTACTTTCCTCTTTTAACTACGCCAACCAGCATGGATCAAGTGATGGATGCCAGGTGTTAATAGAGATTTGTAGAGGCATTTGTGATCTTCTTTCGGGACAGGGCCATCCTGGTGGTTTAATATCGTAGCAATTGCATTAACCGTTCGGAAATGAGCGAAATAGAAACAAATATCCCTTCCGTCCTTATCGCAGGCACCCACAGCGGCGTGGGCAAGACCACAGTTACCCTGGGCCTCATGGCCGCGCTTCGCGCTCGCGGCCTGAAGGTACAGCCCTTCAAGGTGGGCCCGGACTTCATCGACCCGTCTCATCATACCGCCATCTGCGGGCGGCCCTCGCGCAATCTCGATCCCTTCATGATGGGCGAAGAGGGCGTGCGCCGCTCTTTCTCCTCGGCCCTGCAGGATGCGGATGTAGCCGTGGTGGAGGGGGTTATGGGCCTTTACGACGGCATGGACGGAACCGAGGTCGCCAGCAGCGCAGAGGTCGCCAAGATCCTGGACCTTCCGGTTCTGTTGGTCATTAATGTGCACGGTATGTCGCGCAGCGCTGCGGCTATGGAGAAAGGCTTTGCAGAATTTGACAGAGGCGTGCGCCTGGCTGGCACGGTCCTCAATCAGGTGGGAAGCGAGCGTCACCTGGCCATGCTGAAAAGCTGCCTGGACAAGCCCGTCTTCGCCGCTCTGCCGCGAGAGAGGGAGATGGAGATGAAGAGCCGTCACCTGGGCCTGGTGATGGGCTTTGAGAAGGAGCACGATGTTGCCGCTTTAGCCGCCTTGCTGGAAAAGCATGCAGCCATCGACGAGATCCTGAAGCTACGCCCTCCCGCCTGTCCAGCTAAGGGGGAGTTGGCTGATGCAAAGAAAACCGTCCGCATTGGCATTGCAGAGGATGAAGCCTTCTGCTTTTATTACTACGAGAACCTGCGCGAATTGGAAAGGCGAGGCGCAGATCTGGTCTTTTTCAGTCCGCTAGATGACAATCTGCCCGATGTGGACGGCCTTTACATCGGTGGGGGCTATCCGGAGCTACATGCTGCCCGTCTGGAGAGCGCCCCCGCCAGAAGAGAGATTAAGCGGGCCTCAGAAGACGGCATGCCCATTTATGGAGAGTGCGGCGGCCTGATGTACCTGGGCCGCGCCATCGAACTGGAGACCGGCACTTTTAGAATGGTGGGGGCGCTGCCCGGCTCTACTATCATGACGAAGCGGCTTCGGGCTTTGGGGTATGTCCAGGCAGAGGCAGTAGGGCAAAATCCGGTAGCAGGGCTTGGCAAGACCCTTCGTGGGCACGAGTTTCATTACTCACGCTTTGACTGCGACAGGGACGCTCGCTTCGCTTACCGTTTATGCAGAGGCAAAGGCATCCAGGACGGCCGGGACGGCCTGGTGGAGCACAATACAATTGGTGGGTACCTGCATGCTCATTTCTATTCTTTTTCTGTGGACCGGTTCATAGAGAGTTGCAAGAACTACCGGAGAACATAAGATTACAAAAATTATTTGCGGTTAACTTCTTAAAATCAGTTTTCTGAGAAAAATGCACTATTTCTATCTGAAAAATAATTTTAATTTTAATATTTATTCGTACATGATGCATAATTAAATGTTATGAATAGTATCTTATCGTTTCCTATTTAGTGAAAATACATTGATTATTGACCAACGCCCTTTGCATTCTAAAATATATAGATTCAGTCTGGAGAAAAGTTTAAATGCAGGTCCATGTTTATACCTGCCAATTAACGTAAATGGAGTGTTAACTATGAGCAAAATAACAAGTGGAATTGTGCTCTTCTCTCTCCTGATGGCTCTCTCTTTGGGAGTTGCCTTCGCAGAGTCCGAAGTTGCTGCTACTGAGAATGTAACAGAGAACGCTACCAACAACACAACCATCAACACGACCATAAATACAACCATAAACACAACCATCAACGAGACTGAAAACGCGACCATCGAGACAGAAACCAAGACCATCGAGACCGAAACTATTACCAAATAAGAGTAATTATATCTCGGCGTGATTAAAACAGTCTTCATTGGCGAGATATCAAGGCAGGTTTTCCCTGCCGATCAACTTTTCTTGATTTTAAGATAAAAGGATTGGTAACTTAACTAGTATGATTAATGAATGTAAAAGTCTTTTTAGAAAGGCTTATATTTTTCTGAGAAAAAAGCATTGTTTGAGGTATGAATATGAGAAGCCTAAATGCGTTGATACTATTAGCAGTATTAGTGACCTTATCATCTGGGCCCGTCCTGGCACAGGATGCCCTAAATATCACAAATGACATGAATGCCACAAATGAGACGATTGCCGCAGACGTCGCTCCAGTCGTTGAAGCTGCCGCCCCTCTGACGGAAACCGTGCAAGCGGCAGAAGTTATCCAAAAAGAGACAGCATCAAGGTTCAAACAGCTCTCCACCTTTGTTAAGGGAGACACTACAATCCTTGGAAAGAGCACGGCCCAGGAATACATGGATGTGTCTAAGACCGCTAACCGAGATACCGTATTCACCCGTGAGGCGGGCGCTTCCACTCCAGCCGTGAAGGTTGGCATCACCAAGGTAAACACGGCAGAAGACAAGTACGTCCAGGTGACCAATAAGGCAGTTGGATCCTGGGACCTGGCAAGATGGACCCTGGCCTCGGCCGGAAACACCACCTTCACCTTCCCGGCGCTGACCCTGGAAGAGGAAGACTCTGTGCGCGTCCATGAGGGTGAGGGTGTGGGCAGCTTGACCGATATCTACACCAATGGCACTGCTCCGCTCTGGATCGATAACCTGGTATCCTTGCAGGATGCCGATGGAAGTATCATATCTACTTATGATGTCTCCACAGCTCCAGCAGCAGGCGCGTGGGTCGATCCTCTGGCCAAGCAGATCCAGTACTAGATACAGTTGGCCGCAATTCTAGGTCGGCATATCTCTTTTTTTTAATGCATTTAGCAACTATTCAGCTCTGCCCACTAATGGTTTCCCTTCAAAGGCTCCCTGAATAGCGTCGATAACTGAGATTGATGTACCTGATTAGACTATTTCTGGGGGAGATCCAGAACGAGGGCCTGACTGCCTGCCAGTTGACCCTCGCATCTGGTGTTGAATGGACGCATGGAATAACCAGTTATTCCAATATACTTTTCTTTAATCAACCAATATTTACTTAAATGTTTCGGGACTGCACAGTATCCCGGCAGGATTCATCTCTGTGGTTAAACTTCGATTGACGGTTCGCTTTTTGATGCTTCATTGCAAAAGCCCGATCGCCTCGATCTTCGTCCCGGACTCCAGGCCGTAGTCCTTGATTCTCTGCAAAGTATGTCCTACCATTCCCCCGGAGGTCATGATGAGGGAGCTCTTGCCGATCAATGCTTTGAGGATACACTTGTCGATAACGCCGTAGGTAAAATTTATTGTGATGCCGCACTTCTCCGCCATGACCTTGGCACTGGTACCCATCGCACCCTTAAAGTCGACCGGAATCTTATCGAACATGGCCCGAATCTCTGCCCCATCTTTCTCATCTACGTTGCAGATGTAGATTTTACCCCAAACCCCGGCCCGCGCCCCCGCCTTTGGTTGCAAGAGGTCGCAAAGCTCAAGGATGTTCCTGGGCGGCTTTGATCCTCTGGCAATGCCCCTTCCGGCCAGCTCCTGGTAGAGGTCCACCACGAGGGGAAGCTTGAGCCGGGCATCCCTTATCAGCCCGGCATCTCCGAATACCTCCTGTGCCGTGCCCCGGCGCACCACCCCACCCTCCTTCATGAGGATGACCTCATCTGCCCAGCGGTAGGCCAGGTCCACATCATGAGTGGAGATGATCAATGTCTTTCCGCCTAAGTTCAGCTCATCGAGCATCTCCATGATCTCTTCCGAGCTGGCTGGATCGAGGTTGGAGGTAGGCTCATCGAGAATAATCACCTCCGGCTCCATGGCCAGTATGCCGGCAATGGCCACCCGCTTCTTCTCGCCGCCGCTCAGGTGATGAGGTGGACGGCGCTCATATCCAAATAGGCCCACGTACTGCAGGGCAAAGCCCACGTACCTCTTCACCTTCTCCGCAGCGTAGCCCAAATTGGTAGGGCCGAAGGCCACGTCCTGGTAGACGGTAGGCGCAAAGAGCTGGTCGTCCGAATTCTGGAAGACCATGCCCACGGCTCGGCGGATGGATCGCAAACTTACGGCATCGTAACTCATGGGCCGGCCCCGGAAGAGAACTTCTCCTTCACGAGGCCTCAGGATGCCGTTGAACATGAGCATGAGTGTGGACTTACCGGCCCCATTGGGCCCCACCAGAGCCACCTTTTTCCCCGCCTCCAGAGAGATGCTCACATCCAACAGAGCCCCGGTCCCGTCTCCATAGGAATAGCTGAGACATCTGGTTTCAAGGATAATCGTCATAGTAGCCTCACAGGAGCAGGACGCTCCTGGTTAAAACAGCGATGGCTGTAGCTGCGGCCAAATATGCTGCTACCGCAAGAATCGCTCCGGGCTTCGCCCCCTCAGTCTGCTCCATGAGATCGAGCTTGCCGTCGTAACAGCGGGAGTCCATGGCCACGATGAGCCTCTCCCCCTGCTCCCAGGAGCGGAGGAATAGAACGCTGCAGAGCATGGCAAAAGAGTTCAGGGAATTTTTTGTTCCGGCATCTCCCAGGCGCATCATCTGGGCGCTGTGGATCATAGCCGCCTGGTCCAAAAAGACGAAGATGTATCGATAAATCATCATGGACAGTTCAATGACCGACTGCGGTATGTGCAACGTTTTGAGCACGGCGAATATCTCAATCATGGGCGTGGTTAAAGCTATGAAATACAAAGAGCACATGCCGCCAAAGGTCCGGGCGATAAGAAGAACGGCCAGGTTTGCTCCTTCCTCTCGGATGGCCAAATTAAGGCAGAAGAGTTGCACGGAAAATAGTGTCTGGCCGCTGCCATGCATGAAGGCCACCACGCCGGCGCTAAGCATTGCGAAGGAGAGGGGCACCAGCAGCAGCCGGGAATAGATGCGTCCGGGAATTTTGGCCAGCATCACAGTTATCAGGCTCATGGTTATGGCCACGAATAAAGGCGCGACCGGAGTCGAGGATGATACGCAAAGGAGAATGGCCCAGAGGCCCAAGAACAATTTGAGCCGGGCACTGGTCTCACGCAGGGCGTTGCTAATGGCGTAGTCGTCGAGAAGGTTATGCATCCGACTTTCCTTCTTGCTCCGGGGCAGATTTATCTGCTTTTATCTTGGACATAGCCCGGTAGTAGCCTAAAAAATAGCCGATGATGAGACTGCCGATAGCTGCCTGCAGGGCAAAGAGAAGGCTCTCGATCTCGCCACTGGGAGGCTGGTAAATGGACTGGAACCATGGAATGTATGTGCCGCCGGTAAGAATGGAAATCACATCCTCTGCTTGGCTGTCTGCTCCACTCCACTCGTGATTTTGGGTAGAGCTGACATAAGCAAAGGCGGCGATGAAGAGCACGATGACGCTTAAAGTTAAAAGCTCCAGTTTTATTTTCATGTCAAAGCCTCCTTCAGCTTTTTTATCGTATTTTGGGAGACCACGTTCATTCTCACCAGCACATCGCTTCTCAGTTGAACGATGTATTTGAACATTAATGCCGTCACCATTCCTTCCACTATAGCCAGGGGAATCTGGGTTATGGCAAAGACGGCGGCAAATGCCTCAAAAGAGGCCAAGACTCCACCAGAAGTCGCCGGAAAGGCCAGAGCCAGCTGGACAGATGTGACAAGATAAGTGGCCCAATCAGCCAATGTCGCAGCCAGGAAAACAGCCAGATACAGATGCAGCCTGACTTTTGTGGCGGCTTTGTAGACCAGGTATCCGACAGCAGGACCGGCAATGCCCATGGAAAAGGTGTTGGCCCCGAGAGTGGTCAGGCCGCCGTGCGCCAGAAATACTGCCTGGTAGACCAGAACGATCATGGCCAGGACCGATGTTATCCAGGGGCCGAAAATTATGGAGCCCATTCCCGTACCGGTGGGATGAGAGCAGCTCCCAGTAACGGAGGGCAGCTTCAGAGAAGAGAGGACGAATACGAAAGCACCGGCCACGGCCAGCAAGGGCAGAGTCTCACGACTCTCCTTGATCATCCTGTTCATTTTGTAGACACCAAAGGCAACTACTGGAAGGGAGAGCAGAAACCAGATCTCCCACCAGGGATGAGGAAGAAAACCCTCCATTATGTGCATTGCAATGGCAAAGATATTCTGCCATATAAAGTTTTCTTGTGTTAGGATCAGATAAGTTTAACAAAGTGATAAATCTACCGATGCATCACTAAAACAGAAAAATCTCATATTTCATCAGTTTCGCTCCAAGCATGAATCGCACTTAAATATTCAGCCTGTGCAAAGGAATCCATCTTGACCCAGATATTCACAGTCACCGACCTGAATCAGAGGATAGCAGACCGCCTGGAGAACGATCCCCGCCTTCACGACCTCTGGGCACGAGGCGAGGTCTCCAACTACCTGCATCACCGGTCGGGGCACAGGTATTTCACCCTCAAGGACCAGGGCTCTTCCATCTCCTGCGTTCTCTTCAAAGGCAGCGCCCTCTCCCTGGACATTGAACTGAAGGACGGCACAAATGTTATGGTATTCGGAGACGTTGCCGTTTACAGGCCGCAGGGCAGAGTACAGCTGGTAGCTCGCGGCATAAAGCAGGATGAGGGGCTCGGTTTCCGGCACCTGCAACTGGAGGCGCTAAAAAAGAAGCTGGCTGGAGAGGGGTTATTCGCCCTGGAGAGAAAGCGGGCGCTGCCTTTGTATCCGGAGCGGATCGGCATTGTCACCTCGCCCCAGGGAGCGGCACTGCAAGATGTTCTGCGAACCTTAGGCTCCTATCCCGCCCGAATCATCCTCTCTCCGGCCCAGGTGCAGGGAGAAGGAGCTGAGGAAAGCATTGCCTCTGCCATACTGGCCCTGCAAGGCCGGGCTGATGTAATCATAGTATGTCGCGGGGGCGGTTCGACTGAGGATTTGTGGTGCTTCAACTCTGAAATCGTAGCCCGTGCCATATTCGCCTGCGACGTGCCAGTCATCTCCGCAGTCGGGCACGAGACGGATGTAACCATTGCCGACTATGTGGCGGATACGCGAGCAGCGACACCTACCGCTGCGGCGAAGATGGCCGTGCCTGATGTGGAGGAATTGAAGGAGCGGCTCGCTACCACCCAGGTCAGAATAATGCGAGCTCTCTGGACAAACCTGGAACGAAAAGAGGAGCGTCTGGAATATTTAAAGCACAATGTCTCCGCCAAAAGGATGTACTCTCTGGCGCGAGATGCTCGCCAGCGACTGGATATTCTTTGCCAAAGCCTGGATGCCGCTCAGGCGGATAAGATGCTGGCCCTGAAAAGCCGTCTGGAGCTGGCCAAAGGGCGCCTGACGGCTGTGGGGCCGCGGGCCACCCTTCTGCGGGGCTATGCCATCGCACGCTCAGAGAAGGGCCTGATACTGCAAGCCCAGGACGCCCGGCCCGGTGAAGAGATAGAGTTGATCTTAGGGAGAGGAAGGCTGCGGTGCAGGGTGCTGGAATGCCGGGATGATGAAGAGGCTTCACTATGAAGAAGAATGAGATGGGCCTGGAAGAGGCACTGGACAGTCTGGAGCAGATTGTAGAGGTGCTGGAAGAAGGAAAGATGACTTTAGAGGAGAGTTTGGACCTGTATGAAAAAGGCATGAAGCTGGTCAAGCTCTGCAATGCCCGGTTGGAGGGCGCACAGAGAAGGATAGAGTCACTTACCGGAGAGCTGCCCACCGATCTGAGCTGATAAGTTTAAATACAACCAATGATGTACTTTTTCATACATCATAGTATTGATTAGTACATTTAAAAGCAAGCCGGTGATCCTTTGCATACAGAGATATCCGAAAAAGCAGCAGTCAAGTTCGGCAGGTACGGGGGCCTCTTTGTGCCCGAGACGCTGGTGCCGCCTCTGGCGGAGCTGGCGAAAGCTTACCAGCGCCTCATGAAGAGCGAAGATTTCAAAGAAGAGTTGAACCTGGCTCTTAAAACCTTTGCCGGTAGGCCGACCCCCCTCTACTATGCCCGAAACCTCAGCCAAAAACTGGGTCGCAAGGTCTACCTGAAGAGAGAGGATCTGGTGCACGGCGGTGCGCACAAGCTCAACAATACCCTGGGCCAGGCACTGGTGGCCAAGAAGATGGGCAAGACCCGGCTCATCGCTGAAACGGGCGCCGGCCAGCATGGCGTGGCCACGGCCATTGTAGGAGCCAATCTGGGTTTTGAGACCCAGGTCTACATGGGCGAGGTGGACATCGAGCGGCAGAAGATGAATGTCTACCGCATGCAGCTCATGGGGGCAGAGGTCATACCCGTGCGCTCCGGGTCGCGGACCCTCAAGGACGCCATCAACGAGGCCATGCGAGACTGGGCATCCAGCTTTGATCAAACCCATTATCTGCTGGGCACGGCGGCGGGCGCTCATCCCTTCCCCAGCATGGTGCGCGACTTTCAGAGCGTCATAGGCAAAGAGGCGAGAAGCCAGATCCTGCAAGCAGAAGGCCGACTGCCGGACAGCATTACGGCCTGCGTGGGCGGAGGCAGCAATGCCATGGGCATCTTCGCTCCATTCCTGCTGGACGAGGACGTTCGGCTTTTGGCTGTGGAGGCGGGCGGACGAGGCCTTGGCAAGACGGATAGAATTGCGGACCACGGAGCCAGTCTGGGTCTGGGCACAGACGGCATTTTGCATGGCGCTCTAACCAAAATTTTGCAGGACCCCTACGGCCAAATTCTGGAGTCCTATTCCGTGGCGGCAGGCCTGGACTATCCCGGTGTGGGCCCGGAGCTGGCTTTTTTGGCGGAGAAGGGGCGCGTGCTGACCAGGATCGCTGATGATAAGACGGCCATGCGAGGATTTCATGCCCTCTCCAAACTGGAGGGCATCATCCCGGCTCTGGAGTCGGCGCACGCCGTGGGCTATGCCCTGCAGGAGCCGCAGGCCCTGGGAGATCTGGCCATCATCAATATCTCCGGTCGCGGTGACAAGGATCTGGCAACGGTGATGGACTATGAAAATCTCTGAAGCATTTATTGCAGCGCCCTTGCTCATTGTTTACATCTGCGCAGGGGACCCGGCGCCGGCTGCAACGCCCGATCTGGTGCGGCGACTGGCTGCCGCCGGGGCGGATATCATTGAGCTGGGACTGCCTCACTCTGACCCAATAGCGGACGGCCCGACCATCCAGGCGGCAGCGCAAAGAGCCATCGCCGCCGGCATGAACACTGATGTCTATTTCCAAAAGGCCGCCGAGGCAGATGTCGCCATCCCCAAGATCTTCATGGGCTATTACAACATGGTTTATGCCCGCGGCCTGGACCGGTTTGCAGAGGACTGCGCCCGTTCGGGCATAACGGGCATGATTGTGCCCGACCTGCCCCCCGAGGAGGCCGGACCTCTGCAAGAGGCCTGCGCCAAATTCGACGTGGACCTGATCTTCCTGGCTGCGCCCAACACCCCTGCCGGGCGGCTGAAGATGATCGAAAAAGAGACTTCGGGCTTTCTTTATCTGGTGGCCCGCACGGGCGTGACTGGTGCACAAAGCGATATCCTGCAAAGCACGCGCGACCTCATAGCTCGCGTTCCGGGCAGCAAGCCCAAGGCTGTCGGCTTTGGCATCTCCACTCCCGCCCAGGCCGCTGAAGTGATTGCCGCCGGAGCAGATGCCGCCATTGTGGGCTCGGTCTGCGTGGACCTGATCGCACGGGGAGAAGTGGAGAAGCTGGAGCAGCTCGTCCGCGACATGAAAGCGGCGGTAGTGGCGGCAGGAAAGAGCAAAGCTCCAATAGTTGTCTGAAGGATTTACCTCTATGGACGAAGTGCAACATAAATTTGTGGAAAAGACGAGGCGAGACCTGGAAAACGGCAGTAATGTCACCATTGTAGCCTTCGGCGACTCCATCACCGCCGGCTACTGCGTGCGGCGCGGCTTTCCTTCTTTCTGGAAAGCATTGCTGGCTGAGAAGTATCCCGACTCGAGAGTGGAAATGATCAATTCCGGCTTCTCCGGAGACACGAACATGGACGGCCTGGCCCGGCTGGACTGGGCGGTTCTCGCTTACGAACCTGACCTGGTCACCATCAACTTCGGCATCAACGACTGCGTGCTCGGTCTGGATTTGGAGGAGTTCGAGATGAACTTCGTAGAGATGGTGCGGCGCATCCGGGCCGGCCCCAACTCGGAGATACTCCTATTATCCTCCCAGCCCCTGGAGACGCCGCCCTACGATCGGCTGGTGCAAGACTACTATCAGGCCGTCGAGCGGGTGGCGAAGCAGATGGATGTGGGATTTGTGGATGTTTACGGGGCCTGGATGCGGCACGTTCACGCGGGCACGCCCCTGGGGAGCCTCATCCTGCCGGGCCTGGACCACCCCAACGAGGCCGGCTACAAAATCATAGCAGAGGAGTTGATGAGGCTATTCTAATCAATAAGCTTCTCCCGTGTAGCCGCACATGCCCATGCGCGGGGAGTTGACCACCGGCAGTAGCATATCCTCTCCGCACTCGTGCCTTTCTGCGCAGTCCTCGCAGACAAAGCCGGTGCCTTCATCGATGCACTGGCAGCAAACGGCAACTGCCGGTTTGCCGCAGCTTTCGCATCTTATGTCAGGAGGAGTGTTTTGGGCCATGATCCTCACTGCTTTTCCCTGTGCCAGGCCTTGCCTGGCGGATATCACCTTTAGCGAAAGTTCAGTTGAGGTTCCGAAGTCGTAAGTGTGCTCGAACTTCATTCCCGGCCCGATGGCTTTCCCAATGCGTTTGTTCATGCTTAGATCACCCGGCTCCATTATTTCGGAGAAGAATGTCTCGCCTGCGATCTCGAAGCTACTGAGATGGCCGCAGCATTCCAGCCAGGTTCGGCGCAAGAAATCATCCAAATCCGTCAGGGTGGCATCGGCAGGAATCTCGATATGCATCCAGTACATCGGTCTGTCGCGACCCACCACCTGCAAATGAAGGATAGTTCTTTTGGCGCTGCCTTTGGGGGAACTGCTGGCATCAGATTCGTCTTCCTTCTGCCTTGCTTTGCAGGCCATTAAATGCCGGGCCATGGCCGACTTGGCATAGCTTCCCTGGCAATAGCTGCAGTTTCCACTTGAGCTTTGTCGAGTCATTTTCATCCCTCAGATACATCCCGTAGATAATTCAAAATCAAAAACTCTTCGCAGCACGCAAAAAGTTGAACTTCTGAAACCGAGAGGACTTCATCATGAAGCTAGAGAAGATCCGGGAGGTATGCCCGGTCTGCGGCAGCGCTGACCTGTATTACGAGGCGGGCGGCTACACCGGCAAAATCTACCGCTGCAAGAACTGTGATTACATGGGCGCTTTGATCGTGGAAGCGGACGAAGAGATGGCCAGAGCCATAAGAGAGGACTACGAGCAAAATAAGAAATAATAATTCTCGGCAGCTCTTTGACCCTCTTTAGTTGTCACCACTTCTGGCAGGATTAGGTAAGATTTATATAGCCATAGTATCTTAATACGTCAAATGTCGTAATCGTGGTAAGTGACAACCGTCAGATGCAGGTGATCCACCCAAGATAGAAAAATCATCTGCCATTAGCTTAAAAAAATGGAGATTCGCAAAATATGAAGTCCTCAATCAAATCCCTGATACTGGTGGCCTCTGTGGCTCTTTGCCTAATGGCCATGCCAGCGTTTTCAGCACCGTCTGATAGCCAAAACAACACATCCAGCATTGGATGCAAGCTTACAGGCGACACGGGCAGGTTCCCTGATATTGCCGCACATAATGCTTCCAACTCGCTGCCGGTATCAGCCCACTACTCGGGCAGCGGTTTTGCCACGAGCGACAGCCAGTACCACACCATCAAAATGAATATTGTGGGCGTAATCGAGTTCGATATCGCGAAGATCAACGGACTCATCTCCGATAACAAGACCCTTGCACAGATTAAGTCAGATGTGCAGTCCGAGATATATTCTGAGATGGATGCGGCACAGTATAACGGAACCCTGGTGCTTGGAAATGAATATTTCCTTCTTTCCAACATCAGGTCCAAGACGACAAGTGATGATAATTCCACAATAGATGCCGATGTTGCAGGCCCGATAACATTTGAGGATAAGAGCAATTCAACCGATGTTGTAGGCCATATCGCTTTGGTCGTCTTAAATCATGAGAATAGCATCATAGGAGAGGGTAAGTTGACCATGAACAATGGCAATTACAATGGCGAATATGATGCCCTGATCAAAATGAATTCCGGAAGCAATGATTTTGATAGAGCCGGAATGAGACAGTGCAAAATGAAATGCATGGACGGAATGAAAGACGAGCACTGCAAAATTTGAAAAAAAGATTATCTGGTAGCAGTTCCCGATTGTTGGTAAACCCGCCAACCAGATCCCTCATTTTTTAGCATTATCAGGCACCCTGTTTTTCATCCTCAGCGACTCTCTTCTGCACTTTGATCACCTCTGCCCCGAAGAGGAAGATCTGGGCAGAGTAGTAGATCCAGAAGAGAAATATCACCAGAGATCCGGCTGCTCCGTAGGCGGAGCCCAAGTTGACTATGCTCACATAGGCCTCGATGCAAAAGTTTCCTGCTGCAAACAAAAGAGCTGCCAGAGCCGAGCCGGGAAGCACCTCTCGCCACTGCAGCTTCACCTCGATCAGAGTCTTGAAGGTGGCGGCAAAGAGCAAAGTCACAAAGGAAAAGGAGACCAGGAATGTGAGAAGACGGAGCAGCCCCAGGTGAATGGGCAGAGACTCCTCGATCTGCTTTCCTGCAGGCAGGAGAAGAGCGGTAAAGATGGATGTGGCCAGCAGCAGAAAGGCGACCAGGGCGATGAGCAGGTATGAGCGCAGGTAAGAGAGGACGGTGTCCATGAGCGGGACGACTTTTTCCGGGATCTTCCAGATGAGTCGAAAGGCCTTCCTGGTATGAACGAAGAGACCGGCAGCACCAAAAAGCAAGAGACCAACGCTTAGCAGAGTAAATGGGTAGGACGCAGCCTGATCAGAAGCCTGGTCGATCAGCTCGCTTGCCACTCCAGGCATCTGCTGGCCCACCAGATCCTGAGAGGTGGCCACCACCTGGCTGTCGAGAAATCCATGCGAGAATAAAGAATTTATAAATATTAATGATAATATGAGTAGCGGGACGAAAGAGAAGAGGCCATAGTAGGCGAGAGCCGCCGCCAGTAGCGAAGCATCGTCTTTGAGCCACTCTTTAATGGCTTCACTAAGAAGATAGAATATATTTTTCATCTGTAGAGAGCCAATCCTATGAGAGAGACTAACCACTCATTAAAATGCTTACATTCATTGCTTATGTTATCAATGCCGATGCGCTTTGCTATACGAGATCCAAATACATATTTATTATAAAAGTAATACAAGTTTAATAATCTTTTCGACGGGGCAGTTTCCGCGCCGTCATTGATATCTTCTGGCGTAGCAAATTGGCTACGAATATCTCTTAACTTATCAAGTTGGGACCTATCTTGATACGGTCTCATAACTTCGTCTATTACCTCTATATTGCTAAATAATAATCCTTCAAACTCAGGTAGTTGAATGTAGGGAATAAAATGAGAATTATTTATTTCTTTTCTAAATCCGTCTTCAATTACTTTTACTTTTTTATACGGATTGGACTTGCGCATCGCTTCATCGAATCTAGGAAAGTCGTTTGGCAATGCGTAAAGATCAAACATGGTTGTCAAATAAGCACTTTTATCTTCAGTCAGCCATCGATTAATATCGCGTCTCACCTTTTCAAAATTTTGAACGCCTCCACGATAGATTCTTACCTGTTTTCCTGGTTTATAATAATCTACATTTCGCAGTTGCTTTCGACTTGTTTCGACCCTACGTGCACTGACAAATATATATTTTTCAGCAAAAGATTCGTTAAGTACATCACGAACGAATATTTCTTCGGTTGTGCCTTCTACAATAAAATTTAGGCGGATGCTATTCTGCACTACGGTCTACCACCCAAAACGTTCTTTTCCCATAGCTCACCAAGGGCATATTCCTCTAGCCAGGCATCCAATTTCTCAGAATCAATTCGCTCAATTACAGTAGACGGCATTTCCGGCTGAAGCAATAGTGTTGCCAGGCAAATAAAGCGCAGCGTTCCATCCGAGAGGTGATAGACTTGAAAGGGAAAATCAGATCCCTTTTCTCGCCACTCCAGGCGAATCATATTCTCATTTTCAGGATGTGGGCGCAAGAGGAAATCATCAAAAAATGGGGTAACCAATCGTACCGTATCTCGGATTGCTGAGAAATGTTCTTTTTTTGTGCTCTGAAGCATGTAAAGAAATGCTGCCAGATTGCTGGCGTCATGTCTTAAATAGATATTATCATTTATATCTCTTGATTTTTTAACCGCTGCAGATTCGCTTGTATCATTAAAGTGATAGACTTTCCAGCTTTTGAGACTGTCGAGCACATACGCATCTATATTTGTAGGATTATTACTTGTGCCATATTTGGATCTTATTGCGAGTTTGCTCTCTTTATGTCCAGATCCCATATAATGTTTTGTTGGATGTCCATATGCATCTAAGGAACAAACCTCTTCATCAAAGAATAATTCATCATTAACAGTAGGTAACCAAGTACATTCGTATGCATTTTGGCCGAAATTAAGTTTAACGTAAATATTCTTTGTTACCTTTTGTCCATAATATAGAAAATATTCTGCACTACCAGCTTTGGTTACGAAAGACTGAAATTTCCCCTCAACAATATGATTTAGCAGTTCAAATAGAGCGATGAAGTTGCTTTTGCCCGCACCGTTAGCGCCGATTAGCACGTTCAGTGGACTCAAATCCAATTCGAGCTTACGAATTGATTTAAAACCCGTTACTTCAATGCGGTCCAGCTTCATTTGGCGTGCTCCCAGCTAATTTTTAGAAAAAAGGATCATGGGAAGCTTACGGTGCTCCCTTCAGATCCTCTCTTTGGGTGATGTTCTTGATCTCCTGCTTCAGATCATCAGGCAGCCCCTTGATCTCCACATCCAAAAAACCGCGCACGATAACGCTGGTGGCCTCTTCGGATGAGAGACCGCGGGACATGAGGTACTCCAGCTCCTCCTCGGAGATGCGGCCCACTGCCGCCTCATGGGACATATCCAGGTCCCGGCTCTGGCCGTCCAGCTCCGGTATGGAGTAGATTCTGCCCTTGTCCGAGAGCAGAAGGCCGACGCACTCCAAGTGGGCCCGGGCGCCCGGCACTCTGCCGGTCATTCTGCCCCGGGCAATAACCTCGCCTCCCACACAGACCACGCGGGAGATGGACTCGGCACTGGTCTCGGGCGCATTGAGATTGACGTTGCTTCCCACATCAATATTGCCCATGGTGGCATAAATCACCGTGTTGAAGCTGGCCACTGCTCCGCGACCGGCAAGCGTGGCCGTGGGGAAGGTCTGAATGGTCTTGACCGGCTTTAAAAGGATGTAATTGTTGGAGAGCGAGCCACCCTCGGCAATGGTGATGCCTGTTCTGGGCCGCACCTCGACCTCTTTGCCCCAGCTATGCACCATGGTAAAACTCACCTTGGCATTCTTCTGGATGAAGAACTCCGAGACTCCAACGTGCAATCCCCTCTGCACATGTTCCGGAGTGGTACAGCCGGTGATGACATGCAGCTCTGAGCCCTCTTCGGCAATGATGACGTTATGCACGCGCTGGTTGAGGTTGCTGGACCCAAGATACAGGCAGCTCTTAACTGGAAATACGGTCTTCATGCCCTTCTTGGCGCGGATGAAGTAGCCCGCCGGTGGCGCTGCCGCTACTTCCGCCGTGTACTTGTCGGCATCCGGTGCCACCAGCTTCCACCAGTAGTCCTGCAGGAAGTCGTACTTCTCCAGGGCGGAGGCCATGTCCATGATCTCCACACCCTCGTAGAGAGACTTGGCGATGACTGGTGTCTGGTCCATCTGAACAAAAGAGCCTGAAGATTCGCCGTCCAGCTTTACGCCCACATCCATAGCCGCCTTCTTGACAACGCTAGGCAGATCTTCGGCATTGGCTACAATGACCTGGGGTTTGGCCTCTGATTCGTAGCTCTCCAGGTCCACATCTGTGCCGTATAAGGCCTTCTTATCGCGTGCCTTTCTGGCCTTATCTTCTATACCGGACACGTGCATCCTACACACCCCTCATATCCGCTTTTTTTGATCTGCTCCAGGATTTCGCCCGGATTGCCGCTGCAGACGATCGAGCCGCCCAGCATGACATGGGCTCGGTCCGCTTTCATATAATCCAGAATATGGCCGAAGTGGGTGATGATCACGCCGGACTTGGTCCTCTGGCTGGGACGCTGGTCTTTCTGGGTGAGAGTGTTTATGGCTTCGCCTATGAGCTTGATGTTCTCCAGGTCCACGCCGGAGTCCGGCTCATCCAGCATGACGAAATCAGGCTGCTGCGCTAAGAGCTGAACCATCTCGGAGCGCTTAACCTCGCCCCCCGAGAAGCCACGATTGACATCCCGATCAGCAAAGGCCTCAAAGTCCATCTTTTTAAGAATGGCCATTGCATCGGCCTTGGGATTGATGATCTTGATGAGGTCTTTGAGCCGCAGGCCGCGAATGGCCGGAGGCCGCTGAAAAGCCATGCCTATGCCCAGGCGTGCCCTTTCGTCCATGGACATGTGCGTAATATCTTCACCCTTGAATACAATGCGCCCCCCATCGATAACGTACCTGGGAATTCCAGCGATGACATTCAAGAGAGTTGTTTTGCCCGTTCCATTGGGCCCAAAGAGAACGTGGGTCTCGCCACGACTTATTCTAAGGTTGAAGTTCTTTAGAACCTGCTTACTGCCGATGCTGACCGACAGATCTTCAATCTCCAGCAGCCACATCACCTCCAATCACTAGTTCAATCGATCGTAGGAATATAATATCTTTTGCCGCAGCTTAATATCGCGCCAGGATTTGCAGCTCATCGATCGACCGGTTCAGGCTGGCGTAGCTTCTTACAATCCTTCCCGCCGCGCTCTCCCCGCAACCGAGCAGCTCGCACAGCTCTCGATCAAAGTCCTCCAGATCGACCTTCCGCTTGCGCAGATACTCATGTCCCCAGGGCCCGGCCACCAGATACTTGTTGAGCGGATCGGAGCTGCTCAGAAAGTGCTCCAGCATGGCCTTGGCAGGATTTTCCAGCCGGTCGAAGGTCTTTTGCAACGCCATAGCTTTCTTATGCTCGTCGGTTTTGCTGGCCAGCCTGGGCCGCCAGACCAGTACCTCCAGGGCCGCCACCAGGACGGCATCTAAATTGAGATGGGCGAAGCGAATGAAGTTGCCAAACGATTTTGCATCCCGGGCTTTGGCCGAGGACTGCACGTAGACTGAGATCTTGCCGATCTTCTCCGAGAACTCGCCCTGACGCAGAGGCACGAGCATGCCCTGCACCTCTTCGATAGCCTCTGCCAGCGAGCCTCCTTGCGGGCCCGTCAGCCAGCCGCTCTCTTGCCCGCCCGTCCTCTCGTTTGCCATTTTTACTCCTACCACATGAGCCGGGGCAGGATTCTCTGCCCGGCCAAAAGGGCGCTGGAGTCCTCTGCCCGCCGGGTGACCTCAGCCTTGTCCCCGGAAACGAGTACCTCTGCCGGACGGGGCTGGCCGTTGTACTGGGAGGCCATGGAAAAGCCATAGGCTCCGGCATCCAGGAAGGCCAGAACGTCGCTGCGCTCAAGAGCTGGCAGCCGCCGGTCTTTGGCCAGAACATCCCCGGTCTCGCAGATTGGTCCCACCACGGTGTAGGTCTCCTCGGCAGGCGCATCGATGCGGCTGGCCACCACGACATGATGATAGGAGTCGTAGAGCATGGGCCGGGCCAGGACGTTGAAGCCGGCATCCACCGCCACGAAATTGACATGCGCCCTCTTGACCACGTTGACCGTTGTGAGCATGACTGTGGTATCGGCCACAATGCTGCGTCCCGGCTCCAGGATGAGCTTGGGGGCAATGCCTAGATCGCGGCTGCGGTCCTGGAAAATAGGCAGCACTGCCGCCGCCAGGTCGTCGGGTGTGGGCGCAGGCAGGTCGGGATGGTACTGGATGCCCAATCCCCCGCCTAGATCGATCCGCTTCACCTCGCCGCCCAGAGCTACGACCGCAGCAACGATGTCCATCATCTTGCCCGCCGCCTCAGCAAAGGGCGCGATGTCCAGGATCTGCGAGCCGATGTGGCAGTGCAGGCCCACCGGCTTTACCCCCTCCTGGCCCATGGCCTTCAGGTAGGTCTCGGCCACCTGCTCCGCAGGAATGCCGAACTTGGAGGAACGAAGGCCCGTGGCGATCTTGGGATGAGTCTTGGGGGAGACATCGGGATTTACCCGGAAGAGGATCTCCGCCTCTTGCCCCATTCGCTTCGCGGTCTTTGCGAGATGCTCCAGCTCCTCGCGCGAGTCCACGGACATGCGCACGCCGGCCTGGATGGCCATCTCGTGATCCTTCTCGCTCTTGGAGTTGCCGTTGTAGAGGATCATATCCCGGGGGATGCCGGCCATGCGCACCACGGAAAGCTCCCCTGCCGAAAATACATCAGCGCCCATGCCTTCCTGGGCGGCGATGCGTAGGATTGTGAGGTTGCCGTTGGCCTTTACGGCGAAGTACTTGTCCGCATCAGGAAAGGCGCGATGATAGGCGCGAATGTTCTCACGCAGGCGGCTCTCGGAGGTGACGTAAAGAGGGGTGCCCTGCTGCTGGGCGAGGGCAACGCAGTCAACGTCTTCCATGAAAAGATGATCGCTACGAGAGGTGAGATGGGATTTAGGTCCGAACATGATTTTAACAGATCTCTCAGGGATTACTAAATCGTTTCTATGCAGAAGAGAAAAACATGATTATTAGTCTTAGTAAATCGGGGCGTACAATCTAACGATCGCGATTAATCAGCACCATCAATAGCAAAAAGTAAGTCCACAATCCGCCGCGCACCATAAGGTGGTTCGGTTCCCGATTACCACCACCTCATAATGCAACAGTCAAACCTGGACGGTCATCCTTCCGGATTACTCTTCTATCGATGCATTACCGGCGATCTCTATCTGGGGAAAGATATAGTTCACCCAACAGAGGGCCACCAGAGATGTCCCATACTTTTTCTGCACCTGAAGATAGTCGATGGCGTAGGTTGGGTCAGAGAATTGATACTCACTGGCATTGTACCTTCGATTCACCTCTCCCATCAGGGAAGTGTGCAAAGCCTCTTTTGCATCCACCCTGGCCTTTTCTTCAGGCACTGTCTGGTTTTCATACTTCTCCTTATACTCAGCAGCAAACCCGCCGACCAGCACTCCTTCCTGGGTGCTCACCCATATCCTGCCTACCCCGGTACACAGAGTATCGCCCTTCACGCCATTAAGATCGGACATGATGGTTTCAATGGCAGCACCGTGGTGGAAGTACTCCCTGGCTTCACTCAAGGTGATCTCTCTAGATTCGGGAGGAAGCACCGAGGTGTATTTCAGCACATTGAAGTTCTCAATGCTTGCATTCATCAGGGCCAAGTCGTAAGACCCCGTTTCCCAGGGATCGTCGCCGGGGCCTAAATCGGTGTCGTTATGGCCCATGGTGACGAAGTACTCATTGGGGATCCTGTTGCCGAGGACGAGGCCGTACATCACACCCATATCTTCATTTGCCTGGGCCCCTTTAGCGATGGCCAGGCCAGCCAAGGGTGTTGCGAGTAAGACTAACAAAATTATCGTCGATAGAGATGTTGTTATTTTCATAAAAAGTCCCTCTTTTTTCCTATAAAGTTACGCTCCTATTAAATAGCATTTCGGTAGCGTGCCTTGGTACAATCCACCACTTACCGGAACTACGTCTTGCGCCTACCGGATTTCCTGGGGAGCGGGATTTCGCGGCTTCGCGCCTTCGCGTCATCCGGTTTCTCGCGCGAAGCCGCGAAGGACGCGATGAAGCAACGATGAAGCTCTTTTGGTTCTCTGCTGCAATTTCATCATCATAAGTTCGAAATTGTATCCGCCCTGGAAAGAGCCGATGCAAAAGCGGCCATGAGCCCGGACGCCTGTTGGATGAGGATGATTTTCGGGACGAACTCTGAGTACTTAGCTGGCCAAAAAGGAGGAGGGAGTGGCCTGGAAGGCGGCCCTCGATTGTGCCGGCGAGCCTGCTCCGTCTTCAGACGGTAATGGAGCAGAGTCCTGGAGCCGAACCATTGGGGGTGAGCTTGCAGATGCGGCCCTCTAAGCCGACCTCTACATAGCCGCCTTTGGGTTTGGCATCGAAGTCATGAGTTACCAGATAGAAGGCCAGATCCTCTGCGTCCATGCGAGGATCATCGAAAGACGATATTGTGGACTTCAAGTCCGAGAGAGAGGCATTCGATGCGCCGACGGTTGGCAGCGCCAGCATGATCACAATCGAGATGAGACATATTGCACTTATTTGCTTCCAGGCCATAGTCACTCTTAAAGACTTCGAGAATCATATAGACGATTGAGTACAACTTAGACGCCAACTTTTAACAGATGAGATCAGCGTGACATCTTGATCCTCGATCCAAACCTTTCCGCATATACCCGTGTGAACTCAGCACCCATGAGGAAGATCTGAGCGGAGTAATAGACCCAGAGCATGAGTATAACCACTGAGCCTGCAGCACCATAAGCTGACCCCTCCGCGCTACATTCAATGTAAAGCCCTATCAGAAACTTGCCCGCAATGAAGAGCAGGGTGGTGAATACTGCCCCGATCCAGACGTCACTCCAGGCGACACGAGCATCTGGTACCACTTTATAGATAAGGGCAAAGAGGAAAGTGATGACCACAAAGGATGCGAGGAAGTTGACGGCTCTAAGAAAGGTCTCATTGTCTGGCAGAAGCGTGCCTACTAAAGTCCCAAAGGCCGATAAGGAGGCGTCGACCAACAGGGATACCAGCAACAAAAACCCTATGCCTACAACCATGCTAAGCGAGAAGAAGTATTCCTTGATGGTGCCAAAGATCCCCTTATCAGGCCTTGACTTCACATCCCATATGTCATTTAGCGAATCCTTTAGCTGAATGAACACCTCTGCAGCACCAAAAAGCAGGATGATGAGGCCCATGATCTCAGCCAAAGTACTATGTCCGGGCATGGCGGCATTCTCCATAACCATCTTTATCGCACTTGCCCCATCTTCGCCCACCAGGCTTTGCATGGCGTATGCGATCTCCTCCCGAACGGCCGGCTCCCCAAAAGCAAAGCCGGCAATGTCTATTACTATGATCAGGATGGGTGCAAGAGATAGGATGGTGTAGAAAGCCAGTGCAGCTGCAAGCCGGGATGCCTTATCATCGCTCCAGTCATGGTAGACCTCGATCAGCATCTTCCACAAGGCATTGGGGCTCATCTACTGTAAACAGCCGTGAGTTCATAAATACTTTCGCGAAGTGGTTCTTCTTCACAAGATTCTTTCCTTCACCCTTACCACCTCAATTCCCGCCTGCCGCAAGAAATCCAGCGCCGTCCCATCAGGGTAGCTCAGCTGGTAGACCACTTTTGTCACTCGGGCATTGATCATCATCTTGGCGCAGAGGATGCAGGGCTGGTGCGTGCAGTAAAGCGTTGCCCCCTCGATGCTGATGCCGTGCAGTGCCGCCTGGATGATGGCATTCTGCTCAGCGTGCACCGCCCGGCATAGCTCGTGGTGCGTGCCCGAGGCCACGCCTTCCCGCGCGCAGCCCACAATGTCGCAGTGCTCCAGGCCGGAGGGTGCGCCATTGTAGCCCGTAGTAAGAATGCGCTTGTTCCTCACAAAGAGCGCACCTACCTGATTGCGCAGGCAGGTAGAGCGTTTGGCCACCACAGAGGCTATCTCCATGAAGTAATCGTCGGACGAGGGACGCTCGATGGATTTCATTATAAATTCCAAAGGCCTTTAGCTTAAAAACCTCTCGCAGGTCAGGGCAAGATTAATATTAGTTTCCCTACGCGATTAAAGGCCATGTCTATTCATTGGGCTGACGTCATCGCCGAGAAGCTCGAAAAGAGCGGCCCGCACACCATTGCCACGGGCATAACCCCATCCGGGCCGGTTCATATCGGAAACATGCGCGAGGTCATGACGGCAGAGGCCGTCTACCGCGCTCTTCTGGACAGGGGTGTAGAGGCAAAGCTCATCTACATCGCCGACACCTACGACCGCCTGCGAAGGCTCTACCCCTTCCTGCCGGAGAGCTTCACCGAGCACATCGGAAAACCGCTCTCGGAAATACCCTGCCCCCTGGGATGCTGCGCCAGCTACGCCGACCATTTTCTTAATCCCTTCTTGAAAAGCATGGAGAGGCTGGGCATCAAGCCAGAGGTCTACCGCGCCGATGTGCTCTACAAAGAGGGCAAGTACAATGAAGCCATCAAGACTGCCTTGCAGCGCAAGGACGACATCGCCCGCATCCTAAAAGAGGTCTCGGGCCGCGATGTTCCGGCAGGCTGGAGCCCCTTTGATGCCATATGCAGTAGCTGCGGCCGCACCAACACCACGCATGTCACGGGCTTTGATCTGGTGGGCGAGACGGTGGACTACGAGTGCTCTTGCGGCTCACGGGGCACCGTATCCATGAGCGGCGGAGGAAAGCTGGTCTGGCGGGTGGACTGGCCGGCCCGCTGGCCCATTTTTAATGTTACTGTGGAGCCCTTCGGCAAGGACCATGCCACATCCGGCGGCTCCTACGACACAGGCAAGCGCATCAGTGAAGAGATCTACGGCTACCCTGCCCCCTTCCCCATGGTCTACGAGTGGATTCATCTCAAGGGCGTGGGCGCCATGCACAGTTCCACGGGAATTGTGGTCACCATCCAGGAGATGCTGGACGTGGTGCCCCCCGAGGTCCTGCGCTACCTGATCATCAGGAACAAGCCTGAGAAGCACATCGAGTTTGACCCGGGACTGCCGCTGCTCTCCCTGGTGGACGAGTACGACCAGCGAAAGGGCGATGAGAGGGCCATTGAGCTATCCAATATCAGTAAGAGCGGGCCCTTCGAGATTCCCTTCCGCCACATGGTCACGGCGGTGCAGATCGCTCGCGGCGACGAGGACGGCCTCTTCGTGGCCCTGAAAAGATCCGGCTACGATGTCATCACGAGGCGCGAAGAGATCTTAGGCCGGGCAAGAAATGTGCAGACGTGGCTGGACAAATATGCGCCGGCTTACGTCAAGTTCCAGGTGCAAGAGGCACTTCCGGCCGCAGTCAATAACCTCACTCCCGAAGAAAGGAAGAGCCTGGGCATCTTGGCCGAGCAGGTAGAGGAGAAAACGGCAGCCGACATTCATGAACTAGTCTATGCCGTGGCCAAGGAGCAGGGCCTCGACTCCAAGAAGTTCTTCCAGGCCATCTATCTGACCTTCCTGGGCGACCGGCAGGGCCCCAAGGTGGGCTGGTTCCTGGCCAGCCTGGAGAGAGGATTTGTTAAAGCCAGACTGAAGGAAGCAGCGGCCACGTAGATGTCATGGTGCACAAGATCTACCTGTCCGGCCCGCTCTTCTCGCGGGGCGAGATCGCCTGGGGGAAATGTGTCAAGAGATTCCTAGAGGACAGGCTAGATGGCGTCCCAATAATCTGGCCCCATGAGATCGTCCCTTGCTCTGCGAAGCCGGCAGAGATCTTCCAGGCCAATTTGCAGGCCTTAAACGAATGCGATATCATGGTGGCCATGCTGGACGGCTCTTCGGTTGACGACGGCACCGCCTGGGAGATTGGCTACTTCTTCATGCAGGGCAAAAAAATCCTGGGGATAAGAACGGACTTTCGCCGCGCCGGAGAAACGGATAGTTCTCGCGTCAACCTCATGATAGAGTGCTCCTGCCAGTGCATAGCCTCGGGCCTGGAAGAGCTGGCAATGGATCTGAAGAGGCTCTTAGATTGATCTCGCCCGTCTTTGACGCGCCCCTTCTCCTGGTGGAGGGAGAGGAGCGCGTCCTGGTGGCCGCCGATCTTCACCTGGGCCTGGAGTATGAACTGTGGCGGGGTGGCGTCTCTATTCCCAGCCAGACCGAAAAGATTCTGGCGGCGCTGTCGGGCTTTTTAGCCGTGATAAAACCGGATCGTCTTCTGCTTTTAGGGGATATCAAGCACAACGTTCCAAAGACGAGCTGGCAGGAGAAGAGGGAGATTCCCGAATTCTTGCGCCGGCTCTCTGCCCAGGTTTTGGTGGAGATCGTGCCGGGAAATCATGACAGCAACCTTGCCGACATGGCCCCCCTGGGTGTGCGGGTGCGTGCGTCCTCCGGTTTTGTGCTGGACAATGTGGGCTATTTCCACGGGCACACCTGGCCGGATGAAAAGGTTATGCGCGCTGTTGCCCAGGTGGCGGGGCACCTGCATCCGGCAGTAAGGCTCCCTGACCCTTTAGGCCGCTCTCCTTCCCGCCCCGTTTGGGCAAAAACGCGGCTTGTGAGTCGCGCGGTGCAAGAGCATTACGGTTTTGCCAGTGATAGTGAGATCATCATCGCCCCCGCGTTCAACATTCTTTGCGGTGGACTGCCACTCAATGAGCCGGTCGAGGAAATGCGCGGCCCACTGCTTACTATAGCCGACTGGGAGGGAGCGCGCCTCTATCTGCTGGACGGAACCAACCTTGGCACCCTGGCGGAGATAAAAGCGGTGCAAAGAAAGCCATAAGAATTATTACCAATGCAATTCTTACAAGAGAGGGGATTAAGAAGTGAAAGATAAAGAGAGGCTTTTAGAATTGCTCAAGGACAAATCCCTTGAGGTGAGGCCGGTCACCCTGTCCTCAGGTAAAATCAGCGATTATTACATGGACTGCAAGCGCGTTACCTTGAGTGCGGAAGGGGCTTACCTCACCGGCAAGCTTATGCTGGAGATGATCCGTCCGGAGGTATCCGCCGTGGCCGGTCTCACCCTGGGCGCGGACCCCATTGTATCATCCATCTCGGTCCTAAGCCATATGCAAAAGAGAGACCTGGCTGGCCTGATTGTACGAAAAGAGCCCAAGAAGCACGGCACCATGAGCTATGTGGAGGGACCTGCTCTGCAAAAAGGAGCTATGGTCGCAGTGGTGGAAGACGTGGTCACCTCAGGAGCATCCCTTCTTAGAGCCATCGATCGCATTGAGGCCGCAGGCTATCGGCCTGTGCAAGCACTGACCATACTGGACCGCCAGGAAGGCGGAAGAGAAGCCATCGAAGAACGTGGATTCATGCTGAAAGCACTCTTTACACGCGACGATTTGGATATAGATAAACGAATATAGATAAAAAAAAAAAGAATTATACCAATCAGGATTCATTTCCTATACCGGGGGGCGTTCTCCCTGGTCAGGGGCATCTTCAGGAAATGTGCTGTCTCCCGTCCCGTTATTATCGGGCGGCGAATCCGGTGGCGATACTCCGTCGGGCAGATCGCCGCCTGGTGGAATTTCTGGTGGCATTGCCAAGGGGTCCGTACCCATCGGATTTGAGCCGTCCTGCCCTGCACCGGGCGTTTGCTCTCCCGGCATTGGCCGGGGCTCGGGCACAACTAAATCTGTAGCCGTAAACGGCGCTTCCAATCGAAGATTGCGCATTGTCCCATCTTCCGCGTAGGAGATATCAGATACGATCCAGTAAGTCCCGCTCTGCTCTGCGGTGAGTGGGTAGCTGATCTGCTGCATGACCCCAGGGTACAGCTGTGTGCTCTGGCCGCCCGCGTTCGCGACAACTCCAGAAGGAAGGATAGGAGTGACCACAGCCTGTGTAGGAGTCTGTCCGTTGTAGGTCAGCGATACGGTTACAGTTACCATCTGTCCCACTTCTGCCGACGGTATCGGATTCGGATAGGCCGTCAGATCTGCCGCCGCCTGCCCGAATAGTAGCCCCACCCCAACGAGCAGAAGAATGTGCCCCAATCCCAAATGCTTCATCGGATCTCTATTGTTCTGCCTGCGAGATTTAAAGATACCTGTCATACGAGATTGATATGAGATATATTCGATGACTTGATACTCATTTCGCTCATTTTGCCGGTACCTCGCCCCTTTCTATACATAAAATACTTATTTGGTTTGGTGATATTCTCCTCTGATGGACGTCTCTTTCTCTGCCTGGCGGCATTCGCGAGAAGAGAGCTTGCAGCTCAAAGGAGATAGCTTCTCCTTTCTCTTCGATAGGCGCTACACCAATCGGCTCAACAGAATGAGCCGTGTTTTCTTCGAAGCCTATGTCGTGGCCACTAAAGAACTGGCCGCGCAGGAAGACCGCTTCCCCAGCCTTAGCGAGATAGACGCCAAGATGGAAAGCGGGGCAGTTTACGCTTTCAAGGATCGTTTGATGAAGAATACCGAGTTCTTCGAAGAAGTCAAGATCTCCGGCGTCTCCTACCTGGTTCCGCGCGCACTCAAGTTCATGGATGTTAGCGGCACATATACAGATTTAATCTTGAACTTCGAGGAAGGCATCGTGGTGCTGCCCACGCGAAGGAAGACCCCCTCGCTCCCGGATAGCCCAATGCCGATAGAAGAGGATGAGCAGGAGCCAAAAACGGCTCACGTGGATGAGACCGCAAATAATGCGCCTGCCATTGCCGAAGATAAGGACTCAGAAGCAAAACAGCTGTCATATCCCCTGCACACGCCAGAGGCCTTTGAGGAGATCTCCTCGGCAACGGATACAGTAGAAGCGCCTCCTCCCAGCGAGCCTGCCGAAAAGATAGTAGTAAATGCAAAAGTGCCGGAGAAGCCCCTATTTACCAAGAAGAAGATGGCAATGCCGCCGAAAACAGTAACCTTGCTTGGCGCGGCCATCTTGCTGGCTCTTTTTGCCGTTGTATCCTTCTATGGCCCAACGCTAGTACAGGCACCGGTACAGCCAACGTTCCTGGTTTTGTATTCCACATACCTATCCAATTCCAGCAACGAAAGCTATCTGGGCCTGAACATCACCAACCCAGAGGGAATGGCCAATGATATGGAAATGGCTCTGCCCCAGAATATCGACCAGAGCATCAGTGCCAGAGGCGGAATTGTTACCATCTCCCATGGAGAGAATACACTGGTGCGAATGAACTCCACGGGAGACGCCAGCGTGAAGATATATCTGCAGGGCAACTGGACAACAATTCCTGTCGGCCTCAGCTTTTATGCGCCGAAAGGCTTCGACACCAACCTGCTGGTTCACGGACTGGCATCGACTGTCACACGCAAGAATGAGACATCGGTCTTGACGTTCAACCTGACTGGAGTTGGGGTAAGCTTTGAGCAGAGCTACACCCGAAAAAATTAGATTGGCGGTAATAGCCAAGAAAAAGGACGCTGATGCGGCTCTAAAAAGGGCAGTATCTCTAGGAGTTTTTGATAAGAGCCGCAAGGTAATAAAGAGACAAAGCCATGTAGAGATCCCGGTCATCAGATCCGTCTCCGGCTGCGAGCTCGTTTTGCAAGAGGACCCTCTCTTCTACAAGAAAAAGCTGGATCTCTTCCATGCCTTGCAAGGAAAGATTCCCGAAGAATGCATCCATCTTATTCCGCGCGGCTGGTTCTTACTCGGTGAGGTAATAGTAGTCAAAATTCATCCCGACCTGACGGCGTATGAGCACCATATCGGCCAGGCACTTTTAGACTTTTATCCTCGCTGCTGCACGGTCTTAGCTGACGAGGGCATCTTTGGCCCCTTTCGCGAGCCCGTACGAAGAGTTATAGTCGGCAACAAGACCCAGACGGTGCACAAAGAAAATAAAGTGATCTTCAATCTGGATGCAAGCCTGGTGATGTTCTCGCCTGGGAACCTTATGGAGCGCATAAGAATGAGCCGCTTTGGCAAGGGCGAGTATATAGTGGACATGTTTGCTGGAATTGGCTACTTCACTCTTCCCATGGCCGTTCATTCCCGGCCTAGGAAGATCGTGGCCATTGAGCTGAATCCCAACGCCTACCATTATCTCTGCCAGAATATCCGGCAAAACCATGTAGAAGAGATCGTAGAGCCGGTATTAGGTGACTGCGCGAAGGTGACTCCACAGGGCGTTGCCGACAGGGTGGTGATGGGCATGGTTCAGGTAACCGACCAATACCTGCAAAAGGGCATTTCCGCTCTGAGGCCGGGAGGCATACTGCATTATCATCAGACCATTGCTGCCAGCATGTATCCGGCCGCAGCCATTAGAGATGTGATAGAAGCGGCAACATCTTTGGGCTGCCGGGCCGAGATCCAGAACTGTGTGCTGGTCAAAAAGTACTCACCCGGAGTAGTTCATGCCGTGATCGATGCCCGAATCGATAGAGATTTTTAGCAGGAGATCTTATTTGCAGCTATGATTGTCACATGGCTGGGACACTCCTGCTTTTTTTTAAAGAGCGAAGAAGGTCTTTCTCTGCTTTTGGATCCGTTTCATGAGAGCGATGTGGGCTATGCCATGCCGATAACTGAGGCGGACATCGTAATTATAAGCCACGACCATATGGATCACAATAATGTCGATGCCGCAGGAAGCGACCCGGATGTGATCTTCGGGCCCGGCGAATACATCAGCAGGGAAATGGATATCATAGGCATAAAGTCATATCATGACGCGAAGAGAGGAAAGCTGCGAGGTGAGAACACGATCTTCTGCTTCGCGCTGGACGGCATAAGAGTCTGTCACCTGGGAGATTTGGGGCATACTTTGAGCCGGGCCCAGGTAGAGGCCATAGGCCCGGTAGATCTGCTTTTTCTGCCTGTGGGCGGGATATACACCATCGATGCCGTGGGCGCGAACAAGGTGATGATCCAACTGCATCCGGCGGTGACGATACCCATGCACTATCGGACAGGGGCCTTGGGCTTTGAGCTTGATCCTGTGGACGATTTTCTCAAAGGCAAGGGGCCAGTAAAGCCGCAAGAAAACCTGCAACTGGCCAAAGAGGATATTTCGGGCGAGGGCAAAGTGGTGCTTCTCACCTGCCCCGAAGCCGAAAGGGAGCCCGCCAATCGATAGATTAATAACTACCTGCTGCAAGGGTAGAGGCGAAGCCCGGTAGTGTAGCGGTCAATCACAGGAGGCTCTGGACCTCCCCACCCAGGTTCGAATCCCGGCCGGGCTACTATCTTATAGATTACAATTTGCTTTTTCGCGAGCCCATCTGCCTTAGAAAAGAATCAATTTGCAATTGCGTTTCAGGGTTCGAGGTGATCTCTCTTCAGCTCGTCTATTGCCTCAGGCGTGAGACGGATTTCTGCCAATTGAATGGCACCCATGGAAGAGATCATCCTGATCATCAGATCCGAGATGGAGCGTCCGAGATCCTCATCTTTGCTGGATAGAGCCATGGACAGGGCACATCCCAGGTTATAGGCGGTCCAGCTGGCATAAGTGAAATGGACCATAAGATCCTCCATTCCTCCTTCAATCCAGGGGCCCTCAGAGTCAGGCCCGATCACCCTCGATCTGATACTCTTGAAGCTCTGGATTTTTGCCTCAAACTGAACTAAGCCATCTATCATAAATACACATCCTGGCGGCTTTCAGAGTCCGTCATCATTCTTCCTTGCACGGCTTTAGGCTCTTTTTGCCCTGACTACAATGACTATATTCTAGCATCCTAGTTCCTATTTAAGATTCCCATGCATGCCCGAAAACTAGATATATCTATAACGAATATAGTAGTAGTTTGTCGCGTAGTGTTCCAAAAGGACCATGGTCCATAGGCCGATTAAGTCTGTCCGACCAATCATTCTGGCGCAGGATGATAGATTTCATCCTCCATCTCAGCTCGGATCGATCAATAATCCGAGGTCGGAAGGCGCCGCGCAAATTTCGGCGTAGGTCTTCGGCAGTGGCGAAAATCGCCTCTTCAGGCGCAATGCAAAGATCGCCATGGATCATTTTAAGGGAAAAACGCGGCGCAGGAATGTGTGGAAAAAAAGGCTAGAGCCAGGCCCCCCATCGACCGATGTCCGGGTCCCCTTAAAACGGGCGCTGTGCTAAAATTCCAGTGCTGCCCTAGCCTAAAACTCACGCATTGGCCTTAGGCGAGATGAGACGACCGCAATTTAGCGGTTCTGTCCCTCTGAGGAGGGCGCTGTGGATCAGCGTTTTTCTCGTCTTCTTTTCACCTGCAAGTTTTCGATTTTTAAGCATATTACTAATATCGTTAGCCACTGAAAAATTGCGACGAGCCAAAAAATTTATATCCCACCACTATCATAAGGTTAGTAATGAAAAGTAATCTTAAGGTGAGCTAAAATGTGGGACAAGAGATATCCATCAATATTCGACATATTCGAGAGCTTCGCAAAAGGCTTTCCCTTTGAGAAGAAGGAAAAGTTCGAAGAGGACTGGTTCAAAGAGCCCTTTGAGGACATGATCAAGAGGTTTGAAGAGAATATGCCAGCCGAGTTCAAGACCTTTGTACGCGAAGATGAGACACCAGGAGGCGTATCTCGGCGATACGGCCCCTTCGTCTACGGCTTCAGCTATACGGCAGAACCGGGAAAGGAACCGGTCTTCAGTGAGTTTGGCAACATCAAGCCATCCCACCGGGGCATCGAGCCAAGCTCTGGCCGTGAGCCACTGGTTGATGTCATGAACGAGAAGGAGAGGTACAGGATCTTCGTGGAGCTGCCCGGCGTGGACAAAGACAAGGTAAGATTGGACGTAGCCGAGGACAGTGTAGAGATCAAGACCGATGACGATAAAAATTTCTACAAGATGATCTATCTCGACTCCGCCATAGACACGGACAGCGCCAAAGCCTCTTACAAGAACGGCGTCTTGACACTGGAGTTGGACAAGAAAGAGAAGAGAAAGGGAAAAGAGATCAAAATTGAGTGAGAAAGAATGGGCCAATATGAAAAATTCGGCCCATTATTATCAGTTTTTTTTCCAGCCAGCCTAAACGGCAAGGTCCGTTTTTTGGTAGGAATCATTGCCTACACAAGGCCAATATGGCATTCATATGATTCAAAATAGGATTTTATGCGCTGATAAAACGCCAATGTGAAAAATAGCTACTTAAATGCAGACGGCCCAGGTATGCTGCATGCAAAAGGTGAGCGGTGTTTTGGGGCAGAGCCGTGAGGATGGATATGAAGGCACAAACGGCATACTATCCGGCCTGAAGGAGTTGATGCACAACAAGTACGGCGATATAATTCTTCTTTGCAGCGTTACCGTAGCCTTCGGGATGCTATTGGCAGTCTCGGCTGCGGGCTGAAGCCACTGCCTCAAGTAAATATTTATTTTCGAGAACTGAATAACAAAGATTAAATCACCCCCCGTGCTTTAAAACCATAACGAGGATTGGCATGGACAAGAATGAGTTGGTAAACGAACTCGCCAGGAGGCGCGGCTTTCTCTGGCCCGCCTTTGAGCTTTATGGCGGTGCTGCTGGTTTTTATGATTACGGCCCACTGGGCGCGCCCCTCAAAAGGCGCATTGAAGACATCTGGCGGCAGTACTTCGTCATATCGGAGGGATTTGCAGAGATCGAGGCGCCCACCATCGGTGTGGAGGGAATCTACCAGGCCTCCGGCCACTTGAGCGGCTTTTCCGATCCGCTTACCAGTTGCAAAGAGTGCAAAGAGGTCTACCGGGCCGATCACCTCATCAAGCACATCATCGAGGTGCCCGATGCCCTCAGCAATGGGGAGATCTACAAATGCATTCAAGAAAATGAGATTGGCTGCCCGGAGTGCGGAGGAGAGCTTTCCTCGGTATACGAGTTCAATCTCATGTTCAAGACCATGATTGGCCCGGGCAACAAGATGACCGGCTATCTGCGACCGGAGACGGCGCAGGGCATGTTCATCAACTTCCCCAGGCTCCTGCGCTACTTCCGCGATTCTCTGCCCTTTGCCGCGGTGCAGATCGGCAAGTCCTTTAGAAATGAGATCTCGCCCCGTCAGGGAGTGATCAGGCTGCGGGAGTTCACTCAGGCCGAGGCGGAAATCTTCATAGATCCACGGGATAAGAGCCACCCCCGCTTCTCCGAGGTCGCGGACATCAAGATGAAGTTCTACTCCCAGGCGGCGCAGGAGAGGGGCGAAGCGGAGGAGATGACCTTTGGCGAGGCTGTGGAAAGGGGTATTATAGCCCACCAGGCCCTGGCCTACTACGTGGCCCGCACCTATCAGTTCCTCCTGGCTGTGGGCGTAGCCCCGGACAAGCTGCGTTTTCGCCAGCACAAAGTCGATGAGATGGCCCACTATGCCGCAGACTGCTGGGACGCAGAGGTATTTTTGGACCGGCTGGGCTGGATTGAGATCGTGGGCGTGGCGGACAGAACCGACTTTGACTTGAAAGCTCACGCACAGGCCAGCAAAGTAAATCTAAGCGTTTTCGTGCACTACGATCAGCCCGTGAAACGCAGTAAGATGGTCGTCAAGCCAAACTTCAAGGCCCTGGGACCCAGGTTCAAAGCCAAGGCCAAAGCAGTAGGCGAGGCCCTCAAGGCCCTTTCTCCAGAGGAGCTAAAAAGCGGCGATATGATCCTCCTGACGATCGAAGGAGAGACAATTGAGATCGAGCCTGCTCTCGTCTCCTTTGAGAGCGTGGAAGAAGAGATTCGCGGGGAAGAGGTCGTACCTCACGTCATTGAGCCCTCCTTCGGCATAGACCGGATAATTTACACCGTCCTGGACCACTCTTTCTACGCGGACGAGGTAGACGGCGAGACGCGCGCCGTGCTCAGATTCCTGCCGGCCGTCGCCCCCATTGAGGTGGCAGTTTTGCCTTTGATGGACCGAAAGGAGCTGTCGGATCCGGCCAAGGCCATTTTGCAGGAGCTACGAACACGCGGCATGCGTGTGGACTACGATACTTCCGGATCGATCGGGCGAAGATATAGGCGCAACGATGAGATAGGCACTCCATTCGACGTCACTGTAGATTATGATACGCTGGAGCAGGGCACGGTCACCATTCGAGACCGCGACAGCATGCAGCAGGTCAAGGTCCCACGGTGGCAAGTGGCGGACAAGCTGACGGCAATGCTTAGCGGCCTCCTCAAGTTCCAGGATGCAGGGGATCTGGTTGCGTCCTCAAAGAAGGAGTAAGCCTGCCAAAACGAGTGGAAAACGGCAAAGAGGGAACAGTGATGCCAGGGGAGACTAACTGACCGTGCCGGAACTGGCCTTGGAATGGCGTGCCAAGCTGGTCAAAGAGGTGCGCAGAAAGGCCATTCACCTCACCGGCCTTTCCGTGCCTTTGGGCCTCATCCTCCTGGGCCGTACGGTTACGGCGAGCGCCATCGCTCTTGTGCTGGCCGCATCTTTGCTGCTGGAGGCGGCACGGCTGAAGGGAATGATCCGGCTGCCTGAGGTGCGTGATCACGAGGAGACCAAGGTTGCCAGCTACATTTATTACATGGCGGGCAGCCTCTTTTGTGTGCTGCTCTTCCCGCCCAGCATCGCCGTGACTGCCATGCTCTTTCTCATCCTGGGTGATACGGTAAGTGGTCTCGCCGGCTCCATTTTGAAGAACTGCGATGTGCGAGGCGCGGCTGCTCCCGTGGGGAGAGGGCGCATCAAGCCCCTGCCGGTTGTGGCTGCCATGTTCATAGCCTGTCTTTTTATCGGCTACCTTGCTTCCGGCTTTTCCGGCCTTTCCTTTCCCGTTTACCTGGCGGGAGCGGCAGCGGCTACCTTCGCCGACGGCGTAGCGATTATCATTGGAAAGAGAAGCCTGGACGACAACTTCTCCATACCGATATTCTCAGGCGCTCTCATGAGTGCTGTCGCCATAATTCCCCACTATATACTGCTTTAGAGGTATGGTGGTTTGGCTCCTCGTCTTTGTGCCTTTGTGTCTTTGTGGTGATGGTAGTAGTGGTAGTAAGCTCTAATTCGACATTTCTACCCAAAAAATCAAACCACAAAGGCACAAAGCCACAAAGGACGCACAACGATAATTAGGAAAAACTGAGTTCACCAAACAAAATAGCGATGATGCCGATCTTTGGGCGCTAAGAAAAGGTTTTTTAAAGTATGCCATTGTATCATTTCACGCTCACAAGCGGCAATTGCTGCTTGTTAAGGGAATTTAGGAGGAAATGGAATGGATATTATTCTGATCGGTCCACCGGGATCCGGCAAGGGCACACAGGCCAAGATGATCGTAGACAAGTACCATGTTAAGCACGTCTCCACCGGAGACATTCTTCGAGAGAACGTTCGCAATGGAACTCCTCTAGGCGTTGAGGCCAAGAAGTTCATGGAATCCGGCAAACTGGTTCCTGACACTCTTCTCATCGATATCATCAAGGATCGCCTGGCCAAGGATGACGTTAAAGGCGGCTGGATGCTGGACGGCTTCCCCCGGACCATGCCCCAGGCAGAAGCACTGGATAAGATCCTTCCCGCTCTCGGCCAGAAGATCGATGTGGTTCTGAACATCGATGTTCCCGATGCAGAGCTGGTCAAGCGCGTGACCGGCAGAAGGATGTGCAAGTGCGGCGCTACATACCACGAACTGTTCAATAAGCCCAAGGTTGCCGGAAAGTGCGATGCCTGCGGCGGCGACCTGTACCAGAGGGCAGACGACACTGAAGAGACAGTCAAGGAGAGACTGACTGCCTACCATGCCCAGACCCAGCCGCTCATCGACTACTACAACAAGAGGGGCATTGTCTCCACCGTTCTTGGTGTGGGCGATATCAAGGAGATCTTCGGCAAGGTCATCACTGCTCTGGATATTGTGCAAATGAACATCAAAAGGATTCAGTAATTAATATACCAGAGATACCAACATTTTTTTTAAGTTAGGTGAAGTGATTCTAGAGTTTTGGCCGAAATTTCTCTTACAATTACAGCTATTCTCGTGGACGTCTGCAAGCTGGTTCCTGACACTCCTCTCATTGATATCATCAAAGATCGTCTGGCCAAGGATGATGTTAATGGCGGCTGGATGCTGGACGGCTTCCCCCGGACCATGCCCCAGGCTGAAGCACTGGACAAGATTCTTCCCGCATTGGGCCAGAAGATCAATGTCGTTTTGAACATCGATGTTCCCGATGCAAAGCTGGTCAAGCGCGTCACAGGTAGAAGGATGTGCAAGTGCGGCGCGACATACCACGAACTCTTCAATAAGCCCAAGGTTGCTGGAAAGTGCGATGCCTGGGGCAGCGAGCTGTACCAGAGGGCGGACGATAACGAGGCCACAGTCAAGCAGAGACTGACTGCCTACCATGCCCAGACCCAGCCGCTTATCGACTACTACAACAAGAGGGGCATCGTCGCCACCGTTCTTGGTGTGGGCGATATCAAGACCATCTTCGGCGAAGTAGTCAAGGCTCTGGATAAGATTTAGAGATCTTTCCACAACTCTTTTTCAAACATTTTTTGCAGAGAATTGACCTCTCATAAAGCGTGCCAATAATTTTTCCAAACGTTTTTAAATTGAAGAGATGATGTCTGAATCAGTGGGACACCACGAAACCAAAGAAAAGGCATGCAATAGTTATATTGTTGATCGTCTTGGTAGCTTTGGCAATTACTTGGTTTCCACAAATCCAAAATAGTTCTCTGATCGCAGCGGGCGGCATCTTGGCCACAGCAATAGAACTCATTGGTTTTGTCAACGATCGCAAATCTAAAGAGGAATCCCAACAGGGCATCATTGCAAATCCAACTCATCAGACCATCAATACTGGAACTGTTAGGGGTGATTTGCTCTCCGGGCGGTTCGACGGACCTACGGCAACGGGTGGAAAAGCATTGGACATGCGAGGTGCCACTGGACCGATAATCGAGCCTATCGGTCCGGTAAGCCAATACATCGGGGATATAATCATCAAACCACAAGAGAAGCTACCAGTCCCGCGAATCCAAGCACCTCCGCAAGACTTTGTCGGCAGAGATGATGAGCTGAAAGAAATGCTGAACAACTTTGAGCGCGGTGCCACCATAACAGGCCTGCGTGGGATGGGCGGAGTCGGCAAAACTGCTCTTGCTCTGGTGCTGGCGGATAAGCTCAAAAGCCGCTTTCAAAATGGTCAGATCTTCCTCAGGCTGGAGGGCACGAGCCCAAATCCTTTGAAACCTGCCGATGCTATGGTCCAGGTAATTCGCGCTTTTTCACGTCTCAGAAGAACGCTTGCCGGAAGACCAAAACGAGTTGCAAGGACTTTATAACTCAGTACTTGAAGGAAAGAGCGTTCTGCTTCTGTTGGACAATGCCGCTGATGATAAGCAGGTCCTCCCGCTTCTGCCTCCGTTGGGTTGTGTCGTCTTGGTCACATCGAGGAAGAAGTTCACCTTGCCCGGAATGCCCGAGCCTTTCTTATTGGACACATTGAAGCCATCCGATGCCCGAGATTTGCTGCTCAAGATATGCCCTCGCATGAGCCGCCAAGCTGAAGAGATCGCCAAGCTCTGTGGCTACCTTCCTCTTGCCCTGCGGGCGACGGCCAGCCTTCTGGCAGTTAAAAGCGACTTGAATCCATCAAGCTATCTCGAAGAGCTACGATCCGAACGCACGCGGCTGGAGAAGATTGGAAAAGAGGGCGTGGACCTAGACGTGGAGGCCAGCTTCACCTTGAGCTACAATCGCCTGCCAGAAGAGATGGCAAATGTATTTTGCCAGCTTTCAGTCTTTCCATCCGACTTCGACGCTCAAGCGGAGGATGCTGTCTGCCAAGATGAAGGGCATTGCAATTTGAGCGAGCTTGTAACTTGGAGTCTTGTGGAGTTCCTGTCCTCTGCCTCCGGTGAAGGAGGACGCTACCGCTTGCACGACCTGGCGCGAGTCTTTGCCGAATCTCGCTTGGAAGATGCATACCGTGAACCTGCCAGACTGCGTCATGCCAGGCACTACCAGAAATTGCTTTGGGCTGCAAATAAGCAATTTCTGCAGGGTAATGATAGGTTAGCAATGGGTTTGAAGCTTTTCGATATCAATTGGATGAACATTAAATCCGGGCAAAATTGGGCGAGTGAGAACAAATCCAAGAGCAACGAAATAGCGGAAATTTGCAGCAACTTTGCCGATGCAAGCTCTATCTTGAATTTACGGCTGCATCCACTCAGGTATACCGAATGGTTAGAAGAGGCACTCAAAATTTCACGCGAGATTGGGGACCGACGGGGCGAAGGAGCCAAACTGGGCAACATGGGAAATACCTATTCTCATCTGAGCGAGCCGCGAAAAGCAATCGAATACTATGAGCAGGCACTCAAAATTTCACGCGAGATTGGGGACCGGCGGGGCGAAGGAAACCGCCTGGGCGAGCTGGGAGATGCCTATTCTCATCTGGGCGAGCCGCGAAAAGCAATCGAATACTACGAGCAGGCACTCAAAATTTCACGCGAGATTGGGGACCGGATGGGCGAAGGAGCCCACCTGGGCAGCCTGGGAAATGCCTATTCTCATCTGGGCGAGCCGCGAAAAGCAATCGAATACTACGAGCAAGCGCTTAAAATTTTACGCGAGATTGGGGACCGGCGGGGCGAAGGAGCCGGCCTGGGCAACCTGGGGTACTTATTGTACCGGCTTGACAAGAAAGTAGAAGCAATCAAGCTGGCAAAAGAAGCACTTATCATTTTCGAGCAAATTGAAAGCCCCAATGTAAAGGTGGTAAAGGAATGGATCCGAAAGTGGGAAGAATAAGCAGCTTATTCGCTCATCAATATCCATAATCCCGGCAACCTTTTTATTCACCCTCGAATCAGGACCAACCAATGATATTCGTCTATTCTCTCGGCGGCTCCATCCTGGCAGGCCGCGATACGCAAAGCCTCAAGGAGTACGCCCAGGCCCTCAAAGAGCTGGCCCTGGAGCACCAGATCTACGTCGTCGTGGGCGGCGGCAGGATCGCCCGCGAGTACATCGAAAAGGCCCGGGCGCTGGGCGCATCGGAGATGTTCTGCGACACCATCGGCATTGGCGCCACCAAGCTCAACTCGGCGCTGCTCGTGGCTGCTCTTGGTGATGCGGCGCCGCAAGAGATCCCTGAGACCTATGCCCAGGCAGCGCGGCTGGCCGGACCCGGCAAGATCGTAGTAATGGGCGGCGTGGCCGTGGGCCAGACTACGGACGCAGTATCTGCTCTCTTGGCGGAGTACGTGCACGCCGACAAGCTGGTCGTCGCTACCTCGGTGGACGGAGTTTACACCGCCGATCCGGAGAAGGACCCCGCTGCGAAGAAGCTGGTGCGTATGTCCTTCCAGGCGCTGGCCCGCCTGGCCATGGAGACGGAGATGAAGGCCGGCTCGCGCTCACCCGTCGATCCCCTGGCCGCCAAGATCATCGAAAGAAGCTCCATACCTACCGCTATCGTTCTGGGCAGCAAAATTGAAAATTTGAGAAAAGGTGCCCTGGGAGGGCACACGGGAACTGAGATCAGGCGGGAGTAAGCGTCTTTACCAGGTCGCCGGGTGAGACGATGCCCCACATGGCTCCTTGCTCGGTGACGACCAGCTGGCTGGCGCCCGTCCGGCCCAGCATCTTGATGGCCTCGTAGATGGGCTCCTCGGAGTCGATGGTCAAAAAGCCGCGGGTCATGATCTCCCTGGCTTCCTGATTGGTCTTGCCGTCCGCCACAGCACGGGTGATGTCGGCCATGTTGATCAATCCCGGTGAGCTGTCATCCACCAGGGCCTCAGAGACACCGTTGTGCACCAGTATGCGCGATGCCTCCTGTAGAGAGGCGCCGGGCGGTATGTGTACGGCGCGCCGCGCGATCCCCTTGACGGGCACTTTGGGCACGGATATCATCTCCTCGATATGGAAAATGAGCCGGCTCATGGTGTCGTCCCTGCCCGTCACTTTGCCCCGGATGTAGAGCTTGTTTACCGGTGTGGGTCCGACCTCAATGCAGTCTCCCACATTGAATTCCCTGATGTTGCCGATGATGCGTACCACGCCGTCACATTGCTGCGAGTGCATGACCTTGTTGAAGATGATCTCGCTGGCGGTGGTGCCCTCCATCATCACACCATTGCGGATTACGGGGACGGTTACCACATCTCCCGTGGCTTCGATATTAAGCGCCTCGAAGGCAGCGCCCGTAGCCCTGTACCCGCCCTTGGGACCAGGCACGCCTTCTACCAGGTTCAAGGCTTTGAGGGATTGCATCTGATTTCGGATGGTGCCGGGATTTCTGTCTATCAGCTCGGCAATCTCCTCGCCCTTCACTGCTCGCCCTTCAACACGATGAATGTTGATCAATGCGGTTAAGATGTCTCTTTGAACAGGTGTCAAATCCATAATTCGATCAACATTGTTCATTATTAATGTCCTATATAGATTTATTGATCGAAAAATCGCCTGAAAAATTTGGTTTAACCTGAATCGGATTTTAAACGCTTCATTGCCGAGCAATTCAGCTCAAAATCGGTATTAAAACGCCTTATTTTCTCATAGGACATGTTTTGCTCTTTTTGTAGGGGAAAGCCCCCATGCGCCGCCAGATTTTTTTGATGGGCTCCTCGAAGATGTTGCCCCAGGCCTCGGGGTAGCAGGAACAGGGATAGACCTCTCCGGCCGGTGTTATGTGCATCCAGCTGGTGGCGGCAAAGCAGCCGAAACGCTGGTAGGCCTCGGGAACGGAAAATATGCGCGGTGATCCTGCCTTTTGGACAAAGTCGGCCAGAAGGGCGTGATCGGCGGGCAGAAGAGCGATGTTTTGCCGCTCCGACCAGCGGCCTGTACAGACCACCTCAAAGAACGTCAGCTCGTGCACTTTCATGCGGCGGGCAAGCTCATGGAACCCCTGTAGATGAAGCATGTTCTCCCGACGCAATACCACGTAGAGGTTCACCAGCAGGCCGGCAGCAAGGGCATTTTCAATAGCCGACATGGCCTCGGAAAAGACGCCCGCCCGCCCGCGCATGACATCATGCTCCGCCTCGATGGGGCTGTCCAGGCTGACGTTTACGGCATAAAGGCCCGCTTCCTTCAGCCGGCGCGCGAGCGCGGCCGTAAATCCCGCCCCGGAGGTGAAGAGGGTGGAGATGGCCCTATCATCCACAGATGCCACCAGCTCCGGCAGCTCTCCGTAGAAGGCCGGCTCTCCACCATCGAATATGACCAGCGTGGTTCCCATGTCCAGAACCTGGCCGATGATGTCTTTGACGGTGTGAGGGGCGAGGCAAAGCTTGTTCCCGGAATTTGGCAAGGCGCAGTGAGCGCAGCGGTTGGGGCACTCCTCGGTGATGGAGATGGTAACCTGGTCCGGGGTACGCCTGCCCAGCAAGGCCCGCAGCCGGCTGTCGGCTAACCGGGAAAAAGCCCGGCTGGGGATGGGCGGGATCCAGGTAGACAGGCAGAGCTTTTCTGAATCTGCGTGAGCTGCAATCTGCCCGTCAAACATCTGCAGGGCGGACTTGACGATGGGCAAATGGGCCAGAGGGCCATGGGCATCAACTTTCACGAGGGCCTGCGCCGCGCCCTCTTGCAGGCGAGCCTCGGCCTTGAGCAGGGGATTGTCGTAAAGCGGGTAGGATTTAGAGCCGGACATCAATAGACATCCTCGGGATCAAAGACCTTCTCGCCTACAATAATGCCTTCCAGGGTGCGGTAGAAGCATGACCTGTAGCCGGTATGGCACGCTCCGCCCTCCTGCTCGATTAACAGCAGAACGGCATCTTCGTCGCAGTCGATCCTGATCTCTAACACCCGCTGAAAATGCCCGGAGGACTCGCCCTTCAGCCAGAGCTTCTTTCGCGAGCGGGACCAGTAGTGGGCCTTGCCCGTCTCTTTGGTCTTGGCCAGGGCCTCGTCGTTCATGTAGGCCAGCATGAGCACCTCTCCGGTCTTGGCGTCCTGAGCGATAGCCGGGATCAACCTGTCAGTCATCAAGAGGATAATAGTGATATAACCTATAAGGGCCTTGCTGCATAGAGAATAAGCATAGAATAGGATAGAATAATGATGAAGTGCATCACCTGCAAAGGCCGGGGGCTGTGCGGCCGGCCCGTCTGCCCCATACTGCGCCGCCTGGAGGAGACGGCGGCCCTGCCCCGCATCGGCAAGAGCCTGGAAGGCATGTCCCCGCCCGAGGTTTTCGTGGGCAGGCACGGCTATCCACTGGTAAGAGCCGGGCCCATGGTGCCCGCCGGCGGCAACCCAGGGCAGCCCGTCGAGCCGGCCAGTCTGGCCATGGACATCGGCGAGATCATAGCGGCGCGCTCGGCCATGGTCCGCTCCGAGAGCAAGATAGTAATAAAAGAGGCGGAGGCGCCGGGAAGGCTGCTGGAGGCCATGCAGCAGATCGCCCTGTCTTCGGCTCCGGTGGGAACTGAAGTCTCATTTTACAAGCCGCCCCGGGGCAGGCTGCAGTTTGACGGCGTTCTCTCCCCCTCCGGTCCATCTGGTGAAATGAGTGGGATGCAGATCACCACCAATCCGCTTATTCCCAGGAAGGTGGACCAGATGGTGGAAGACAGGGACGCCGCTGCAGCGACAGCAGTTGCCGATCTTTACACCAGCGGAATTGGCACGGATCACATCTCACGCATGCTTTCCTTAGGCCTTTTGGGCAAGAAGAGAAAGCTGGTGCCCACCCGTTGGTCCATTACCGCCTCGGACGACATGATCGGCAAGCTGCTCAAGGAGACGGTTTTGGACTGTCGCCAGGTGAACGATTACTATCTCTTCTCCGGCGAAGACCTGGGAAATCACTTCGAGATCCTGCTTTTGCCGCGGCCCTTCAGCTTCGAGCTGGTGGAGATCTGGCGGGCCCGCTCCGTGTGGGCGGAAGAGGGCTTCATCGGCGGTGATCGAGAGGACGCGCAGGCCAAAAAGCAGTACAGCCCTCTGGCAGGCGGCTACTACGCGGCGCGTCTGGCCGTCCTGGAGCACCTGGCCGGGCAGGGCCGCCAGGCCGGCGTGCTGGCGGTGCGGGAAATCTCGGAGGCTTATTGGGCCCCTCTGGGAGTGTGGGTGGTGCGAGAGGTGGCTAGATCGGCCATGCGTTCGCCTCCGGCGCGCTTTGGCAGCCTGGGAGAAGCGATGGAGGAGATGGAGAAGAGGATCAGGACGCCGGCGGGAGAGTGGCGCAAGGAGGCACAGCTCTTGGCGCGACCGGTGCAGAGGAGCCTGATGGAGTTTTAAGAAGAAAGAAGACGCGACGTTACTGCCAGAAAAATGGAAAAAGAGAGGTTGATCTAGCCTTTTAAGCTGAGGGGCCGTTCAGCCACATGTTGGTCCAGTAATACCAGTTATCTTCAACGCGAGAGCTGGAGTAAATGCCATTCAACTTTTGAAGTTGTTTATACGTATTGGCGTTCTCCAGTGCAGCTTGTGGATCCTTGAATGCATAGGGGTTGGACATTGTCCCATAAATATTTGCCACATTAGTTCCCGTTGCTTCTTGGGGTCCGTTCAGCCACATGTTGGTCCAATAGTACCAGTTATCTTCAACGCGAGAGCTGGAGTAAATGCCATTCAACTTTTGAAGTT